>DASWPQ010000001.1:0-16381 GCA_036398375.1 Gryllotalpicola sp.
GTAGCGCTTCTCTTCGCGATCGCCACCGTCCTGACGCTGATCCAGCTCATTGACGTGGCCCTGTTCCTGTCCGCAACCCGCGTATCCGAGATCCTGGCCATTGCCCTCGTCGTGCTCGGCATCACGTACCTGGCTCAAAACCCCAACACCCGCCGGTAAACGAACCGCTGCCGCTACGCGTCGTCGTCGTCAAGTCAGCGTGTCTCCGTGCCACTGGCAGCGTTTCGCAAACGATCGTTTCTGGGGCGATCCGAGACCGGCAACCGCGGATCCCGGAAAATCGCGGATCCGTGCGGCCCGAAAATCCGGCCCGAAACCCACAATGGCCCGAAATGACACTAGACCGTTTTAGGGCCATTTGGTAGGATTGAAGCCTACGGACGCCCACGCGAAGGGGGAGCACCATGGCTGACCAGATCCTCGACCTCGAGGCGCGCTGGCCCGAGCTGTTCGCCGGCCTCGATGAGCTGCAGCGCCGCGCCGTGGTGCAGGCGTTCGCCGCGAACTGGCACGAGGGCTGGGAGCCCAACCGCGAGGACGTCGAGAACCTGACCGACCTCGAGCGCGGCGCGATCGACCGGGCAGAGTACCGCCGGCGCGTGCGGGAGGCCGCGGAGCGCCACCGCAAGGTCGCCCACTCCGCGGCCTGACCGTGGCCGAGTTCACTACCTGGGAGAGCTACTTCTACCCGGAGACCTTCAACCCGGTCACCCGCGACGGCACTCTGGTCAACCTCTACGAGGAGCGCGACGCCGACGTGCTGCGCACCCTCGAGTACGGCGACACCGCCGACCGGCTGCGCGAGCTCGAGAAAGATCCCGGCAAGATCCCCCACACCTACGACCTCGAGCACCTGAAAGCGATCCACGGCTACGTCTTCCAAGACGTATACCCCTGGGCCGGCCAGCTGCGCACCGTGAACATGACCACGGGCGACACGTTCTTCGCCAACATCAACCGCGGCAGCTGGGGGCAGCGCTCGACCGCTGAGCGCTACATCGAGGACGCCGCGGCCGCGGTCCGCACCACCAGGTGGACCGAGCTCGACCGTGAGGAGTTCGGCGCGAAGATCGCCGGCGTGTTCGCGCACGTCAACCAGGCCCACCCGTTCCGCGAGGGCAACGGGCGCACCACCAAGCGCTTTCTCGACCACGTGGCCGAGCAGTCCCGGTTCCAGCTGGACTACACCCGGGTCTCGGCCGAGGTGTGGAACCAGTCATCGTGGCTGACGATCCCGGACGCCGGCGCCTACGAAGTACACCCCGAGATGATTCAGCACGTGTTCACGGCGATCGCCACCGAACGGCCGGCGCCGGCGGTGCCGAGTCAGGAGGACCCGGGCCGGGCACAACAGCGCTCGCCCTACGCGCCGGCAGCCGACGCCGTGAAGTACCAGAACCGGCCGAGCACGCAGCGGCCCTACGAGCCGCCGCGGGCCGGTTATGAGCACGGCAGGGGAGGGGCAGAGCGATGAGCACCGCGCTTGAGCACGCCGCCGGAGGCATGGAGCTCGGCTACGCCCGCGTGCCCACCCGCGGGCAGAAGACCGACGCACAGGTGGAGGAGCTGCGCGCGGCCGGCTGCGCCCGGATCTTCGTCGACCACGGCTACTCGAGCCGGATCGAGGACCGTCCTGACTGGCTGCGCCTGCTCGACTTCGCCCGCCCCGGCGATCGGATCAACTTCACCCGGCTCGACCGCATCGCCGGCAGCGAGGTCATGGCGATCGAAACGCTGCGCGACCTCGCCCGTCGCAGGCTGAACTTCCGCAGCCTCAACGAGCCGGCGCTGAACGTTGACACGTCGACCCCGATGGGCGAGGCGATCGTCGGGATCATGGCCGTCTTCGCGCAGCTGCGCGTGGCCACGATCCGCGACAACACCCGCCGCGGCCTCGAATACGCCCGCAGCCAGGGCCGCATCGGCGGCCGGCCGAGCGTGATGACCGACGAGCGCACCGAGACCGCCGTGCGGATGCGCCAGGACGGAATCGCCTACGCGAAGATCGCCCGGGTCCTCGGCGTCGGCAAGTCCACCGTGCAGCGCGCCGTCGAGAAGCACGAGGCCGAGCACGGGTCTATAACCGAACTAGTAGAGGCCGACTGACCAAGCCCCTCAGTCCAAGTAGTGTGTTCCGGGAATTTCCGCCTCCCGCTGCAAGACGTCGATGAGCCGGCGCCCCGGCGGTTGGGGCAGTGATCAATATCGGCACCAAGCAGAGTGCAGCAGCGGGCCAGGCGGGAACGCACGCCTGGCCCTCTGCCTGTTCAGTTTTTGCACTCGAGCAGTGCGCTGACGAGGTGGCTGATGTCGATGCTCACGGTGCTGCCGGGTGCGAGAATCGCGGTGTCGGTCGCTGGCCGCGGCTCAACACGATCCGTTGGAACCGCGTCAGTGGGTGGGAACATGGTCCACCACCTCAGACGTGATGGCGACTGATTCAGAGATAGAGCCGACCGGGAATGCACCCGAGGCTTTGACCTGCACCCATCGCTCGCCGACCAGCAGGCCCGTGGCCGGGTCAATGACGAGCTGGACTTCGTGAGAGGAACCGGAGCCTTTGAGCGTGATGGCGGTGCCGGTCGCGCCGTGGATGGTCGTCTGCTTGCTCGCGACAGTGACGTCTGGGATGCGAGCGAGCGCGTCGTAGAGCACGGCGCGCGCTTTCGCGGGAACGAGGCCTGTCTCGAGCTCTGAGGTGACGTTCGCCCAGACCTGCCGGTCCGTCGAAGCACCTTCATTGCCGGGGAACTTCTGCCTCAGGTACTTCAGTGCCTCCGCCCCGGTATCCGGAAGCTCAGCAGGGTCGAACGGTTCCAGGTTCCCGCCGCTGAACCGGCCGCCGGCTCCGGAATCAGTGAATCCGCTCGCGTTGTATTCCGGCTTCCACTTCTGCTTGGCATCCGATTCCAGGTAGCGGGTCGGCGTGAAGTCGCTTCCCTGCCGCACCCATACGCCCGAGCGGTCGGCCGGAACGTAGAGCGTGCGGGTGTAGGTACCCATCGCGTCGATCTGGCCGCCGCCGGGCTGGGGGACCGTCTCTCCCGCAAACCACGTGCCGACCACCTTCAGGTACTGACCCGGGCCGACAATAGGGTCGGTTTCGTTCTGGACCGCCGCAGCCGCCTGCCTCAGAACTGGTGCCGCGGATGCCTGCTCGGGATGGCTGCCCCAGCCGAGGCTTCCTGCGACCACGGCCGCAGCAGCCAGCGCTGCAGCAGCCGTGACGCCCAGCGACCAGCGGCGAGCCGTGTGCGCCCGTCTCGTCTTCGGCGCGAGTTCTCCAGCGATCTGCGCAGCCAGTGCGACCCGGCCCCGGCCGACCAGTTCATCGGGAATCTGCGCCTCACTGCGCATGCCGCGCACGAGAGTCAACTCGTCCATGCTCCACCTCCACATCGCGGGCCCCGCCCGCCTCGGCAACGGCGCGCAGCCTCGCGCGCGCCCTGTTCAGTCGTGAAGCGACAGTGCCCTCCGGAATCCCCAGCGCCTGCGCGATCCCCGGATAGTCCAGATCCGCCCATGCATGCAGCAGCAGGACATCCCGGTGCTTCGCCGGCATCCGTGCGATCGCCTCGCCCAAGCGGCCAACGAGCGCCTCAGCATCCAGCCGCGAACCGAGCGCCTCGAATACGTCCGCCGGAATACTCGTGGCGGCCACCTCAGCCGCGGCCGAGCGCAGCGCGCGGGCCTCGGCTCTGGCATGCCTCTTCAACAGCACCGTCGCGATGCCCAGCAGCCACGCCGTCACCTGCCCGCGCTCGGGATCGAAACCACGTCGACGCCGAAATGCCACCAGAAACGTCTCCGACGTGACGTCGTCCGCAAGGTCCTTCCCGACGCGGCTGATCGTGTATCGGTACACCAGGCCCACGTGTCTCTCATAGAGCACGCCGAACGCCTCCGGCTCGTCCAGAGACCGACGAACGATCTCACTGTCGCTGTTCACAACCTGTATTGCCCAACCACAGCCACCCGCTTCCAAATCCGGCCAGAATCTTCGCATGGCGCCCAACACGTCTCCGACAGACAGTACGCATCCGCCACGGCCGCAAAGAACCGCACCACCACCCACGACTCCGAACTCGCGAGCAAGCCAAGCGTCGTAGCACACAGAGACTCACGAGCCCCTACGAGGCTAAGAACACGCGGCGGCGGCGGGTGCGAGGCCGAGCATCAACCACCTCCCAACCACCACTTCTGAGACATCACACGATTTTAAAATGTGTCATGTCGCGGCCGAGACCGACCCCGATGAACTGAGCGCGCGAGACCGGACATGGGAAGCCAGCCGCGCCCAGGCCAGCGCCGGACAGCTCCATCGACGCGCCGCAGCCCGAACCGTCGCACAGGCGACCGTCGCTCACTGCGAAGCCGAAGCGGCCACATTGAATCGCTGGACACGACTGCCACAAACCTCGACCGGCATCCCCGCGTGGGCGGAGTCAGTTGCGCAACAGGCGGCCGACGCGGACCCGCGCGTCACAGAGATGCGCGATCGCGCCGATGATGCCCGAGACGAGCAGCAGCAGCTCATCGCACGCCACGCGCGAGAGCGCGCCGAGCTGCGCCGCCACCTCCTCGGCAGCCACCCGACGAACGCTGCGGCCCAAGCCTCGCGATGGCGGCAGCAGGCCAAGACCGCCCGCCATGACCTTGCCGCGATCGAGGCGCTGCCCGTGATCGACGCGGCACAGCTCATCAATGACCGCGCTGCGCGTGCCGAGGCCGAGCGGCGCGCCGTCGAGCAGCTGAAGGTCGCGGCCGAGGCCCGAGCCACGCAGCTCGGGCAGCCTCGTGCGACCTCGATCGGTCCCGGCGGCACCGGGACGGGACGAGAATTCGGCCCGAGCCGGTAGCGCCATGTCCCTGCCATCTGTCGGTCTGTCGCCGTACACTCGACGCATGGCACCGGAGGTCGCGGAGGTTGAGCGGGCATTGCTTGCTTTGTCTGAGCATGACCGTGCCGCGGTCATCCGCACCGGGCTGCTGAGTCTCGATGGCGGTCTTGACCCGGTCGAGCAGGCCGACGTCGACGGCGCGTGGCGAGACGAGATCGGCACCAGGCTCGCTGAGGTGCTGAGCGGCAGCGCCGATCTGGGTAGCTTCGAGCAGACCTACGCCCGGTTCGCGGCCGCGCACCCGGCATCCGCGGAGTGACCGCCCCGCACGCTGAGCACCCCGATGCCGGAGCGGAGCTGTTCGCCGCCGCAGAGCGGCTCGAAGAGGTCGAACCCGGTCTCGGTCACGCGCTGTTCGCGGAGGTGCGCGAGGCGCTCGACGCGATCGAGCAGTACCCGGAAGGGTGGCCTCCATTTCCTGGCTGGGACCGGGAGCCCCTCGTGCGCAGCAAGGGCGTCAAACGGTTCCACTACCGCGTCGTCTACTTCCTAAACGACGGCCACCCGGAATCCTCGCCTACGCCCACGAGCGCCAACGCCCCGGCTACTGGATGCGCCGCTACCAGGAGATGCGCGAAAACTGAGACGCACCCTCCTGCGGCTCAACCGGCGTCCGGGTCGAACAGGCGCAAGAACTTCTCACGCGGGATCACCACACGACGCCCCAACCGGACCGAGGGAATGTCCCCGTTCTCGATCGCGATCGTGACGGTACGCGGATCCACACCGAGCGCAGAAGCAGCCTCGGATCGCGTGATGACGACGCTGCGGGACTCCTGAAGCTCGTCAATGGTTACCGTGCTCGTCCGCATCTCGCACCGTCCGTCTCATATCCGCGGTCGTCAGAAAGCGCGAAAACAACGGTAGGCGAGCCCGCTTGCAATGTCAAGTACCGCGTTGTATGTTCCCTCTATGGAAATCGAACGGGTGAGGGGCAATCCTCCCGGAGTCACTAACGCGCACGTCGCGACGAACATCCGCGCCGCCCGACAAGCGATCGGAATGGACCTGCGCACCATGTCCGACGCGCTCGACGCCGCCGGACGGAAGCTGTCGCCGTCCGGTATCAGCAAGCTGGAGAACGGGGATCGCCGCGTCGACGTGGACGACCTCACCGTGATCGCCTATCTCCTGCGCACCAGCCCCGCGGCGCTGCTGACGCCCCCGGAAGGACAGACCACATTCACCGGCGTGCCGGAGTCGTTCCTTCCCGAAGAGATCGAGAAATGGGCGCGAGGCGAACTTGTCCTCACCAGCGAAGGGCTACTGGCGTACTGGCAGCAGGAATGGGTGCAGTGCATCAACCGCATCCAGTACTTCGAGAGCACGCTGAAGCATGGCACCCCGAACCCGGCCAGCCACGACGACTACACGCAGCGCCTCGCAGCGCTGAAGGAACGCCAGCAGCTCATCCGAGAGCGCGGCGTACAGGTCGACCCGACCGGGCGCGTGTTCGACGCCGCCGACTACCTCGACCGTTTCACCCCCACCGAGTAGCCCTATACCGCAGAGAGTAAGGAACCGGGATCATGACACCACGCGGAACACCAGCGGGCCGTGCGGTCGGCAGTGCCGAGGCATCGCGGAAGGTGCAGGCGCGTCGCCCGCGCACTCGGCGTCGCGGGCGCGGGTCGATCCAGTCGTACCAGACCACCACAGGGAAGAAGTGGCGCTATCAAATCTGGGTGCCGATCGACCCCGAACAGCCCGATCTCGGAGAGAAGAAGTTCAGCCGGGGAGGATTCGCCACGGCCGCCGATGCGGATGCCGCATTGCAGGATGCTCTCAAGCAGCGAGACCAGCACGAGAAGTTCGGCGGCAAAGTGCCTACCCTCGGCGCCTACGCGAACATCTGGGTGGAAGGCCTGCATCTGGCCGACTCCACCGTCGCCGGATACAAGAAGATCATCCGCAACCACCTCCGCCCGCAGCTCGGGCACTATCCGCTCGACCAGATCACGCCCACCCGGATCGCCCGTCACTACCGGGATCTCGAGCAGCACGGCCGAAAGGACGAGCAGGACAAGGGTGGGCCGCTGTCGGCCAACACGGTACACAAGGCTCACGTCGTGCTCGGCGCGATCCTCGACGCCGCGATCGAGGACGGCCACATCACTGCCAACCCTGCCAAACGGAAAGCAGCGAAAGCACCCACCACGAGCCGGATGCGGGCGGAGAAGCCCGAGCTAGTGACGTGGACGGCGGATCAGCTCGCGGCGTTCCTCGCATGGGACCGCGACGAAAAGCAGGACGAACTGTTCGCCTTATGGTGGGTGATCGCCAACACGGGGATGCGGCGCAGCGAAGCACTCGCCCTCAAATGGAATGACCTGAACGTGAAGACCTCGCAAGTAAGCATCCGGCGCGCGATCAACACCGAGGACTGGACGAAGACGAAAACCACCAAGACCGGAAACGCTCGCGTCATCGACATCGACACCACGACCCTGAAAGTGCTCGCGTCCTACAAGATCGCACGCGCAGAGCTGTCATTCGAGCTGGTCAAGGCCGACGCCTACATCTTCGGAGACGACGACGGCCATCCACGCTCGCCCGACGCGATGACAAGCCGCTGGGATCGCCGCCTCAACTGGGCGAGAAAGGTCAAGAAGTTCGAGCACCTGCCCCGCGTCACCCTCAAGGGCCTACGGCACACCCACGCGACGATCCTCATGGAACTCGGCGTGCCGCCCAAGGTCGTGCAGGAACGCCTCGGGCACTCCACCATCACCACGACGATGAACATCTACAGCCACGTCACGCCGACGATGCAGAAGAACGCCGTCGACCAGTTCGCCAACCGCCTTGCCGGAGCGTAACCCCAGCTGGGACAAACGAGGGTGCTTGCCCCATATCTCGCCCCATGGCAACGAGAAAGCCCCTCACCAGGAACATCAAATTCCTGGTGAGGGGCTACTTTTGATCTGTGCGCGAGGGGGGACTTGAACCCCCACGCCCTAATACGGGCACTAGCACCTCAAGCTAGCGCGTCTGCCTATTCCGCCACCCGCGCGCACTTTTCGAGGGCCGCGTCGCCGCGACCGCCGAAGAAAAACCATAGCACGGATTCGGGGGCTCCCTGCGCAGCCGGAAGGGGCGGCGAAGGCCGGTAGCGTGGGGTCATGACCGACTCCGAGCGCCCGGAACTCGACGAGACCGCGATCATCGCGAGCGAGCTGATCCGCTTCGACACCAGCAACTTCGGGGAAGGGAAGTCGAACGGCGAGACCGAGGCGGCGGAGTACGTCGCCGCGAAGCTGGAGGCGCTCGGGCTGAAGGCCCGGCTCTTCGACTCCGAGCCCCGCCGTACGAGCGTCGTGGCCCGCGTGGCGGGGAAGAACCCCGACAAGCCGGCGCTGGTCGTGCACGGCCATCTCGACGTCGTCCCGGCCGACCCCGCGCAGTGGAGCGTCGACCCCTTCGCCGGTGAGATCAAGGACGGCATGCTGTGGGGTCGTGGCGCCGTCGACATGAAGGACATGGACGCCATGGTCCTCACGGCTCTCGGCGACGTGCTCGCCGACGGCGGCCAGCCGGAGCGCGATCTCGTGATCGCGTTCTTCGCAGACGAGGAGAACGGGGGGGTGTACGGCTCACACTTCCTCGTGCGCGAGCACCCGGAGCTCTTCGCGGGCGCGACGGAGGCGATCAGCGAGGTCGGCGGCTACTCCATCGACGTGGACGGGAAGCCGGCGTATCTGCTGCAGACGGGGGAGAAGGCGCTCATCTGGGCCCGGCTCGTCGCGACGGCGCCGGCCGCGCACGGCTCCCGCCACGTGCGCGAGAACGCCGTCGTGAAGCTCGCCCAGGCCGTCGCGAACATCGGGCGGCTCGAATGGCCCGTGCAGCTGACCGGCACGACCGAGGAGCTCATCGGCGAGCTCGGCCGCATCCTCGGCGTCGACCCGGACGAGGTCGGCCCGGATGCGGTCGTGCTGCGCACCGGCTCGGCGGCCGGCTTCATCCTCGCCACACTGCGCACCACGGCAAACCCGACCATGCTGAACGCCGGGTACAAGGTGAACGTGGTCCCCGAGCGGGCGGAGGCGCGGATCGACATCCGGCCGCTGCCCGGCCAGGAGGAGGAGGTCCTCCGCCTGCTGCGCGAGGCCGTGGGCGACGAGGTCGAGCTGCAGATCCCGCATCAGGACGTCGGGCTCGAGCAGCCCTTCTCGGGCGCGCTCGTCGACGCGATGGTCGGCGCGCTCGGCCGCCGCGATCCGGGCGTGCCGGTGCTGCCGTATCTCATGCCAGCCGGCACCGACAACAAGGCGCTCTCGCTGCTCGGCATCGCCGGCTACGGCTTCGCCCCGCTCAAGCTGCCGGCGGAGCTCGACTTCCCCGGCATGTTCCACGGCATCGACGAGCGGGTGCCGCTCGACGCGTTGACCTTCGGACGCACGGTGCTCGCCGATCTGCTGACGAGCTATTGATGCGGGGGTGGGCACTCCCGGCGCTGCCCTCGACGCCGGGGCGCGGCTCGGCGCCGCTCGTCTATGACAGCGCGACCCAGGGGCTCGTCGACACGACGCCGGCCGGCGAGGTCGCGACGCTGTACGTCTGCGGCATCACCCCGTATGACGCGACGCACCTCGGCCACGCGGCGACCTACATCGCCTTCGACACCCTGCAGCGGGCGTGGCGGGACGCGGGCCTGCCGGTGCGGTACGCCCAGAACGTCACCGACGTCGACGATCCGCTGCTCGAGAGGGCGGCGCGCGACGAAGTCGACTGGCGCGAGCTCGCGACGCGCGAGATCGACGGCTTCCGCGCCGACATGGAAGCGCTCGCGGTCATCCCGCCGGACGCGTACGTCGCCGTGACGGAGTCGATCGATCCCATCGCCGGCGCGGTCGCCGAGCTGCTGGCGCGCGGGGTGGCCTACCGCGTTCCGGCGCCCGAGGCATCCGCCCGGTCGGAGGGCGTCGACGTCTACTTCGACGCGACGGCGGCGGCGGATGTCTCCCCGTGGTCGCTCGGCGACGAGAGCCGCCTGCCGCGTGAGGAGATGCTCACGCTCTTCGCCGAGCGCGGCGGCGACCCGGACCGTGCGGGCAAGCACGACGCGCTCGACCCGCTGCTGTGGCGCGCCGCCCGGGACGGGGAGCCGGCCTGGGACTCGCCCGTCGGCCGGGGGCGACCGGGCTGGCACATCGAGTGCGCCGTCATCGCCCTCGACGAGCTCGGCGGGGGCACGATCACGGTGCAGGCGGGCGGCAGCGACCTGCTCTTCCCGCACCACGACTTCAGCGCGGGGCACGCGGCCGTCCTGTCCGGGGAGCCGGCCGCACGGGCATATGCCCATGCGGGAATGGTCGCCTTCGCCGGCGAGAAGATGTCCAAGTCCCTCGGCAACCTCGTCAAGGTGGCGGAGCTACGCGACGCGGGCGTCGACCCGCGCGGCATCCGCCTGGCGGTCCTCGCGCAGCACTACCGCACGGACTGGGAATGGACGGACGGACTGCTGCAGGACGCCGTGCGGCGTCTCGAGCGGTGGGATGCCGCGCCGACGGCGGCCGAGGACGACGGCTCCGCGTTGCAGGGGCTGCGCGACGCCGTGCACAACGACCTCGACACCCCGCGGGCCCTCGCCGTCGTCGACGCGGCCGTCGCGGCCGGCGGCATCGCGCCGAGCCTGCGCGCCGGCATCCGTCTGCTGCTCGGCATCGCGCTGCAGTAGTCCCGGCATCCCGGCAGTCGCGGCCTGCACCGCGCTCCGCGGAAGGGATCCTGTCGTCCCACCCGAGTGTCGGCCGCGACGCGCGGGTCCGGGAACGCAATTCCTTCCGCCCGGAAGAGCCCGATCCACGCAGAGACTCTCTCTGCACAGATACCTCTCTTCGCGACTTCTCCACAATTCGCGCCCACGGCGCGATGGCGCCCGCTGCCACACGACGAGACTCGGCCGATGGAGACGCCGCTCTGCCCGCTGGGCCACCTCGTTCCGACCGCCGAACTGCGCCGGCGCGGCTTCGGCCCGCGCGCACTCGCCGCGCTGCGCCGCGACCCGCGCTGCTCCCAGCCCCGTCGTGGTTGGTACGCCTGCGCGCACCTCGCCCCCGACGAGCTGCTGGCCGCGTCGTGCGGGGCCAGGATCGACTGCGTCAGCGCGCTGCGCGCCCGCGGCGTCTGGATCGGCGACGCCCGGGGCGCGCTGCATCTGCGGCTGCCTGCCTCGGGCGGGCGGACCGCGCAGCGCAGCGCGGGGCTGCGCCGCCGGGTCGTCGTGCACTGGCGGAAGCGGGCCGGTCACGGCTCGCCTCTCTACGTGTCCACGTCCGACGCCCTGCGCCAGGCGATGCAGTGCCTGCCGCCCGACGACCTCGTGGCCGCGATCGAGTCAGCCGTCCATCTGGGGCGGATCTCGAAGCCGCAGGCGAGGCGGCTGGTCGCATCGGCACCCCACCGCCTCGCCGGTGTGCTGGGCGAGATCGACCCGGAGTTCCGGGCACAGTCCGGCTATGAGACCAAGGTGCGGCTGCGCTTCAGACGTCTCGGCTACCGCGTCGAGCCGCAGGCCGCGGTGCCGGGGGTGGGGCACCTCGACAACCTGATCGAGGGCGTCATCGCGGTCGAGACCGACGGCAGGGACCACGACACCAGCCGGAGCACCGACTACTTCCGCGATCTCTGGACGGCAGCGTGGGGCATCCGTGTGCTCAGGGTCGACCCTGCACTCGTGGATCGGGACTGGCCCGCGATCCAGGGCGTGGTCGAGCAGATCGTCGCCGAGGCCCGACTGCTTCGCCGGCTACGGGGAAGGGATCTGGACGGCGCGCCGCGGAGACGCCGCGGACACGCGGACTGAGCTACCGGATCCCTTCCGCGCGGTACGACAGAGAAACGGATGCCGCAGGCGCCGACCGGGATCCGTCAGTTGTTCGGCCGCCAGGGCTCGGACGGCCCCTGGCCACCCGCCGTCCCGCCGTCGCCGCGGTCCGTGCGGCGGCGCAGGTAGCGCTCGAACTCCTGGGCGATCGCCTCGCCGGAGGCCTCGGGCGAGTCGACCGTGTCGCGCGCCTGCTCGAGCTGCTCGATGTAGGCGGCCATGTCCTCGTCCTCGCTCGCGAGCGCGTCGATGCCGCGCTCCCACTCCGCGGCCTCCTCGACCAGCTCGCCGCGGGGGATCGTCACGTCGATGAGCTCCTCGAGCTTGTCGATGATCGCGAGCATCGCCTTGGGGCTCGGCGCGTTGTGCACGTAGTGCGGCACGGAGGCCCAGATCGAGATCGTCGGGATGCCGACCGCCTCCGCCCCCTGGCCGATCACGCCGAGGATCCCGGTCGGCCCCTCGTACGTCGACTTCTCGAGGTCGAACTCGTGCCGTGCCGCCGCGTTGTCGCTCGAGGCGCCGACCGAGATGGGCCGGGTGTGCGGGACGTCGGCGAGCAGGGCGCCGAGGAAGACGATCGCGTCGATGTCCGCGGCGAGCACGGCATCCAGCAGCTCGGCCGAGAAGGCCTTCCACGCCCGCGAGGGCTCCGTGCCGAGGAGCAGGTAGATGTTGCCGGCGTTGTCGCCCGAGACCGCCAGCTCGGCGTCCTCGGCGAGCGCCTGCGGCGGCCTGCCCGGCTCCGCGGGGCCGTACAGCACGGCGCCCGGCCACTGCAGGATGCGCCGCTGCTCCTCGTCGAACTTCGTGACCGGCCGCGTGAACTGGAAGTCGTAGTACAGCTCGGGGTCGATCTCGTGCAGGGGCACCACGTCGAGAACATCCTTGAGCGCCCGTACCGCGCCCGTCGCCGCCTCGCCCGCGTCGTTCCAGCCCTCAAAGGCCACGACCAGGATGCGACCGTCCAGGATGCTCTTGCCGTCAGTCAAACGCCACCTTCTTCTCGACGTCGTGGGTGCGCAGATCGCGTCACACCAGGATAGGCCCGGGGGCCCCTTCGGCCCCCGATAGACTTGGGCCCCGTGACCCGCCTGCCCTCCGCCGTCATGTTCGACATGGACGGAACCCTCGTCGACACCGAGCCGTACTGGATGACGGCCGAGACCGAGCTGGTGCACTCCTGGGACGGGACCTGGACGCACGACGACGGTCTCACCCTCGTCGGCAACGGGCTCGAGGTCTCTGCGGCGGTGCTGCAGTCGCGCGGCGTCGATCTGGACATCGAGACGATCATCGCGAAGCTCACCGACCGGGTCACGCAGCAGCTCGCCGACGTCGGCGTGCCGTGGCGCCCGGGCGCGCAGGAGCTGCTGCGCAGCGTCCGCGAAGGCGGCGTCAAGACCGCCCTCGTGACCATGTCCTTCCGCCGCATGGCCGAGCAGATCGCGAGCTACATCCCCTTCGAGCCCTTCGACACGATCGTCTCCGGTGACGAGGTCGCGAACCCCAAGCCGCACCCCGAGGCCTACCTCGAGGCGGCGCGCCGGCTCGGCGTCGCGGCGGCCGACTCCGTCGCGATCGAGGACTCGCTCGGCGGCCTCGCCTCGGCGGTCGCCGCCGGCACCATCGCGATCGGCGTGCCGCACATGGTCCCGCTGCCCGAGTCGGGCGACCACACGCTCTGGCCGACGCTCGACGGCCGCAGCTTGGAAGACCTGCGGGCGCTGGCCGCCGCGAAGGCGTCCGCTCGATGAGCGACGCCGCGCCGGGGGACAGGCCGGCGGCGTTCAGCGGCCCGTTCCGCGCGGGGGACCGGGTGCAGCTGACCGGTCCGAAGAGCCGTCTCAACACCATCACGCTCACCCCGGGCGAGAGGTTCCACACCGCGCGCGGCTACATCGAGCACAACGAGTTGATCGGGCAGCCCGACGGCACCGTCGTCGTCAACTCCGGCGGGGTCGAGCACCTCGCTCTGCGCCCGCTGCTCAAGGACTTCGTGATGTCGATGCCGCGCGGAGCCGCGATCGTCTACCCGAAGGACGCCGCGCAGATCCTCGCCAAGGCGGATGTCTTCCCCGGGGCCACCGTCGTCGAGGCCGGCGTCGGCTCCGGCGCCCTGTCCCTCTGGCTGCTGCGCGCACTGGGGGAGGGCGGGCGGCTCGCCAGCTTCGAGCGCCGCCAGGAGTTCGCCGACATCGCGATGGGCAACGTCGCGGGCTTCCTCGGCTATCGTCCGTCCAACTTCGACATCACCGTCGGCGATCTGACGGATGCCCTTCCCGCCGCCTTCGAGCCCGGCACGGTCGACCGCGTTGTGCTCGACATGCTCGCCCCGTGGGAGCCACTCGACGCGGTGACGACCGCGCTCCGGCCGGGCGGGGTGCTGCTCGCCTATGTCGCGACGGTGACGCAGCTCAGCCGGGTCGCCGAGGCGATCAGGGCGACCGGATGCTTCACCCACCCCGACGCGGACGAGACGATCGTGCGCGGCTGGCACGTCGAGGGTCTCGCCGTGCGCCCCGACCACCGCATGGTCGGCCACACGGGCTTCCTCATCACCGCCCGCCGGCTCGCCCCGGGCGCCGAGCTGCCCGAGCTCAAGCGCCGGGCGAGCAAGTCGAGCTACAGCGACGAGGACGTCGAGGTCTGGACGCCCGGCGCGCTCGGCGAACGGAGCAAGAGCGCCAAGGTGCTGCGCAAGAAGGCGCGCGAAGCCCAGCACATCGCCGATGCCCGCGGCGGCCCTGATGACTCTGCTGCAGACACCCCATAGGCGCGTCCGTTAGAGTGTCCACCGTTTGACCCCCGAAGTCGAAAGAGCCCCCGTGCGCCGTCGTAGCCTTCCTGCCCTGATCGTTCTCGCCGCCGTCGCCGGCGCCGCCCTCACCGGGTGCAGCGCCTCGAACGAGGCATCCGGCTGCACCGTGCACAGCGGCAACGGCTCCGAAGCCGTCACCGCGAGCGGCAAGTTCGGCGCCGACCCCGAGGCGAAGGTGCCGTCGCCGCTCAACGTCACGACGACCCAGTCGAGCACGCTGATCCGAGGCACGGGCGCCCGGGTCGCGAAGGGCGGGGCCGCCGAGCTCGCGATCACGCTCTATGACGGCGCCACTGGGGCGGCATCCCAGACCCAGGACGGGTTCTTCCCGATCACGTCCCAGCAGTTCGGCTCCGGCCTCGCCGACGCGATCGAGTGCGCGAACGAGGGTTCGCGCATCGCCGTCGCCGTCTCGCCCAAGGGCGGCGCCAGCCAGCTCGGCGCCACCGGCTCGGTCGTCGCGCTCGTCGACGTGAAGAAGGTCATGCCGGACCGTGCCACCGGGCACGTCCGCCCCGCGACCCCCGGCTTCCCGACGGTCGTCCTGGCCCCGAACGGCCAGCCCGGCATCGTGATCGGCAGCCAGAAGGAGCCGAAGAAGTCGGCGACCGCCGTGCTGAAGAAGGGCGATGGGGCGAAGGCGAAGAAGTCCGACGCGGTCGTCGTGCAGACCCAGACGGTCTCGTGGTCCGATCCCACCTCGGCCACCGGCACGTGGGAGAACAGCGCTCCGACGGCCCAGCAGTTGAACGACGGCTCGGCGCTGTCGAAGGCGCTCATCGGCCAGACGGTCGGCTCTCAGATCGAGGTGCTGACGCCGAAGGCGAAGAGCAGTGACGGCACGGCGAGCGTGACCGTGGTCGACGTTCTCGGTGTGCTCCCGAAGAGCTAGAGCCGGCCTGCCCGGTCAACGCGCTCGGCGCGGCGCGCAGCGACTCGCGCCAGGCGATGACCGGCGCGACAAATAAACTGGCTGAGTGCCCCGCATCATCCCGCCCGAAGAGCGGCAGTTCGCTCTCGTACTGGCGCTGCTCGCGACCGAGCAGGGCCTGACGAAGGAGCAGATCCTCTCGACGGTCGACGGGTACCACCAGAAGTACACGCCGGGCGGCGACAACGGGAACCTGGAGCGCCAGTTCGAGCGCGACAAGGATGCGCTGCGTGAGCTCGGCGTCCCGCTCGAGACGGTCGACCCGCCGGGGGAGCCCGGGAACAACCAGCTGCAGAGCTATCGCGTCTCCAAGGACGACTACGAGCTGCCGGGGGACGTCACCTTCACACCGACGGAGCTCTCGCTGCTGCAGCTGGCCGGCACCGTCTGGCGGGAGGGCTCGCTCTCCGGCGACATGCGCCGGGCGATGATCAAGCTGCGCGCGGCCGGGGTCGAGCCGGACGGCCCCATGCTCGGCTACGCGCCGCGCCTCAAGCAGCTCGAGCCGGCGTTCGGCCCGCTCACGCAGGCGATCGAGCGGCACGAGAGCGTCAGCTTCCCCTACCTGCGTCCCGGCCGCCGCGTCGCGCGCTCGCACACCGTCAAGCCGCTCGCGGTGTTCCAGTTCCACGGCCGCTGGCTGTTCATGGGCCACGACGCGGCGTCGCCCGGATCGGGCGACCGCCCGCTGACCTTCCTGCTCGCCCGCATCGTCGGCCCCGTGACCTCGACCCACCAGCGTTTCCAGCCGCCGGCCGGCGACCACGGCGCCGAGGCACTGCGGGAGCTCGAGGAGCTGTGGGCCCGGCACACGGCGACGGTCTCCGTCGCAGCGGGCAGCGACGCGGCGATCCGCCTCGGCAAACGCTATGGCGGCGCGACGCCGGATGAACGGGTCC
>DASWPQ010000002.1:0-61398 GCA_036398375.1 Gryllotalpicola sp.
TCTTCCGCACCATCGCGGCGCAGCTGCAGGACCGGATCAACGCCGGCGAATGGGGGCCCGGCGATCGCCTGCCCTCCGAGCTCGCACTCTCGGCCGAGTACGGAGCGGGGCGGCTGACCATCCGCGAGGCGCTCGCGCACCTGCGTCAGCTCGGGGTGATCGAGGTGCGCCAGGGCAGCGGCAGCTACGTCTCCGACCCTCCGGCCGTCCTCGAGATCCAGGTCGACCCGCAGCGGCAGTCTATCGACGAGGGTAGCGTGCACGCCTCGATCAAGAGCGTCGTCAACGACGTCACGGAGTCCCTTCTCGGCGCGCAGCCCGACCCGAGCCCCGTCGCCGCCGGACATCTCGGGGCGCCCGCCGCGCAGCTCCTGCGCCTCGACACGCTCGTCGGTTCAGGCGGCGACACCTTCGCCGTCAGCAGCTACTGGCTCGACGGCGAGCGCTTCCCCGGGCTCGCGGACGCCTGGGTCGACGGCTCCACCATCTCCACGGTGCTGCGGCACAGCTACGGCGTGACACTCTTCTATTCCTGGCGCGCCTTCTCGGCCGCCGCGGCGGGCGAGATCGAGGTGGCGCAGCTGGGCGGGCGCCTCGGCGCGCCGCTCATCGTGCGCGACGGGGTCAGCGTGGACTCCGAGGACACGCCCGTGTACTACGTGCGTCGGCGCATCCGCGCGGAGCGCGCGTCCTACGTGGTGCACTATCGCGGCCGCGGAGCCGGCCCGGAGCGGTTCACGGAGAGTTAAGCCACGCATCCTCTCGTGATTCATCTAGATGAATCACGATGAGGTCATGGCACCGAAGTTCCTCCAGATCGTCTTCACCCAACCCTCCCCCGACTCCGACGCCGAGTTCAACGACTGGTACGAGAACACTCACGTACCGGAGGTCCTGCGCATGCCCGGCTTCCTCAGCGGCCAGCGCTTCACGCTCGTCGACTCGAACCCGCCCTTCGCCGGCCCGCAGTATCTCGCGGTCTACGAGATCGAGTCCGACGACATCGACGCCACCCTCACGACCATCACGGACATGGCTCCCGGGCGCACCAAGTCGCCCGCGATCGACACGAGCGTCAGCGTCGTGCGCATGTACGAGGCCATCGGCGAGCGGCAGCACGCCGCCGAGTGACGGCGACCCGTTCGGGCCCTCTCCCGCGCTTCCCCTTCCCGCTTCCCCCTCCCCCGGTTCCCCTTCCCCGCTCCGACACAGAAAGCACACCGTGAAGAAACTCCTCAGGGCGGCCATCCCCCTCGTCCTCATCGCGACGCTCGCCGGTTGCAGCGCCGCCTCCGGCTCGGACTCCGCGTCCGAGCCGACGCCGACCTTCGACGCCGCGCACCCCGTCACCATCGAGTTCTGGAACACCTTCAGCGGCCCGCTCGAGGACTCCCTCACCTCGATCGTCGGCGACTTCGAGAAGTCGCACCCCGGCATCAAGGTCAAGCTCGTCTACCAGCCCTATGACTCGGAGCTGCAGGCCTTGCAGACCGCGGTCGCCGCCAAGAAGCCGCCGGCCCTCGCCCAGCTCGAGCTGACCTCCATGGCGCAGCTCGCCGCCTTCGGCGCCCTCTCCCCGCTGTCCGATCTCGTCGGCTCGTCCGAGGCGGGCGCGCTCGGCACGGCCATGACACCGAGCATCAAGACGGCGAACTCCTACGATGGCACGCTCTACACGGTGCCGATGGGCTACAACTCCAACGTCCTCTACTACAACCCCACGCTCGTGCAGAAGGCGGGGCTCGACACGACCCAGATGCCGACGACGTGGGATGCCCTCGAGCAGGCTGCGACGGCCATCAGCACGTCGGCGGGCAGCGGAGTCGTCGGCTACGGCTTCCCCGCCCAGGCGCCCTGGATCCTCGAGGTCCGCGAGTGGCAGTCCGGCGGTGAGATCTTCAACAAGGACAACACCACGGCGACCTTCAACTCGCAGGCATCCGTCGGCATGCTCGACGACTACTCGCAGCTGCTCAAATCGGGCGGCGCGAAGATGGTGCAGACGGACTCCTCGCTCGACCAGCTCACCGACCTGTTCGCGGCCGGCAAGATCGCGATGTTCGAACAGTCCTCCACCGCCTACTCCGGCATCGCGGGCAAGGCGCCCTTCACGGTCGGGGTCTCGCAGTTCCCCACCATGGGCAAGAAGGTCTACAGCCTCGGCGGCTACAACCTGGGCGTCTTCAAGGACGCGCCGAAGCAGCAACAGCTCGCCGCCGCCGAGTTCGAGAAGTGGTGGTCCTCGCCGTCCGTCGCCGCGCAGTGGACGGTCGCCTCGGGCTACATGCCCGGCATCCAGGCCGCCTGGAACGAGCAGTCCGTCAAGGAGTGGGAGGCCGGCAACCCCAGCCGCGCCGTCGCCGCCGCCCAGATCGGCGACGCCCGCTCGCGGCCGAACCTGCCCTCCTACCCCCAGATCTCGACCGACTGGGCGGATGCCTTCCAGGCGACCATGAGCGGCCAGGGGTCCGCCTCGTCGAACCTCGACAAGGCCGTGAGCCAGGCGAACGACATCCTCGCGAAGTCCGCCAACTGACCTACCGCCCCGCCTGGCCGGGGTCCCGTCGCCGACGGGGCCCCGGCCCCACCCCCGACGACCTCCGCTCTGCGAAGACAGGAACCATGAAACTCATCCCCGCCGCCGCCATCTCCATCACCAACGTCGCCCAGATGCGCGAGTCCTCCTCGTTCATCCGGGCGTTCGAGCTCTCCGTGGACTTCGCCCTCGACGAGCTGCCCGACAGCCTCTTCGACGAGCTGGCGGCCCTGCGCTCGGACGGCGTGCAGTTCACGGTGCACGCCCCGTTCCGCGACCTGAACATCGCCTCCCTCAACCCGGGCGCCTACGAGGCCGCGCGCGCCGACATGATGCAGGCCATGCGGATCGCCGACCGCGTCGGCGCGGCCGTGCTCAACGTGCATCCCGGCATCCACGGCTACTTCCCCGCGCAGCACTGGCCGCGGATGAAGGAACTGGAGCGCGCGGTGTACGAGGAGCTCTCCGACTTCGGCGGCCCACGCGGCATCCGTGTGGTGGCCGAGAACCTCATCAAGACCAACGTGCACTTCGAGGACACCTGGACGCTCGACGGCGTGATCGCCCTGCACGACGCCTGGCGCGGAGAGCTGAAGGGCGTGTGCCTCGACACCGGCCACGCCAACCAGGCCGGTCTCGACGTCGCCGTGGCGGTGCGCCGCCTCGGGCCGCGCGTCAGGCACCTGCACCTGCAGGACAACCACGGCGGCCCCATCGACGAGCACCTGCCGATCGGCGATGGGGTCATCGATTGGGAGTCCGTGTTCACGGCCCTCGAGGAGGTCGACTTCGAGGGCTTCGGCGTCTTCGAGTTCGGCCCGGCCGCCCGGCAGCGGGAGACGGTCGAGGCCCTCGCCGAACGCTTCGGCGCGGCGGTCGCATGACGACGCGCGGCCGCCGCTGGCTGCCGTTCCTCTTCCTGACGCCGGCACTCGCCCTGCTGGCCTGCTTCGTCTTCTACCCGGTCGTGAGCGCGGCGGTCACGAGCCTGACGAACTGGAACGGCATCTCGGAGACCCGGGACTTCATCGGGCTGCGCAACTACGCCGAGCTGCTCGTGGACCCGGCGGTGCTGCGCGCCGTCGGGAACACCCTTCTCTACGTCGCGCTCACGCTGCCCGCGAGCCTCGTGCTCGCCTTCCTCGCCGCCCTCGCGGTCGAGCGCTCCAGCATCGCCTCGACCGTGCTGCGGATGGCCTTCGCCGTCCCCTTCGTCATCAGCATCCCGGTCGTCGCCATCGTCTGGGTGTGGATCTTCGACCCCAACTTCGGGCTGCTCAACTACGTGCTGAGCGTGCTCGGACTGCCCGGTCAGAGCCTGCTCACGAGCTCATCGACGGCCATGCTCGGCGTCGCGATCCCCTCGGTGTGGCGGCAGTTCGGCTACTTCATGCTGATCCTGCTGGCCGGGATGAAGAACGTCGACCCCACCTATCACGAGGCCGCGCGCATCGACGGGGCGGGCGCGGCGACCCGCGCCCTGCGCATCACTCTGCCGCTGCTCGGCCCGCAGCTGTTCTTCTGCCTCGTCCTCGGCGTGATCGACGCGTTCCAGGTCTTCGCCCAGGTCGACCTCATGACCCAGGGCGGCCCTCTGGAGAGCACCGACGTCATCGTCTACGAGCTCTATCAGCAGGGCTTCACCTACTTCCACATCGGCTACGCCTGCGCGATGGCGATCCTCCTCATGCTGGGGCTCGGACTCGTCACCTTCGTGCAGCAGCGCTGGCTCGGATCGAAGGTGTTCTACCAATGACGACGACCCGCTCAGCCGTCCTCCTGGACCGTGTGGCCGCCCCCGCGATGAGCCGGGGCCGCCACCGCACCCGGCTCCGGGTGCTGCGCACCCTGTCCGCGACGCTCAAGATCCTCGCCGCGCTGATCATGCTGTTCCCCATCATCTGGATGGTGCTCACCGCGCTCGAGCCGCCCAAGGCGGCCGTCACCTGGCCGCCGACGATCATCCCCGCGCACTGGGAATGGCAGAACCTGCTGCGTGTCGGCCGGGCCGGGCCCTTCGCCCGCTGGTACCTCAACAGCCTGATCGTCGCCGTGGCGACGATCGCCGGCAATCTGCTGGTCGGCATCCCCGCGGCATATGCTTTCGCGCGCATGCGATTCCGCGGCCGGAATGCGCTCTTCCTGGTGGTGCTCGGAAGCCTCATGATCCCGGGCGAGGTGCTGCTCGTGCCGCTGTTCGTGATGCTCAGCGGCTGGGGCTGGGTGGACAGCTACCAGGCCCTCATCGTGCCGTTCATCGCCAACGCCTTCGTGATCTTCCTGCTCAAGCAGTTCTTCGAGGGTGTGCCGGCCGAGCTGGAGGAAGCGGCCGTGCTCGACGGCTGTGGGCCGATCCGCATCATGCGACACGTCGTCGTCCCGCTCGCGGTGCCGGCGCTCGCGGTCTCGGCGTTCCTCACCTTCATCTCCTCGTGGAACAGCTACCTCTACCCGCTGATCGTCACGCGCTCCGAGTCGATGCGCACCGTCACCGTCGGACTGTCGCTGTTCAGGAGCGAGAACGGCACGGACTGGCCCATGCTCATGTCCGCCGCGACCCTGATCGCCCTGCCGGCGATCGTCGTCTTCCTGCTCATCGAGCGCCACCTCAAGAACACCATGGCCTTCAGCGGAATGAAGGGATAGGAACCGACCACATGAACTCCTTCGCCAACCTGCGCGACGTCGCCGACGGCCTCCCCACGGGGACGATCCTGCCGGGGATGCTGCTGCGCAGCGACGCCCCCCTCTCCCGCGACGAACCGCCCGTCGCGGTGAGCTGGCCACCGGCCGCCGTCGTGGATCTGCGGCATCCGCTGGAGAAGTCGGAGGAGCATCCGCTCACCGGCCTGTCCGTCGTGCACGAGCTCTCGCTCGTCGACCCGACGGCGCCGGGCCCGGGCGGCCCGCGCGCGGAAGGGCCGCTCGGCGACTTCTACGCCTCGCTGCTCGAGCCCGCGCCCGCCGCGATGCTCGTGCGGGTCGTGGACGCGGTCGCGGCGGCACCGGGGCCCATGCTCATCCACTGCCTCGCGGGCAAGGACCGCACCGGCGTCGCGGTCGCGCTCCTGCTGCGCCTGCTGGGCGTGCCCGTCGCGGACATCGTGGACGAGTACCTGCTCACCAACCTCGCGGCGCCCCGACTGGCAGAGCGGCTGCGGCTGCACTACTCGCTGCTCGACGCGCCCACGCGGGACGCCGAGCTCGTCACCGTGTCGAGCGTCGCCGCGCCGCGCGCACTCGTCGAGACCGTGCTGGCGCACTGGGACGCGCACCCGGACGGCCCACGCGGCTGGTATCTGGAGCACGGCGGCGAGACCGCCGTCATCGCGGAGCTGGAACGGCGGCTGACGGGCCAGCGGCTCGCGGCCAGCGGCGGGTCCGGTGCGGTCGGGGCCTGAAGCCGGCCGTCTCGAACCGGCCCAGAACCGATCCAGAACCGGGCTAGAACACGGTGATGACGCTGCGGGCGATCGTGCCGCCCTTGAGCTCCTCGTATGCTTCGTTGATCTCGTCGATGGCGATCTCCTTGGAGACCAGGTCGTCGAGGTTGAAGCGGCCCTGCAGGTAGAGGTTCGCGTACATGGGGATGTCGTGCTTGATGTTCGTCGAGCCCATGAACACCCCCTGCACCTTCTTCTGCAGGGTCAGCAGATCGACGAGCGCGTCGACCTCGATCGTGGCGCCCGGCTTGTGCACACCGATGAGGTAGGCGCCGCCGCCCATGCACGCCATCTTGATCGCCTGCTCGCTGGTCGCCTTGAGGCCGATGACCTCGAAGGCGTGGTCGACGCCGCCGCCGGTCAGCTCGAGCACCTTCGCGACCGCATCGCCGTCGGCGGGGTTCACGAGATCGGTCGCGCCGAACTTCTGAGCCAGCTCGAGCTTGGCGGGCTGCAGATCGATGGCGATGATGCGCTGCGCGCCGGCGAGCTTCGCCCCGGAGATGACGTTGAGGCCGACGCCGTCCGCGCCGATCACGGCGACGGTGTCGCCCGGCTTGACGCCCGCCGTGTTGATCGCGGCGCCCGCCCCGGTGACGGTGCCGCAGCCGAGCAGGGCGGCCTGCGGGAAGGGCAGCTCGTCCGGCACCGCGGCGAGCTGGTTCTCGTGCACGAGCGCCTGCTCCGCGAACGCGGCGAGACCCATGCCCTGGAAGATCGCGGCGCCCGAGGCATCCGTCAGCCGCGAGCCGTCGCCCGGGTCGCGCAGCGTCTCGTTGGGGTTCGCGCACTGGTAGCTGCGACCGTCGCGGCACGCCGCGCAGTGGCCGCAGGACTGGACGAGGGAGCCGACGACGTGGTCACCGACGGCGAAGTCGGTGACGCCCGGCCCGACCGCGGCGACGACGCCCGCGAGCTCGTGGCCGAGGATCATCGGAAGCGGGTAGCCGAAGTCGTTCTCGGCGAGATGCAGATCGGAGTGGCAGAGCCCCGAGGCTTTGACGTCGATGAGCACTTCGTGCCCGATCGGCTGAGCGATCTGGATGCTGTCCTCGACGTCGAAGATGCCGTTGGTCTGGTGAATGACCGCTGCCTTCATGTTCGGTTTTCCTTCTTTTCGGTTGTGGGATGTCCGGGTTGCCCGCCCCTGGGGAGGGACAGCCGGTCGCCCATCAACGCGCCACCGGCGGCATCCCGATCACGCCTTCAGCCTAGGTCGGCGCGCGACGGTTAGACAACAGGTGTTGGATATCCCACGACCCTGCATCACGGCCTCCAGCCGGCTCGACGACGGCGACCGGGCGGTGACGCAGAACGGGCCGGCGCATTGTGCGCCGGCCCGTCTGATCGCCCTGTTCGAGCGGCTTACTTCAGCGTCGCGATATCGATGACGAAGCGGTAGCGCACGTCGGACTTCAGGACGCGTTCGTAGGCGGCGTTGATGTCGTCCGCGCCGATCAGCTCGGTCTCCGGAGCGATGCCATGCTCGGCGCAGAAGTCGAGCATCTCCTGCGTCTCGCGGATGCCGCCGATCGAGGAACCCGCGAAGGAACGGCGGTTGCCGAACAGCGTGAAGACCTGCACGGGCAGCGCCTCGGGCGGGGCGCCGACGTTCACCATGGTGCCGTCGAGGCCGAGCAGCTGAAGGTAGGCGTTGAGGTCGAGCGGCGCGCTGACGGTGTTGATGATGAGGTCGAAGGCGTTGTGGAGGGCGGTGAAGGTCTCCGGGTCGCTCGTCGCAAAGTAGTGGTCGGCGCCGAGCTTGAGCCCGTCCTCGCGCTTGCTGAGGGTCTGTGAGAGCACGGTGACCTCGGCGCCCATCGCGTGGGCGATCTTGACGGCCATATGGCCGAGGCCGCCCATTCCGACGACGGCCACGTGCGTGCCGGGGCCGGCGTTCCAGTGCGCGAGCGGCGAGTAGGTGGTCACGCCGGCACACAGCAGCGGCGCGGCCTTCTCGTACGGGATCGACTCGGGCACACGCAGCACGAAGTCCTCGTCGACGACCACGTGCGTGGAGTAGCCGCCCTGGGTGATCGTGCCGTCACGGTCGATGCCCGTGTAGGTCTGGGTGTTGCCCTTCTCGCAGTACTGCTCGAGCCCGCCGAGGCAGGCGGCGCACTCGCGGCACGAGTTCACCATGCAGCCGACGCCGACGCGATCGCCGACCGTGTGCCGGGTGACCCCGGCGCCGACCTCGGTGACGACGCCCACGATCTCGTGGCCGACGACCTGCGGGTAGGTGATGGGGCCCCACTCGCCGCGGACGGTGTGGATGTCGGAATGGCAGATGCCGGCGTAGGCGATCTCGATCAGCACGTCCTTCGGGCCGAGGTCACGGCGTTGGATCGTGGTGCGGACGAGGGGTTCGGTGGCGGACGGGGCGGCGTATGCGTTGACGGTAAGCATCGCCTTTCAGCCTACGGGCGCGCGGTTAACTGGTTTGAGTCGTCCCGCCGTATCGTCCGGCATCTTCTCGATGCGACTGGCGGGGCGGCGAGGTCAGCGCGCGAGACGTCGGAGAAGAGACGTGAGCTCGTCGAGCTGCGCCTCGATCACGGCATCGGTGCGCGCGTCGGAGCGGAATGCCCCGTCGTCGTCGATGCGCTGACCGACCCATTGAATCTCGACGTTCGACTTCAAGCCGATCATCGCGAAGTTCGCGAGAACAGGCTGCAGCGCGACGACGCCACGCGTGCCCCCGGCAAGACCGCCATAGCTGACGATGCCGACGGGCTTCCCCTGCCACTCGAGGTAGAGGTAATCGAGAGCGTTCTTGAAGGCTCCGGGGTAGCTGTGGTTGTACTCGGGCATCACGAAGACGAATCCGTCGGCGTCGTCCACAATCGCGCTCCAGCGCTTCGTGTGTTCGTATTCGTATTCACGCAGCCGCGGATGGTTCGGCTCATCCATGACCGGCAGCGCGAGCGCACGAAGATCGGCGACCTTGACCTCGAAATCCGAGCGAGCACGAGCGTGCGCGACGGCCCAATCGGCGACCGCTCCCCCCACCCGGGTCGGTCTGACACTCGCGACGACAACGAGCAGAGTGCTGCTCACGACAGGGTTTCCACGGGCAGCGACTCCCAGCGCGCCCAGTCGTCGCTGAAGGCGCTTGCGGCGACGAGCAGGTGAGGCAGGAAGTCCTGGACCAACTCCTCGACGCTCGTCTCGGCGGCATGGGCGTTAACGTTCATAGCTGCGACGACCCGACCGTCGCGGTTGCGCACCGGGGCCGCGACCGATCGGATCGCCGGAGCGAGCTGCTGATCGGTGAGCGCCCAGCCCCGAGCGCGCACTTCACGCAATTCACGCTCGATATCGTCAGGCGACGGATGCCAGGACGGAACCACCCCCGAGCGCGAAGGCGCCGTGAGCGCCGCCTCGAGTTCGTCCTTCGTCAGATCGGCAAGCAGGACCTTGCCGAGCGACGTCGGCAACGCCGGGAACCGGGTGCCGATGGTCACGGACAGCGCGACAAGCTTCGGAACCGCAACGCGGGCCACATAGACCACGTCACCGCCGTCGAGTTGTGCGATCGAGCACGACTCGCGGACCTTGGCCGACAATCCCAACAGGTGCGGGTGAGCGACGTCCCAGATGCCGCTCGACGAGATGTACGCCGTCCCGAGTTCGAGCACACGTGCCGTGAGCTCGAAGACACCGTCGCCGCTACGGACATAGCCGAGCTCCTCGAGGGTCATGAGGATCCGGCGCGCCGTTGGGCGCGCGAGGTCCGCTCGTGCGGCCACCTCGCTCAGCGTCAGAGTGCGCTTGACCGAGTCGAAGGCCCGGATGACATCGAGCCCCCTGGCGATCGCCTCGATGAAGTCAGGCCCCGTCGACTGCCGCATGACGACGATTATAGCCGCATGGCGGACGGATGTCCGTCGCCGCGGCCTCTCAGACCCGGACGAGCTGGGCGCCCGCGCTGGCGTACTGCGATGCACGCGACTGCGAGAGTTCGCGACCAGTCAGCATGACCTCGAAGTCGTCGAGTTGCGCGAATCTGACGAAGGTGGTCAACCCGAACTTGTGATGGGCGCCGACGAAGATCCGCCGGGCCGACACGCGCACCGCGCACTCCTTGACCATGGCGACGGCAGGATCCTGCGTCGTGAGGCCCGCGGCGACCGACACCCCGTTCGCGCCGATGAATGCCACGTCGAACGCGAAACCGCGGAGCATCTCCGCCGCCCAGTGGTCGACGACCCCCAGCGTGTTGTTGCGCACCCGGCCCCCCAGGACGATGAGTTGGATGTTGGTGCGCTTGACCAGGATGTTGGCGATGGGCAGGGAGGAGGTGACGACCACCAACGGACGGGTCTCCGGCAACAGAGAGGCCACCAATTGGGTCTGGAACCCTTCGTCCAGGAAGATCGTCTGCGCTTCACCGAGCCTTTCGACCGCGGCGTGTGCGATCCTCTCCTTCTCTTCGGCCCCGTTCGTCTCGCGATAGCTCAGGTCGCTCTCGAAGACACCGCTCTCGACGGGCACGGCGGTGCCGTAACGACGACGGATGAGATGCTCACCCTCAAGCGCGCGCAGATCCCGCCGGATGGTCTCGGCCGAGACGCCAAGAAGCTGGGACGCCCTCGACACCTCGATGTGACCGTGCGTGCGAATCAGATCGAGGAGCTCGACCTTGCGATTCCGCGGGGCCCGGGTCGACGATTCGGACAGTTCCTGATCGGCGAGCATCGGCCGCATTCACCACGCCTCGGCCATGACCGGCACCGTGCCACTGGACAACAGCATCGGAATCGTCTCCTCATTGAGTGAATACCCGCGCCGCAGGCCGAGCGAGAACGCGGCCTTCGCAGCGAGCATACACGCGCTCACAGTCGTCGGAATAGGAATTCCGGACCATTGTCCGAATGATGGACAGGCCCTTCCGGACCGGTGGCGGCCGACGCCGCCGTCCGGTTGAAAGGGCCTGCCCAGGCGGAGATGCTCAATCGATGTTGGTGTAGATCCAAGCGCCGTCGTCGTCCACGATGGCCTCGGTCATGGTCGTCTCATGCCGGTCACTCGCCTCGCCCAGCAGCTCATGCATCCGCGGAACCGATCCCTCGAAGCGGTACAGAGACAGGTATTTCCACGGCGCGGGGGCGCCGGCCGTGTTCTCCAGCTTGAATCTGCGCCCGGAGCGGTAGCACTCGACAGCGACGACGTCGGGGACGTGCTCCTGGTCGTACCACGCGTTGAACTCGTCCTCGCGCCCCTCGATCGGGTTGGTGAGGGCCATGAAGATGTGCTTCTGACCCGGCTCCTCGCTGCTCATTCGTGCTCCTCCGATGCCGCTCTCTTCTCCCGCCGGCCCAGCAGGCCTTCTGTCTTGCCGCGCGAGCCGGGAAGCCCGTCACTCTGGCGCACGAAGTCACCGGCCGGGGCGTAGGCCCAGGCCACCAACTCGGCATCGTTGCTCTGCGCGCTCGCCACGTCCAACGCGGCGCGGAGCTCCGGGGTGTCTGCGCCGAACCCCAGCAGCACGAGATGGCTCCACGACGGCACCTGACCGCGGCGCTGGTCCGGATCCACGCGGAATCGCTCGAAACCCTGATAGCCCGGCACGGCGACGATGTCCGCGACGTTGCGGTCGAACCACGCCTGGAACTGCCCGTCGTCGGTGAGGTCCGTGTTCGTGTACGCGAGCACGAGGTAATCGGCGGAGGCCTCAAGGGGCGTCTCATTCGGCGACTTGTTCTTGGTCACTCTCGTTGTTCCTTTCGTTTGTAGAGGTCCACGGGCCGAGAGCGCACGGTGCGGCTCGGTCGGAGACGGCATGCTCAGCGTTCGTTGTAGACGACACGATCGCCCGTCGGCGTGTAGACCCAGGCGACATAATCCGGATCGAGCGCGTCCGACCCGGCGACCTCCCCGGAGGCATCCGCCTGCCGCAGTCGCTCGTGGATGGCGTTGACGTCGCCCTCGAAGCCGTACAGCGCCAGATATTTCCACTTGGGGGTCTGGCCGGGCCGCTGATCCGGATCGACCACGAACCGCTGGCCCCAGGTGTGGCCCTCGACGTTCGTGATCTCCTGTAGGTGCTCGTGGTACCACGCGTTGAACTCCTCCTCACGGTCGATCTTCGCGTTGGTGAGAATCACCCAGAGATGCTCGCCGAGGCCGCTCTCGGGAATCGGTTTGTTGTCACTCATCGACGTTCTGCTCCTTGGATTGTGTTATTGGGCCGCCACGCGCATGCGTGCGTTGGATCAACCGGAAGATTGGACGCCGCAGTGCGCGTCATCCACGGATGCCCCCGGCGAAGCCGCGGATCAGCTGGCGCTGGGCGATGACGAAGAAGATCACGACGGGCAGGATCGCGAGGATCACCGCCGCGAACACGTACTCCCATTGCGAGACGTACTGACCCACGAAGGAATAGATGACCACCGGCAGCGTCTGATGATTGCTCCCGCCCAGGAACACCAACGAGGTGAAGAAGTCGTTCCAGATGAAGAGGCCCATCAGGATGGCCACCGTGCCCGTTGCCGGGCGCAGCAGGGGGAAGACGACGCTCCAGAAGGTCCGCAGCGCGCTTGCCCCGTCGAGCTTCGCGGCCTCCTCGTAGTCCTTGGGCAGCGAGCGCACGAAGCCGGTGTAGAGGAACACCGTCATCGGGGAGCCGATGCCGACCCAGAGGATGATCATCCCGAGATAGGTGCCCACCAGCCCCAGGTGCCGGAATCCCACGTACAACGGAATGATGCTCAGCTGGAAGGGCACGATGATGCCCAGGACGAAGAGGAAGTAGAGGACGTTGCTGAGCTTGCCCGGTCGGCGCGCGAGCGCGTAGGCGCACAGCGACCCGAAGACGATCAGCACGACCAGCGTGCCGACAGTGATGATCAGGCTGCTCATCAACGCCACGCCCAGGCCCCCGCCCGCGCTCGCCTGCCACGCGACACCGAAGTTCGCGAAGTTCGGCGGGATCGGGAACGAGGAGGGACTCGTCGTGAAGAGGTCGGCCGGTGACTTCAACGCCACGGCGATCAGAAGGTAGAAGGGAAGGCAGAAGACCAGAGCCACGATGATCATCCAGATCTCCCAGCTCAGGGTCTTCCAGTTGTATCGCCTCATCGCTGCAGGCGCTCCTCTCTCATTCGCAGGACAGCCATTAGCCCGAGGGACAGGACGGAGACGACGATCGCGAAGATCAGCGCCAGGGCGGATCCTTCGCCGTACTTTCCGTAGACGAAGGTCTGCTGCCAGACCTGGGTCGCGAGGGTTTGGGTCGAGTCCACGGGCCCGCCGCCGGTGAGGCCGATGATCTGGTCGAAGGCGCCGAGGCCGTAGATGAGCGTCAGCGTGACGGCGATGGTCATCGCCGGGGCCAGCAGCGGGAAGGTGACGTGCCGGAACTTCTGCCCGAACGACGCTCCGTCCACCGAGGCCGCCTCATCGAGCTCCTCGGAGATGCTCTCGAGACCCGCGAGGTAGACGATCATGGTCAGCCCCGTGTACTGCCAGACAAGCACGACGAGCACCGCGAGGATCGCGAAGATCGGGCTCGAGAGCCAGGTCTGCACGAGGGACCCCAGGCCGACCGCTTTGAGCAGCGCGTTGACGGGGCCGTCATAGGCCAGGATGAACTGCCAGATGTACGCGGTCGCGAGCTGGCTGAGCGTGAACGGCAGGAAGAACAGGGCGCGCAGCAGGGTCCTGGTCCTGAGTGCCGCCCGGAGGCTCACCGCGAGGGCGATCCCGACGACATTCACCACGATGACGAAGGCGATCGCGAGCAGGATGGTTCGCCACACGGCGCCGCCCGTGGCCGAGTCGCTGAGAACCTGCCGAAAGTTCGCCACGCCTGTCCAGTGTGCGGACAGCCCGGCTCCGGTCCAGTCCGTGAAGGCGTATGTGCCTCCCGCGATGCTCGGCAGATACCGCAGCACGAGGATCGAGGCGACCCCGGGGATCACAAACCACCACGGCACCCGTCCTAAGGCCCGCTTGCTCGATCTGCGCGCGCCCGTCGCCTCGCTCCCGTCCCGCCGGCGCCGGTACGTCGTTGTCTTGTCCGGGGTCACCACTGACTCGTCCATGTCTCCTCGATCACTGCTTCTTCGCGATCGCGCTGTCCATGTCTCCCAGAACCTGGTCGATCGTCTTCTGACCGGTGAAGAGGCCCTGGATGCTGGCGCCCGAGTCGTTGGTCATCTCCGTCGAGTTGGGGATGGACACGACGAGGTCGCAGTTGAGGGTCTTCTTGTCCTGGAAATACGGCAGCAGCCCCTTGTACATGTCGGGAAGCTTGTTGGCCACGGCGTCCTGCGGCGAGATGAGCTGGTTCACGCTTGCAAGATCGCGGCTTTGCGTCGTGCCGGAGATGAAATCGAGGAACTTCTCCGCGGCGGCCTTGTGCTGCGACTTCGACCACACGCCGATCCCGCCCGCGGGCTGGACCTGGAGCCAGGTGTCGCTGGCCGTCTCGGCGGGCGGCGCGAACATCGCGACGTGGAGCTGAGGCGCCTGCTGCAGGACGGCGGCATTCAGGCCGCCGTAGGTGAACATCATCTCCGCCTGCCCGCTCGCGAACTGCCCGAGCATCTGGTCGAGCGTCACGCTGCTGGCCCCCGGGGAGAAGCACTTCGCCTTCTTCATGTCCAGAACCTGCTGGAGCGCCTGACGCCACCCCGGTGTGCCCGCGAAGCTCGCCGAACCGGACAGTTTCTTCTGCAACCAGCCGGGATCCCCGCCGAGAAGGGTGTTGGACGCCAGGCTGACAACGTCGTTGTAGTTGACCGCCTGCGAACCCGCGGCCCAGGCGATGGGGATCTTGCCCTTCGACGAGATGCTCGCGCAGAGGTCGAGCAGTTGGGAGAAGGTGGTCGGCTCCGCGAGGCCGTTCTTTGAGAAGTAGTCCGTGTTGTAGGACAGCGAGGCGAGGGAGGAGATCCCCAGATCGCGTGCCATCACCTTTCCCTTGACCTCGTAATTGGCCTTCGTCGCGGGGTACATGGTGCTCACCCAGGACTGGTCGGAGAGATCGGCGAGATCGCCTGCCGCCCCCATCCGAGCGACGCTCTGAGTGCCGGTTCCGGCGTCGAGATAGACGAGGTCGGAGCCGTTGCCCCCGGTGAACTGGGTCGGCACCGTCTGGGCATAGACGTCCGGTGAGTAGTAGGTCGGCTTGATGGTGATCCCGGGGTTCTGCTTCTCGAACTGAGGAATCAGCTTGTCGAGGCCCGGCTTGTAGGTCGTCATCATCGCCATCGTGAGCGTGCTGTTGCTGCTGTCGGAGGCGCTGCTCGCGCAGGCGCTCAAGCCCACGCTCCCCGCCGCGACGGCCGCGGTGAGCGCGACGGCACGGATAGCCCGGCGACGCGCCTCATTACGCGTTCCGGAGGATGTTGTGATCATGGGATACCGCACGTCCTTTCGTACCTTGTGCTGTGATGCAGGTGAGGAGCAGCGCTGCGCCGTCACCGGACCGCGCCGGAGGGCGCAGCCACTTCATCGGCGAGCCGGCGCAGCAGGGGTTCGGCGCCGTGGGCCCGAATCGTGGCCAGCAACGACGCGAAGGCGGATGCGAACCGCTGGTCCTCCGCCAGCTCACCGAAGATCTCGTGCAGGGCCAGGAATGCCGCCGGCTCCGACGACCGCGCCGCGAGCCGGAGCTCCTCGGCACGGACATCCACCTGCGTGAGCGGCCTGCCGTTCTCGTCGTTCCCCGCGCAGTACCGGGCCCAGCTGGCGACGACCGCGGTCGCATGCGCGATGGAGCGCCCCGCCGCGAGGTTCTCGCGAATGACCGGGAGCACCCACTTCGGGATGCGCTCCGACGCATCCGTGGCGAGCCGCGCGAGCGTGTCACGGATCTCAGGGTTGGCGAACCGCTCGAGCAGGCTCTCCTGATACTCGTCGAGATCGATCCGGGGAACGGGCAGCAGGGTCGGTGTCGCCTCGACCCGCATGTAGTCGCGCATCAGCGCGGCGATGCTCGGATGCCCGACCGCCTCGTGCGCGTAGGTGAATCCGAGCAGCGACCCGAAATACGCGATCGCCTGATGACTCGCGTTGAGGAGGCGAAGCTTCATCAGCTCGTACGGAGTCACGTCGTCGACGAGTTCGACACCCGCCTTCTCGTAGGCCGGGCGTCCGGCGGAGAAATCGTCCTCGAGCACCCACTGCACGAACGGCTCGCACACCACCGGCCAGGTGTCGATGAGATGGAACCGCTCGCTGACGAGCGCCCGATCCACATCGGTCGTCGCGGGCGTGATCCGATCCACCATCGAGTTCGGGAAGCTCACGTGATCCCCGATCCACGACTCCAGACCGGGGATCGCAGCCTTCCGCGCCGCCTCGATCACGCGCTGCTTGGCGACGTCCCCGTTCTTCTCGATGTTGTCGCAGGAGAGCACGGTGAAGGGCTCAAGGCCGCGCTCGATCCTGAGTTGGAGTGCCTCTGCGATCAGTACGAACGGGCTGAAGCGGAAGCCGGGGACGACATCGCTGCCGGCGGCATCGTCAGGCTCAGGAACGCCGTACCCGCCCTCGGTGATGGTGAGGGAAACGATGCGGGTACCGGGGTGTGCCAGTCGCTCGAGAACGGCCTCGCGGTCCTCCGGCGCATACAGGTAGTCGATGATCGAACCGATGACGCGGGCGTCGGTCCTGCCGTCCGCGTGCTTCATGACGAGGGTGTAGAGCCCGGACTGCCGCGCGAGCGCCTCCCGCATCCGCAGATCGGTCGGTAGGACGCCGACCCCGCAGATGCCCCAGTCCAGAGCCTCGCCGCGATTCATGAGCGAGTCGAGGAACATCGCCTGATGCGAGCGGTGGAAGTTGCCCACCCCGAAGTGCACGATGCCGACCGTGACCTTCGACCGGTCATAGGCGGGCACCGCGACATCGTCCAGGCTCGTCAGTCGCTCAGGCGACAGCCCCTTCACGGTCTGCCTCCGCACACCACTGCGGTTTCGTACGACTTCAAAAATCGACACTCCTTCGTATCGCCGAGACATGAGCGACCCGCCGCCCTCTGCATCAGCCATGGTTCCAGCGGCCGCAAGCGGACGCCGCGGCAGAGGCCCGCAAATATATGACCGGTTCCGTTCGGCGCGGCCGAGGTAAAACGGACGCATGTCCGCGAGAGAGGGCCGACCGACGTTGACCGCTTGAAGGGCCCTCCATGACCGCAACATCCGCCCGGATGACCGTTTTTTGACCGTTTCGTCGAATCAGGCCAGTGTGATCGACTTCCGGGCCCTGCTCACATTGACGCCGAAGCAGGCATCGGTTTAGATGTTTCTCATTCGATAGGCGGACAGATGTCCGTGCTTGCGTTGGGAGTCCGATGACGTTCTCTGACCCAGCGGCCCACGGGCCGCTCGACGGCCTTCTCGTGGCCGATTTCTCGCGTGTGCTCGCCGGCCCGTATGCAACGCAGGCCATGGCGGACCTCGGCGCGACCGTGGTGAAAGTCGAGAGCCCCGTCGGCGACGAGACGCGCGGCTGGGCTCCCCCGGAGCGAGACGGGGTCTCCACCTACTACCTCTCGGTCAACCGGAACAAGCAGGACGTCGTGCTCGATCTGACGAGCGACGCCGACCGCGCGCTTGCCCATGAGCTCGCCGCGCGCGCCGACATCCTGATCGAGAACTTCAAACCGGGCGGCCTCGCGAAGTTCGGCCTCGACTACGAGTCCGTGCGCGCGAGCAACCCCGGGATCGTCTATACCTCCATCAGCGGCTTCGGCTCGGCTGGAGGCGCCGAGCTTCCCGGCTACGACCTGATCGTCCAGGGGATGAGCGGCCTCATGAGCCTGACCGGCGCCCCCGACGGTCCCGCCTACCGCAGCGGCGTCTCGGTGTTCGACGTGATGACGGGGATGAACGCGCTCATCGGGACGCTCGCCGCACTGCGCCACCGCGACCGCACGGGCGAAGGTCAGCACGTCGAGGTCAATCTGCTCTCGACAGCGCTGGCGGCGATGGCCAATCACTCCTCGACCTTCGTGGCCGGCGGTCAAGTGCCATTCCGGATGGGGAACGCCCACCCGAGTCTCTTCCCCTACGAGCCGCTGCCCGCCGCCGACGGAGAGATCATCGTCGTCGCGGCGAACGACGCCCAGTTCGCGCGGCTCGCCACGGCGCTGGGGCGACCGGAACTGGCCCGCGACGAGCGCTTCGCGCAGACCGAGCTGAGGAACGTGAACCGCGAGGAACTCCGTCCCCTGCTCGTCGACGCCCTGTCCGAACGGACAGTGGCCGAGTGGCATACCGTTCTCACCGCCGCCGGAATAGCCTGCGGTCCGGTGAACACGATTGACAAGGGCGTCCATCTCGCCGAGACCCTCGGACTCGATCCGGTCGTCACGGTCGGCAGCGGCGAAGCATCCGTGCCGATGATCCGGAACCCGATCAGCTTCTCCCGCTCGCCGGCGCGCTACACGAGCCCGCCGCCCGTCCTGGGGCAAGACGACGCGCGCATCCGCGAATGGCTGAGCCGGGAGGAGACGGCATGACCGAGTACCCCACCGGAATCGGCACCAGCGACCTGCACACGATCCGCGTGCTCGGGCATGATCTCGCCGGCGAGCTGATGGGCAAGGTCTCCTTCGGCGAGCTCGCCTACTGGCTCGCGACGAAGCGCCGGCCCACTCCAGGTCAGCTGCGCGTCTTCGAGGCGGTGCTCGTGTCGCTCGCCGACCACGGCTTCACCCCAACCGCGATCGCCGCCAGACTGACCTACTACAGCGCTCCCGATTCCCTGCAGGGCGCCATCGCAGCCGGCCTCCTCGGCGGTGGGTCCCGCTTCCTCGGCGTCACGGAGGACACCGGGCGCTATCTGCACGACATCATCGAGACCCTGGGCGACACGAGCCGGTGGGAGGAAGAGAACTGGCAACGGGCGGCACGTTCCGCCCTCACGGCGGCCAGGACCGCGCACATGAAGGTTCCGGGGCTCGGGCACCCGAACCACAAGGACGGCGACCCGCGCACCCCCGTCATCTTCCGCATCGCAGAGGAGGAGGACCTCCTCGGGCCGCATCTCAGACTCTTCCGTGCGATCGGCCAGACGGCACCCGACGTCCTCGGCCGGACGCTGCCGCTCAACGGCGCGGGAGTGGCCGGCGCGGCGCTCGCCGACGCGGGCCTGCCGTTGTCGATGCTGCGCGGTTTCGCCTTGCTCGCCCGCACGGCCGGACTGATCGGCCAACTGGCCGAGGAGCTCAACGACCCGATCGGGCCGACGGTATACGAGGAAGTCGACCGCCACGCCCGTTACACCCCACCCCGAGAGGACTGATATGGCGACTCTGAGCGCGGTGCTCGCGTCGACGCACCACCCCTTCTATCTGAAGGCCACCGAGCTGACACCCGAGGCCGAACGCATTCCGCAGGCCGCTGAATGGAAGCGGAAGGTCGAGTCCTATCGCGAGACCCTTACAGCCGCCCGGCCGGACCTGCTCGTCATGATCGGCAGCGACCATTTCCATCAGTTCTTCCTCGACAACTACCCGACCTTCCTGATCGGGAAGCAGCCGGTCTACGACGCGACCTATTACAACGAGGAGCGCGAGTTCTCCATCCCGAAGTACACGCTCGCCGGCGACGAGGATCTGTCGGGCTTCATGTTCCAGGGCCTGCTGGACCGCGGCTTCGACTTCTCGATCAGCCACGAACTCAAGCTCGACCATTCGATCATCTGCCCGATCATCACGACCCGGCCGCAGGCAGACCTCCCCGTCGTCCCGATCTATACGAACATCTTCGCCCCGCCCCTGCCGAGCGCGAAACGCTTCTACGAGCTCGGCAGGGCCATCCGCTCGATCATCGACGCGTACCCCCGCGACATCCGCGTCGCGGCGATTGGCACCGGGCACCTCTCGCTCGAGCTCGGCGGCCCCCGCCAGTTCGGCGAGCACGGACCGGACGCGGAGTGGGATCTCAAGGCGATCGATTGGCTGCGAAACGGCGACGTCGAGTCCGTGCTGGAGGATGTGACTCCCGAGAAGCTCGCCCACACCGGCAACGCAACGGCCGGGTTCCTGGACCTCGTGCTCATGCTCGGCGTGGCCGGCCCGATGAAGGCCTCCTACGTCGATGACCTCGACCTGTTCCACACCCGCGAGATGTACGTCACGTGGTACCCGAACGGAGACCCCCGCTCATGAGCGTCTACTACGTCGACAAGTTCCTCTACGAGATCGATCGCGACCCGCAGTTGCTCGCACGGTATAAGACGGATGCCGCTGCGCTCATCGCCGAGTGGGAGACCGGGCAGGGCACCCTGCTCGGCATCGCGCACACCGTTGAGCGTACGAGCTGGCTGAGGCTGACGGATGCCGAACGCACGGCCCTCGTGGAGCACGACTACGTCGCTCTCTTTGAGATGGGCGCGCACTTCTTCCTCAACCTCACGATCATGATCGCCCTCTACGACCAGGACTACGCCCTGGCATCCGGTCCGCTGTCGTTCCAGCGCGAGATGGCGCAGAACCTCTCGCACTGGCTGGGCCGCGACTACCCCGCGGTCCAGATCTGAACCTTATTCCCACGCCGCGAACCGCCCCACCCGAGTCGCAAAGGAGCACTCATGTCAGACACCCCCCAGCCGGCATCCGGCCAGCCCATCGTCTTCCGCGGCGGCATCGTGCTGACCATGGATGACAACCACACCCTGTTGAAGAACGCCGACGTCCTCGTCATCGACGAGCGGATCGCCGCCGTCGGTCCGCAGCTCGCGGTTCCCGACGGGACCTTCGAGATCGACGCGAGCGACGGCATCGTGATGCCCGGCATGATCGACACCCACCGTCACATGTGGCAGACCGCGATGCGCGGCTACGGCGCCGACTGGACGCTCACGCAATACTTCGTCTGGTACTACCTCGAGCACGGCATGAAGTTCCGACCGCAGGACCACTACGCCGGCAACCTCGTCTCCGCCCTCGATGCGATCGACGCGGGCGTGACCACCTCGGTGGACTGGTCGCACGGCCTGCAGACCGTGGACCACGCCGAGGCGGCGCTGCAGGCGCTCACCGAGACGACCGGGCGCTGGGTCTTCGGCTACGGCGACATCTTCGCCGGGCCGTGGGAGTGGTCGGTGCGCGAGGACGTGCAGAGATTCCTGCGTGACCACAACACGGGCTCGGATCGGCTCGGCTTCCAGCTCGCCTTCGATGTCACGGGCGATCCGGCGTTCCCCGAGAAGGCGGCGTTCGAGGTCGCCCGGGATCTGGGGCTGACCGTGACGACGCACGCCGGTGTGTGGGGCGCGACCAATGACGCCGGCATCCGGCTCATGCACGAGAACGGATTCATGACCCCCGGCACGATCTATGTGCACGCGGCCACGCTGACGGACGACTCGTACCAGCGCATCGCGGCGACAGGCGGGTCGGTGTCGCTGTCGACCGAGAGCGAGCAGAGCTGCGGCCAGGGTTACCCGCCCTCGTGGGTGCTGCGAGGCTACGGCGTTCCCATGTCGCTCTCGGTGGACACGAGCGTCTGGTTCTCCTCGGACCTGTTCAGCGCCATGCGTGCGACGCTCGGCGCTGACCGCGCGCACGAGCACATGATCGCGCACGCGGCGGGCGAGACAATCACCCATCACGCCCTGCGCGCAGAGCAGGTCGTCGACATGGCGACCCGCGGCGGCGCGAAGGCCCTCGGCCTGGACGCGGTCGTCGGCTCGCTCGAGCCGGGCAAGAAGGCCGACGTCGTGCTGCTCAAGAACGAGAACTGCCCAACGATGTTCCCGATCGTGAACCCCTACGGACACGTCGCTCTGCAGGCGGGGCGCGGAGACGTGCACACAGTGCTCGTCGACGGGCAGCCCGTGAAGTTCGCGCATCGACTGCCCGGGTCCGATCTGGCCCGCGCCAAACGACTCGCGGAGGAGACGGTGGAACATCTGAGGTCGGAACTCGGCGAGGAGGCGTGGGATGCGGGCATGAACCCGGAGATCCCCGAGTCGAAGGTGCTCGACAACCCCTACATGTATACCGACTATGCCTCGCAGACGACGCATTCAGCGGGCTAGTGGCCGGCGGGACGAGACCCTTCGGCGGCCAGTCCACGGGCCTGTTCGGCGAACTGGGCCGCAACCGTCTCGAACGGCTCGATGGAGCGGGCCGCACGGCTCATGACCACTGCGCCCTCGCTCGCTGCGATAAGGGTCACGGCGAAGGCGTCGGCCCGGCCGGTCTCGACTCCGGCGGTGCGGAGCAGTTCGGCGAGCTGGGCGCGCCACTCGCGGAAGACCGCTGCGGCGGCGTCGAGCAGGGTGACGGATTCCGCGGCGACGGCCACCGCGGTGACGGAGCATCCGATCGCGAAACCGCCGCGCAGCAGCAGCACGCGCCACGCCTCGAGGAAGTGCGCCGCGACGGCCGCCGGCGGCGCGCCGCGCACCTGCTCGAGGTAGGCGTCGGTGCGCGCCCCCGCGGTCCGGACCGCGGCGACCACGAGCTCGTCCTTCCCGCCCGGGAAGTGGTGGTAGATCGAGCCGCGCGGCGCGCCCGTCAGCTCGAGCACCTCGGAGAACGAGGTGCCCTGCAGGCCCTTCTGCGCCAGGAGACGGACGGCTCCGTCGATCATGCGGGATCTGGCGTCGCTCGGCATCCGTTCTTCTCCGTTCCCTTGACGGGGCTGCGCACCCTGCCTAGATTATGACAGTCATCATAATCACTCGAACGGAAGGGGCATCGCTATGCCCATGATCGACGTCTACGCCGCCGCCGGCGCGTTCCCGGACCCGCATGCCCTCGCCGTGTCGCTCGCAAGCGCGGTCAAGGAGATCGAGCAGGTTCCCGACATCCCCATGTTCCGCGAGAACACCGCGGCCTTCGTGCACGAGCTGCCGAGCGGCTCCTTCGCGAGCGTCGACGGCGCCGCGGACCACGTCCGCGTGCAGGTGCTCACCAACGCCGGGGCGCTCGACCGGGACAAGCAGCTGGCCGTCGTCTCGCGACTGACCGAGCTGGTCGCGGCCGCCGCGGGTGACGCATCGCTCGCGCAGCGCACCTGGGTGCTGCTGACCGAGGCCGCCCCCGGCGGCTGGGGCCTGTGGGGGCACGCGCACACGAACGACGAGCTCGTGGCCGCGGCCCGGGCGGAGATCGCGCGGCTCGCCTAGCCCGCCACGCGGGACGCGGCGCCGGCCCGGGCGGAGGACCCGGCCCGGCGCGACTGCGCCGCGACGCCGATCGCCGCGACGACCACGGTCGCGACGACGTAGCCGACCACCGTCGGCATCAGCCCGAGCGGGCCCACCAGCTGCCCGGCGATGAGCGCCGGCACGCCGAAGGCGAGGTAGGCGACGACGTAGATGCCGGCGAAGAGCCCCGCACGCTCGTGCGCCTCGGCGAGCGGCGCGGCCAGTCGCAGCGCACCGGAGAAGGAGGCGCCGAAGCCGACGCCGCCGATCGCCGCACCGATCCAGAGCACGGGCAGGCTCACCGTGAGGATGCCGACAGCGATCACGACCGAGCCGAGCAGCACGCCCACACCGCCGACCAGCGTTGTGCGGCGGGCGCCGAGGCGCCCGAGGAAGAGACCGGCGACCGCCGCCGCAGCGGGCTCGATGAACACCGTCAGACCCTCGATCGCGCCGCTGTCGATCCGGAACACCTCACGGATGATCGTCGGGGCGAGGCCGAGGAAGAGGCCCGCGAGCAGCCACGCCGCGCCGTGGACCGGCACGGCGGCCGCGAACTCGGCGCGGGCCCGCACCGGGATCGACACCGTCGGGACGAGGGAGGCGACGGCACCGGCCCGCGGCGCGATGGTCTCCCGCGAGAACGCCGTGACGCCTGCAGAGGCGACCATCAGCACCGCGAGGGCGATGAAGACGATCACCGCGGGGCGGGCGCTGAACTGGACGGCGACGCCGGCGAACAGCGCACCGAGCCCGAGACCGCCGGCCGGGGCGATCGCGCTGACGACGCCGCCGAGGCGGCGCAGGCGCTCGGGCGCCGCCTCGGAGATGAACGCGGTGAAGGCGCTCGTCGCCGCGCCGGTCGCGATGCCCTGGACCGTGCGGGCCGCGATGACCCAGCCGATGCCCGGCGCGAACACGAACATCAGCATGGCCGCGAGCTCGACGAGCAAGGAGACGATGAGGACCGGCCGGCGGCCGAGGTGGTCGGAGAGCGAGCCGACGACGAGCAGCGCGGCGAGCAGACCGATCGCGTAGCTCGCGAAGGCGACGGTGAGCTCCCATTCCGGAAAGCCCCACTGCTGCTGGAACACCACGAACAGCGGCGTCGGGGCGCCCGCGGCGAGATACAGCGCGGCGAAGCCCACCGCCGCGGCGACGAACGCGACGCCCCGCGGCAGGGTGCGCCCGCGGGCGACGGAGACGGGTTCTGCGGTCACGATCGGCTCCCGGTAGCTATCGCAAAGCCTTTTGCTTTTGCGTGGTACCCACGGTAGCACCACTAAGGCCATGGTCATTGCGTTAACATGAGAGGCATGACCACGACTCCCCCACCGGCCAGAAAGGCGAGCCGACCCGGCGGCCGTAGCGCCCTGGTCGTGGCATCCGTCAAGAACGCCGTCGAAGAGCTCATCGCCGAACGCGGCAGCGAGAAGATCACCATCCCGATGGTCGCCGAGCGCGCTGGCGTGAACCCGACGAGCGTGTACCGCCGCTGGGGCGATCTGCAGACGATGATCAATGACATCGCCACCTACCACCTCGACCCGAGCCGCCCGCTTCCGGCGACCGGCACCCTGCGCGAGGACCTCACGCAGTGGGCGCGTGAGATCGTGCGGCACTACTCGACCCCGGTCAACGCGGCGCTGCTGCGCGGCGGGGCCGCTTCCGCCGGCGAGCGCGAGTCGGACTGCCTGCGCAACCGCCGCACGGAGGCCGCCATGATGGTGGAACGGGCGGGCGCGGCAGGCCAGGCCGACGGGCTCACGGCCGACCTCGTCATCGACCGTCTGATCGCACCGATCATCTACCGCATCATCTTCTCCCCGTGGACGGTCGACGAGGACTACGCCGTCCGGCTCGCCGACGGGCTCTACGCGCGGTAGACCGACGCGGCCCGGCCGTCGCGCCGGATTCGCCAGACCCCGGACTCACCAGACCCCGGACTCACCAGACCCGGACTCACCAGACCTCGGACTCACCAGGCCCGGACTGGCGAACCCTGAATTTGCGAGACTGGGGCCATGGCTTCCTCCCGCGGCGTCGCGCACCTCTCACGCGAGCTGGTCAACAAGCTCGTCGGCATCATCACCGACCCGGGGATGCCCGCGGCGCGCAAGCTCGACCAGGCGACGGCGACGCTGGAACGGGTGATCCGCGATGCGGAGTCCCCTGCGGCCACCGCCCGACACACCGCGATCGGGGTGATCGACGACGCCGTGAGCACTGCCGCCGAGCTCGTGCGCGCCGGCACGCCGCGCTCCGACGTCGAGGCGCGCATCCGCACGAAGGTGCTCGACGGCCTCGGGGAACTGCCGGGCGTCTCGGTCGAGGGGCGCCGCTGAGGCGAGCCCCGCCCCTCGGCGAGGCCCGGCGACGGGCGGGCCGGATGCCGCACACGAAACGCCTCGCCCGGCATCCGCCCCGAAACCCGCCCGTCACACACAAGCTGACAAAATCGGCAGATGCGCGTCATCACCGCGGAGGCCCCGGAGCCGTACCTCAAGACCGACGACGCCCCACGCCCGACCGTGCGGGTCGCCCTCGTCCAGCACCGTTGGCGGCCGGACGCCGCCGAACTGGAGGCTGAGCTCGCCGACGGCATCGCCTGCGCCGCCGCGGCCGGCGCGCAGGCGGTCTTCCTGCCCGAGCTCACCCTGTCGAAGTACCCGGCGAACGTGCGCGCCGAGGGGAATGTGAAGGAGACGGCCGAGGAGCTCCTGGGCGGGCCCACGTTCGCGTTCGCCGCCGCCCAGGCGCGACGGAACGGCGTTATGGTGCACGCGAGCCTCTACGAGAGACCGGCCGACGACGACCGGCCGGAGGACCCGCGCGGCTACAACACGGCGATCCTCGTGAGCCCGGCGGGCGAGCTCATCGGGCGCACGCGCAAGACGCACATCCCGGTCACGGCCGGCTACTACGAGGACACGTATTTCCGCCCCGGCCCCGCCGACGACCCGTACCCGGTGTACCCGGTCGAGGCGCTCGGCGGCGCCCGTCTCGGCCTGCCGACGTGTTGGGACGAATGGTTCCCCGAGGTGTCGCGCTCCTACGGCCTCGCCGGCGCGGACATCCTCGCCTACCCCACGGCGATCGGCTCCGAGCCGGACTTCCCCGGCTTCGACACCGCCCCGCTGTGGCAGAAGGTCATCGTCGCGAACGGCATCACGAGCGGGCTGTACATGGTCGTGCCCAACCGCTGGGGCGACGAGGGCGACCTCACCTTCTACGGCACGAGCTTCATCAGCGACCCCTACGGGCGCGTCCTGGCGCAGGCGCCGCGCGACGAGTCGGTCGGGCTCGTCGCCGAGCTCGACCTCGCGAGCCGAACGGAATGGCTTGAGCTGTTCCCCTTCTTTACAACCCGCCGCCCCGACACCTACGCGGGGCTCCTGTGACGCCGCCGCCCGACGCCGTCGCGCCGACGTCCCACTACCGCATGCCGCCCGAGACGGCCCCGCACGAACGGCTCTGGCTCGCTTTCCCGACCGGCGGGTACACACTCGGTGAGACGGAGGCCGACGCCGACGAGGCACGCCGCAGCTGGGCCGCCGTCGCCGCGGCCGCGGCCGACTTCGAGCCGGTCACCGTCGTCGTCGACCCGAGCCAGCTCGAGCTCGCGCAGCGCTACCTGCGCAGCGACATCGAGACGATCGTCGCGCCGCTCGACGACGCGTGGATGCGCGACATCGGCCCCACCTGGGTGCACACCGCCCAGGGCGAGCTCGCGGCCGTCGACTGGACCTTCAACGGCTGGGGTGCGCCGGCCTGGGCGAGCTGGGGCAAGGACTCCCTCATCGCCGAGACCGTCGCCGGCGTCGCGGGCACGCCCGTGGTCAGCTCGCTGCTCGTGAACGAGGGCGGCGCGATCCACGTCGACGGTGCGGGCACGGTGCTCGTCACCGAGACGGTGCAGCTCGACCCGGGCCGCAACCCCTACGCGACGAAGGCGCGCGTCGAGGCCGAGCTCGCCCGCACGCTCGGCGCGCGGAAGGTGATCTGGCTGCCGCGCGGCCTCACCCGCGACTATGAGGAGTTCGGCACCCGCGGCCACGTCGACATGGTCGCCGCGATCCCCTCCCCCGGCATCCTGCTGCTGCACGCGCAGCACGACCCGGCGCACCCCGACTACGAGGTGACCCGGATGCTGCGCGCTTTCTTCGAGGATCAGACGGATGCCGCCGGCCGGAGCTTCGAGATCGTCGAGCTGCCCGCCCCCGCCGTCCTCGCTGATGACGAGGGCCCGGTGGACTACAACTACGTCAACCACGTCGTCGTGAACGGCGGGGTGATCGCCTGCGCGTTCGGCGATCCCGCGGCGGATGCCCGTGCCGCCGGCATCCTCGCGGACGCCTACCCCGGTCGCCGCGTCGTCTCGCTCGACGCCCGCCCGCTGTTCGCGCGCGGGGGCGGCATCCACTGCATCACGCAGCAACAGCCAAGGTAGCGAGGCCAGTGGCATCTCGCGGCTGTCGTAACCGAGCGAGCTGTGCTCGCGAGGGGCGGCCACGCTGCCCCGGAGCGGCACACGCCGCGAGATCTGGCAAATGGCCCTGAACGGAGCCGCAGAAGGATCGTTTGCCCGATCTCGGCGAGGCCGCCAGGCCGCGCGCTACTTCCCCTCTGCCGCCGCGGCGCGCTGCAGTGCCTCCTGCAGCCGCTGCTGCGCGTCGCCGTACGCCGTCCAATTGCTGCTCTTCAGCGCCGTCTGCGCGTCGTCGTAGGCCGACTGCGCGTCGGCGATCGCCTGCTGCAGCGCCGCGTTGTTGCCCGGGGCGGGCGTCGCCGCGGGCGTGGGCGCCGCGGTGCTCGTGCCGCCACCGCTCGAGCCGCCCGAACCGCCGCTGCCGGCCGTGGGCGGTGGGGCTGTCGGGGTGCCCTGATCGCCCGTCACGGCGCCGGAGTTCCCGCCGAAGAGCTGGTCGAGGGCGGCGTCGAGCGTCGGCTGCATCACGATCTTCGTGCCGAAGGAGGCGATCACCTCCTGCAGCAGCGGATAGCTCGTCGACCCCGTCGACTTCACGTAGACCGGCTCGACGTAGAGCATCCCGCCGCCGACCGGGATCGTCAGCAGATTGCCATACGTCACCTGCGTCGACCCGCCGATGCGCAACTGGTTGAGCTGCGTCGACACGGTCGGATCGGACTCCACGGTCGCTTGGACCTGCCCCGGCCCCCACACATTGTCGTCCGAGGGGATCGTGAGCAGGGTCAGCTTGCCATAGCCGCTCGCCACCTTGCCGGCCGTGTCCCCTGCGTCCGAGTCGACGGCCAGGTACCCCTTGAGGATGCTCCTGCTCGCGCTCTGGTTCGACGAGGGTATGTAGGTCGAATAGAGCGTGTACGCGGGATTCGTCTGCCCCGGCAGCTTCATCGTCAGGTAGTAGGGCGGCTGCGTCGTCGCGTTGCCCTTCGCCGGGTCAGGGGACGCCTTCCAGACGTCCTCGTTCGAGAAGAACGCGCCCGAGTCGGTCACATGGTACGAGCCGAGGATGGTGCGCTGCATCTTGAACAGGTCCTCGGGATAGCGCACGTGGCTCAGCAGCTGCGCGCTCATGTCCGAGATCGGCTTGATGTCCAGCGGCAGGATCTTCTGCCAGGTCTTCAGCACCGGGTCGCTCGGGTCCCAGGCGTAGAGGGTGACCTTGCCCGTGTACGCGTCGACCGTCGCCTTCACCGAGTTGCGGATGTAGTTGATGTTGTCCATCGGGTACGGCTGGCGCTCGGTCTGCGAGTCGGCGATCGAGTCGGAGAGCGACTGCGTGAGCGAGTACGGGTACTGGTCGCTCGTCGTGAAGCCGTCGATGATCCAGTCGACGTGCCCATCGACGACCGAGGGGTACGGGTTCGAGTCGAGCGTCAGGAACGGCGCCACCTTCTGCACCCGCTGCACGGGGTCGCGATCATAGAGGATCTGCGAGTCCGGATTCACCTGGTCGGAGAGCACGATCTGCTCGTCCTGGAACTTGAGCGCGTACAGCAGCCGCACGAAGATGTTCGAGAGCTTGGGCCCGCCGTTGCCCGAGTAGGTGTTGTAGGTCGCCTGCTGACCGTTTTTGCCCGCCGGGTAGTCGAGCTCGATCGCCTTCCCGCCCTTGGGGGCGCCGACGATCGAATAGCGCGGCGAGTCCTCGCCGAAGTACACACGCGGCTGGTAATCGCCGAGGGTGTCGCTGGTGGGGATGCCAGACTCCAGGAAGTCGGGCGCTCCGTCGGTCGCACGCTTGTTGCCGTACGCCGCGACCAGGCCGTAGCCGTGGGTGTACACGAAGGTGTCGTTGTACCAGTTCCGCGTGGACGAGCCGAGCCCCTGCTGGTTCAGCTCGCGCACCGAGACCACGGTGTCCTGCGTCTTGCCGTCCAGCTGGTAGCGGTCGACGTCGAGGTCGTCCTGGAAGGAGTAGTACTGCCGGTACTGCTGCAGCTGGCTGAAGGCCGGGCTGACGACGGTGGGGTCGAGCAGGCGGATGCTCGCCGTGGTGTCGGCGTCCTGGCGCAGCCCCCCGGGCGGCGTGTCGGAAGTCGCGTCGTACGACTGCTCGGTGATGTCCGAGACGCCGTACGCATCCCGGGTCGCCTGGATCGCCTTCTCGACGTACGGCGTCTCGCGCGGCTTCTCGCTCGGGTCGACCTCGAACTTCTGCACGCCCCAGGGGTAGAGGGTGCCGATCACGAGGGCGCTGACGATGAGCAGGCCAAGCCCGACGAGCGGGTAGCGCCAGCGGCCGACGAACGCGGTGACGAAGAACAGCAGCCCGACGATGAGCGCGATGCCCGACAGGATCGTGCGGGCGGGGATCGTCGCGTGCACGTCGGTGAAGGCCGCACCGGTGATCGCGCCCTTGACGTTGGAGTCGGTCAGCGTGTCGAAGCGGTCGAGCCAGACGCTGACCGCCTGGATGATGAGGTACACCCCGCCCACCACCGCGATCTGCACCCGTGCGGAGCGGGAGATGCGGACCTCGCGCCCGGCCACCCGGATCGAGCCGTAGAGGTACGCGGTCGCGACCGTGGCGAGGAAGCAGATGATCAGGACGGCCGAGGCGAACGCCGTGACCGAATGGTAGAAGGGCACCTTGAAGACGTAGAAGCTGATGTCGTAGTGGAACTGCGGGTCCTTCGTGCCGAAGGGCGTGGCGTGCATCCACTCGGCTGCCAGCTGCCACTTGCTCGCCGAGGCGACCCCGGCGAAGAGGCCGAACACGATCGGCACGCCCCAGACGGCGAGACGGCGTAGCGGCTCGACGACCTGCTGGTAGCGGTCCAGCTGGGTGTTGAGCTTGGCGTAGACCGGGCGCAGCCGATAGGCGAGCTGGATGGCCGCCCACAGCGGGGCGCCCATGCCGAGGAATCCGACCGCGAACATGCCGAGACTCCACCACCACTGCGTGGTCAGGACGCCGACGTAGCCGAGCTGGCGGAACCAGAGCACGTCGGTGAACAGCCCAGCGAAGATGAAGAACGCGATGATCAGGACGACGATGGCGCCGATGGTGATCCACACGGCTGCGCGCCGCCGACGATCGATCGGGGGTCGGGGCCTGGAGGCAGCGGCGGAACTCACGTGGTCAGCCTACCGACGGCATGTCGTGAGTCTGCCGGTGTCACCGTGGTCAGAGACGGTTTTCAGCACGTTCAAGGAGTCTTTCAGCGTCTGCACGGCATAGACGTGCAGGCCGGAGGGGACGTGGCCGACCACCTCGTCGCAGTTGGAGGCGGGTGCGAGGAAGACGGTGGCCCCGGCATCCTTGGCGCCGTACATCTTCTGACGGATGCCGCCGATCGGGCCGACGTTCCCCGCGGCGTCGATCGTGCCCGTTCCGGCGACCTTCGCCCCGCCGTTGAGGTGGCCGGGGGTGAGCTTGTCGATGATGCCGAGCGCGAACATCTGCCCCGCGCTGGGCCCGCCGATGTCGGCGAGCTGGAAGTCGACCTTGACCGGCAGGGTGCCGTACTGCTGACCGGCCTGGACGCCGAGCGTCCAGGCCTTGGTCTGCGCGTCCTGGTAGGGCGTGACCGGGATCCGCTGCGTCGCGCCGCCGCGCTCGACGGTCAGGGTCACGGCCGCGCCCTTGCCGGCCTGCACGGCGTCGCGCAGCTCCTGCACGGTCTGGATCTTCGTGCCGTCGACCTGGGTGATCTTGTCGTTCGCCTCGAGCTTGCCGGCGGCCGGCGTCCCGTCCTGCACGGAGCCGACGACGACGTTCTGGTCGAAGTGGTAGCCGAGCTCGGCGAGGGCGGCGGCCGTGGCGTCCTGCTGCGAGCTGGACATCTCCTGTGCGTTCTGCTGGTCGGCCTGCTGCGAGGTCTGGCCGGAGGGGAACTCGACCTCGACGGGCACCACCGACTTCGACTTCTGGAACCAGGCCGTGAGCACCTGGAACCAGCTCGGCAGCTGCTGCGGGTTGCCGACCACGTTGACCGTGAGCAGGTCGAGCGCCCCGGCGGTGGGGTACGTCTTCTCGTCGGGGATCGTCAGGACCGGCTTGCTGGCGCCCTGGGCGGGCCGCCCGATGGCCTGGTCGACGCCGAGCGTGTTGAACACCGGGCCGGGCTGCTCGATGACGTAGGGGCTCGGGGCGAAGCCGAGGACGAGGGCGGCGATGACGGATGCCACGAGCAGGGCCCATCCGATGCGCTTGCCGCGCGGCATCCGTTCGCGCACAGCGTTTTCGGGCTGGTCGGCGTAGAAGGTCATCACGAATCTTTCCGGGTTAGCGTGGACGCACGCGCCTGTGAATAGTACCCAGGACGTCTCAGGGGAACGGCGGCGTGCACATCGCTCACCGTGCACGCCCGGCGAGGACGGGCGCGCCAACGAACACTGACGAAAGGCCCACGCGATGTCGGACGAGGACGACAAGAGCCCCGAGGACGCCCTGCGCGACATGCTGAGGGACCTGCTCTCCGGCAACGCCGAGCTCGACCCGCAGCGGCTCGCCGGCGCCGCCGGACTGCCGAACGACCCGGCGAGCATCCAGAAGCTCATCACCCAGCTGCAAGGCGCCCTGCGCGGCAACCCGGACGGGTCGATCAACTGGGACCTGGCCCTGCAGCAGGGCCAGCAGCTCGCCGCGCAGGGCGCCGTGCCCACACCCCCCGGTCAGACCTCCGCGCTCGAGCAGGCCTTCCACGTGGCCGCGCTGTGGCTCGACGAGGCGACGACGTTCGGCGCGCTGCCGGTGGCGCCCGCCCTGCTCGCACGCGGCGAGTGGGTGAGGCGGACGATGCCGCTGTGGACGCAGCTGGCCGAGCCGGTGGCGACCTCGATCGCGGATGCCCTGACCAGCGTCATGCGGGAGCAGGCGCCCGAGGAGCTGCAGGGCATGCTCGCAGGCGCGGGCGGCATGGTGCGCGCGGTCGGCGGCACGCTCTTCGCGATGCAGCTCGGCCAGGTGGTCGGGCAGCTGTCGAGCGAGGTGGTCTCCGGCGGCGACGTCGGCATCCCGCTGCTCGAGGACGGCCAGGCGGCGCTGCTGCCCCAGAACGTGCGCGCCTTCGGCGAGGGGCTCGACATCCCCGACGACCAGGTCGCCCTCTACCTCGCGGTGCGCGAGCTCGCGCACGCCCGCCTGTTCCGGCACGCGAAGTGGCTGCGGCTGCACGTCATCACGGCCATCACGGCCTTCGCGCGCGGCATCCGCATCGACACCGAGCGGATGGAGGAGCTCGCCTCCTCCTTCGACCCGTCCAATCCCGAGCAGCTGCGCGACGCCCTCGCCTCCGGCGCGCTGATCCCGCCGAAGACCGCGGAGCAGGAAGCAGCGCTCGCCCGGCTGGAGACGCAGCTCGCCCTCATCGAAGGCTGGGTGGACGTGGCCACGCTGGCGGCGACCGCACGCCTGCCGAAGGCGGATGCGATCGCCGAGATGGTGCGTCGCCGACGCGCCGCGGGCGGACCGGCCGAGTCCGCGTTCGCGACGCTCATCGGCCTCGAGCTGCGACCGCGGCGGCTGCGGGAGGCCGCGGCCATGTGGCAGCGGGTGACGGATGCCGTGGGCGCGGCCAAGCGGGACGAGCTGTGGTCGCACCCCGACCTGCAGCCCACCGCGGAGGACATCGACGACCCGCAGCGGCTCATCGACCGGCTCACGGGTGCGGCGCCCGCGGACCCCGAGCTCGACGCGATCGACCAGGCGATCGAGGACCTGCTGAACGACGACTCCGGCGACCGGCCGACGGAGGAGTAGGCGCCGCGACGGGCGCACCTCCGGCCGTCGGGCGCACGGAACCGCCGCCGATTCGGTGCGCCCTTCGCCAGCACGACGAGGGCGAGGTACGCCGCCCCGCTCGGCCAGGCAGCGCGGGCGCCGATGTCGGCGGTCGGTGCCATGCTCGCCGTCATGGACGATGGGATCAGGCCGGTGGACCCGCCGGCATTGCCGCACAGCCCTGCGTTCGCGCAGGGGATGATCACGCCCGCGGGCCCGACGCTGTATGTCGGCGGGCAGAACGGGGTCGACGGCGACGGCGTGCTGCTCGAGGGACTCGGGCCGCAGACCGAGCAGGCCCTGCGGAATCTGCTCGCGGTCCTCGCCGCGGCAGGGTGCGGGCCCGAGCACGTCGCGAAGCTCACGATCTACCTCGACCCCGCCGTGGACCCGCAGGCGGCCTACGTCGCCACAGGTTCCGTCTGGGGCGGCCGGCGCACCGCGGTGACGGTGCTCGCCGTCGCCCCGGCGCGATCGGGCGCCCTCGTCGAGATCGAGGCGATCGCAGCGGTCCCGGCTGCTCCGGCCACTCCACCGGCTCCGGCCGTCCCAACCGCTCCGGCGGGCTGAGCTCAGTCCTTCGAAGAACGCGCCCACCTCCCACGCCCATTCCTTGAGATAGGCGCGGATGATCGGGGTCTTGTCGACGTCGGCGACCTCAACGACGCGGAACTCCTCCCGGCGACCGCGGCGCCTGTGGAGACTTCGCGCGCGCCATCCCTGCACCGGCGCACACTGGCGAGGTGATCCTGCGACTCGACCCGACGGTTCCCGTCGTGTGGCGCTCCCCCACCGCCGTGCAGCTCGGGGTCGACCCGGTCGTGTGCGTGTTCGACGGGGCGAGCACCGCCGCCGAACGGCTGCTGGCCGCGCTCATGGTCGGCGCGCCGGAGTCGGCGCTGCCCGTCATCGCGGAGTCCGCCGGGGCGAGGCCGGCGTTCGCGGCGGCATTCCTCGACGCGGTCCGGCCGGCGCTGTTGCCGGCGGGCTCCGTCACCGTCGCTCCGCCCCGCTCCCCCGCCTCGCTGCGGGTGGCGGTCGACGGCGCGGGGCCGGCCGCCAGCCAGTTCGCCGCGGTGCTGCACGGCCTCGGCGTCCGGCTCGCCGACACGATCCCGCGCGACGGCGACGAGCTCGACGCGGCCGTGCTGTTCGGCTCGTACGCCCTCTCGCCGCTGCGGCACGGGGTGTGGCTGCGCCGCGACGTGCCGCACCTCGGCGTCGCCTTCGGCGAGCGCGGGGTGCGCCTCGGCCCCTTCGTCGAGCCGGGCATCGGCCCCTGCCTGTCCTGCCTCGACCTCGCGCGCAGCGACGAGGACTCGGCGTGGCCGATCCTCGCCTCCCAGCTCGTCACGAAGCGCGCGCCGGCCGAGGGCGGCGTGTTCGCGGCATCCGTCACCCTGCGCGTCGCCCGGCTGCTGCTCGACCACCTGCTCGGTCCGAGCCGGGAACTGGCCGGTCACTTCCTCGAGCTGGGCATGGACGGCAGCGAGCGCCTCACGCCCTGCTCTCCCCACGAACGATGCGGTTGCCGAGCTCTTCCAGGAACCGCGACGGCTGGCGTGCTGCAGCCCGACCGTTTCCGCTTCGGCTCCAGCTCAGCCGCAGCCGCCGCCGCGCCCGCGTGATGCCGACGTAGAGCAGCCGGCGCTCCTCGTCGATCGCCTCGAAGCCGGTCGCGTACGAGATCGGCACCAGGCCCTCCGACAGGCCGATGATGTGCACGCTCTCCCACTCCAAGCCCTTCGCGCTGTGCAGGGTCGCGAGGGTGACCGCCTGCAGCGTCGGCTCGTGCTGCGCCGCCTGCCGCTCGATCAGCTCGTCGGTGAAGCGGCGGAAGCTCGTGCCCGCGGGCAAGCGGTCGGCGAGGGTCATGAGCGCGTTGAGGCTCTCCCAGCGGTCGCGCACGGCGCCGGCCGTCTCGGGCGGGCTCTGCGTCCAGCCCAGGGAGCGGAGGACGTCGGACACGGATTTGAACAGCGGCTCGCCGACCACAGTGACGGATGCCGCGCGCAGCGCCATCACGGCCTGACGCACCTCGGGCTGGTCGAAGAAACGCTGGGCGCCGTGGATGCGGTACGGCACACCCGCCCCGGCGAGGGCCGCCTCGAGCGCGGCGGACTGTGCTCCCGCGCGGTACAGCACGGCGATCGACTCGGGCAGTGCGCCCGCAGCGATCTCGGCCGCGATGGATGCCGCGACCCCGGCGGCCTCGGCGGCGTCGCTGGCGTAGGCGGCGGCCTGCGGGGTCAGGGCGTCGGCGGCAGCGGTGGAGGCGGAGACGGCTGCGGTGCCGATGCCGGTGCCGGTGCCGGTGCCGGTGCCGGTGCCGATGGCAGCGCCGCTGACCGTACCTGCGTCGCTCGGTTCGCCCGCTTCGCCCGCGCGATCCGTCCCACCCGCCGGCCGCGCCGAGCGGAGGTTCAACGACCCGCTCCGGCCTCGCATCAGCTCGTTGGCGGCGGCGACGATGCCCGGGGTGGAGCGGTAGTTCTGCTCGAGGCGCACGACCGTCGCGTCCTCCCAGCGGCGCTCGAAGCCGAGCAGGAAGCCGCTCGTCGCCCCGGCGAAGGAGTAGATGGTCTGGCTCGCGTCGCCCACGACGCACAGATCGCGACGATCGCCGAGCCACAGCTCGAGCAGCTGCTGCTGCAGCGGCGAGACGTCCTGGTACTCGTCCACGATGAAGAAGCGGTACTGCTCGCGCACGTGCAGGGCGACCTGCGGCTCGCTCTCGATCATGCCCGCCATCGTGAGCAGCACGTCCTCGAAGTCGATCTGCCGCCGCTCGTCCTTGAGACGCTCGTAGCCTTCCATCAGCTCGACGAGCTGCTCGATGCGGAGGGGGCCCGGCAGCGGACGGCTGCGGCGCGCGTACTGCTCGACCGACAGGGCGGCGACCTTGCGATACTCCACCTCGGCCGCGACATCGCGCAGGGTGGCCGTGTCGAGCTTGAGCTTGAGCACCTGGGCGGCCTGGCCGATGAGTCGCGCCTTGCCCGGCAGGATCTCGGGCGCCCGACCGCCGACGACGTGCGGCCAGAAGTAGCCGAGCTGCGCGAGGGCCGCCGAGTGGAAGGTGCGCGCCTGGACCCCCTGCGCGCCGAGGGCACGGAGCCGGCCGCGCAGCTCGCCGGCGGCGCGACTGGTGAAGGTGAGCGCCATCACGCGGTTCGGGGCGTACGCCCCGGTGGCGACGCCGTAGGCGATGCGGTGCGTGATCGCGCGGGTCTTGCCCGTCCCCGCGCCGGCGAGGATGCACACCGGACCGAGCAGCGCTTCGGCGGCGACCCGCTGCTCGGCGTCGAGGCCGGCCAGCAGCTCGTCGGGGTTCATCTCCCCGCGCTCTCCCCCGCGCGGGCCGACGACGGCTGCGAACGAGCGGGCGGCGCGGCATCGAGCGGCCCGCCGTACCACTCCGTGATGATGGCGTGCGCGATGGAGGCGGAGAAAGGCAGCTTGAGGTCCTCGTGCTCGGCCCAGAGCTCTTCGCGGCTGAACCAACGCACCTCGAGGATCTCCTGCCCGTCCGGCGTGACGGGCACCTCGCCCTGCGCGACGGCGCGGGCCTCGAAGCCGATCATGACGGAGGCGGGGAACGGCCACGGCTGCGAGCCCAGGTAGCGCGGGGCGGCGCACACAACGCCCGCCTCCTCCCGCACCTCGCGGATCACCGCCTCCTCGAACGGCTCCCCCGGCTCGACGAATCCGGCCAGGATCGACCAGCGGTTCGTCTCCCACATGGCGTTGCTGCCGAGCAGGATGCGGTCCTGGTCATCGAGCACCCGCACGATGATCGCGGGGTCGGTGCGGGGGAAGATCTCGGTGCCGTCGACGAAGCAGCGCCGCACCCAGCCGCCGGACTCGACGACCGTGGGGGTGCCGCAACGCGGGCAGTGCGTGTGCGACTCGTGCCAGTTCATGATCGCCACGGCCTCGGTGAACAGGGCCTGCTCGGTCTCGGTCAGGTCCACGCCGACGGCGCGCAGGCCGGCCCAGCGGCCCTCGTCCGGCTCGAGCTCGCCGGCCGCGGCATCCGTCAGGGTCACGGCGATGACGGCCGTCCCAGCCGGTACTCCGGGCACTTCCTGGATGACGCGGCCGAGGTACACGCGCTGCAGGGCGGCGGTCTGGCTCTCGGGTGCGATCAGCTCCAGCGCCGTGGCGGAGGCATCCGTCATCAGCGCCCGGCCGTGCCACAGGGTGAGCAGTCGCGTCGTCGGGTCGGCGAGCAGCTCGTCGAACAGCTCGGGTCGGGTGCGGTGTTCGGAGTCGCGGTCCACCACGAGCCCGGTCAGCGGCTCGAGCGCCGTGCGACGTGTCATCCGTGCCTCTCCACAAGTGCGGCCCTACCCTGAGGGGCATGGCCAGAACCCCATTCACTCTAGCCGCGCTCTCCACGGCGGCGGTTCCCGGCCTGGACGTGGTCGCGGCGCGCACGCACACGACGGGGGCCCACGGCGACTACGACGCGGCACTGCTGACCGTCCGCGACGGGCGCACGCTGATCGTCCGCGTGCCGCGCACGCAGGCGGCGGAGACCGAGCAGGCGGCAGACCTGATCGCCCTCGCGGCGCTGTCGGGCGGCGTCCGCTCGCGCTTGCCGTTCGAGGTGCCGGCGGTGCAGGGCCAGGCGGCGTTCGAGAGCACCCGCGCGGCCGTCTACGACTTCCTCCCAGGCCACCCCCTCGAGCTCGACGAGGTGCACGGCGAGATCGCCGCATCGGCGGGCGGGGCCGTGGCCGCGATCCATGCGCTGCCCACCGGCTTCGTCGTCGAGGCGGGACTGCCGCAGCAGAGTGCGGAGGAAGCGCAGCGCGCCATCCTGGCGGTCATCGACCGGGCCCAGGCGACCGGCTCGCTGCCGGCGGCGTTGCGCAGCCGCTGGTATGCAGCGGCCACGGACGAGTCGATGTGGCGCTTCCTGCCGACCGTCATCAACGGCGCCCTGTCCTCCGATTCGCTGCTCGTGGACGGCCCGTCGGTGCGGGCGGTCATCGGCTGGTCGGCGCTGTCGATCGGCGATCCCGCACGCGATCTCGCGTGGGTGATGGGGGCGCAGCCGGATGCCGCGGAGGCCGTGTTCTCGTGGTACGAGATGGGCCGCCAGGCCGCCTCCGACCCGCGCCTGCAGCAGCGCGCCCTGCTGCACGCCGAACTGGACCTCGCGCGCTGGCTGCTGCACGGGCATGAACTGCACGACGCGGACATCGTCGCCGACGCCGAGAGCATGCTCGACACGCTCGTCGAGCGGGTGCACCAGCGCGGTGTGGAGCGGCTCGACGCGGAGACGGGGCAGGTGCTCGACGCAACGCAGGTCGAGCAGCTGCTCGCGCAGACGCCGCTCTCCCGTCCCACGGGGGGTCACTCCCCGGGGCTCGAGCCCGTCGCGCCGGAGGACGACCCCGCGAACGTCGAGCGCCAGCGCTCGGCCAGCTCCGACGAGGAGTAGATCCGGTCCGGCGCGACGACCTCGTCCTCCGCGACGAAGTAGAACACCGCGTCGATCGCCTCGGGCGCCACGCCCTTCCACGTCGCGTAGGCGTGCCGGTACAGCGCGAGCTGGAACTGCTTGCGCTCGAGGTCGTCGGCGTCCTTCGGCGGCTTCCCCGTCTTCCAGTCGACGATCTCGTAGCGGCCGTCGGGCAGGGCGTAGACGGCGTCGAGCTTGCACACGAAGACCTGGCCGGCCAGCGGGGCGTGGATCTCGATCTCGATCTCGACGGGCTTCCGCCCCGCCCAGCGGCTGCGCTCGAAGGTCGCCTTGAGTTCGGCGAGCCGATCGGCGTCGGCCTCGTTGTCGGGGGTGAGGTCGTCGAGCTCGAAGCCCTGGGCGTCGATCACCTCGGTCTGGCCGAACACGCCGGAGCGCTGCTCGACCCAGGCGTGGAACAAGGTGCCGATGCGGGTGGCCTTGTACGGCTGCTCCGGCATGGGGCGGCGCAGGCTCTGCAGGGTCGCGACGGGGTCGGAGACGAAGTCCTTGTACTTCGAGGCGGGGATGCGGACGGGCGGATGCTCGAGCCGTTCCGCCCCGCGCCGCCGCTCCGCCAGCTCGCCGAGCAGCAGCTCGACGTCGCCCAGATAGGGGCTGGCGACGCGCGCCGGGTCGCCGGGGCCGAGATCGAGCCGGTGCCGCACCGCCTCGGCCGCCGCCTGCACGGCGGCCTCGCGCCCCCGCAGCGGGTTCTTGGGCCACAGCACGGGGTCGGCGAGCTCGCCCTCGATGGGGTTCTCGTCCGAGGCGAGCTCGGGAACGGCATCCGCGGCGATCAGCCCCGCCGCCCGCAGCTCGGCCAGGTAGGTGCTCGGCTGGCGCGGCCGACTCTGGCCGCCCCAGTACGCCCCGGAGAGCAGGAGTCGGGTGCGGGCGCGGGTGACGGCGACGTAGGCCAGCCGCCGCTCCTCGTCGAGGTGACGCTGCCGCAGCTCCTCTTTGAACGCGGCGAGGTGCTCGGTGAACTCCTTCTGGGTCTGGGCGCCGCGCCAGGCCAGCACGGGCAGCGCGGTGCGGTCGCCGCGGAAGTCGAAGGGCAGCTGCCCGAAACGCACCCAGCCGTTGCCGTCCCGGTAGGCGCCGGGCAGCTCGTCGGCGACCAGCCGCGGCACCGCCACGAGGTCCCATTCGAGCCCCTTGGAGCCGTGGATCGTCAGCACCTGCACCGATCCCGGCTCGGGCTTCTCCGTGCGCGGGCTGAAGCGCTCGACCCGCTCCGCCTCATACAGCCAGTCGAGGAAGGCGCGCATGCCCGCGCCGGTGTCGTCGGTCTGGGTGAAGCCGGCCGCGAGACCGAGGAAGGCGTCCAGCCCCGCCTGCCCGCCGGAGGCGGACTCGTTCGCGCGCACCTCGATGTCGAGATCGAGCTCCTGGATGACCAGGGTGACGAGGTCGAGCAGCTCGAGCCCGAGGCGCCCCCTCAGCCCGGCGAGCCGGCGCGCGGCATCCGTCAGCCGCTGCAGCCCCTCGGCCGAGAACGCGGCCAGCGCCCCGTGCTCGGGCCGCGCGGTGGTGAGGAAGTCGAGCGCCTCGACGATCGACGCGCCCTCGTCGTCGGCGACCGAGCCGCGCAACTGCTGCCTCACCTCGCCGTCGAGCAGCTGCTGCCGGAAGTCGCGCTTCTCAAGCCAGCCCGCGAGCGCCCGCAGGGCCTGGATGTCGCGCACGCCGATGCGCCACCGCGCGCCGGCGAGCAGGCGCAGCAGCTCACTGCCCGCGTCCGGGTCGACGAGCGCCTTCAGCGCGCAGACCAGGTCGACGACCGCGGGCTGCTCGAGCAGGCCGCCGAGCCCCAGCACGTGGTAGCGGATGCCCGCCTCGCGCAGCGCGCGCGTGAACAGCTCGGTGCGGCTCCAGGACCGCATCAGCAGCGCCGCCGTGGGCGGATTCTCGCCCGCCGCATCGAACGCCGCGCGGTACCAGGAGGCGACGGCCACCGCTTCGTCGAGGATGGTCTGCTCGAAGCGCACGTCGAGGTCACCGCGCGGCGCGTCCGGGCGCGGCTCGAGCCGCTCGACGTCCACCCGCGCCTTCGCGTTCAGCGGCGCGGCGATCAGATTGGCCGCGTCGAGCACGACGACGGGGTTGCGCCAGCTGGTCGTCAGCGGATAGCTCGGCGCGGCGCCGGGGCGGCCGGTGAAGGCGCGGGAGAAGTCGTCGAGGTTCTCGGCGCTCGCCCCGCGCCAGCCGTAGATCGACTGGTTGGGGTCGCCGACGGCCATGACCGGATGCCCTGCGAAGAGTCCGGACAGCAGACCGGTCTGCACGACCGAGGTGTCCTGGTACTCGTCGAGCAGCACGACCCGGTAGCGACTCTGATACTCCTGCGCGATCGCGGGCCGGCGCTGCACCGCCTGCAGCGCGAACGCCACCTGGTCGCTGTACTCGATGAGCCCGCGCCGCCGCTTCTCGGCGGCGAACTGCACGGCCAGGTCGACGAGCAGCGGCAGCGGGGCGACGAGGGCGACCGCGTCGACGGCGGCCTTGAGCGCGCTGCGCCCGCTGCTGCCGGAGGGCAGCTCCAGCAGCCGGCCGAAGCCGGAGGCGAGGTCCGAGACGGCCGCCGGGTCCTGCACGTCGTTGTCGGCGAGCGCGTGCGCCACGTCGAGCACCGCGCCCGTGAGCTGGTCGAGGGAACGGTCGATCTCCAGCAGCCGCGGGTCCTCGCTGCGCCCCACGATGCCGCGCGCCAGCCGCCAGGCCGCCGCCTCGCCGAGCAGCACCCCGTCGGCCTCGCGCCCGATGGCGAGCGCGTTCTCGCGGAACAGCGCGTTGGCGAAGGAGTTGTAGGTCGACACGGCCGGCGCGTCGAGCGGATCGTCGTCGCCCGGGATCGCGCCCGCCCGGCGCAGCTTGTCGATCTGCCCGCGGATGCGCGCGGAGAGCTCGCCGGCCGCCTTGCGGGTGAAGGTCAGGCCGAGCACCTCGCCGGGCTTCACGAGCCCGTTGGCGATGAGCCACACGACGCGGGCGGCCATCGTCTCGGTCTTGCCGCTGCCAGCACCCGCGACGACGAGCGCCGGCTCGGCCCCGGCCTCGATGACCGCGCGCTGCTGCGGCGTCGGGCTGTAGTCCTGCTGCAGCAGACGGGCGACGTCGGCAGCGCTGTGCGTCCAGCCGCTGAAGTCGCGGCTCCCCGGATGCGGGGTCATCCGATCCGGGCTCATTCGTCCGCCTCCGACACCTCGGCGACGAGATGGATGCGGTAGTCGTAGCCGTCCCGCCCGTCATTCGACCGGGTGCCGACGAACACCGCCCCGGCCATGCCCTCCCCCGCCGCGACGACGCGAGCGCGGAAGGCCTCGAACTGCTCCTCGCCGAAGGCGGCCTGCTCCACTTCGCGGAAGTCCTTCCTGGTCGTGGTGGTCTCGGGGGCGACGAAGACGAGCTTGGCGCCGCCGAGCGCGCCCGGCTCGGCCGCCAAGCCCGCCTCCGCGAAGAGCTCGGCGAGCGCGCCGTCCCGGTAGGCGAGCTGATAGGCGCTGAGCTGCGCGTGCTGCGGCACCTCCGGGCCGCTCGGGTAGTGCCGGCCCGTCTTCAGGTCGACGATCACCACGGTGCCGTCCGGGCGCCGTTCGACCCGGTCGATGGCCCCGTTGATCACCGTCCGCCCGAGGGCGAGGGTGAAGCGCCCCTCGGCGCCGAGCAGCGCCGCGCCCGAGTCGCGGAACTCCGCGAGGTAGTCGTGCAGGCCCTTCGACATGGCCTGCACCCTCCGCTTCTCGCGCTGCTCGACCCAGCCGGGCTCGAGGTTCAGCTCGGCCCAGCGGCTCTCGACGTCGCCCCAGATCCGCTCGACGCTGATGTCGCCCTCCGGCTCCTTCCCCGCCGCCTCCATGATGGCGTGCAGGATCATGCCGACGCCCGTCGCGAGACCTCCCGAGGAACCCGACATGACGTCGACGAACCACTTCAAGGGGGACTTCTCGAAGGTCTCGATCTTCGACGGCGACACGGAGACCGTCGCCTCCGGATCGCCCGCGAGGTCGACGAGGGGGCCGTCGACCGACGGCTCACGCATGCCGTACCAGCTCGCCGGGTCGGCGCCCGCGGCCCCCGCCTCGGCGAGGGCCGCGAGGGAGGCGGCGGCACCGGCATCCGACGCATCGGTCGTCAGCCGGCGACGCAGCTGCCCGACGAGGCCGCGCAGGGTGAACGGATGCCGCGCCACCGGCACCGCCTCGCCCTCGGCAAGCCGGAGGAACGGCGAGGGCTGGTCGTCCTCCCCCTCCGACGCGGCGACGATGAGCAGCCGCGTCGCGCGCGAGACGGCCAGGGCGAACATGCGCAGCTCGTCGTGCAGCACGGCGGTGCGCTCGTCGGCTGGGGCCGGGGGCTCCGCCGCGGCGAGCTCGCCGAGCGTCTGCGGGCGCAGCAGGGAGCCGCGCAGGCGCACGTTCGGCCAGGTGCCCTCCTGCACGGAGGCGACCGCGACGACGTCGAACTCGAGCCCGACCGCGGCGGAGGGGGTGCACACGAGCACGGCGTCCGCCAGGGAGCGCGGCGCGAGCGTGTCCTCTGGCACGGCCGCCTCGAGCAGCTCGGTGACGAAGTCCGCGGCCGGTTTGCCCGGCGAGCGCTCGACGAAACGCTTCGCCGCGGCGAAGAGTGCGACGACGCCGTCGAGATCGCGGTTCGCCTCGTCGCTCACGACGCCGCCGCGCAGTGCCTGCTTCGACCACGTCGCCGCGAGCCCGCTGCGGTCCCAGACGGTCCACAGCAGCTCTTCGATCGTCGCCCCGCGGGCACGCTGCCCGCGCGCCGTCTGCAAGGTGGCGGCAAGGCGCTTCGCGGCACGGCCCGGAGCCATGTCCTCCACAGTGAGCAGTGCATTGGGATCGCCGAGGGCTTCGGCGAGCAGCGCGTCACCGGGCCGGTTGCCGCCGCCGGCGAGCTCCTCGTGCCGCAGCGCGAGCCGGAGCTTGCGCAGCTGCACCACATCGAGCCCGCCGAGGGGCCCGAGGAGCAGCTCGGTCGCCACCTCGCCGTCCAGCGGGGTGAGGTCGAGCACGACGGACACCGCGGTGAGCAGTTGCTTCGCGGCGTAGTCATCGCGCAGCGCGCCGCCGGAAGCCGTGGTGCGCGTCGGAACCTCTGCCACGGCGAGCGCGCGCGCGAGCACGGGCACCGTGCGGCCGGAGCGGACGATGACCGCCATCCGGCTCCACGGCAGCTTCGGGCCGAGCAGGTGCAGCTCGCGCAGCCGCCGCGCGAGGGTGGCGTACTGCTCGGCGTCGCTCGGCGCGACGATGTTCTCCACCCGGCCCGCGCCCGGCCCCGCCGCCGCGCGCCGCTGCGAACCGGCGAGCGCCGTGCCGATGCGGTCGGTGACCCGGCCCGTCACGGCGCGCAGCTCGGCCGGCTGACGGTGTGCGACCGCGAGGGTGAGCGTCGCCGCCGCGACGCCGAGGCGCTCGCCGAAGCCGGCGACGGCCGCGGGGTCGGCGCCGCGGAACGTCGTCGTGGCGACGTCGGGGTCGCCGAAGCCGACCACGGGCACACCCCGCCGGGCGAACGCGGAGAGGAAGTCGAGGCCAGCGCGCGTGAACTCCTGCAGGTCGTCGACGACGAGCAGGCGGACGCCCGGGTCCACCTCGCCCGAGGCGACCAGGCGCGCGGCATCCGCCAGCAGCTCGGCCGTCGTGACGAAACCGGGCCGCAGCGCGTCGATCGCGTCGTAGTAGGACGAGACGAAGGCGGCCGCCGCCTGCCACTCGGGGAAGCCGTTTGCGCGGCCCAGCTCGGCCAGCCGGCTGGGGCTGAGCCGCCGCTCGACCATCCGCTCCATCAGCTCGCGCAGCTCGGCGCGGAAGCCGGCCAGCCGCCGCACCTCGGCCGGGAGGTGCTCCGGCCAGGCGATGCGGCCGTCGTCCGCATCGCCCGCGATGAGCTCGGCGATGATCTGGTCCTGCTCCGCGCCGGTCAGCAGCCGCGGCTCCGCCAGCCCCGCGGTGACGGCGCGCTCGGCGAGCACGCTGAAAGCGAGGGAGTTCGCTGTGCGCGCCCGCGGCCCCTGCGTGGCGACACCGAGGCGCAGCGACAGCCGGTCGCGCAGCGCGGTCGCGGCGGTGCGGCTCGCGCACAGGGCAAGCACCCTGTCCGGGCCGACGGCGCCGGAGTCGACGCGGGCGGCGATCAGCTCGACGAGCGTCGACGTCTTGCCCGTGCCCGGAGCGCCCAGCACCACGGCCGACCCCCCGGCCGGGAGGTCGAGAACGGCTTGCTGGGAGGCGTCGAGGTGCACGTGGGTCAAGCTACCGGCATCCACCGACACGGTCGGCGAGCCGCGCGCTCCCCCCTGAGCGAACATGCACGATCCGCCGTGCACGCACTCGATAGGCTCAAGGTCAGTCAACGACGAAAGGCACCACGGTGGAGATCCGCATCGGCATCCTCAACGCCCCCCGCGAGCTCAGCTTCGAGACCGATCAGCCGGCGGCTGAGGTCAGCGCCACGGTCAACGCGGCGATCACGGGCGACAGCCCAGTGCTCGAGCTCACCGACAGCCGCGGCGCCCAGTACCTCGTGCCCGTCGCCGGCATCGCCTACGTCCAGCTCGGCGCCGAGGAGACCCGCCGCGTCGGCTTCGTCGCATAGCCTCCCCGCCATGGAGCTCATGTTCATCGCCCTCGCGGGCATCATCATCGGCGGGATCGGCCGCTACGCCCTCCCGTGGCGCGACACCCACGGCACCGTCCTGATGCCCGCCGTCGGCGGCATCGCCGCGATGGTGCTGTGGGTCGCCCTGACCTGGGCGGGCCTCAAGTGGGATGCCGGCGTGATCTGGTGGGTCGCGCTGATCGGCACGGGCGTGGTCGTCGCGGCCGTCGACCTGCTGGTCGGTCGGCTGCGGGCGCGATCGGATGCCGAGCTGCGCGAGCGCCTGATGCGGAACGGCGTGCCGGCGTAGGACCGGGGCGTCGGTCTCAGGCGGTCGGTCTCAGGCGGTCAGCCCGAGCGCGTCCATGCGCCGGGTGTGCGCCGCGATGATCCCGGCGAAGAGCGCCTCCGTGTGCGCCTCGTCAGAGTCCGTGTCCCCGGAGAACCGCAGCGTCGAGCGGGCGATCAGCAGCGTGTCGCCCACGAGCCGCCTGCCCCACATGGCCAGCCGCGAGCCGAGCCGGTCATCCTCCGCCAGCTGAGCCTGCAGCAGCGCGTCGAGCGCCTGCCCGTCATCCGGGTCCGTCGCGAACAGGGCGGGCAGATCGCGGATGCCGTCCGCACGCACCCCCGCCGCGAGCGCCGCGAAGAAGTCGTCGAGCAGCCCGCCGCACAGATGCGCGCCGAGCACGCCCTCTGCCCAGTCGTTCCCGCGGGTGACCGCCTGGAAGTCGGCGACGGGCCCGGCGAAGGGCTGCATCTCCATGTCGGGATCGGCGTCGAGCCGCTTCAGCTCGGCGACGATCCGCTGGTGGCGGGCCAGCGCGTGGCTGGCGGCCTGACCGATCGCCTCCTTCGCGGCATAGCCAGGAACCTCAGCAACCAGACGCGACAGCCGCTCGAAGGCGCCGAGCTGCACACAGGCGGCCTGACCGAGGAACGGCAGCAGCTCCGGCGCGATCTCGGCGAGGTCGGCCGAGATGCCCGGCTTCCGCTCGCGGCGCGGCCGGAGCCGAGGAGCGTCGAACGGCAGTCGGCGACGCCGGAACCACGAGAAGGCCACGGCCAGAAGTCTAGGGCGGGCGGCGGCGTGCACGGCGCCCGCCCGTGCGTGCCCGGCAGGGACGGGCACGCCGACAAACCGCAGCCCGGCGGCGGCGTGCACGGCGCCCGCCCGTGCGTGCCCGGAGCGCCCCAGCGAGGCCGCAGCCGCCTCACGGTAGAATGGAGGGCGGCTTGCAGGATTTTCCCTCGCCCCGACACCGAACAGGTTCCCACTTCGTGACTTTCGCAGACCTCAACATCGACCCCGACATCGTCAAGGCGCTCGCCGACAAGGGCATCGTCGAGCCTTTCCCGATCCAGGAGCAGACGATCCCGCTCGCGCTCACCGGCCAGGACATCATCGGCCAGGCCAAGACGGGCACCGGCAAGACCTTCGGCTTCGGCCTCCCCGTCATCCAGCGCCTCGGCCTGCACCCCGAGCCGGGGGTGAAGGCGCTGATCGTCGCACCGACGCGCGAGCTCGCCATGCAGGTCTCCGAGGACATGGAGCTCGCCACCTCGAACCGCGACACCAAGGTCGTGGCGATCTACGGCGGCAAGGCCTATGAGGGGCAGATCGCCGCCATCAAGGACGGCGCGCAGATCGCCGTCGGCACCCCCGGGCGACTTCTCGACCTGGCCGGCCAGCGCCTGCTCGACCTGTCGAAGGTGACCGAGGTCGTGCTCGACGAGGCGGACAAGATGCTCGACCTCGGCTTCCTGCCCGACATCGAGAAGATCTTCCAGCAGATCCCCGCCTTGCGGCACACGATGCTGTTCTCCGCGACGATGCCGGGGCCGATCGTGGCGCTCGCGCGGCGCTTCATGAGCAAGCCGATCCACATCCGTGCGACCGACCCCGACGAGGGGCTCACGCAGGCGAACATCAAGCACGTCATCTACCGCGCGCACTCCCTGGACAAGGACGAGGTCATCGCCCGCATCCTGCAGGCGAACGGGCGCGGCAAGACCATCATCTTCACCCGCACGAAGCGCGCCGCCGCGAAGCTGCAGGACGAACTCTCGGATCGCGGCTTCCCCGCCGTGAGCGTCCACGGCGACCTGAACCAGGAGCAGCGCGAGCGGCACATGGCCGCCTTCAAGGCCGGCAAGAAGGACATCCTGATCGCCACGGACGTCGCCGCCCGCGGAATCGACGTCGACGACGTGACCCACGTCATCAACCACACGATCCCCGAGGACGAGAAGACCTATCTGCACCGCGCGGGCCGCACGGGCCGCGCCGGCAAGACCGGCATCGCGGTGACCTTCGTCGACTGGGAGGACCTGCACAAGTGGGCCCTCATCAACCGGGCGCTCGAGTTCGGCCAGCCCGAGCCGACCGAGACCTACTCCTCTTCGCCGCACCTCTACACGGACCTGGACATTCCGGAGGGCACGAAGGGCCGTCTCAAGACGACCCCGAAGCCGAAGGTCGAGTCCGAGGTCGCGAAGCAGGGCCGCGCGGAGAGCGCGGGCGGCAGCGGAGCCCCGCGGCGCCGTCGGCGCACGAACGCGGGCGAGGCGACGGATGCCTCCTCCGAGGCCCCCGCGAAGGAGGCCGCCGGCGCCCACGACGGTCAGGGCGCCGAGCACCGCGACGGCAACGCGGCTCCGCGCCGCCGGCGGCGCCGCCGTTCGGGCGGATCGCAGCCCGCGACCCCGACGGCCTAGCAGTCTGCCCCACTGCCCCCTGCGGGACTTGCGTGAGGGAGCCATTCTGAACTGCGAGGGAACCAATGTTCCGTCGCGGCAACAATGGTTCCCTCGCGCGCAAAGCGGGTTCCCTCGTGCAAGTGGAACGAGAGAGCCCCGCCGGGTCGGGCCTCAGTAGCTGAGCAGCCCGCGGGCGCGGAACTGGCCGCGGACGCGGTCCACGAGCTCGGCCGACGGGGGCAGGGTGTCCTCAAGCGTGTAGTGCCGCCCCAGCTCGTGCCACTTCTCGCGGCCGAGCTGATGGAACGGCAGCACCTCGACGCGCGTGACCGTGCCGGCGCGCAGCTCGTTGAGAGAGGCCGTGTACTCCGCGACGCGTTCGACGTTGTCCCAGGCATCCGTCAGCCCGGGCACGAGCACGAAGCGCACCCACACCTCGACCCTGCCCTCGCGCGCGAGCCGCCGCCCGAACTCGAGCGTGGGCTCGAGCTGCCGCCCGGTCACCTCGCGGTAGGTCTCGGGGTCGCCCGACTTCACGTCGAGCAGCACGAGATCGGTGTCTGCGAGCGCCTCGTCCGAGAGCAGGCCGCCGAGGTAGCCCGAGGTGTCGAGGCAGGTGTGCACGCCGAGCTCCTTCGCGCCGCGCAGCACGCGGGCGCAGAAGGCGGGCTGCATGAGGATCTCGCCGCCCGAGAGGGTGAGGCCGCCGCCCGTCGCGGTGAAGATCGGCGCGTAGCGCGCGATGCGCTCGATGAGCTCGGCGGAGGTGACCTCGATGCCGTCCTTCAGGAACCACGTCTCGGGGTTCTGGCAGTACTGGCAGCGCAGCGGGCATCCGTTCACGAACACGGTCAGCCGGGTGCCGGGGCCGTCGACCGCCGTGACCAGCTCCCAGGAGTTGACGCTGCCGAACTCGCCGGTGCGCAGCCCGACCAGGCGGTCATGACGTGCGAGGTCCGGGGCGGGGCGCAGGTCCCCCAGCGCCCCGTTGTTGCTGATGGCGACAGGCATCCGCCCGTCACATGCTCTCGTGGAAAGTGCGCGACAGCACGTCGAGCTGCTGCTCGCGGGTGAGCCGCACGAAGTTGACGGCGTAGCCGGAGACGCGGATCGTCAGCTGCGGGTAGTTCTCGGGGTGCTCCATGGCGTCCTCGAGCGTCTCGCGGTTCAGCACGTTGACGTTCATGTGGTAGCCGTCCGTGCCGACCGAGGCATCGAGCAGGCCGGCCAGGTTGGCGGCGCGCTCCTCGCTCGTGCGGCCGAGACCGCTCGGCACGACGGTGTTGGTCAGCGAGATGCCGTCCTGCGCCTCGTCGTAGGGGATCTTCGCGACCGACAGCGCGCTCGCGAGCATCCCGTGCGTGTCCCGCCCGTTCATGGGGTTCGCCCCCGGTGCGAAGGGCTGGCCGGCACGGCGCCCGTCCGGCGTGTTGCCGGTGCTCTTGCCGTAGACGACGTTCGAGGTGATCGTCAGCACCGACTGGGTCGGCACCGCGTCGCGGTAGCACGGGTAGTGGCGGATCTTCTCCATGAACGTGCCGACCAGGTCGACGGCGATGGCATCCGCCCGCTCGTCGTCGTTGCCGTACGTCGGGAACTCGCCCGTCGTCTCGTAGTCGACCACGATGCCGCGCTCGTCGAAGACCGGCATGACCCGCGCGTACTTGATCGCCGACAGCGAGTCCGCCGCGACCGACAGCCCGGCGATCCCGCAGGCCATGGTGCGCAGCACCTTCTTGTCGTGCAGCGCCATCTCGAGCCGCTCGTAGTCGTACTTGTCGTGCATGTAGTGGATGACGTTGAGCGCCTCGATGTAGGTCTTGGCGAGCCACTCCATCGTCTGGTCGAGGCGGGCGCGCACATCCGCATAGCCGAGCGGCACACCCGGCTCGACGGGCGGGAACGCCGGGGCGATCTGCTTCCCCGAGTTCTCGTCACGGCCGCCGTTGATGGCGTACAGCAGGGTCTTGGCGAGGTTGGCGCGGGCGCCGAAGAACTGCATCTGCTTGCCGACGGCCATCGGCGAGACGCAGCAGGCGATCGCCGCGTCGTCGCCCCAGGCACCGCGGATGTAGCGGTCGGACTCGTACTGCACGGCCGAGGTGTCGATCGAGACCTGCGCGCAGAACCGCTTGAACCCCTCCGGCAGGCGCGTCGACCAGAGCACGGTCATGTTCGGCTCGGGGGCCGGCCCGAGGTTGTAGAGGGTCTGCAGGAAGCGGAAGGAGTTCTTGGTGACGAGCGTGCGCCCGTCCTCCCCCATGCCGCCGATGGACTCGGTGACCCACACCGGATCGCCCGAGAACAGCTGGTCGTACTCCGGGGTGCGCAGGAAGCGGACGATGCGCAGCTTGATCACGAAGTCGTCGACGAGCTCCTGGGCGGATGCCTCGTCGAGCGCTCCGCTCGCGAGGTCGCGCTCGAGGTAGACGTCGAGGAAGGTCGAGGTGCGCCCGAGCGACATCGCCGCGCCGTTCTGCTCCTTCACCGCGCCGAGGTAGCCGAAGTACAGCCACTGGATCGCCTCACGCGCCGTCGCCGCCGGCTGCGAGATGTCGTAGCCGTAGCTCGCGGCCATCTCCTTCAGCTCGGCGAGCGCCCGGATCTGCTCGGCGTGCTCCTCGCGCTCGCGCACGACGCTCTCGGTGAACGGCCGAGTGTCCCAGTCCAGCTTGTCGAGCTTCTTCGCGGCGATCAGGGCGTCGACGCCGTAGAGCGCGACGCGACGGTAGTCGCCGATGATGCGGCCGCGACCGTAGGCGTCCGGCAGGCCGGTCAGCACGTGCGAGCTGCGGGCGGCGCGCACGGCGGGCGGGTAGGCGTCGAAGACGCCCTGGTTGTGCGTCTTCCGGTACTCGGTGAAGACCTTCCTGAGCCCTTCATCGACGGGGTAGTGGTAGATGTCGAGGCTGTTCTCGACCATCCGCCAACCGCCGTACGGCATGATGGCGCGCTTCAGCGGCGCATCCGTCTGCAGCCCGACGATCAGCTCGTCCTCCTTGGCGATGTAGCCGGGGCCGAACGCCGTGATGCCCGCGGGGGTGTGCGGGTCGACGTCGTAGATGCCCTTGTCCCGTTCCGTCGGGAACATGGCCGAGAGCCGGTCCCAGACCCGGAGGGTGCGTGCGGTCGCGCCCGCGAGGAACGCGCCGTCACCCTCGTACGGTGTGTAGTTGCGCTGGATGAAGTCGCGCACGTCGATCGCGTCCTGCCACGGACCGGGCTCGAAGCCCTTCCAAGCGGGGTGCACCGGGACGTCGACGTTGATGATGGTCATACGACCATGATGACGTGTGCGACTTGTATCTAACCCGGGTATTCAGTCCCTTGACGAGACAGTTCCCGCAGTCGCTCGACCACTGCCGGATCGGTCGTGTTCTCGCCGAGCAGGTTCGGCTTGCCCGCGCCGTGGTAGTCGCTCGATCCGGTGAGGAGCAGCCCGTTCGCGGCCGCGAACTCGGTGAGATAGGCGCGGCCGTCATCCGTGTTCTCGCGGTGGTCGACCTCCAGGCCGACGAGCCCCTCGGCGACGAGGGCGCGGAGATAGCCGGGGTCGAGCACGTTGTCACGGCCGCGGGTCGCGGGGTGCGCGAGCACGGGCACCCCCCCGGCACCGCGGATCAACCGGACCCCGTCGAGCGGAGTCGGGGCGTAGAGCGGCTCGAAGTAGCCGGCGCGGGGGTGCAGCAGAGTCGCGAAGGCGTCGCTGCGGCTCGCCGCGTGACCGCGGGTCACGAGCGCGTCCGCGATGTGCGGCCGGCCGACGGACGCCCCGGGGGTGGTGTGCGCGAGCACGTCCTCCCAGGTCAGTTCGTAGTCCTCGGCGAGCCGAGCGACCATCGCTTCGGCGCGGGTGCGCCGCGCCTCCCTGATGCGATCGGTCTCGGCCACGAGCGCCGGGTCCGCCTGGTCGAAGAAGTAGGCGAGCATGTGCACGCTCTTCCACCCGTAGCGGGTCGACAGCTCCATGCCGGGCACGAAGTCGAGGCCCAGCCGCGCCGCCTCCTCCGAGGCCTCCGCCCAGCCGGCCGTCGAGTCGTGGTCGGTCAGCGCCACGGTGCCGAGGCCCGCGGCGGCCGCGGCGCGGATGAGCTCGCCGGGCGTCTGCGTGCCGTCCGACACGCTCGAATGCGTGTGCAGATCGACCGGAGCACGATAAGCCACCCCACAATCGTAGACGGATGCCGCACGCGGCTCGGTGGAAGAATGGGCCCATGGACTCGAGCGACGCGCTGACGACGACCCCGGCCCCCCGAGCGACCTCGAACCGCTCCACGCTGCCGCCCGGCTCCTCCTTCGCGGACTACATCGGCTCGCAGTGGGCCGAGCGCACCGAGGTCGTGCCCTCGGCGCGCGAGCAGGCCTCCTTCGCGGCGGCGCGGCGCGCGAAGCTCTCTGCCCTCTACCCCGGGAAGCGCCTCGTCGTGCCGGCCGGCGGCACGAAGGTGCGCAGCAACGACACCGACTACCCCTTCCGGGCCCACTCGGCCTTCTCCTGGCTCACCGGCTGGGGCTCCGATGCCGAGCCGGACTCGGTGCTCGTGCTCGAGCCGGGCGGCTCGGGCCACACGGCCACGCTCTACTTCCGCGAGCGCGCCGGGCGCGATTCCGACGAGTTCTACTCGAACCCTCAGATCGGCGAGTTCTGGATCGGGGCCCGCCCCTCGGCCGCGCAGGTCGCCGGCGAGCTCGCGATCGCGACCGCGGGGATCGCCGGGATCGCCGGAGTGGTGTCCTCCGCCGACAGTGACACCCTCGTGCTGCGCGAGGCGGACCCCGCGCTGACCGCCGCCCTCGACGAGGCCCGCGGCCAGAGCTCTGCGTCTGAACAACCCGATCACGAACCGGACGACCGCCTCGCCCGCGACCTGTCCGAGCTGCGGCTCGTCAAGGACGACTACGAGGTCGCCGAACTGCGCGCGGCCGTCGCCGCGACGCAGCGGGGCTTCGAGGACGTCATCCGTCGCCTGCCCGAGATCATGGCGCACGCACGCGGCGAGCGGCTCGTCGAGGGCGTCTTCTACACCAGGGCGCGCGCGGAGGGCAACGAGGTCGGCTACGACACGATCGCCGCGGCCGGCCCGCACGCGTGCATCCTGCACTGGACGCGCAACGACGGCCCCGTCGTGCCCGGCGAGCTGATCCTCATCGACGCGGGCGTCGAGGGCGAGAGCCTCTACACCGCGGACATCACGCGCACCCTGCCCGTGACCGGTACCTTCAACGAGGCGCAGCGACTCGTCTACGAGACGGTGCGCGAGGCGGCGGATGCCGCGTTCGCGGTCGCCAGGCCGGGCATCCGCTTCCGCGAGATCCACGCCGCGGCGATGGCCGTCATCGCGAAGCGCACGGCCGAGTGGGGTCTGCTGCCCGTCACCGCAGAAGAGGCGCTCGAAGTCGACCAGCAGCAGCACCGGCGCTACATGGTGCACGGCACGAGCCACCACCTGGGGCTCGACGTGCACGACTGCGCCGCCGCGCGTCGCGACATGTACCAGGACGGCATCGTGCAGCCCGGCATGGTCTTCACGATCGAGCCGGGGCTCTACTTCCAGCCCGACGATCTCACCGTTCCCGAGTCGCTGCGCGGCATCGGGGTGCGCATCGAGGACGACGTCCTCGTGACGGAGTCCGGCGTCGAGAGCCTCTCGGCCGGAATCCCCCGCACGGCCGACGAGGTCGAGGGCTGGATCGCCGCGCTGCGCGCCGGCTGAGCGCGGGTCGATTCGGCGGAGATGAGTCGATCGGGCGGATGCCTGAGCCGGATGTCCCCGCGGAGTCGGCCCGTTTCCGCCGAATCGGAGCTCGAATCACACCGCAGCTAACCGAGCAGGGCGAGCGGCAGCTGCAGCGAGACGACGTAGTTGGGCAGGTCCACGATCTCCGAGATGCGCAGATCGGCCGCGACGCTGGCGAGGACGTAGGCCTCGACGGGGGCGAGGCCGGTGCGGACCACCACCTCGTCGATGAGACCGCGCGTCGCGTCACGCGCGGCCGCCTCCAGGCTCGGCCCGACACCGGTTGCCGCCAGCGCGGCCCCCGCGCGGTCGCTGAGCGGGTGAGTCACATAGCGCGGGAAGGCCGGCGCCCCGCCGGGCTCGAGCTCGATCCGCAGACGCAGACGGGCGTTCGTCTCGATGCCCGTGCCGCACACCTCGCCATCCCCCATCGCCGCGTGGGCGTCGCCGACGGACAGCAGCGCCCCGTCCACCCCGACCGGCAGGCGGAGGGTCGCGCCCGCCGTGAGGTGCCGGATGTCGAGGTTGCCCCCGTGGCGCCGCGGCGGGATGACCGAGTGCAGCCCGGGCTCGGGCAGCGCGACGCCGATCGTGCCGATCATCGGCACGGCGGGGAGCTCGACTCCGAACGGCAGCCGCACCATCCCGCCGGTGATGCGCGAGATCGCCAGATAGGGTTCCGGGAACTCGTCGGCGAGCAGGCCGAAGCCGGGCAGCACGCCGCTCCAGCCCCAGTCGTCCACTTCCAGCCCGAGGAAGGTGATCGTCAGGGCATCGCCCGACCGCGCGCCCGCCACCCGGATCGGTCCGGTCACGGGGTTCAACCGCGTGCCGTCGAGCGTGGCCAGGGCGGAGGCGGACGACGCCACGCCGAGCTGGCCGCCGGAGGCCTCGACGAGCTCCAGCTCGACCTCCGCCCCCGGCTCCACCGTCAGACGCGGCGCGAGAGCGTTGTCCCAGCCGAAGTGGAGCTCATCGGACGACAGGTGCGCGCTCATCGCCCGATAGCGTAGGCGATCCGTCGGGGGTCCGCCCCGCCCCGCAGCACGCCGCGCTTGGAGTCGCGGTAGATGGCGTTGATCGATCCCGCCGTGCCCGCCCAGTCCGGCCACTCGTACACGTCGTGCCCGAGCGCCCTGAGCCCCTCGGCGACGCCCGGCTCGAAGCGACCTTCGATCTGGGTGAAGCCCGGGGTGTACGGGTGCGGGTCGGTGGAGCGCGGGAAACTGTAGGTGGCGACACGCGGCGCCTCGATCGCCGCCTGCACGTTCATGCCGAAGTCGATGAAGTTCACCAGGAACTGGACCATCGCCTGCGGCTGCACATCGTTGCCGGGCGAGCCGTACGGCATCGCGAGCTTCCCATCCTTGAGCACCATGCCGGGGCTGGGGGTGAGGCGAGGCCGCTTGTACGGTGTGACGAAGAAGGGGTGGGCCGGGTCGAGCCACGACTGGGATCCACGGCCGGAGACGCTGAACCCGAGCCCCGGCACGACCGGCCCCGTGACGATGCCGTCGGAGGGGGTCGCCGAGAACGCGTTGCCGTCGGCGTCCACAACGCACAGGTAGCTTGTGTCGGGCCAGCTCGGGCCGTCCTTCGCGACCGGCGGCGCCCACGGCCGGTGGTCGGGGGTGAGCGCGGAGAACGGCCACGGGTCGCCCGGCTCGGGCATCCCCGGCTCGGCGCGGGACGCCGACAGGCGACCGCGCCACTGCTCGCCGTACTCCTTGTTCAACAGGCCATCCATGGGAACCCGAGTGAAGTGCGGGTCCCCGAAGTACCTCTCGCGGTCGGCGAAGGCGGCCTTCATGGCCTCCAGCTCGAGGTGGATCAGCTCGACGGAGCCGGGCTCCAGCGCGGCGAGATCCCAGCCCTCCAGGATGTTCAGCGTCATCGGGACGACCCCGCCCTGGCACCAGGTGTCGCAGGCGTAGACCTCGTAACCGTGATAGTCGATGGAGACGCCCGGCTCGATCTCGACATGGAACTTCGCGAGGTCGTCCATGGAGAGCCAGCCGCCCTCCTCCTGGATGAACGCGACCATCATCTCGGCGATGTCGCCCGTGTAGAAGCGATCGCGGGCGGCGCGGATGCCGTCTTCGCGGTTCCCCTCGCTCGCCGCCTCCGCCGCCACCAGCTTGCGGAGCGTGCGCCCGAGATCGCGTTGCACGATCCGGTCGCCGACCTCGGGGAACTCGCCGCCCGGCGCGAAGATGTCCCGCGTCGACGGCCACTTCAGGACCTGCTCGCGCCAGTGCGCGTTCTTGAAGCTGTCGTCCATGACGGTGTGCAGCGGGAACCCGTCCTCGCACAGCTCGATCGCCGGTGCGGCCACCTCGGCGAGCGTCTTGGTGCCGTAACGCTCGAGGACCGTCAGCCAGGCATCCGCCGCCGCCGGCATCACGACGTCGAGGATGCCGCCGGTGATCCGGCCGCCGGTCTCGCGCTCGAACGCGGTGACGTCCACCTTCTCGGGCCACCAGCCCAGACCGCTGATGGTCTCGACGACCCCGCGCTTGGCGTCGTAGATGGCGATCGGCGCGACACCGCCGAGGTTGGTCATGTCGGCCTGCACCACGTTGATGCACAGCGCCGCGGCGACACCGGCGTCGAAGGCGTTGCCGCCCGCGTCGAGGATGCGGATGCCGGCGGCCGAGGCCAGGTAGTGGCCGGCGGAGACGACATACTTCGTGCCCAGGACCTCGGGGCGGGTGGTCTGCGGTACCCAGACGGGGTCGATGCTCATTCTCGGTTCTCTCCTTGGTCGTGGGGGTGGTGGTGCACCGAGGCGCGGCCGCGCGCCGCCTCGCCTCGGTCGGATTCGATGAAGTGGCACGCGGCGGTGTGGTCGGGGCGCTCGACGACGGGCGTGAGGCGCGGATCCTCGTGTGCGCAGATGTCGGGGTTGCCCAGCGCCGCGCGCAGCGGGCAGCGGCTGCTGAAACGGCATCCGTCCGGCCGCGCGAAGGGGCTGGGCGGCTCGCCCTCGAGGACGATCCGCTCCCGCTCGCGCTCGACCGCGGGGTCCGGGATCGGCGCGGCGGACAGCAGCGCGCGGGTGTACGGGTGCGCCGGATGCTCGTAGATGCTCTCCCGATCACCGTACTCGACGATGCGCCCGGAGTACATCACCGCGACCCGGTCCGCGAGGTGGCGGACCACGGCGAGGTCGTGAGAGATGACGATGAGGGTGAGCTTGCGGGAGCGCTGCAGGTCCTGCAGCAGGTTGACCACCTGTGCCTGGATCGAGACGTCGAGCGCGGCCACCGGCTCGTCCGCCACGACGAGCGCCGGCTCGAGGATCAGCGCCCGCGCGATCCCTACCCGCTGACGCTGGCCACCGGAGAGCTCGTGCGGATAGGAGTCGACCAGCGCGGGCATGAGCCCGACGTCCCGCATCGCGGTGAGCAGCCGCTCGCGGTGGTGCACGGAGCCGCCCCGGGAGTGGATGGCGAGCGGCTCGGCGATGATCTCGCCGACGGTCATGCGCGGGTCCAGCGAGGCGTAGGGGTCCTGGAAGATCATCTGCATGCGCGCGCGCAGCCGACGCAGCGCCCGGCCGCGCAGGGTGGTCATGTCGATCCCGTCGAAGTCGATGGCTCCGCCGGAGGCGGGGATCAGCCCCAGCACGGCCTTCCCGATCGTCGACTTGCCGGAGCCGGACTCGCCGACGATGCAGAGAACCTCGCCTTCGGCCACGGTCAGGTCCACACCGTCGACGGCGTGCAGGCGGCGGCCCTGCCCGACGCGGTAGGAGACCTGCAGATCACGCACGTCCATGAGTGCCGTCCGATCCGTCACTGGGCGTCCTCCTTCTCCTCGTCGAGCAGCCACCCCGTGCCCTCGCCCGGCATCAGGCCCCAGCAACGCACCTCGTGCGGCTCCGCGGCGGTCGGGGCCTGGATGAGCGGCGGCAGCTCCGTGTCGCAGAGCTCGTGCCGGGAGCGGCAGCGGGAGGCGAAGCGGCACCCGGCCGGCCGCTGCCGCGGGTTCGGCGGCTCGCCCGGGATCGTCGAGAGCCGATCGGAGCGGTCCTCATCGAGGCGGGGGGTCGAGGCCAGCAGGCCGAGGGTGTACGGCACGAGCGGGTTGCCGAGCAGCTCGACCGTCGCGGCGCGCTCGACGATCTGGCCGGCGTACATGACCTGGACATAGTCGCCGATGCGCGCGACGACCGCGAGATTGTGCGTGATGAAGATGACGGACGCCCCGTGCTCCCGTGACAACCGAGCCAGCAGCTCGAGGATCTGGGCCTGCACTGTCACGTCCAGCGCCGTCGTGATCTCGTCGGCGAGGATGACGTCGGGCCCGCAGGCGAGCGCCATCGCGATCATCACGCGCTGCCGCATGCCGCCGGAGAGCTGATGGGGGTAGGCCTCGACCCGGGCCGGCGCATCCGGCAGCCCGACCTGCGTGAGCAGTTCCACGGCGCGCGCCCGCCGGTCCCGGGCGGTGCCCACGCCGTGCGCCCGCATCGTCTCGACGAGCTGCGCACCGACCGTCATCGCGGGGTTGAGCGCTGTCATGGGGTCCTGGTAGACCATGGCGATCCGGTTCCCGCGGATCTCGCGCAGCTCCCCACGCCGCATCCGCAGCAGGTCCTTGCCGTCGAAGACGATCGCGCCGCCGACGGAGCTGCTGTGCTGTGGCAGGAGTCGCATGATGGCCAGCGCCGTCACAGACTTCCCCGAGCCGGACTCGCCGACGACGGCCAGGGTCTCGCCGGGGTGGAGGACGAAGGAGACGTCCTCCACCGCCTTCACGGCCTGGGAGCCCGAGCCGAAGGTGACGCTGAGGTGCTCGACGTCGAGTGTGGGCATGGTCGTCCTTTCGTACGCGCCGCGGTCAGCGGTTGCGGAGACGGGGGTCGAGCGCCTTCTGCAGGCCGTCGCCCAGGAAGTTGATGGAGACGATCGTGAGCAGGATGATCGCGGCCGGCGGGACCCAGATCCACGGCTGGCTCGCCAGCACGCCCAGCGACTGGGCGTCGGTCAGCATGTTGCCCCAACTGGGTGTCGGCGGTCGCACCCCCAGCCCGAGGAAGGAGAGGGAGGCCTCGATGAGGATGACGTTCGCAACGCCGAACACCGCGTTCACGATGATTACGCCGAAGGTGGAGGGCAGGATGTGGCGCACGATGATGCGCAGGTCGCTCGCCCCGAGCGATCTGGCCGCCATCACATAGTCGGCCTCGCGCTGGGTGATGACGATGCTGCGCACGAGTCGGCAGATCGTCGTCCACAGGATGCAGCCCAGCAGCAGAATGAGCGACCACACCCCGGTGCCGAGCACCGCCCCGGCGACCACCGCCAGGACGATGATCGGGAAGGACAGCACGACATCGGTCACCCGGCTGATGATGGCGTCCAGCCACCCGCCGAAGAAGCCGGCCAGCGCGCCGAGCGGGATACCGATCACGAGCGACACCAGGACTGCGCCGATGCCGATCACAAGCGAGGCGCGGCCCGCGAACAACAGCCGGCTGAACACATCGCGCCCCTGCGGGTCCGTGCCGAGCAGATGGCCATGTCCCGGAGCCGAATGAGCCAGGTTCAGGTTGATCGTCTCGGGGCTGAAGGGGGCGATGGGCCCGGCGAAGACCGTCGCGAGGACGATCACCAGCACCACGACCGCGCCGAAGACGGCGGTCGGGTTGCGGACGATGCTGCGCAGGACGGCGCTGCGCGAGCCGGTCCCCCGCGGGGCGGACGGGACCGATGTCGCCGTCTCGATCGTGCTGCTACTCATCACGCACCTTCGGGTTCAGCAGGGTGTAACAGATGTCCGCGATCAGGTTGCCGACCACCACGAGAACCGAGAACACGAGGCTCAGCCCGAGCAGGGTCGGGTAGTCGCGGGCAAGGACGGAGTTGACGGCGAGCTGCCCCATCCCGGGCCACTGGAAGACCACCTCGACCACGACCGCGCCGCCGAAGAGGCTCGGCAGCGACAGCCCGGCCAGGGTTACGAGCGGGGTGAGCGCGTTGCGCAGGGCATGGCGTACGACGACGCGCAGCGCGCTGAGCCCCTTGCCGTTCGCCGTGCGGATGAAGTCCTCCGTGAGCACCTCGAGCATGCTGGCCCGGGTGTACCGCGTGACGATCGCGAGGTCGAAGATCGCCAGCGACACCACCGGCAGCACGAGATGCTGCAGCAGGCCCCCGTTCCCGGTCGCACCGAGCGTCTGCATGCCTCCCGCAGGGAGGATGTGCAGTTTCAACGCGAACACGTAGATCAGCAACAGGCCGAGGATGAAGCTCGGGATCGAGATACCGAGCACCCCGACGACGGAGCTCGCCGCGTCGATCCTGCCGTATGGGCGTAGCGCGGCCACGACGCCGATCGCGATGCCGACGAGATAGGCCAGGACCATGGCGGTGCCCGCCAGCAGCAACGTCGCAGGGAGCCGCTCCAGGATGTTGTCCAGCACCGGCCGGTTGTTCTCGTAGGAGAAGCCGAGGTTGCCGTGCAGGGCGTTCCACAGCCAGCTCCCGTACTGCACCGGCAGCGGCCGGTCCAGCCCGAGCCGCTCGGCCATCTGCTTCCTGACCGCGGGCCCGGCCTCCGGATCGACGAGCGAGTTCAGGGGGCTGCCCGGCGCGGCGTTGACCAGGATGAAGTTCAGGATGGTCGCCCCGAGGACGACCGGAACCCCGATCGCGAGCCGGCGCAGGATCTGTCGCCACAACACCTAGGCGGCACCCCACTTGCCCGCTGCAAGCCAAGCGCCGCCACGCTTCGGCGTGACGTTCTTCACCTTCGCGGTGTCAACCGCTGCGATGGAGTCGCGGTACCAGAGCATGACCGTGGGCACTTCTTCGCTGATGATCTTCTGGATCTGGTCGGTGTACGGCTTCTGCTCGTCCAGCGTCGTCTTGGTGAGCGCCTCGGTCAGAACCTGGTCGAGCTGCGGATTGCTGTAGCCGCCCGAGTTCACGCCGGTCTTGTACGCGGCCGTCGAGAATCGTCGGCTCACGTCGAGGTTGTTGACTCCGACGTTCCCGAGGATCGTCAGATCGAAGTTGTGCTGCTGGTTGGCGCGGGAGACCGCCGTGTTGTTGTCCACCTGCTCGATCTGCACGTCCATGCCGATCTGCTTGAGCTGCTGCTGGATGATGACGGATGCCTGGGTCACGGTCGTGTCGCCGGTCGGCACCATGAAGTTGATCTTCTTCGAGGCATCCCACTGGGCATCCGCGAGCAGCTGCTTGGCCTTGTCCACATCCTGCTTGTATGTGGTGATGACGCTCTCGTCGTAGTACTTGGAGAAGGGCGGGTAGACCGAGTCGGCCACGACGGCGTCGCCGTTCAGCACCGTCTTGATCATGCCTTTGCGGTCGAGGGCGTAGAGCACGGCCTGGCGGACCCGCTTGTCCGAGAACAGGGTGTGCTCGTTCAGGTAGAGCGTCTGGCAGGTGCTGTTCTGGTACTTGATGACCTTGATCGAGCTGTTGGCAGACAGCGTGTCGACGTCGCCTGGCGAGATCTCGGCGACGGACTCGCCGGGGATGACGTCGACCTCGCCCGCCACGATCGCGGTGACGCCGTT
>DASWPQ010000003.1:0-41854 GCA_036398375.1 Gryllotalpicola sp.
GGCGGCGAGAAGAAGCGCAACGAGATCCTGCAGCTCGAGCTGCTGCGACCGAAGTTCGCCGTGCTCGACGAGACCGACTCCGGCCTCGACGTCGACGCGCTCAAGATCGTGTCGGAGGGCGTCAATCGCGCCCACGAGGCCACCGGCCTCGGCATCCTTCTGATCACGCACTACACGCGCATCCTGCGCTACATCAAGCCGGAGTTCGTGCACGTCTTCGTCGCCGGCAGGGTAGCGGAGGAGGGCGGCTCCGACCTGGCCGAACGCCTGGAAGACGAAGGCTACGACCGCTACCTCGTTGCCGAGCCCGCTGCTGCCGGCAGCGCCGGAATCGGGAACAACACAGACACGCTGAACGTAGGCTAGGGACATGGCGACCTCACTCGCTCCTACGCTCTTCGACCAGGTCGTCGAGTCGCTCAAGGACGTGATGGACCCGGAGCTCGGCGTGAACGTCGTCGACCTCGGGCTCATCTACGACCTCGCCTGGGACGACGAGAACGACGCACTCGTGATCTCCATGACGCTCACCAGCGCCGGCTGCCCTCTGACCGACGTGCTCGAGGAGCAGACGGCCGAGGCGCTCGACGGCACCGTCGAGCGGTTCCGCATCAACTGGGTGTGGATGCCGCCGTGGGGCCCCGAGCGGATCACGGACGACGGGCGCGACATGATGCGCGCGCTCGGCTTCGCGATCTGATCCGCTGACGGCTGCCGGCCCCGACCACATGCGATGGGCCGCGCGGCGGGACGGGCGCGGCCTCGGATCGCTCGTGCAGGGTGCGGCGGCGCGCGGCGGTTAAACTGTGAGGGGCGCGCGCCCTGCACGCGCTTCCGAGTCGGCCGCCGCGGCGTCATGCCGGGGCCGGCTCGTCATTCAGCTTCCCTAGTCCTCGCCTCAGTATTGGAGTCCCCCGTGCTCGCCGTCAGCGGCCTCGAGATCCGAGTCGGCGCCCGTACTCTCATGTCGGGCGTCGATTTCCGTGTTCAGAAGGGTGACAAGATCGGGCTCGTCGGCCGCAACGGCGCCGGCAAGACGACACTGACCAAGGTGCTCGCGGGCGATCTGGCCCCGGCGGACGGCCAGGTGACCCGCAGCGGGGAGCTCGGCTACCTGCCGCAGGACCCGCGCAGCGGCGACCCCGAGATGCTCGCGCGCACCCGCATCCTCGACGCACGCGGCCTCGGCACGCTGAACCTGCAGATCACCCAGGCGACCGAGAAGATGGCGGATGCCGACCCCGAGGTCGCCGAGAAGGCGATGCGGCGCTACGCCAATCTGCAGGAGCGCTTCGAGGCGCTCGGCGGCTACTCCGCCGAGGCCGAGGCCGCGTCCATCGCGAGCAACCTCAATCTGCCCGACCGCATCCTCGACCAGCCGCTGAAGACCCTCTCCGGCGGCCAGCGCCGTCGCATCGAGCTGGCGCGCATCCTGTTCTCGGACGCCGAGACGATGATCCTCGACGAGCCGACGAACCACCTCGACGCCGACTCTGTCGTGTGGCTGCGGGAGTTCCTCAAGGGCTACCAGGGCGGCTTCATCGTCATCTCCCACGACGTCGTGCTCGTGGAGGAGGCCGTCAACAAGGTCTTCTACCTCGACGCGAACCGCGCAGCCATCGACGTCTACAACATGGGCTGGAAGAAGTACCTCCGCCAGCGCGCCGACGACGAGGAGCGCCGCAAGAAGGAGCGCGTCAACGCCGAGAAGAAGGCCTCGGCGCTGCAGCTGCAGGCCGCGAAGTTCGGGGCCAAGGCGACCAAGGCCGCCGCGGCGCACCAGATGGTCGCGCGTGCAGAGAAGCTGCTCGCCGGCCTCGACGAGGTGCGCCAGGTGGACCGGGTCGCGAAGCTGCGCTTCCCCGAGCCCGCTCCGGTGGGAAAGACGCCGCTCAAGGCATCCGATCTGTCGAAGTCCTACGGCTCGCTCGAGATCTTCACAGCCGTCGACCTCGCGATCGACAAGGGCTCCAAGGTCGTCATCCTGGGCCTCAACGGCGCGGGCAAGACGACGCTGCTGCGCATCCTCGCCGGTGTGGACGAGCCCGACACGGGCGCGCTCGAGCCGGGGTTCGGCCTCAAGGTCGGCTACTACGCGCAGGAGCACGAGACGCTCGACGTGCGCCGCTCGGTGCTGCAGAACATGGTCTCCGCCTCGCCGCAGCTCACCGAGACCGAGGCGCGGCGTGTGCTCGGCTCGTTCCTGTTCTCTGGCGAGGACGTGCACAAGCCGGCAGGTGTGCTCTCCGGCGGCGAGAAGACGCGTCTCGCGCTCGCGATGCTCGTGGTGTCCGCGGCGAATCTGCTGCTGCTCGACGAGCCGACGAACAACCTCGACCCGGCCAGCCGCGGCGAGATCCTCGACGCGCTCGCGCACTACGCGGGCGCGGTGGTGCTCGTCTCGCACGACCCCGGGGCGATCGAGGCGCTGAACCCGGAGCGCGTGCTCATCATGCCCGAGGGCACCGAGGACCTCTGGACCCCGGACTACGTGGATCTGGTGGAACTGGCCTAGCGTGCCCGATCGTTACCCCCACGGAACGCTGCAGCGCCGTTCCAGCGCCGCCGTCGAGAAGCGGCGCCCCGGCGCGCTGGAGCGCCGCACCGCGGCGGTCTACGACACCGTCACCGACGGCATGGTCGGGTGGGAGTTCGTCCGCACCCGGCGCTGGATCGTGTACATCCTGGCCGCGATCGTCTTCGCGGCGGCGTGTGTCTTCCTCTCGCGCTGGCAGCTGGACAGGGGCCACGAGGCCACCGCGTACAACGCCCGGGTCGAGGCGAACTTCTACTCGACGCCCGCCCCGCTCGACACGCTCCTGCCGTCGCTGGGCTCCTACCGCTCCGCCGACGAGTGGAAGCGGGTGTCGCTGACGGGGAGCTACCTGACGAAGGACCAGCTCTTCGTGCGCACGCGCCCCTGCGGCGACGACATCGGCTTCGAGGTCCTCACGCCGCTCCAGCTCGCCGACGGTTCGCGGTTCATCGTCGACCGCGGCTGCGTCGGGCCCGCCGAGAGCGGCAGCCGCCCGAAGGCGGAGCCGAAGCCGCCGAGCGGCACCGTGCACCTCGTCGCGCGGATCGAACCGGGGGAGGCGGCCAGGGGGACGAGGCCCGCGGCCGCGAACCAGATCGGCTCGATCGACCTCGCCCAGGTCGAGGACCGGATCGGCGGACGGGTGTACACCGGCGCCTACGGTCTGCTCGACACCCAGACTCCGGCCTCCGCGACCGCGCTGACCAAGGTGGTCACCGGCCCGCCGACCGTCGGGACCGCCGTGCACTGGTCGTACATGGTGCAGTGGCTGCTGTTCGCCGTGATCGGCTTCGGCAGCCTCTGGTACGCCATGCGGGGCGAGTTCCGGCGCCTCAACGCCGACGATCCGGAGGAGCGCGAACGCGCCAGGAAGCGGCAGCAGAAGGCGGCCGCGAAGAAGTTCACCGACGCCGAGGTCGAGGACGAGATCCTCGACGGCTACATCCCGCTGTCGCGCTGGGGGATCGAGGGCGCCACGGCGATCAGCGCCCCGAGCGCCGGCCCGCGCGGCGCGCTCGGCCAGACGCCCGCGCTCGAGGGCGACGCGGCGCCGCGCCCCACGGCCGGGCGCCCCTACCCCGACGTCATCGTCATCCAGCCGAGCGAGCAGGACGACGCCGCGGAGAGCCCGATCGAGCCCGACGACGAGCCCTGAGCCTCGGCCTCAGGCCGAAGCGCGCGGCGTCAGGCCGAGGCGCCGTCGAGCGCGGAGACCACCACGGGAAAACCGCGGGAGTCGAGGAATCCGTACAGGAAGTCCTTGTGCTCCGCGCAGGCGAGCCAGGTCTTGCCCCGCTCGCCCGTATGGATGCGCGGATTGCGCCAGTCGAGACGCCAGACGGCGCTCGCGCGGCAACCGGCGCGCGAGCACTCGCGCGCCGTGGGCTCGCCGCCGAGAAGGCTCACTGATCCTCGTTGGTGCGCTCGAGCGCACCCGGGCGCTCGACGCTGCCCCGACCGCCGGACTGCACGACGTTCGCGACCACGACGGCGAAGTAGGGCAGGAACACGGCGCCGAGGGCGGGGAGCACCAGCCACCAGCCGCGCACCCAGATGCACGCCACGAGGCAGAGCACACGGATGCCCATCATGACCGAGTACTCGAGCTCGCGCTTGTGCCGCTCCCGCTCGGGCGACGGCGGGAGTGACGTGATCGTGTTCGGCGTCGACTTCATGGGCTCCGCTCAGCCTAAGCCCCGCGCGGCGGTTAATTCGGTGCGGCATCCCCGTGCCCGCGCCGTCCGACCCTTCTCCCAGCCCCGCTCCCAGCCCCACCATAGGATTCCTGTATGTCTGAAAACACCCCTCGCACCGTGCTCGTGACCGGCGGAAACCGCGGAATCGGCTACGCCATCGCGCAGGAGTTCCTCCGGCTGGGCCACCGCGTCGCGGTCACCGCGCGCAGCGGCGCGGGCCCCGAGGGCGCGCTCACGGTGCGCGCCGATGTGACGGATGCCGCCACCGTGGACGCCGCCTTCGCCGAGGTCGAAGCCGCCCTCGGCCCCGTCGAGGTGCTCATCGCCAACGCCGGCATCACCCGCGACGGACTGCTCATGCGCATGGACGAGGACGACTTCGACGCCGTCGTCGACACCAACCTCGGCGGCTCCTTCCGCGTCGTCAAGCGTGCCTCGAAGGGCATGATCAAGGCCCGCTACGGCCGGATCGTGTTCATCTCCTCGGTCGCGGGCCTCTACGGCAACGCCGGTCAGATCAACTACGCCGCCTCGAAGGCCGGGCTCATCGGCATGGCGCGCTCGATCACCCGCGAGCTCGGCGCCCGCGGCATCACCGCGAACGTGGTCGCGCCCGGCTTCGTCGAGACGGACATGACCGCCGAACTGCCCGAGGCGCAGCAGGCGGAGTACCGCAAGGCGATCCCGGTGGGCCGCTATGGCACCGCGGCGGAGATCGCGAAGGCCGTCCTCTGGATCGCCTCGGACGACGCCGCCTACATCTCCGGCGCCGTCATCCCGGTCGACGGCGGCTTGGGGATGGGGCACTGAGCTTGTCTGTCGCGCCGGGTCCTCGCCCGACGCGCGCCGCCGCTCTGGCCAAGTGAGCGTGCGGTGGCGCCGGGCGCGCTACTCTCGCCGACGCGCGCGCCGATCGTGACGGTCGCACGCGTCGGTGAGAGTAGCGCGGAGAGCGCTGGAGAGGCCCGCTAGCCCCTGAGGCCGAGGAGCGGGAGCACCTGGGACAGGTCTTGCGCCTCGATGATCACGTCCGCCTGCTCGCGCACCCGCGGCTTGGCGTTGAACGCGACGGCGAGGCCGGCGATCGCCATCATCTCGAGGTCGTTGGCGCCGTCGCCGACCGCGACCGTGCGGGACTCGCGGATGCCGGCGGCATCCGCCCACGCCTTGAGCGTCTCCGCCTTGGCCAACGCGTCCACGATCGCCCCCGTGACGCGCCCCGTGAGCCGCCCCTCCGTGACCTCGAAGCGGTTGGCCTTCCAGAAGTCAAGGCCGAGCTCCGTGCCGATCGGGTCGAGCACCTCATGGAAGCCGCCGGAGACGACGCCGACCTGACCGCCCGCAGCGTGCACCGCGGCGATGAGCTCCCGCGCCCCGGCGGTGACGGTCAACCGCGAGCGCACCTCGGCGAAGGCATCCGTCGACAGGCCCGCCAGCGTCGCCACGCGCTCGCGCAGGGATGCGGCGAAATCGAGCTCGCCCCGCATCGCGCGGGTCGTGATGTCGGCGACGAGCTCGGTCGTGCCGGCGTGGTCGGCGATCAGCTCGATGACCTCATCGTGCAGGAGCGTCGAGTCCGCGTCGAGGACCACGAGGAACGGGACGGTGGTCTTCGTGAGGCTGCTGCTCATGGAACGACGCGGACTCCCTTGCCGACCACCGTGAGGCCGGACTCGGTGACGTTGAAGCCGCGCGCACGGTCGCGGGCGAGGTCGATGCCGACCTGGGCGCCGGGGTCGATCACCACGTCCTTGTCGAGGATGGCGCGGCGCACCTGCGCGCCGGGGCCGATCTCGACCCGGTCGAAGGCGACCGTGTCAGTGATGTTCGCCCCGGAGTCGATCAGCGTCCACGGCCCGAGCACGCTGCGCTCGACGTGGGCGCCGGAGATCACGGAGCCCAGGGAGATGATCGAGTCGATCGTCGTCCCGATCGAGCCGCGGGCGTCGCGGACGATCTTGGCGGGCGGGGAGTTCAGCTCCTGCGAGTAGATCGGCCACTCGCGGTTGTACAGGTTGAAGACCGGCAGCGCAGAGATCAGGTCCTGATGCGCCTCGAAGAACGACTCGATCGTCCCCACGTCACGCCAGTAGGCGCGGTCGCGGTCGGTCGAGCCCGGCACGTCGTTGTCCTTGAAGTCGTACACCCCGGCCTCGCCGCGGGCGACGAAGTCGGGGATGATGTCCCCGCCCATGTCGTGGTTCGACTCCGGCTTGTCGCCGTCGCGCTGCACGGCCTCGATGAGCGCGTCGACGTCGAAGACGTAGTTGCCCATGGAGGCGAGCACCTCGTGCGGCGCATCCGGCAGACCGACGGGATCGCTCGGCTTCTCACGGAAGGCGGCGATCTGAGCGGGGTGCTCCTCGTCGACCTCGATCACGCCGAACTGGTTCGCGAGGCCGATCGGCTGGCGGATCGCCGCGACCGTGGCGCGGGCGCCGGATTCGATGTGCGCCTCGATCATCTGCATGAAGTCCATGCGGTAGACGTGGTCGGCCCCGACCACGACCACGATGTCGGGGTGCGAGTCGCGCAGCAGGTTGAGGTTCTGCAGGATCGCATCGGCCGAGCCGGAGAACCAGCGCTTGCCGAGCCGCTGCTGCGCCGGCACCGACGACACGTAGGAGTTCAGCAGCTGGGGGAGGCGCCAGGTCTGGGAGATGTGCCGGTCGAGGGAGTGCGACTTGTACTGGGTCAGCACCACGATCTGACGCAGATCGGAGTTGACGAGGTTCGAGAGGGCGAAGTCGATGAGACGGTACTGGCCGCCGAAGGGGACGGCGGGCTTCGCACGGTCCGCGGTCAGCGGCATCAGACGCTTTCCCTCCCCGCCCGCGAGAACGACGCCGAAGATCTTCCTACTCGACCGCATGACTCCGACATTAGTTGCCCTGACCGGCCTGTACTAGCGTCGAGGACATGCGAGTCGACCTCATGACACGTGAGTACCCGCCGGAGGTCTACGGAGGTGCCGGCGTGCACGTCGCAGAGCTCGTCACGGCGCTCCGCGCGCACCTCGAGGTGCGCGTCCACGCCTTCGGGCGGCCCCGCACGGAGGAGGGCGTGTTCTCCTACGGCGTGCCGGCGGAGCTGACCTCCGCCAACCCCGCGATCACCACGCTCGGCGTCGACCTGCAGATGGCACAGGCGGCGGAGGGCACGGATCTCGTGCACTCCCACACCTGGTACGCCAACGGCGCCGGGCATCTCGCCAAGCTGCTGCACGGCGTGCCCCACGTGGTGACGGCGCACAGCCTCGAGCCGTTGCGGCCCTGGAAGGCCGAGCAGCTCGGCGGCGGCTACCGCGTGTCGAGCTGGATCGAGAAGACGGCCTATGAGGCGGCGGATGCCGTGATCGCCGTCTCCGAGGGGATGCGGCGCGACATCCTGCGCTCGTACCCGACTATCGACCCCGCCCGCACCCACGTCGTGTACAACGGCATCGACCTGGAGCAGTGGCGGCCGAACCCCGATGCGGATGCCGCGCGAGCGCTCGGCGTCGACCCGAGCCGCCCGGCCGTGGTGTTCGTCGGCCGCATCACCCGTCAGAAGGGCCTGCCGTACCTGCTGCGCGCCGCACGCGCGCTGCCGCCGGAGGTGCAGCTCGTGCTGTGCGCCGGCGCCCCGGACACCCCCGAGATCCTGGCCGAGGTGCAGGGGCTCGTGGCCGGGCTCCAGGCCGAACGCTCCGGCGTCGTGTGGATCGATCAGATCCTGCCGCGCGACCAGCTCACCGCCGTGCTCTCGGCCTCGACCGTGTTCGTCTGCCCCTCCGTCTACGAGCCGCTCGGCATCGTGAACCTGGAGGCCATGGCCTGCGGGCTTCCCGTGGTCGGCACCGCCACCGGCGGCATCCCCGAGGTCGTCGTCGACGGTGTGACGGGCCGGCTCGTCCCGATCGAGCAGTTGCAGGACGGCACGGGCACCCCGACCGACCCCGAGCGCTTCGTCACCGATCTCGCCGCGACGCTCAACGAGGTGCTCGCCGACCCCGACCGCGCCGCCGCGATGGGCCGGGCCGGGCAGGAGCGGGCGCGCGATTCCTTCTCCTGGGCGTCGATCGCCCGGGAGACGGCGGCTGTGTACGCTTCCCTGCTGTGAACTGCCGATAGGGTTATTGGCATGTCGAGCACTGTCGTCAGCATGCAGTCCGTCGCCGTCGAGCGGGACGGCAACACCATCCTGAACGGCGTCGACTGGCAGGTGACGAGCGATCAGCGCTGGGTCGTGCTGGGGCCGAACGGCGCCGGCAAGACGACGCTGCTGCAGCTCGCGGCCGCCCAGCTCGCGCCGAGCTCCGGCACCGTGACACTGCTCGACGAGGATGTGGCCACGACGGACCCCGGCGAGCTGCGGCCCCACATCGGCTTCGCCTCCAACTCGCTCTCCCGGCGGCTGCCCTATGGCGAGACCGTCCTCGACATCGTGCTCACCGCCGCGTACGGCATCACCGCGCGGTGGAAGGAGGAGTACGAGGACATCGACGAGCGTCGCGCCCACCGCGTGCTCGCCGAGTGGAAGGTCGACCACCTCGCCGAGCGGAAGTTCGGCGAGCTGTCGGACGGCGAGCAGAAGCGCGTGCAGATCGCCCGCGCGGTCATGGCCGATCCCGAGCTGCTGCTGCTCGACGAGCCGGCCGCCTCGCTCGACCTCGGCGCCCGCGAGGAGCTCGTGCAGCTGCTCGCCGGCTATGCCGGCTCGCCCGTGAGCCCCGCGATCATCATGGTGACGCACCATGTGGAGGAGATCCCGGCCGGCTTCACGCACGCACTGCTGCTCAAGGGCGGCGCGATCATCGCCTCGGGGCGCATCGACAAGACCCTCACCTCCGAGAACCTGAGCTCGGCGTTCGGCATCGAGGTGAAGGTCAAGGAGAGCGACGGCCGCTTCACGGCCCGAGCGAAGCAGTGACCGCTCCGAAGACCTGCTAGAATCTCTCTTTGGCCCCCGGTGTCCCACGACGCATGCGGCCGGCCGACGATTTCCCTATCCATTCGCATCCGACGTTTCAAAGGCAACTCACTATGAAGGCTGACATCCACCCGAACTACGCCCCGGTGGTCTTCCGCGACCTGGCCTCGGGCGCGACGTTCCTCACGCGTTCGACCGTGAACAGCGACAAGACCATCGAGTGGGAGGACGGGAACACCTACCCCGTCATCGACGTCGAGATCTCCTCGGAGTCGCACCCGTTCTACACCGGCAAGCAGCGCATCATGGACTCGGCCGGTCGTGTCGAGAAGTTCAACCAGCGCTTCAAGGGCTTCGGCGCCGGCAAGTAAGCAGCTTCCGCAGAAGGGCCCCCGACGATGTCGGGGGCCCTTCTCGTTAACGTTCGGATCCCGTCAGCGCTCCGGCCAGGTGCCGCTCGGGACGAAGTCCACATCGCCAAGCTTCGTGCGGCGGAACTGCGCGTAGCTCTCCTCCTGCTCCCGGAACCACTGCACCTGCTTCTGGTGCAGCTCGGCGGCGCTGAGGTCCAGCTCCGGTGCGAACCGGCTGGCGATCGCCTGCGCGACCCGGCCCGCCGCGACGGCGTCGGCGCCCGCGTCATGCGCCTCGTCGCCGAGGGCGACGCCGTAGTGCGCCGCGGTCACCTCGAGCGTGCGCTTGCCCTTCCGATAGCGGTCCACCGCCTTGTCGATCACGAGCGGGTCGATGACGGGGCCGGGGCTGTCGAGCGGGGGGATGCCGTACCGCTTCGCCTCGCGGTTCAACACGGTGAAGTCGTACGGCGCGTTGTAGGCGACGACAGGGATTCCGCGCTCGAACAGTGCCCGCAGCGCCGCGACGATCTCGGCGACGCCCGTGGCCGCGTCCATCCCCTCGAGCGCGACGCGCTCGGTCGTGTAGCCGTGCACGGCCGCGGCGGCTTCGGGGATCTCGACCAGCGGGTCGATCACCCAGTCCTCGCGGGAGACGAGCCGGCCGGTGCCGTCGATGACGCCGACGTGCGCAGTGACGATGCGGGCGGTCTCGGTATTGACACCCGTGGTCTCGAGGTCGAAGACGCCCAATTCCTCATGCCATGCGCTCATGTCTCCAGCGTAGAAGCCGCCGCCGACACACGCGGACCGCGACGCGCAGGTGGGCAGCGCTGCCCAGGGGAGTGATGCCCATTCCTCACCGGTGCCGGCCGTCGATAGCGTCGCAGCGCGCCGACCACGAGGGGAGGCGCAGAAGGGGAACCCATGAGCAACACCGTCATCGCCGCACGCGGCGCCGTCGGCATCCGCCGCCTCGCCGTCGCCCTGATGCTCGCGGTCGCCGCGGTACTCGGCATCGTGGCGATCACGCCCGCACCGGCTCAGGCGGCGACCAGCCTGGCGACGCGTGTGGACAACTTCGTCAGCGCGCACCGTGGTCACGCGGTCGGCACGGGGCAGTGCGTCGCACTCGTGCACAGCTATGACGCCGCCGTGCTCGGATGGAACGAGACCGGCACGCCGGGCGACACCGGGGCCCACGAGTGGTGGGACGACTTCGGCGCCAAGGCCGGCCTGTCCGCGCACTACACGAAGGTCAAGGCATCTGCGACGGCGAAGAAGGGCGACCTCGCGGTCTACAGCACGGCCGTCGGGCACGGCGCAGGTCACATCGCGATCGTCCTGAAGGACAAGGGCTCGACGTTGAAGGTGTTCCAGCAGAACTGGAACACCGGCTACGCGAGCGTCGACACCTCCATGACGAAGAGCCATCTGCTCGGTTACCTGCGTCCGAAGGCGTAGTCGAGACGGTGCCCGGCCTCGCCGGGCACGCGGCGGGCCGGCACGGCGAGCCGGCCCGCCGTTCTCGCATCGCAAGGCCGGTACCCTGTCGAGGATGCACGAGATCGAGCTGGCCGGCGGCATGACGAGGTGGCAGGAGTACGGGCCGGATGCCTCGGCGGGCCCGGATGACTCGGCGGGGACCGACGCCGCGGCCTCCGGCACCGTCATTGCGGTGCACGGCTTCCGCGGCGACCACCACGGCCTCGAGCCCGTCGTCGAGCGGCTGGCGGGGCGGCGTGTGATCATGCCCGACCTGCCCGGATTCGGTGCCTCTGACGCCTTCACCGACCGCGCCCACGACATCGACGGTTACGCCCGCTGGCTCGGGGAGTTCACGCGCGCCGTGGCGCCGGCCGACCCGCTCACCCTGCTCGGCCACTCCTTCGGCTCGATCATCGTGGCCGCCGCGGTCGCGGAACGGCTGGCCGAGGCATCCGATCTCATCCTGATCAACCCGATCGGCGCCCCCGCGCTGAAGGGCCCCAAGGCGATCGGCACGGGGGCGGCGATCTTCTACTACTGGCTCGGCCGTTCCCTGCCCGAGCGTGCGGGCAACGCTCTGCTGCGCAACCACGGGATCGTGCGCGGCATGAGCGTCATGATGGCGACGACGCACGATCCGGCGCTTCGGCGCTGGATCCACGGGCAGCACGACGCCTACTTCTCGCTCTTCGCCGACCGCTCCTCACTCCTCGAATCGTTCCGGGCCTCCGTCTCCCACGACGTCAGCGAGTATGCGGCGCGCATCCCGCTGCCGACGCTGCTCGTGGCCGCCGCGCAGGACCAGATCACGCCGCTCGCCGCCGAACGACGCCTCGCGGCGCTGTTCCCCGCTGCGCAGCTCGAGGTCATCGACGGGGTCGGGCACCTCATCCACTACGAGAAGCCGGCCGAGGCTGCCGGGCTCATCGAGGCCTTCCTCGCCGAGCGCGCCGCGCGCCGCCCGTGAGGGTCCTCTTCGACTGCCGCTACGTCCGCACCGGCCGGCACGACGGCATCAGCAGGTACAGCGCCGAGCTCGTCCGTGAGCTCGCGAAGCTCACCGACGTCACGATGCTCATCAGCGACGAGGCGCAGCTGGCGAACCTGCCGGCGCTGCCCTGGCGGAGGATCAGCGCGCCGACCGCACCGGGGGAGCCCTGGGTCGCCCGCGAGATCAACGCGCTGGATCCCGACGTCGTCTTCTCACCCATGCAGACCATGGGCTCGCGCGGGCGCCGCTACCCGCTCGTGCTCACGGTGCACGACCTCATCTACTACCGCCACCGCACGCCGCCGCGGACGCTGCCGTGGTACGTGCGGCTCGTCTGGCGGCTCTACCACCTGGCCTGGTGGCCGCAGCGGATGCTGCTGAACGGCGCCGACGCGATCGTCTCGGTCTCGGCGACGACGAAGGGGCTCATCGCGCAGCACCACCTCACGAAGCGGCCGGTCTCCGTGGTGCGCAACGCGGCCGCCGACCCCTCGCCGGCCGCGCTGGCCGGGGCGGCGATACGGCGGCCGCCGGGGGACGCCCCGCGCCGGCTCGTGCACATGGGCCAGTTCCTGCCGTACAAGAACGTCGACACGCTCGTGCGGGCCCTGGCCATGCTCGGGCCGGCATACGAGCTGCACCTGATGAGCCGGGTGACGGATGCCGAGCGCGCCCGTCTCGCCGCCCTCGCGCCCGGTGCCTCCCTGGTCTTCCACGACGGCGCGAGCGACGCGGAGTACGAGGCCGCCCTGCTGTCGGCGCACGCGCTCGTGACGACGTCATGGGACGAGGGCTTCGGCATCCCCGTGCTGGAGGCGATGCGCGTCGGCACGCCCGTCGTCGCGAGCGACATCCCGATCTTCCGCGAGGTCGGGGGAGGGGCGGCGGTGCTCGTGGACCCGGCGTCGCCGCAGGACGTGGCGCGCGGCATCCGTTCGCTCGAGCAGCCGGATGCCTGGGTCGCCGCGAGCCGCGCGGGCGTGAGGCAGGCCGCGGACTTCGGGTGGGCGCAGTCGGCGCGGGCGCTCCTCGACGTGCTGGAGTCCGTCGCCCGCGCGTAGCCGACCTCGCCTCTTTCTCGTCGGAGCGGCGACGCAGGCGCCGGCGACGCGAGTAGCGCCGGCGCCGGTCAGTCGCGCGCCGCGGCCGGCTCGATCTCCACGTCCACCTCGGTCTCGGGGAGCTCCCCGGCGGCAAGGTCCGCCGCGGCCAGGTTGAAGTTCACGAGGCGCAGCCGGCCGTCGACGAGCTCCAGGTCGTGCACCGAGCCGTTCTGGATGGCCTCGCCCGGCGCGGGCCGCTCACCGCCCGTCACGTGGCGGACGAGCATCCCGATCACCCCGCCGTGCGCGACGACGAGCACGTGCTCGCCGCGGTGGTTCTCCGCCAGCCGGGCGAGCGCGGGCAGGATGCGCCCCAGCACCGAGGCGTCGTCCTCCCACCCGGGCACGTTCGAGCGGTCGGTGCCGAAGGCCGCCTCGATCTCCGGCCCCGTCATGCCCTCTGCACGACCGTAGCTGCGCTCCTCGAGCCCGGGGACGGCCGTCGGCCCGGGCATGCCGAGCTCGCCGGCGATGATCGCGGCCGTCTCGAAGGCGCGGATGAGCGGCGAGGCGTAGATGCCGTCGAAGCGGCGCGCGCGCAGGGCGCGACCGGTCTCGCGTGCCTGTTCGCGCCCGGTGTCGTTGAGCGGCACATCGCTGCGGCCCTGGATGCGGCGGTCACGGTTCCAGTCGGTCTGCCCGTGGCGGACGAGGGAGATGCGGGTCACGCCTTCAGCCTGCCAGCCAGGGCTGTGAGGTACTCGGAGGTCCCTCCGTCGATCTTGACCGTGGCCCGGGCGTCGCCCTTGGTGACCCCGCGGTTGACGACGACGATCGGCAGCTTGCGCCGACGGGCCTGCTCGATGAGGCGGATGCCGGTGTTGACGACGAGCGAGGAGCCGGCGACGAGCAGCGCCTCGGCGGAGGCGATGAGCGCCCGCGCCTCGTCGAAGCGGTCCACCGGCACGAACTCGCCGAAGAACACGACGTCGGGCTTGAGCGGCCCGCCGCACACGGTGCAGTCCGGCACGACGAAGTCGTCGACGTCGGCCACCTCGGCGTCACCGTCCGGGTTCACGGTCACCGCCTCCGGCTTCGCGAGCCACGGGTTCGCAGCGTCGATCCGCGCCGAGATGTCCGGCCGCGCGAACACCTGACCGCAGCGCAGGCAGACGACACGGTCCATCGTGCCGTGCAGCGGGACGACCTTGCGGGATCCGGCGCGCACGTGCAGGCCGTCCACGTTCTGCGTGACGATGCCGTTCACCACCCCGGCGGCCTCCAGCCCGGCGAGCGCGAAGTGCCCCGCGTTCGGCCGGGCCGCGTTGAACAGCGCGTAGCCGAGGTGCGATCCGGCCCAGTAGCGCTTGCGCGCGCGGGGGGAATCGAGAAACTGCTCGATCGTCATGGGGTTGCGCTTGGGGGCGCCCTCGCCGCGGTAGTCCGGGATGCCGGAGTCCGTCGAGATGCCCGCCCCCGTGACGGCGGTCACGACCCGGCCGGCGAGCGCGTCGACGGCGGCCTCGAGCAGTTCGTCCGCCGTCTGCGTCTCCAGCGTCACTTCGCACCTCCCAGGCCGGAGGAAAATCCAGGCCTCGAGAAAATCGTACGGGCAAGATGTTGCGCATGGATGTACACAGGATCGACAGCCTCGACGACCCGGCGCTCGACGACTATTCGCGACTCACCGACGTCGCGCTGCGCCGCGTCTCCGAACCGGCGGGCGGCCTGTACATCGCCGAGTCGACCAAGGTCATCGACCGGGCGCTGCGCGCGGGGCACCGCCCCCGCTCCCTGCTGCTGCAGGAGCAGTGGCTGCCGGACGTCGCGCCCCTGCTCGCGGGCTTCCCCGAGGTGCCGGTGTTCGTGGGCGACGCGGCGACGCTCGAGCGTCTCACCGGGTATCACCTGCATCGGGGCGCGCTCGCGGCCATGCACCGGCCCGTGCTGCCCGAGGTGTCCGCGGTGCTGGTGGATGCCCGCCGCGTGGTGGTCCTGGACGGGCTGGTCGACCACACCAACGTCGGCGCGATCTTCCGCTCCGTCGCAGGCCTCGGCGCGGATGCCGTGCTCGTCACTCCTACGTGCGCCGATCCGCTCTACCGCCGCAGCGTGCGGGTCTCGATGGGCACGGTGCTGCAGGTACCGTGGACCCGCCTTCCGGACTGGGCCCCCTCGTCCGGAACCCCGGGGGCGACCGAGCTGCTGCACGCCTCCGGCTTCCACATCGCCGCGCTCGCCCTCGCCGACACCGCCGTCACGCTCGACGTCTTCGCCGCACAGCCGCCCGAGCGGGTGGCGATCGTGATGGGCGCGGAGGGCGACGGCCTGGGGCGCCGTGCGCTGGCCTCCGCCGACACGATCGTGACCATCCCGATGCTGCACGGGGTCGACTCTCTCAACGTCGCCTCGGCGAGCGCGGTCGCGCTGTGGGCGTTGCGGGTCGCGTGATGCGCCGCGCGACGCCGCATCGAGGCATCCCCCAGGCCGTCACGCCGTAACATCGCCTCGTGAGCTTCGCCTTCGACCTCGACCCCGAGCCCGGGGCCCGAGCGGCGAACGCGACCGCGGCCGTCGCCGCGCGACGGCGGCGCCGCGCCGCCCTGATCGGCGTGGTCTCCGCCCTGACCGTGCTCGTGCTGGCCGCCGCCGGCTACGTGGGGCTCGTCGCCACGCATCCCCTGCCCGCGGCCGACGCGGCGGTGCACGCGGGCGCCGTCCAGACGATCCAGACCGCCGCGGTGGCCCCCGCCTGGCCCGCTCAGGGCAGCGCCGCGGTGGGCCTCGTGGGGCAGAAGCAGCTGCTCGGCAGACACGGCAGCGACGCGCCCGTGCCGATCGCGAGCATGACGAAGACCATCACCGCCCTCGTGCTGCTCGACAGGCATCCGCTCACAGTCGGCCAGCAGGGTCCGACGATCACCTTCGGACAGCGGGACGTCGACATCCTCACCCAGGTCTGGAACGAGGACGGATCGTGGGCCCCCGTGCAGGCGGGGGAGCGCCTCAGCCTCACCCAGGCGATGACCGCCATGCTGCTGCCGAGCGCCAACAACTACGCCCGCTCGCTCGCGGTGTGGTCATCCGGATCGCAGCAGGCCTTCGTCACCGCGGCGAACAAATGGCTCGCGCAGAACGGCTTCACCCACACGCACATGACCGACCCCTCGGGACTGGACGCCGGCAGCGTGAGCAATCTGACCGACCTCGTCGGCATCGGCGAGCTCGCCATCTCGAACCCCGTGCTCGAGAAGATCGTCGACACGAAGAAGACGACCCTGCCCGTGGTGGGGGAGCTGCACAACACGAACGCCCTGCTCGGCACGGACGGCATCGAGGGCGTCAAGACCGGCTTCACCGCGGAGGCCGGGCACTGCCTGCTGTTCGCCGCGACCGTCACCGCGGGCGGTGCGAAGCGCACGCTCGTCGGCGCGATGCTCGGCCAGCCCGAGTACACGGACCTGTGGCGGGACGTGCCGAAGCTGCTCGCCAGCTACGAGCAGGGCTTCCACCAACTCGATCTGACGGATGCCGGGAAGACGGTCTACGCCACGTACCGCACCGCGTGGGGCTCGACGACGACCCTCGTCGCCGCGACGCAGCCCACGCTGGAGCTGTACTCGAAGGGCAGCGTGACGGTGACGGTCGCCGCGGACTCGCTCTCGACCGCCGCGGACCGGGCGCGAGCGGGAACGGTGACCTTCAGCGACGGCACCCGGAAGGTCGTCGCCGATCTGACCACGACGGGGGCGATCGCACCGCCCGGACTGTGGTGGAAGCTCACCCATCCGGCCGAGATCCTCTGACCTCCGCGGGCGGCTCCGTCCTCGGGCTCGTCCCGGCCCTCGGGCTAGTCCCGGTCCTCGACGGGCATCGCCAGCGGCGTCAGCCGCGGTCGCTTGGGCGGCATCCCGTCCCCGCTGGAGACCCGCTTGATGCGGCGCACGACCCAGGGCCAGGCGTACTCCCGTGCCCACTGCAGGTCCTCGGCGCGGGCCTCGCGCCAGCTCAGCAGCGGCAGCGGCGCGGGCGCGACCGCGGGCAGCTCGTGTGCGACCTCAAGGGTGTCGAGCACCATGCGCGCGACGGCCTGATGGCCGAGCGGGGACATATGCAGGCGGTCGATCGACCACATCCGCTGGTCCTGGATCTCGCGCAGAGCCCACTGGTCGGCCACGAGCGCGCCGTACTTCTTCGCGATCGCACGCACGTTCTCGTTGTAGACGGCGACCTTGCCGCGGATCGCCTTGAACGTCCCCGACCAGCCGACGTCGACGCCGGTGAACACCACGAGCGTGGCACCCGTCGGCGCCAGCCGCGCGATCGCCCGCTCGAAAATGTCGGCGATCTCGTCGGGGTCGGTTCCGGGGCGGATGACGTCGTTGCCGCCCGCGGAGATCGTGATGAGATCGGGCTGCAGTGCGACGGCCGGCTCCACCTGATCGGCGAGGATCTGGCGCACGAGCTTGCCGCGGACCGCGAGGTTCGCATAGCTGAAATCGGATGCCTGCGCCGCGAGCACCTCAGCCACCCGGTCCGCCCAGCCGCGGAATCCGCCGTCGGGGTACGGGTCGCCCAGGCCTTCGGTGAAGCTGTCTCCGAGCGCTACGTAACGGGTCCAGTTAGATAGCTCTGGCATGTAAACAATTCTGCACCCGGATGCGCAGCCTCGACACGCCCGGGCTTGTCGGCGGCCCTGGTTACCATGGCATCCGCATGACTCTCACGCCCGCCTCCGACCCGACCGAGCCGGCCCCTGCGCACACCCCCGGCACCTTCGCGGCCGAGCATCTGTCCCCGGCTTTCCCCGCTCGCGCCCCCTGGGGCACGGCGACCCGCCTGCGCGCCTGGCAGCAGGAGGCGCTCGAGGAGTACTTCCGCACCGAGCCGCGCGACTTCCTCGCCTCGGCGACCCCCGGGGCCGGCAAGACGACCTTCGCCCTGCGCCTCGCCTCAGAGCTGATCGGCCGGCGCACCATCGACCGCATCGTGGTCGTCGCGCCCACCGAGCACCTGAAGCGGCAGTGGGCCGAGGCGGCGGAGCGGGTCGGCATCCGGCTCGACCCCGAGTTCAGGAACGCGCACCGGCGCTACGGGCGGCACTACCGCGGAGTCGCCGTCACCTACGCCCAGGTCGCGGCGAAGGCGTCGCTGCACAAGGAGCTCGTGGAGGAGTACCGCACCCTCGTGATCCTCGACGAGGTGCACCACGGCGGCGACGCCCTGTCCTGGGGCGATGCCGTGCGCGAGGCCTTCGAGCGGGCGACGCGCCGCCTGTCGCTCACCGGAACGCCGTTCCGCAGCGACACCTCGCCCATCCCCTTCGTGACCTACCTGCCCGATGAGAAGGGTGTCCGCACCTCGCTCACCGACTACAACTACGGCTACGGCCGTGCGCTGGCCGACGGCGTCGTGCGCCCCGTGCTGTTCATGGTCTACGCCGGGCACATGCGGTGGCGCACCCGCGCCGGCGAGGAGATGGAGGCGCGGCTCGGCGAGGGCAACACGAAAGACGTCACCGCGCAGGCCTGGCGCACCGCCCTCGACCCGCAGGGGGACTGGATCCCGGCGGTGTTCTCCGCCGCGACCCGCCGGCTCGACGAGGTGCGACAGCAGGTCCCGGACGCGGGCGGGCTCGTCATCGCGACCGATAAGGAGCAGGCGCGCGCCTACGCCGTGCTCCTCGAGGCGATGACCGGCGAACCGACCACCGTCGTCCTCTCGGACGAGAAGGAGGCCTCCGACCGAATCGCCCAGTTCGCGGCGTCCGACTCGAAGTGGATGGTCGCCGTGCGCATGGTGTCCGAGGGCGTCGACGTGCCCCGGCTCGCGGTCGGCGTGTACGCCACCAACTCCTCGACTCCGCTGTTCTTCGCCCAGGCGATCGGCCGCTTCGTGCGGGCCAGGCGCCGCGGCGAGACGGCCTCCGTGTTCCTGCCCGACGTCGAGCCGCTCGTCGCGCTGGCCGGTGCGCTCGAGCTCGAGCGCGACCACGCCCTCGACCGCGACGTGTCGGCGGAGGAAGGGGACCTCTACAACCCCGAAGACGCGATGATGCAGGCCGCGGAGCGCGAGGACAAGGCCTCCGAGGCCCTGGAGGGGGAGTTCTCGTACCAGGCCCTCGGCTCGCACGCCGCCTTCGACCGGGTGCTGTTCGACGGTGCCGACTACGGCGGCTACGCCGAGCCGGAGACGGAGGAGGAGCTCGACTTCATCGGCATCCCCGGCCTGCTCGAGCCCGACCAGGTCCACGAGCTGCTGATGCACCGCCAGGCCCGGCAGGCCAAACGCGCGGCGTCGCGGCCCGCGCCCGCTCCGGAGGAGCCCGCGCCGCCGGCCCAGCCGCTGCCGCTGTACCGCACGCTCAAGGAGCAGCGCTCGCTGCTCAACTCCCTCGTCGGGCTCTACTCGAAGGTCTCGGACCAGCCGCACGGCCTCGTGCACGCGGAGCTGCGCCGGGTCTGCGGCGGCCCGCCCGTGGCGAAGGCGTCGATGACGCAGCTCGAGGCGCGCATCCAGTGGCTGCGGAAGCGGCTGGGACACAGCTAGCGGGTACTGTCGGCGCATGAGCGAGGAGAACCTGCCCGACGACGAGGTCCGCCCGGGCGAGTCATCCACCCAGCGCTACGACCGCAACTGGGAGGAGATCCTGCAGGAGCTGCGCGTCACCCAGACCGGAACGCAGATCCTCACCGGCTTCCTGCTCGCCCTGGCGTTCCAACAGCGCTTCGCACAGCTCGACACGGTGGGGCTGACCATCTACCTCGTGCTCGTCGGCCTCGCCTGCGTGGCCACGGCGCTCGCGGTCGCCCCGGTGTCGCTGCACCGCTGGCTGTTCCAGCGGCACGCGAAGAAGCAGATCGTGCTGCTCGGCAACCGCATCCTCCGTGCGGCGCTCGTCGCCGTCGCACTGCTCATCGTCGGCGTGGTGCTGTTCCTCTTCGACTTCGTCCTCTCACTGACCGCAGGCATCATCGCGGGCGGTGTCACGGCGCTCGTCATCGTCGGGCTGTGGATCCTGCTGCCGCTCGGCGTGCTGCGCGCCGGGCGAAGCTGAAGCGGGCGGTGAGCGGCGGCGTGGCGGGTTGACATCGCGCACCCGGATGCCTGCCCGCCGGGCGTAGGCTGAGGAGCATAGCATCGGCGGGTTCTCACGAATGCCACCGAGCGAACCGGATCGCGACAACGGCGACGTGATTCCACGAGGGGTGCCGTCGGCAGACGTCTCGAAGTCGTCCGCCGGACGCGCGGACCGAAGAGAAGGCTTCCGCGATGATCCGTTTCGGCTTCCTGTCCAGCTACCCGCCGACGCGATGCGGTCTGGCGACCTTCACCGAGTCCCTGGCGTCCGCCCTCGTCCACGGCGGCGGAGCGGACGCGCGGATCGTGCGTGTGCTCGACGCATCCGACCCGCGCCCCCTGACACTGCTCGGAGCGCACTCGACGATCGCCGCGGACCTCATCGGCGGCGATCGGGCGAGCATCGCGGCGGCCATCCGCGCGCTCAACGGCTGCGACGTCGCGATCGTCCAGCACGAGTACGGCATCTACGGCGGGCGCGACGGCGAGGAGGTCGTCGAGGTGATGCGAGGGATCGCCACCGCCTCCATCGTCGTCCTGCACACGGTCCTGGCCGGCCCGACCGCGCATCAGCGCGAGATCCTCCAGGAGGTCTGCGAGCTCGCGACCGTGGTCGTGGCGATGACCGAGAACGCCCGGGACCTCCTCCTGGCCTGCTACGCCGTCGACCCCGCCAAGATCAGCGTCATCCCGCACGGGGTGCCCGTGTGGTCGGAGACGTCGCCGTCGCGACCCCGTGCGGAGAAGCGGGTCCTGACCTGGGGGCTGATCTCTCCGGGCAAGGGCATCGAATGGGGCATCCGGGCTATGGCGCAGCTGGGGGACATCGGCGTGCCCGTCCGCTACATCGTTGCGGGGCAGACCCACCCGAAGGTGCTCGCACAGTCCGGCGAGGCCTATCGCGACATGCTCCGCGCCCTCGTCGCGCAGTCCGAGCTCGACGAGACGGTGGCGCTCGACGGCCACTACCGCGACGCGCGCGAGCTGGCCGAGCTCGTCCGTTCCGCCGACGTCGTCCTGCTGCCATACGACTCGCGCGATCAGGCGACCTCCGGCGTGCTCGTCGAGGCGATCGCCGCGGGCATCCCGGTCGTGGCCACGGCGTTCCCGCACGCCGTCGAGCTGCTCTCCGGCGGCGCCGGCCTGATCGTCGCCCACGAGGACCCCGCCGCGATCGCCGACGCGCTGCGCACGGTGCTCACCACGGCGGATGCCGCCGAGCGCATGCGCACCGTGGCGCAGCGCGACACGCAGAACACGTCCTGGTCCGCCGTCGCCGCGCAGTACCGTGCGCTGTCCGAGCAGGTCTTGATGGTGCGGGTCGCATGAGGAACGACGGCGGATCGATTCCCGTCTCCTACGCCCATCTCGCGGCGCTCACGGGCCGGCACGGCATCTTCGAGCACGCGGTGGGCGCCGTGCCCCGCCGAGAGGGCGGCTACTGCGTCGACGACGCGGCACGCGCCCTCATCGTCGTGGTCAGGGACGTGGACCAGGAGGTACCGCTGCAGGTCTTCACCGAGATCTTCCTGCGCTTCCTCGAAGGGGCGATCGCCGAGGACGGCAGCGCTCACAACCGCATGTCGGCCTTCGGCGGGTGGACGGACGCGCCCGGCGTCGGCGACTGGTGGGGACGGCTGCTCTGGGCGCTCGGCCTGACCGCCGCACGCGCACGGAGCCGACCGGTCCGGGAACGCGCACTCGCGGCGTTCCACCGCGCCGCCTCCGCGCGCTCCCCGGCGCTGCGGTCCATGGCGTTCGCGACGCTCGGCGCGGCCGAGGTGCTCCAGCTCGCCCCGAACGACCGCCCCGCCCGGGAACTGGCCGTGGCCGGTGTAGCGGCGATCCCGGCATCCACCGACCCGGACTGGCCGTGGCCGGAGGCCCGGCTGGCCTACGGCAACGCCTCGATCGCCGAGGCGCTCATCGCCGCGGGCCGCGTGCTCGACGACCCCGCGCTCGAGGAGCGCGGACTGACGGCGCTGCGCTTCCTGCTCGCCGTCGAGTCGGCGCCCGGGCATCTCTCCGTCACCGGCGTCGCGGGGCGCGGGCGCGGCGAGACGGGGCCGCAGTTCGACCAGCAGCCGATCGAGGTCGCCGCCCTGGCGGATGCCTGCGCCCGCGCCTTCGACGTCAGTGCCGACCCGAGCTGGCTGGACGGCATCCGCCTCGCCTGGGCGTGGTTCATCGGCGAGAACGACTCGGGCACCGTGATGTTCGACGTCGACCGTGGCGCCGGCTTCGACGGCCTGGAACCGGACGGGCGCAACGAGAACCAGGGGGCGGAGTCCACGCTCGCCGGCCTGAGCACGCTCCAGCAGGCACGCCTCCTGGTGCCGTTCGAGCCGGTCGTCACCGCCCTGTGAGCGGCATCGAGCACACCGCGGAGCTGACCGCCGACCCCACCCGCGTCGTCGCACGGCTCTTCCTCCCCGGCGAGGGGCTCTCCTCCGCCCACTCCCGCACGACCGAGATCGCCGCGCGGGTGCTGGCGATCCCGCCGCGGCGCTCGGAGGAGCTGGCCACCGAGCTCCTCGCCGACTTCCAGCCCCGGCACCTCGACGTGGCATCCGTGTTCGACCGCAATGTCAGCGCGGTCGAGTCCCGCATCCCGGATGCCGCCACCCTCACCCCCGCGCAGAGGACCGTGCTCGGCGCGAGCTTCACCGCCGAGTACGCGGTCGAAGGGGCAGCGCTGTGCAACCCGAGCGCGGTCGAGCATCCCGACCAGAGCGGCCTCCTGCCCGGCGAGCTCCGGGTCGCCGTGGCCATGCGGTCGATCGGGGAGGGGCACCTGTCGTCGATCACCTTCGCCGAGGCCGTGATCGGAGCGGACGACAGCTGGAGCTTCGCGGAGCGCCGCGCACCGCTCGCCCGGGCGAGCATCAGCGAAGGCACCTGGGAGCGGGAGCACCTGCACCGAGCGCTCGAGCACGAGGGCCGCCTCGACGAGCTCTCGAGCGCCGCGCTGCGGAAGCTGCCGAAGCAGTTCCCCGTCTCGGCCGTGGAGACCGCCCTGGCTGAGCTGCCATCCGAGCTGACCGCGCACCGGGACAGCCGGAACGACGCCCAGGCCCTGCACCGGATGGCGGCCTCGGCGTACGAGGCGCACTTCGACCCCGTCACCGCCCTCAGCCAGCGCACCCTGCTGCCGACCTCCGCCGACGAAGACCACGGCATGGAGGACGCCCGGTTCGTCCGCTTCACGGACGCGGACGGACGGCTCGGCTACCGCGCGAGCTACACGGCATACGACGGTCGGGACGTCGCGCCGCGGCTCATCACCAGCCCCGACCTCGTCAACTTCGTCATCCATCGGCTCTCCGGGGAAGCCGCGCGCAACAAGGGGATGGCGCTGTTCCCCCGGACCGTCGACGGTGTCCATCTCGCCCTCAGCCGACTCGACGGTGAGAGCATCTCACTCGCCGGCTCGCCCGACGGCCTGAGCTGGACCGAGACCGCCGTGATCCATCGCCCGACCGAGCCCTGGGAGCTAGTCCAGACCGGCAACTGTGGTTCCCCCATCGAGACCCCGGCCGGGTGGATCGTGCTCACCCACGGCGTCGGGCCGATGCGCAGCTACGCCATCGGGGCGCTGCTGCTCGACCGCGACGACCCGAGTCGGGTGCTGGCCCGCACGACCGAGCCGATCCTGCGACCGTCGCCGCGGCGGCGGGACGGCTACGTCCCCAACGTCGTGTACTCCTGCGGCGGCATCGTGCACAACGGCGTTCTGTGGATCCCGTTCGGCGTCGACGACTGCCGCATCCGGGTGTTCTCCGTCGGAGTCGACGAGCTGCTCGCCACGATGACCGCCGTGTGACGGAAATCACGACGGCACGGGCGAAACACATCTTGGGCGCGTAGCGTCGGGAACCTACCGAGAGAAGGTCATCATGACCGCTGGAGAAGGCATCAAGCGTGGTGCTGAAGGAACGAAGAACGTCACCGACAAGGTCGTGAACTCCGTCGAGAAGACGATCAACGGCGTCACCTCCACCGTCGCCGATGCGGTGGACGCGGCCGCGAACGGTGTGCACCGTGCGGCAAGCCAGACGAAGGCGCCGAAGAAGAAGTAAGCCGGCGCTCCCGACGCGGCTCCCCACGAACACGTGGAGAGCCGCGTTTCTCTGTTCGGGCGCAGCTGACCGTGCGCCGAGCCGGGGCCGACCGGTCCGGACCGTCTGATCAGAGCGGCCGGCGGGCGAACGCGACGGTCACATAGCGCAGCTCGTCACGGGGGAGCACGGCGGTCAGCGCGCTCTTCCCGTTGATGTCGACCGCGACGCCGTAGACGTCGGGGTCCGTGTCGATGCGGATGCCCTCCCGCTCGAAGCCGTCGACGAGCACACGGATGCCGTGCTCGACGTGCCGTGCGTCGACCGGGCTGTCGAGTTCTCCGGGGCCGTGCCGTCCGGAGTCCGAGGCGCCGCGCACGCGGGTGTCGCGGAAGCGGTTCATCAGGATGTGGTTGACGTGGGCGGCGAGCCGGGCCGCCACCGTGTCGTACTCACTCGGCGTCCGGCTCCAGTGCGTGCTCACGCACTCCCACAGCATCGGGTAGCGCATCCGTCGCACCCGGTCGAGCAGCCACGACGGCCGCGGCCACGACGGCTCCCGGTCGAGCGACCGTCGCGTCCTCTCGTCGAGCTCGGCGAGATTCACGGGGTCGTCGATGTTGTCCGGCCGGCGCCACAGCGTGTAGCCGATCGAGACCGCGCAGGAGTCGAAGACGCCGTTGCTCGTGGAGCTTTGGACGCCGAGGGCGTCCCAGTCCTCGAGGTGGCGCTGCGGCACGAGCCCGAACACGGGCACCGGCATCCGCCTGGCCTTCTCAAGGACGTCGAGGGCCGGGTCCGGCGCATCCTCGGCGAGGTGCCCCACAACATGCATGGGGACAGTCTGGCCCGGCGATCGCGCCGCGGCCAGAGCTCCGTCGAGGTCCCTCGACGTCGCGTCGCTGTACGTCGTGTCACTGGAAGTCGCGGGATCGCACGGCGACCGGGAGCGGCAACGGCGCGAGCTGATCGGCAGCGATGCTCGTGACGCCCTCCGGACTGCGTTCGAGGATGCCGCGCACGATCAGCCCCTGCGCCTCACGCGCGATGCGCCGGTAGCGCTTCCAGAGCCCTTGGGAGGCGATGACGTTGATCATCCCCGTCTCGTCCTCGAGGTTGATGAAGGTGATGCCGGAGGCCGTCGACGGCCGCTGCCGATGCGTGACGACGCCGCCGACGTGCACGCGGTCGCCGGATTCCCTGCCCGCCAGCTCGGTGACGCTCAGCACCCCATCGGCGCGCAGCAGCTCGCGCCGGTACGTCATCGGATGCTCGTCGGGGGACAGCCCCATGGCCCAGAAGTCGTAGGCGAGGCGACTCTCGGAGCTCGGCGCCGGCAGCAGGGGCGGCTGGACGATGACGGCGGTGTGGGGCAGGTGGTCGCGCCGCTCGCGCCCGGCCGAGCCCGCCTGCCACAGCGCCTCGCGCCGCGTCAGCCCGATCGGCTCGAAGGCGCCGGCCGCGGCGAGCGCCTCGAGCTGCGCCGAGCCGAGTCCGACGCGGCGGGCGAGGTCGTGCAGATCGCGATAGGGACCGGCCGCCTTCCGCTCGGCGACGATGCGCTCGGCGAGCTCCGCGCCGATCGACTTCACCTGGGCGAGGCCGAGCCGCACCGCGTGGCGGCCGTCACGGCGATGCTCGGCGCCGCGGTCCGGGGCCGTCTGGTCGAAGGGCGTGCCCTCGTCGACGTCCTCCGGGTCTCCGCCCACCTCGTGCCAGCCCAGGCACTCGTCCATGCCGGTGGGCCCGGCGGTGGCCGTCCCGGCGGGGCCGGCGGCAGATGCCGCGGCGGCGTGGTCCTCGTCCATCGACTCGAGCGCGGCATACGCCCCCGAGCGCAGGATGTCCACGCCCCGCACCTCGACGCCGTGCCGCTTCGCGTCCCCGATGAGGGTCTCCGCCGAGTAGAAGCCCATCGGCTGCGCGCGCAGGAGCCCCGCGAGGAAGGCGGCCGGGTAGTGCAGCTTGAGCCAGGCGCTCGCGTAGACGAGCAGCGCGAAGCTGAGCGAGTGGCTCTCGGCGAAGCCGAAGTCGGCGAAGGCCTGGATCTGCGCGTAGATGGCTTCGGCCTTCTCCTCGGTCAGCCCGTTCGCGGCCATGCCGGCGAACAGCTTCTCCCGCAGGGACTCGATCCTCTCGACGCCGCGTTTGGAGCCCATCGCGCGCCGCAGCAGGTCGGCGTCCTCGGCGGAGCAGTCGCCGACCGCCATGGCCATCTGCATGATCTGTTCCTGGAACAGCGGCACGCCGAGGGTGCGCTTCAGCACGGGCTCGAGCAGGGGGTGCGCGTAGCCGACGGCCTCCTCGCCCGCACGACGGCGGATGTACGGGTGCACCGCCCCGCCCTGGATCGGCCCAGGCCGGATCAGGGCGACCTCGACGACGAGGTCGTAGAAGCGCCGGGGTCGGAGCCGGGGAAGCGTCGCGAGCTGCGCGCGGGACTCGACCTGGAACACCCCGATCGCATCGGCCCGGCACAGCATGTCGTAGACCGCCGGCTCCTCCTTGGGGAGCGTCGCGAGATCCCACTCTTCGCCGACGTGATCGTGCACGAGGGTGAAGATGTGCTGCAGGGCGGCCAGCATCCCCAGGCCGAGCAGGTCGAACTTGACGAGCCCCATCCACTCGATGTCGCCCTTGTCCCACTGCAGCACCGTCCGGTTCTCCATCCGCGCGTGCTCGATGGGGCAGACCTCGCCGACGGGCCGTTTGGTCAGCACCATGCCGCCGGAGTGGATGCCGAGATGACGCGGTGCCTTCATGAGCTGCCCGGACAGCCATCTGACCGGTTCGGGGATGTCCTCGTCCTCCCCGGAGCTGCCCCCGCCCCAGTCCTCGATCCGCTTGCTCCAGGCATCCTGCTGACCGGGGGAGTGGCCGAGCGCCTTCGCCATGTCCCGCACGGCCGCCTTGGGCCGGTAGCTGATAACCGTCGCCACCTGCGCGGCGTTCTCCCGCCCGTATGCGTCGAAGACGTACTGGATGATCTCCTCACGGCGGTCGGAGTCGAAGTCGACGTCGATGTCGGGCTCCTCGTCGCGCATCGAGGACAGGAACCGCTCGAAGGGCAGCCGGTAGCGGATCGCGTCGACCGCCGTGATGCCGAGCACGTAGCACACTGCCGAGCTCGCGGCGGAGCCCCGGCCCTGGCACAGGATGCCGAGATCCTTCGCTTTTTGCACAATGTCGTGCACGATCAGGAAATAGCCGGGGAAGTCCTTCTTCTCGATGACCGCGAGCTCGCTGTCCAGGCGCGCGCGGACCTCCTCCAGGGGCACGGGCCGCGTCGCCTCCGGGTACCGCTCCGCGATACCCTCGTCGACCAGCCTCCGCAGCCAGCTCATCTGCGTGTGCCCGGCCGGGATCTTCTGCTCGGGCAGCCCCGGCGTGACACTGCGCAGTTCGAAGGCGAGCTCGGACGCCAGTCCCACGGTGTTCTCGATCGCGCCCGGGTAGGGCGCGAACAGCCGCCTCATCTCGCCCCCGCTGCGCAGATGGGCGTTGCCCGCCGCGGGCAGCCAGCCGTCCAGCTCGTCGAGACTCCGCCGAGCACGCACGGCCGCGACGGCGGTCGCGAGCGGCCGGTCCCGCGGGGTGGCGTAGTGCACGTTCCCCGTCGCGACGACGGGCAGGCCGCGCCGGCCCGCCAACTCGTACAGCACGTCGTTGTATGAGCTCGCGAGCGGATCGCCGTGGTCGAAGAGCTCGACCACCACACCCTCGCGGCCAAACAGCTCCACCAGGCGGTCGAGCTCCCGCGCAGCGGCGCCTGCGCCACCCTCGGGGGAGGCGAGCGCCTGCCGCACAGCCCCTTTCCGGCATCCGGTCAGCACGAGCCAGTTCCCCGCGGCGGCCTCCGACAGTCTTCCGAGCTCGTAGACCGGATGCCCCTTCTCCGCCCCCTCCGCGAGCTGCGCCGCGGTGATGGCGGCCGCGAGGGAATGGTAGCCCTCCTGCCGGCGGGCGAGCACGAGCAGATGCGTCCCCTCGGGGTCGGCCACGCCGTTCTGCGGGGCGGAGAGCCCCAGGGACAGCTCGGCCCCGAACACGGTCCGCACCCGCGGTTCCCCCGCATCGTCCCGGTAGGCGGCGGCCGTCTCCGCCATCTGCACGGCACCGTAGAGGCCGTCGTGGTCGGTGATCGCGAGGGCAGACAGCCGCAGCCGAGCCGCCTCGCGCAGCAGCGTCTCGGGGGAGCTCGCCCCGTCGAGGAAGCTGTAGTGGGAGTGCGCATGCAGCTCGGCGTAGGGCACGGAGGGCCCTTTGTCGGGCTCGAGCGGGCGCTCCTCGATCTCGTCCCGGCGCCGCGAGCCCGGGCGCTCGACGAGCCCACCGTCCGGCCGGTCGGGGGACGGATGCCCAGAGGGTCGGCCCGACAGCGTCCGCTCGAACTCCGCCCAGGGCATCCGGGGGTTGTTGAAGCCCATCAGTCATACCTCGCTTCCGCGAACCACATGCCCCCATCGAGCAGGAGCAGCCACGCGACGCCGTCCGCGTCGACGACCGTGAAGCGGTGCACGCGCCGCGACGCCGCCGCATCCCACCAGCGCTCATCGACCGTCCACGGGCCCGCCCAGCCGCCGATCGGGCGTGCCGCACGCAGCGCCTCGGCCTGCGAGCCGATGGGGCGCGCGCCCGCCGCCGCCGCGAACAGCGCGGGCTCGCCCTCGACGAGCCCGCGGTCGGAGACCCGCACGAGGTCCCCCGCCTCCGTCAGCAGGGCGACGCCAACGCGCGGCAGGAACACCGTGGTCGGCAACGGGTCGGGCAGGGCGCCCGGCCATGGCTGCGCGGCCCGGTCGGCGGTGCCGCCCGGCGCGCGATCGCCCCACGGCACCAGCAGCTGCCGCTCCCCGAGCAGCCGGCCGCCGCCGATCTCGGCAGTGACGACCGCGTCGTGGCCGAGCATGCTCTGCACCCGGGTGAGGGCATGGTGCACCCGCTCGTCGGGCGCGTCGCCCCACAGCCCCTGCTCGTGGTGGTGCGCCGCATCGACGCTCTCGGGCGTGAACACGACCTGCACCACCGGCGTCGACAGCGCCTCCGCCCCGGAGCCGGCCCCCTGCAGCTGCCAGCGCAGCCGGTCGACGAGGTCGATGGCCGTGAACCACCGCGGATGCAGCCAGGTGCGGGCGCTCTCCGCCCCGTCCTCCGTCTGGATCGTCACCGTCACGGCGGTCGCCACGAGCTTCGCCTCGCGCAGCCCCGCGATCACCTCGTCCGCGGTCTGCCGGACGGCGAAGGCGAGCTGGTCGACCCGATCGAGGCCCTCGTCGAAGGCGACCCGCCGTTCGAGCACGCGCTGCGGAGCCCGTGGCACGACCATCTGCGCGTCACGGCCCGTGACGAGGGCGTGCACGCGCGCGCCGATCACCCCGAACCGCTCGCCGAGCGCCTCGGCCGACATGCCGGCCAACGCGCCGAGGGTGGGAAGGCCGAGCTGCCGGCACAGTTCAGCGAAGCCGGCGTCGCCCATGACCTCGACGGGCAGGGCGGCGAGGAAGGCGGGCGAACCGCCCTCCGGCACGATGACGACGGGGGCGCCACCGGCATCGTTCGCTGCGCCGTTCGCGGGATGCCGCGCCGCCTGCTCCGCGGCGAACGGCCCGTCGGCCACGCCGGCGCGCGCCTCGGGCACCCCGTGCTCCGCGAGCACACCGAGCAGGACCTGCGCCGCCTCGGCCTCGCCGCCGTAGTACCGCGCCGGCCCTCGAGCGCGTAGCGCGCACACCCCCGGGCGGATCGGCTGGACCCCCGGCGCGGTCTGCTCGAGCGCGGCAAGCAGCGGCTCGAAGAAGCGCGCGTCGGCCTGCGCGTCGTGGGGGAGCACCACGAGCTCCGGACAGCGCGCCTGCGCCTCGCGCAGCCGCAGCCCCCGTCGCACGCCCGCCGCACGGGCGGCCGCGGAGCACGCGAACACGACCCCCTTCTCGATCAGGGCGATCGTCACGCCGGCGAAGTCGCCGGCATCGGTCGCGCCCGCCGTGAGCGACGGGTACTTCTCGAGCGCCGCCCGGATCGGCCAATCGGGGCACCACAGCACGATGGACCGGGTCAGCCCCTCGGAATCGGGCCCGCCGCTCACGACACCCGCTCCAGCCGCAGCCGCTGCGCCGCCCGCGCATCGTCGTCCAGCGCTCCGGCCCCGGCAGGCCCCACGTCGCCCGGCAGCCGGAGCCGCGCGACGCGCGGCTGCCCGCCGCGCAGCTCGGAGCGCACCGTGACGACCCGCTCGCGCGGGTAGCCGTGCCCGCGGCCGAGACCTGCCCAGCTGCTCGCCGTGACGGAGAGGCGCGCCTCGGAGGCCGGCCACGGCGCGCCGAAGGAGATCAGCACGGCACCGCGCTGCCGCAGGCGGGCGGCGAGCCGCGCGGCATCCGCCTCGCTCACCCCGTCGCCGGGCGGCGCCTGCACAACGACCACCGTCAGCGCATCGGCGAGCGCCGCCGTCACGGGCAGCCAAGCCCGCCCCGGCTCCCGCACGAGCGCGAGCCGGCCGAGCGCGATGCCGAAGCGCGCCGCCGCCTCCGCCCCGAACCACGGCACCCCGACGACGCCGCACCATGCCCCGCCCGCGCTGGCGGCGGCGAGCAGGCCCATCACGAGTGCCATCGACCTCTCGACCGAATAGGCGGACCCCGCCTGCAGGGCCCCGCCGGGCAGCAGCGGGGCGAAGGCGGGCAGGGTCGGCAGCGCCCGAGTCGTGAGCCGCGTGCGCTCCATGCCGGCGATGCGCGACTTGAGCGCGCGAATGCGCTCGAGATCGGCCTGCGCCTTCTCGAAGACGCTGCCTCTCTCGAGATCGATTCGTTCCGCTACCGCCGACACCCCTTTATATTCGAATCTTCGTTCGAATATGTCAAGGTGGATATTTACTTCACATAGAACGTGACTCGAACACCCAGGCGGCGCTCACCAGCCTTTCATGCGCCGCCGACAGCGGCGGTCGACCACGACAGAATGGGACCATGGCATTGCTCGCGGGCGCGACCCGACGCATCTGGCGCGGCGAGGCGCTGATGGGCGTCACCCTCGCGGCGATGTCGGCCCCGGTCGCGATGGCCTTCGCGCAGTTCGGGGGGCTGCCCGCCACAACGGGCCTGTACACGCTCATCGTCCCGGGCATCGTCTTCGCGCTGCTCGCCGTGACCGGCCGGCTCACCGTCGCCCCCGACGCCGTCGTCATCGCCCTGCTCGCCGCGACCCTCGCCCCGCTCGCCCGCCCAGGCACCGGGCGCTACGTCGAGCTCGCCGCCGCCCAGGCCCTGCTGGCGGCGGCCGCCTTCGCGCTCGTCGCCCTGCTGCGCCTCAGCCGCGTGACGGTGCTGCTGCCGCGCCCCGTGCTGCTCGGCTTCTCCTCGGCCGTCGCGCTCGACCTCCTGGTGCGCGAGATCGCGGCGATGTTCGGCATCCGGCTGGGCACGCGGGTGACGGATGCCGCGGCCTCCGGATTCCCGCAGCATGCCGGCGCCTTCATCGCCCGCCTCGGCGGGGCGAACGCGTGGGCGCTCATGGTGGCGGCGCTGTCGCTCATCATCCTGCTCGTGGGGCGGCGCATCGCGCGGCGGCTGCCCTGGGAGCTCGCCGTCTACGCCGCCACCTTCGCGGCGTACCGCGTCTTCGGCCTCGCCGACAACGGTGTGACGACGGTCGGGCGGGTCACAGGCGGGCGGCCGCCGTTCGGGTGGCCGTCGCTCGCGGCGGGGCAGTGGCTCGAACTGATCCCCGGGGCCCTGCTCATCGCCTTCGTCGCACTCGCCCAGCATCAGGACGCCGATCGCGTCCACCAGTCAGCCGGAGCGAGGGACGGCATCGCCTACGCCGCGGCGAGCGCCGCCTCCGGACTCTCCGGTGGCTTCGCACTCGGCCCCTCGCCCGCACGCCGGGCCCGGCTGGACGAGCTGCGCTCCGTCTCACAGCTGCCCGGTTTCGTCGCCGCGCTCCTGGTGCTCGCGGCCCTCATCTTCGGCGACGGCTTCTTCGGCCATCTGCCGACCCCGGCGTTCGGCGCGATCGCGGCCGTGGCCACCTGGCCGCTGCTGCGCCTGGGCGAGGCCCGGGCCCTCTGGCGCGAGGCCAAGGGGGAACTCTTCCTCGCGCTCATCGTCTTCGCCGCAACGCTCGCCTTCGGGCCGCTCTGGGGCATCGCCGCCGCGACCGCGATCGGCCTGCTGCGGGCGCTGTTCGCCGCCTCCGCCCCTCCCATCGATGTCGTGGACGGCGACGGGCGCCCGATCGCCTCCCTGCGCCCCGGCAGCCCGCCGCCCCGGGCGACCGCGCCCGGTGTGGCGATCGTGCGGTTCGCGGCACCCGTTGACGCCGTGGGCGCCGGGGCGCTCGCCCGCGGCATCCGTGCCGTCACGGCCGCCGAAGGCGACAGCATCCGTCACCTCGTGCTCGACTGCGAGGCGATCACGGGCATCGACTCGACGGGTGCGGGGGTGCTGCGCGTTGTGCTCGACGAGGCACGGGACCACGGCATGACGGTCGACTACTGCCGCGCCCGCGCGGTGCTGCGCGTCGAGCTCGAACGCTACGGGCTGCTCGGCAGCAGCCGCATCTTCCGCACCGACCGCGAGGCGCTCGACGAGCTCGGCTAGCCGCGCCGACGGGTGCGGTGACGGATGCGACGGCGCCGCGTGCGCGCCGGGCGGGAGCCGGTGCGCGAATCCGCGCGGTCGGCCCGATAGCCTGTGCGGGGCCTCTGTGCCCTTTCTCACAGCGACCCCGAAAGGATCCCTGCGTGAACCTCCTCCAAGCGATCATCCTCGGCATCGTCGAGGGCATCACCGAGTTCCTGCCCGTCTCCAGCACGGGGCACCTGACGATCGTCGAGAAACTGCTCGGCCTCTCGGTGAGCGACAAGGGCGTGACCGCGTTCACCGCGATCATCCAGGTCGGGGCGATCATCGCCGTGATCGTGTACTTCTGGCGTGACATCGTGCGGCTCGTCGCGGCCTGGTTCCGCGGGCTCGCGAACCGCAACGCGCGCGGGCAGGACTACCGCCTGGCCTGGTTCGTCATCATCGGCACGATCCCCGTGGGCATCGTCGGCTTCGCGCTGCGCCACTTCATCTCGGGCCCGCTGCGCAGCCTCTGGGTCGTCGCCGTCGCCCTGGTGGTGTGGAGCGCCGTGATGTGGTTCGCCGAACGCGTCGCGCTGAAGCAGCGCAACGAGGAGAGGATGAACCTCGCCGACGCGATCTTCATCGGCATCGTCCAGTGCTTCAGCCTCGTCCCCGGCGTCTCGCGCTCCGGCGCCACGATCAGCGCGGGCCTGCTGCGCGGCCTCGACCGCGTCGCCGCGACCCGCATCTCCTTCTTCCTGTCGATCCCGGCGCTCGTGGCCGCGGGCGGCTTCGAGGCACTCACCTCGGCGAAGGACATCAGCGCCCAGGTCGGCTGGGGGGCGACCGCCGTGGGCACGCTCGTCAGCCTCATCGTCGCGTACGTGTCGATCGCCTGGCTGCTGCGGCTGGTGCAGCGGCATCCGATCAGCGTGTTCATCTGGTACCGCATCGGCGTGGCCGTGGTGGTCGCGATCCTGCTGCTGACGGGGGTCGTCAGCGCCACCTGAGCACGCGGCGCTACTCTCGCCTCGTGCACGATCACGACCACGATCACGACCAGGAGGGCGCGGCAGGGAACCGCACCCGCCTCGCCGTCGCGTTCGGCGTCACGGCGGCGATCCTGCTGGCGGAGACCGTCGGCGCAATCGTGACCGGCTCGCTCGCGCTGATCGTGGACGCGGGGCACATGCTGACGGACGCAGGCGGCCTCGGCGTCGCACTGTGGGCGGCGCACCTCATGGCCCGCCCCGCGACGAGCCGGCGCACCTGGGGCTACGCCCGTGCCGAGGTGCTCTCGGCCACGGCGCAGGCTGGGGTGCTGCTCGCGGTCGGCCTCGTGGTGCTCGTGGAGGGCATCCGGCGGCTCTTCCTGCCGCCCGAGGTCCAGCCGTCCGGCCTGCTGCTCTTCGGCATCATCAGGCTGGTGGGCAACATCGTGTCGATCGGGGTGCTGCTGGGCGGCCGCACCGCGAACTTCAACTTGCGCGCAGCGTTCCTCGAGGTCGTGAACGACGCGCTCGGCGCCCTCGGTGTCATCGTCGCGGGCATCGTCATCGCGCTGACGGGCTGGCAGCGGGCGGATGCCGTCGCCGCACTCGTCATCGGCATGCTGATCCTTCCCCGGGCGGTGCGGCTGCTGCGCGAGACGACGGCCGTGCTGATGGAGAATACGCCGTCGGGTCTCGACCTCGACGCGGTGCGCACACACCTGCTCGCCGTCGAGCACGTGCGCCAGGTGCACGATCTGCACGCCTCGCAGATCGCGACGGGGCTGCCGGTGCTCACCGCCCACATCACGGTCGATCCGGACTGCTTCGTCGACGGGCACACCCCGCAGATCCTCGACGAGCTGCAGTCCTGCGTGGCCGAGCACTTCGCCATCGGCATCGAGCACTCGACGTTCCAGCTCGAGAGCCCGCAGCATCAGGACCACGAGCACACCCCGCACGGCTGAGCGACGCCCGCGGCGGGTCGCGCAGGCAGCCCGGCACGGATGCCGCTCGCGCGTCACGCGGTCAGCACGAGCGGCCCGTCCGGGGTGATGGCGAGAGTGTGCTCGGTGTGGGCGGCCCTGCTGCCGTCGGCGGAGCGGAGCGTCCATCCGTCGCGATCGGTGCGGATCGTGGCAGTGGTCGCGGCCCACCAGGGCTCGAGCGTGAACACGAGCCCGGGGCGGATGCGGTAGCCGCGGCCGGGGCGGCCGTCGTTGCAGACGAACAGGTCCTCATGCATGGTGCGGCCGACCCCGTGCCCGCCGAACTCGTGGTTGACCGGATAGCCGTACTTCGCCGCGACGTCGCCGATCGCGGCGGAGACGTCCCCGATGCGGTTGCCGGGCTGCGCCGCGGCGATGCCGGCCGCGACGGCCTCCTCCGTCGAACGGACCAGTCTCGCGTCGTCGGGGTCGACCTGCCCGACGATGACCGTGACGGCCGCGTCGGCCACCCACCCGTCCACGGAGACGGCGAAGTCGAGGCTGAGGACGTCGCCGTCGGCCAGCCGGTAGTCGTGGGGCAGGCCGTGCAGGGCGGCGTCGTTGACGGACAGGCAGATGGTGTTGCGGAACGGTCCGCTGCCGAATGCCGGGGCGTAGTCCCAGTAGCAGGAGACGGCGCCGCGCTCGGCGACGGCCGCGCGGGCGGTGTGCTCGAGATCGAGCAGGTTCACCCCGACGGCCGCCTGAGCGGAGAGCCGTGCGAGCGTGTCGCGCACGAACGCGCCGGCTGCACGCATCCGTTCGATCTCTGCGGGGGAGTGGATCTCGATCATTCTCGGTATAATAATACCGTTTGAGGACGATGACGACGGAGGTCCGGAATGATGGTGCGCGCACCGCTGACGCCCGAGCAGCTCGAAGCGGGGCGCCGCCTGGGCGAGCTGCTGCGGCGCTCCCGCGGGCCGCGCCCCCTGAACGAGGTGGCCGCGCAGGCGGGCATCTCCCCGGAGACGCTGCGGAAGATCGAGACGGGCCGACTGCCGAGCCCGGCGTTCGGGGTCGTGGCCGCGCTGGCGGACGTGCTCGGCCTGTCCCTCGACGACATCGCCGCCCACTGGGCCGGCACGAGCGTGCGCGACGCGCGGACCGCGTGACGCCGATACCGACACCGATACCGACACCCGCACCCCGGCCGTTCCGCGAACACGACCCGCATGGGAATCCCCTCGGAGACAACGCGCGCTCAGCGATATATCGTGATATGTCGCCGAGACTGGGCAGAACCGCAGAGACGGAACCGCAGAAGACCGGGAGGTCGTGATGAGCAGTTCATACACAGGTGGGGGCTTCGGAGCCCGCGGATTCGGCGGGGGACTCCCCGGCTCGGGCCAGCCGCTCACCGAGGTGTTCGATCAGCTGCGCTCGATGTTCGAGCAGCGCGTCGGGCCGCGGATGGCGCGCGGCGACGTGCGCACGGCGGTCCTGGCGCTCCTGGCCGAGAAGCCGATGCACGGGTACCAGATCATCGCGGAGATCGGGCAGCGCAGCGGCGGCGCATGGAAGCCGAGCGCGGGCTCGGTGTATCCGACGCTGCAGCTCCTCGCCGATGAGGGCCTCATCGACTCCGAGGTGGCCGACGGCCGGAAGACCTACTCGCTGACCGAGGCGGGGCGTGCAGAGGCGGATGCCTCGGCCGGCCGGGCCGCGCCGTGGGAGGCATCCGGCCAGCGCGATCTCCTCGGCATGGGCGCGCTGCCCAAGGCGGGCATCGAGCTGGCGCAGGCCGCAGCCCAGCTCCGGCGCACGGGAACTCCGGATCAGGTGGAGCAGGCCGTGGCGGTGCTCGACGAGGCCCGCCGCAAGCTGTACGCGATCCTCGCCCAGGATTGACGGGATGCCGCCTGAGCGGATGCCGTCGGCACCCGACCCCCACCCGGATCCGCTGCCCGAGGCCGCCGCGGGACGCGCCCGCTACCGCCGCATCCTGCGGTTCGCGGCGCGCTACCTCGTGCAGGCCTGGTGGTATGAGCTGTTCCTGCCGCGCATCGGGCTCGCGCGCATCGCCGAACGCGGGCGCACGGCGAGGCTGACGGGCATCGCGCAGCGCTTCCACACGCTCGCCGTCGAACTCGGCGGGCTGATGATCAAGGTCGGGCAGTTCCTGTCGTCCCGGCTGGACGTGCTGCCGCCGGAGATCACGAAGGAGCTCGCCGGCCTCCAGGACGAGGTGCCGCCCGCCCCCTTCCCGTCGATCAGGCAGCTCGCCGAGGCCGAGCTCGGGATCCCGCTCGAGCGGGCGTACTCCGCGTTCGACGAGGTGCCGATGGCCGCGGCATCCCTCGGTCAGGCACATCGCGCCCGCCTTGCCGCACCGGACGCCGCCGACGCCGGCTTCGAGCAGGTGGTCGTGAAGGTGCAGCGGCCGGGGATCGCCGGCGTCGTCGACGTCGACCTCGCCGCGCTGCGCCGGGTCGCCGGGTGGCTCAGCCGCCTGCGGATCGTGTCCGACCGCGTCGACCCGCACGCCCTGGTGGCGGAGTTCGCGCAGACGAGCCTCGAGGAGATCGACTACCTGCACGAGGCGCAGGGCGCCGAGCGGTTCCGGGAGATCTTCGCGGACGATCCCCGCGTGGCCGTGCCCGAGATCGTGTGGGAGCGCACGACACGGCGCGTGCTCACCCTGTCGGATGTCACGGCCATCAAGATCGACGACGTCGACGGCCTGCGCGCGGCGGGCATCGATCCGTCCGAGGTGGCGTCGGTCTTCGCGGAGGCGATGTTCGAGCAGCTCTTCGGCCACGGCTATTTCCACGCCGACCCGCACCCGGGCAACGTCTTCGTGACCCCGGTGCCGGAGGCTGAACGCGGCGACGACGCGCAACCCGCCTGGCGGCTCACCTTCATCGACTTCGGCATGATGGGCGAGGTCACCGAGGAGCTGCGCGCCGGCCTGCGCCGGCTGCTCATCGCGGTCGCCGCGCGCGACGGGCGCGGCCTGGTCAGCAGCATCCAGGATGTCGGCATCCTGCTGCCGACCGCGGACACGACCGAGCTCGAACAGGCGATGACCCAGCTGTTCGACCGCTTCGGCGGCATGGGCTTCGCGCAGCTGAGGAAGATCGACCAGCGCGAGTTCCGCCGGTTCGGGCAGGAGTTCGGGCAGGTGGTGCGCTCCCTGCCGTTCCAGCTCCCCGAGGACTTCCTGCTCGTCATCCGCTCGATGTCGCTCACCTCCGGGGTCTGCAGCGCGCTGGACCCCGAGTTCAACATCTGGGGTGCGATCGAGCCCTACGCGACGCGACTGCTGCGGGAGGAGGGCGGCAACGCCGTCCTGGCGGCCGCCCGCGAGCTCGTGTCGGCCGCGGGGGTCGCCCTGCGGCTGCCGCAGCGGATCGACGCGCTCATCACCCGCGTCAACGACGGCACCGTCACCGTCTCGACCCCCGCCATCGACCGCCGCCTCAGCCGCCTCGAACGGCTCGTCCGTCGGGGAGTGGGAGCGGTGCTGTTCGCGGGGCTCCTGATCGGCGGCATCCTGCTGCTGCCGCACGTCGAAGCCCTCGGCATCGTCCTGATGTGCGTCTCCGGACTGCCGCTGCTCTATGCCGCCTTCGGCGGGTCGGGCGCAGGGCCGCGGCGCTGACGACGGATGCCTCGCCGCCGGCCCGCACGCCGCCGGCGAGGCGATCCGCCTCGTCTGGTCTGCCGCAGCGGTGGCGGGAGAACGTGGCGGCGTGGAATCGCAACGGAGCCGAAGGCCAGGTGCATTGGCCACGAGGTCCTTGAGCCGGATGCGGGAGAGGCCTACTGGCCGGGCTGCGCAGCTCCGCCTGGGCCGCCTGGGCCGCCTGCGCCACCGGGGCCCGTGCCGCCGCCGGAACCGCCGGCGCCGCCGTAGCGATTGCCGCTCGTCGTGCTCGTGCTGTCGCTGCTGGTGGTGGAGGACAGGTCGGCGAGCTCGACCTCGGCACCGGCGGTCAGTCCCGAGACGATCTGGGTTCTGGCGGCACCGGCCGCCCCGATCTTCACCGTCGTCGGGACGAGCTTCCCGTTCCTGACCACGTCGACCGTGTGCGTGTTCCCCGAGGAGACGTGCACCGCCGAGGTGGGGACGCTCAGCACATTCTTCGCCGCGGCGACGGTGACGGTCAGGCGCGCGGACGCCCCGTTGAGCAGCGTGGCGCCGGTGTCGTCGAGCGTGATCTTCACGTCGTAGCTCGGGGTGGTCGAGTCGGTGGCGGTGTTGAGGAGGCCGATCGAGCTGACGGTTCCGGTGAGCTGGTCCGAGACGCCGGAGACGGTCGCGACGGCCTTCTGGCCGACCTTCAGCGCGGTGATCCCGGTGACGCCGACACTGGTGTCGACGAGCCAGCCGCTCTTCCCGATGACGCTGATCGTCTCGGTGCTGGAGCCGGAGCTGACGGTCTCGCCGACCGTCAGTGCCACGGCGGCGACCGTGCCGCTGATCGGGGTGGTCAGCGTCGCCATGGTGGCGCTCTCCTTCGCGACGGCGACCTTGGCCTGCGCGCTGGCGACGGCGGCCTGGTCGGCGACGATCTGCTCGGCGGATGCCGCGGCGGAGGTCGCGGTCGAGCCCGTGCCGCCGACGGAGCTGCCTCCGGTGGACGAGGACCCGGCCGCGCCTCCACTCGACGCGCCGCCGGAGGACGTGCCTCCTGCGGACGAGCCGGAGGCTCCGGTGGCGGGCGTCTGCGCGCTGCTCCCGGGCCCGCCGGCGCCGGAGGACGTGCTGGAGCCGGCACCCGATCCGCTGGATCCCGCCGACGAGGTCCCAGAGCCGGAGCCCGACGAGCCAGAGCCGGAGCCTGATGAGCCGGAACTCGTCGATCCTGATCCGGACCCGGTCGACCCGGACCCGGAACCGGTGGAGGACTCTGCAGCCTTCTGCGCAGCGGTCTGAAGCTCGGTGACGGCGGCGGTGAGCGCGGTCTCGTCCGTCGTGAGCTGGGACTGCAGTCCCTTCACGGTGGTGAGCGCGGCCGCGAGCTCGGAGAAGGCGGAGGTGACGCTGGATGGGACCGAGGAGGACGTCGTGCTTCCGGTCAGCGCGCCCGAGATGGCGGTCTGGCAGCTCGCGAGGTCGGTCTCGGCCTGGGTCAGATCCTCGGCGGTGCCGGCCGTGTCCGCCGCGAAGGCGGCGCACGGGTTGGCGGTGGCATCCGCACTCAGCAGACCATTCAGGGTGGTCTGCAGCGCGGCGATCTCCGACTGCGCGTCGGCGATGGCGTCGGCGACCTTGCCGGAGTCGGCCAGGAGCGTCTTCTGGGCGGCCTGCACGGCGGCGATCTGCGCGGTCAGCGAGCTCGAGGCGGAGCCGGTCGACGAGCCGCTCACCGCCGGAGTCGCACTCCGTGTCGACGTCGCGGCGGTCGTCACGTAGGCGGCGGTGACGACCGCGCCGGTGCTCGCCGTGCCGCCCACTGCCGCCACCGGGGCGGCAGTCGCCGTCGAGGCGCTGGACGCAGCGGTCGCGGCGGTCGTGCTCGTCGTCTCGGTCTGCGAGGCGAGGTCGGTGTCGAGGGTCTGCTGGGCGCTGGTGACGGCCTGTTCGGCGGCGGTGATCGCCGCCTGCAGCGAGCTCGGATCCAGCGTGGCCAGGGTCTGGCCGGCTGTGACGCTCTGGCCGACCTTCACCTTGACGGCGGAGACGGTGCCGGAGACCTGGAAGGCCTCGTCGGCTTCGGATGCCGAGGCGACGGTGCCGCTCAGCGCGGCGCTCTGGGTGATGTCGGCCTTCTGCGCGGTCGCGGTGCGGTAGCCGGGGCCGCTCGTGCCCAGCTGGGCGTAGGCGGTTCCCGCAGCGGCCACGGCGAGGACGGCGCCGACGGCCGTGCCGATGAGAAGGCGGTTGCGGTGCCGCAAGCGACGCCGCAGCTCACGGGGTTCAGCCATTCGTGGTACCTCCGTTCGAGCCGTTCGTCCCCGTCGAGCCGATACCGCCCGCGCCGGGGCCGCCCTGACCGCCGGGACCGGCGAAGCCGGTGGAGCAGGTGCCGTCTGAGGCCGCAGCGCTGACGGTGAGCGAGGTCGCCGCAACGGTGCCGGAGTCGTCGGCCGTGCCCTGCGCGGCGACGCATGCGCCGACGGTGAGAGCAGCGCTGGTGGCCTTCTTCTCCACGGTGTAGCTGGTGGAGGAGTCGACGGTGATCGTCTTCGTCGTGGTCTTCGCGGTCTGCGGGTCGGTCGCCTTCACGGTGATCGTGTCGCCGCTGACGGCGGTGACCTCTCCGCTGGTGGGTGCCGTGAAACCGCCGGACCTGGCGGAGCCGCTCGGGCTGGACGGACGGTTCGTGGGCATGTCGGTGGGGCGCGAGCCGGATGCCGGGCCGCCGGAACCCCCGGCCGCGGCGCCGCCGAAGCCGGAGGTGCAGCTGCCGTCCACGGCCGTGGAGATCCGCACCGTCGTCACCACGGAAGAGGATGAGGAGGAGGACGAGGAGGACGACGACGCAGAGGTCGGGTCGGAGGAGGCGGTGATGCACGAGCCGACGGTCACCGCGGACAGCGATGCGGCGGCGTTCTGCAGGATCGTCGTCGAGGAGCTGTAGGCCACGGCGGTCTGGGCGGAGCTGTCCTGGACCTGCAGGGTCGTGCCGTCGATCGCGGCGATCTGCCCGGAGACGCCTCCGCCGCCGGGGCCGCCCTGACCGGCGCCGGCCTGCCCGGAGGAGGCGCTGCTGGAGGAGGCACCGCTGGAAGAGTCGGGGGAGGACGCACTGGTCTTCGCGCTGCAGCCGGCGAGGGTGAGCACGGCGATAGCGGCCGCCGCGGCGGCGATCGTCAGGGGGAGCTTTCGAGTCATGGTTGTGTTTCCTTATTCCGTGCGCAGTGCGTCGATGGGGGCGAGGCGGGCGGCGCGCGTGGCGGGGTAGACGCCGAAGACGAGCCCGATTCCGATGGCGACGACGAGGGAGATGCCGACGGCGGCGCCGCTGATGACGATCGTGGAGCCGATGGCGTGGGGCAGGATGAGGGCGGCGAGCACGCCGAGGCCGGCCCCGACGATCCCGCCGGACAGACCGAGGATGGCCGCTTCGACGAGGAACTGGTTGCGGATCGCTCCGGGTGGTGCGCCGAGCGCCTTCCGCAGCCCGATCTCTCGCGTCCGCTCCGTGACCGAGACGAGCATGATGTTCATCACGCCGATGCCGCCGACGAGCAGCGAGAGCG
>DASWPQ010000004.1:0-1659 GCA_036398375.1 Gryllotalpicola sp.
CTCGTGGCTCGTCGGGACCTCCCGCAGCGACGAGCTGCTGCTCGCGGCCTCGGTGTCGTTGACGCTGACCAACGTCGTCGGCAACGCGATCGAGGCGAACAGCGTCGCGGAGATGGGCCGGCTGATCGGCCGCGGCACCCCACCCGGCAAGGCCGTCCTGCGCACGTACGCCCGCCGGATCCTGCTCTTCGCCCTCGCCACCTGCGTGGCCGTCGGGCTCCCCCTGACGATCGTCTACGCGTTCCGCCGGCCCGACCCGTTCCAGTTCGCCGGGCTGGCCGGCGTGATGCTGCTGATGGCGCTGGTCGGCGGGGTCTCGAGCGCCTTCTCCGGGCTGAACATCGCCCACGGCAAGGTCGCCCTCCCCATCAGCCTGCAGTCGCTGCGGACGGTCGTGCCCATCCTCCTGGTGCTCGTCTGGCCGACCGCGCCCCTGGTCGTCTACGCCGTCGGTTTCGTCCTCGGCGAGCTGGGCCGGCTGACCATCCTCTACCGCTCGGCCCGGCGGCTGCCGGCCAGCGCCGAGCCGATGGAGGTCCCGACCCGCGGCCTGGTGTGGCAGTCGGCGTCCGCGCTGACCGCCCAGTCCGGCCCGGTCACCGACCGCATCTTCCTCGCCCGGAGCCCCGTCGGCTCGCTGTCGTCGTACGAGATGGCCGACAAGCTCTTCTTCGCCGCCCTCCAGGTCGTGAACCTCGGGCTCGTGGTCCGGCGGCTCTCGCGCTGGGCCCGGCTGCCCAGCTACGAGCCGGAGGTCGGGCGGCGGATGTTCCGCCGCGACTTCGGGATGCTGTTCGCGGTGAACGTCGGCGTCGGCCTGCTGGGGTCGGCCGTCTGCTACTTCGCCAGCACGCTCGACGGCCTGCTGCCGTCGCCCTGGCTGCAGGGTCTGAGGTGGGCCGCGATCCTGTTCCTGTCCCTGCCGCTCAGTCTCTGCATCTCCTGCGGCGGTCGGATGCTGATCATCGCGCGCCGCCAGCGGCTGCTCGTGTGGTTCGCGGCGACATTCGCGGTGCTCAACGCGCTAGCCGACTGGCTGTTCTTCGTGCTCCTCGGGCCGATCGGCATCCCCGTCGCCACCGCCCTCGTACGCCTCGTCTCCGCCGTGCTCTACCTCGTGGTGGTGACCCGGCTCCTCCCCGCCATCATCGGCTCCGACCTCCCGCCCGCGAACCCCGCCGAGACCGAGGCCGCAACCGCCTACGTCGACGCCGAGTCCATCAGCGGCGACCGCGCCTGAGGGTCCGGTTCACTCGCGCTCGCGAGCTCGTACGTCCCCGCCTCGCTGAGTGCGCGCGCCCGCACCCCGAAACGCCACAGACAAAGGCGCAGCAACGAAGGCGAGTGCGCTGCGCGAGCGGTACGCGCCCGCCTCACCGACTGCGCGCTCCCGCACCTCGACACGCCCCTTAGAGGTGCGCGAGCGCGCACTCGCGGGGCGCGTACCTCGTTGCTGCGCTTTGGCCCCGCAGCGAGGCCCCGCCTCACCGACTAAGCGCTCCCGCACGCTGACACGCCACAGACAAAGGCGCAGCAACGAAGGCGCGTGCGCTGCGCGAGCGGTACGCGCCCGCCTCACCGACTGCGCGCTCCCGCACCTCGACACGCCCCTTAGAGGTGCGCGAGCGCGCACTCGCGAGGCGCGTACCTCGTTGCTGC
>DASWPQ010000005.1:0-28051 GCA_036398375.1 Gryllotalpicola sp.
TGGAGGTCGGCGCCGATGGGGATCAGCGCGGTGGCGATGATCGAGCTGTTCACCGGGTTGAGCGCCGAGCCCAGCATCAGCGGGGTGACGAAGCGCCAGTTGAACGGGCGCACGGTCGTGGATGTGCTCACAAGTCCTCGATTCCAGGCAGCGCGGAACAGCGCCCACGACGAATCGGGGCGCGATGGTGTGCGGAGCGGGGTCAGCTCCCCGCGATGCGGTTCAGGAGGTCCATGCCGGCGACGAGCGCGTCGATCTCGTCCGCGGTGAAGTCCTGCAGCAGCTCTTCGAGCCACTTCTGCTTCACGGCCCGCGCTTCGGTGAGGGCGGCGAGCCCCGTGTCGGTGACGTGCAGCACCGTGCGGCGGCCGTCGGACGGGTCGGGCTCGCCGCGCAGGAATCCGGCCTGCTCGAGGACCGCGACCGCGGCGCTCATGGTCTGGCCCCGCACTCCCTCCGCGCGCGCCAGCTCCGCGGTGCTCATCCCCGCGGGGGCGCGGCTGAGCAGGGCGACGATCGATTCCTGCGACCAGGTCAGGCCGGTGACCCCGGATGCCTCGCCGCGCAGACGCCTCGTGAGCGACCCCGCCGTCATGCGGATTCGCGTGGCGACGTCGGAGCGGGTCCGGTCGGCTGCGGTCACGGGGCCCGCCTAATACGGAAAGGCAGGATAACTGCGCAGTTTGACTGTGTAACTATCGGGCTCGGGGGCTCTCCGAGTGCGCTCCGCCCGGCGTGGGTCGGGCGGAGCGCTCCTCGGGGTGAGGAGGCGGATCTGGATGACCCGTCATCGGAAGGAGTACGAAGAGGGAGCGCGCGTCACGGCTTCTCAGCGTTCTCACAGACGTGTGCTTGGCGCTCGGGCTGGGCTCAGGGCGCGGCGAGCCGCACCGTGCTCGCCGGGCCGCGTCGGCCCGCCGCACTGTAGTAGGCCGCCACGGAGCCGGTGCCCGGCGCAAGCTCCGCCATGCCGCTTCCGGTCGCGTCGAGGGCCACGGTGACGTCCCCCGCCCCCGTCACCAGGACGACCGTCGCACCGACGACGCCGGAGACGGCGACCGTGACGCGACCGTCGCCGGCGACACCGGACTCCTGGACGCTGACCGCCGCCAGGTCGACACTCGTCGTCGTGGCCGCCGAGGTGGTGCCCGAGGTCGTCTGCGTGACGGAGATCCGCGTCACCCCCACGGGAATGCCCGTGAGCGCCGGACTCGTCCACTCGCCGGACGCCGTCACCGTCGCGGCATAGCTCGTGCCACCGGCGACCACGGTCACGTGCGCCCCCGGCGCCGCGCGGCCGGAGACGACGGGGTAGAACCGGCCGCCTCCGGTGTCGGTCGCGGCGACGATCGGAGCGGGCACAGGAAGGGCCGCCGATGCCGTCGGCCGGGGCGAGGGCGCGGCCGGAACCGCCGGTGCCGCGGCGATCGGCGTGCTCGTCGTCTCCGCGGAGGGCGAGGGCGGGGCGGATGCCGAAGCGGATGCGGGGGCGGATGCCGGAGTGGACGGTCCGGCCGACGGCCGCGGAGAGCTCGCCGTCGGTGTCGGTGTCGGCGACTCCGCTGCCGCAGGGCTCGTGGTGCTCGTGACCTCCCGCGGCTCCGCTCGCCGCGGGGCGGAATCGGGGCGCAGCAGCAGGCCGGTGACGACCAGCGCGCCCGCGGCGGCGATCGCGGCCGCGATCAGCGTGGCCTGCGTGCCCGTGACGAGGGCGCCGCGAGCCGCGCCCTCAGTGACCGGAAGCGGCGGCGGGGTCGCGGCCGAGGCCGGTGCGGGCTGCCGGAACCACTCCAGGTAGCCGCCGACGCCTCCCGCTCCGAGCAGGGCGGTGAGGGCGGCGGGGCCGAGCCGGCGCGAGGCATCCTGGGCGCTCTCCACCGCGATGGGGCAGCGCTCGCAGCTCGCGAGATGAGCTTCGATCCGCTCCCGCTCGGCCGGTTTCAGCGTCCCGCGCTCCCGGGCGGGCAGATGGTCGATCGTCCAGCGGCACTCCGAGCCCTCGGGGGCCGAAGCGATGTGGGCCTTGATCCAGGCCACGCGCAGGCCCTCCCGCGCGCGATAGGCGAGGGAGGAGACGGCAGCGGGCCGGAGGCCCATCATGGCCGCGGCCTCCCGCGGGGTGAGGCCCTCGACCTCGAGGTACCACAGCACCTCCTGCCACCGCGTCGGCAGGCTCGCGAAGCCCTGGGTGAGCAGGGTGCCGTCGAGCGCGGCATCCAGCACGTCCTCGCTGAAGCGCTCGTCCTCGAACTCCAGCTCCCCGAGCGGCACATCCTTCGCCTGGCGTTTGCCCGAACGGGATGCGACGTTGCGCACGGCGGTGAGCAGGTAGGGACGGAAGGCGAACTCGGGGCCCTTCCCGCGCCGCAGGGTCTCCATCACCCGTAGGAAGGCCTCGGCGACGACGTCCTCCGGATCGATCCGGCTGGTCGCCGCGCGTGCGGCGGCGATTCCGGCGGAGAGGTGGCGTTCCCACAGCTGGCCGTAGGCGTCGCTGCTGCCCGCGCGGAACCGCGAGATCAGCTCGGCGTCGGAGAGGCCGCTCAGGTCGCGGCGGGGCGAGGTGTTCAGGGACATCGGCGAGGGCTCTATCGGGGTCGGGACGGGTCGGAGGGGGAATCGAACGGGGCGGTCAGGAGGTGCGGACGGGACGCCGGTCGGGCTCGGCGCGTTGCCGCGGGTCGAGACGGTCGGGCAGCGGCAGGCGGATGCCGAGCTCACGGCTCAGGAAGCCGCGGCTCTTCGCGGTGACCATGCACGGCACGTCGTCGACGTCGACGACGGAGATGGCGCCGCTGCCCACTGCCGCGCTGACGTCGGCGTCCGGCACGTGCAGCAGCTGCGGGATCCGCTCGAGCGGCACCGTGGCCGGCAGCTTCTCCACCAGCTCCTCGGCGATCGCGGCGCGAAGCATCCGCCACGCCGCCTCGCGTCGCGCCCGACGCGCGCGTGCCTGCTCCAGAGAGATCGTGGCGGCCGGTACCGCCCCGCCCTGGGCGCTCGGGCCTTCGCTTCGCTTCACATCCATAAGGAGCGCGCAGCGGCCATTTCATGACGGGACTCTCAGCACAAGCCCAGCTTCGTGAATTTCCTTCACTGTTTTGGGCGTCGCGCGTCATGATTCGCCGAAGCCGGGCTCCTTATCTCCTGGACGGCTTTGCTGCGCATCCCGAAACCGCGCGACGTCGCCGTCCGTGATCAGTACCACTCCGAACCCGAACGGACATCATGAACTCCCTCACGTCACCGGCTGCCGGGCGGCGCCCGCGGCGGCCATCGCGCATCGTTGCGCTCCTGCTGTCATTCCTCGTCGTCGTGACCGGCTCCCTCACTCTGTCGACCATGCGGGCCAGTTCCGCACAGGCGGCGGGCTCGACCCTGTCGAACGAGACCTTCGCAGACCCCGCCGTGACCGACGCGCGGTGGATCGGCCTCGGCGACGCCTGCCTGACCGCCGCACCGAACGGCGCGGCAGCGCCCGCGGGCGACTCCGACCTCGCCGGATGCACCCGGACCGTGGACTCCCCGACGGATCTCGGCTCGGGCAGCGACGGTTATCTGCAGCTCACCGACAACTCCGGCGGCCGCACGGGCGCGGTCGTCTACGATCGCGCGTTCCCCAACACGGCCGGGCTGCAGGTCTCGTTCTACGAGTACCAGTACGCGACGAGCGGTAGGGGGATGGGGCCGGCCGACGGCATCGGCTTCTTCCTCGCTGACGGCTCGTACACGCTGACCAAGCCCGGTCCGCAGGGCGCCGGCTACGGCGGCGCCCTCGGCTACGCCAGCATCGAGGACCAGCCGGGCGTCCAGCACGGCTACCTCGGCGTCGGACTGGACGTCTACGGCAACTACGAGGCGCAGCCCTACGTCGGCACCTCCTGCCCCAACGGCAACGTGCCCCGCCCCGGCTCGATCGGGCTGCGCGGCCCCGGCAACGGCACTACGGGCTACTGCCTGCTCGGCAACACGGGCTACACCGGTCTGCAGAACGCGCCGGCCACCGCGCCGGGCGGCCAGACGGGCACGCCGCAGCTCGTCACCGTCACGGTCTCCCCGACCACCGCGGACGACCCGTACCCGACCATCACCGTGGCCGTCAACGGCACGACGACGCTGTCGCAGAAGCTGACCACGCCCGCGCCGCCCACGCTCAAGCTGGGCTTCACCGCCTCCACGGGCGGCGGGCACGAGGTGCATCTGATCCGTCAGGTGACCGTGAGTTCGGTGAATCCGCTGGGGTCCATCAGCCTGGTCAAGACCGTCGACCACGCCGACACGACCGGCACCCCGCAAACGATCTTCACCGAGGGCGACCGGGTGCCGTACAGCTTCCTCGTGACCAACACGGGCGCAGAGGCCGTGAACGAGGTCGCCGTCGCCGACCCGAAGATCGCGGACATCAGCTGCCCGAGCACCGCGCTCGCGCCCGCCGCTGCGATGACCTGCACCGGAACGTACGGGCCGCTGACGGCGGCGGATGTGGCGAGCGGCAGCTTCACCAACACCGCGACGGTCGACGCCGTCACCTCGGACGGCACCCCCGTCACCGACGACTCCAGCGCCGTCATCCCCACCTATGAGTCCGCGCCGCTCTCGGTGACCAAGCGCATCACGGGCGACGGCCACGACGCTCTGCCCGCCGGGCGCACCTTCACCGTCGACTACTCCTACCCGGCCGGCGACTACGTGCCGGCCAGCACGGGCGAGGACGGGAAACCGAACGGCTACCCCGCCGGCCACGGCACGCTCGCCGTCACCGCGGACGGCACCGCGACGACGGGCGCGCGCCTCCCCGCCGGAGCCGTCGTGACGCTCGCCGAGGCCTCGCCCGCCCCGGTCGACGGCTACGACTGGGGCACCCCGGTGTTCTCGGACGACCCCGTGACCATCGGCGTGAGCGGCACCACCGCGGTGACGCTGTCGAACCCGCTGAACTCGCTGGCCCAGCCCGCGCTCACCGTCGTGAAGTCCGCCAGCCCGAACGATGCCGCCTCGTATCGTGTGGGTCAGCTGGTGACGTACTCCTTCGCGGTCACCAACACGGGGAACGTGACACTCGCCGACGTCCACGTGACCGACACGGGCTTCACGGGGACCGGTCAGCTCTCCGCACTCGACTGCCCGGCGGGGATCGCCTCGATGTCACCGGGGGACACCGTGAGCTGCACGGCCGACTACCGCCTGACGCAGGCCGACGTCGACGCCGGTCACGTCGACAACCTGGCGATCGCCACGGGGACGCCCCCGAGCGGGCCCGAGGTCGACTCGCCGCCCTCGGGTGTGCAGGTCCCGGTCGGGGCCGACCCGGCGATCAGCATCGTGAAGACCGCCGACCCGACGACCGTCAGCACCGCCGGGCAGACGGTGAACTACACCTTCCTCGTCACCAACACGAGCAACGTCACGCTCCATGACGTCCAGGTGTCCGAGGACCGCTTCACCGGCACCGGGGCCCTGTCCGCCGTCGACTGCCCGGCGACCACGCTCGCCCCGGGCGGGATCGAGATCTGCACCGCGAGCTACACCGTGACGCCGGCCGACATCGGCGCCGGCGTGATCGACAACACGGCGACCGCCCACGGAACGGCACCCGGCGCCTCTACCCCCGTCACCTCGGCGCCGTCGAGCGCCGAGGTGACGGCGCTCCAGACACCGGGAGGCCACTCCGGGAACGGCGACGGTCACCCCGGCACCGGTGGGGGCGGTGACACGTCCTCTGCGCCGCCGGCCGGCTCCCCGGCCGCTCCGTCCGGTGCCGCAACGGATGCCGCGTCGGGTGCTGCGGCCGGCAGCGCGCTGCCCCTCACCGCGGGTCCCCGGGTGGACACGGGCGGGCATCTCGTCACCGCCACCCGGAATCCGCTGTGGTGGATGCTGCTGGGCGCTCCGCTGTTCGGCGCCGTGATCGTCGGGGCCGTCCTGGCCCTCTCGCGCAGGCGCCGCTCGTGAGCGGGGCACCCCGTCGCAGCAGGCTGCTCCTGCTGGGCGTGATCGCCGCCGCGTTGATCGCCGCCTCCATCGTCGGGGCCATCCACGTGATGACCCCGACGACGGCGGGCGCGTCCCTCACCGACCTGCGCGGGCGCGCGGTGGCACCGGATGCCGGGTCGGGACTGAGCCCCGCCCTCGTCACGGACATGCACGCGCAGGCCGACACGGGCACCCGCTTCGAGGTCCCGTCGGTGGGGCTCGACGTCCCGCTCGGCGCTCTGGACATGGCCCGGAACACGATCACCCCGCCCGGCTTCAGCTCCGCGTATCTCGTGCGCAACCTCGGCGTCGCGCCGAGCGCGTCCGCGCAGGGCACGGTGTTCGTCGCCATGCACTCCCTGCGCGGCGGCGGTGTGGGGCCCGGCAACTACCTCATCGACGTCGCGAAGCAGAAGGCCAAGGTCGCGGTTGGCGCGAAGATCGACGTCGCGGGGGTGGAGTACACCATCACCTCATCCCGCGCCATCGGCAAGGGGGACATCAGCCGAGACCGCTCGGTGTGGGCCGACGTCCCGGGCCGGCTCGTCGTCATCACCTGTCTGCAGCGCAGGCAGGGCGGTCCCTCGCTCGACAACCTGGTCATCGTCGCCACGCGGGATGCCTGAGGCGGGCGGGATGCCTGAGGGGAGCGGCACGCCCGAGGGGGCGGCGGGCAGGCAGTGGCCGCACGGCCGTTCCCGCGCTCTCCCGGGCCGGCCGGCGCGGCGGGCTAGGAGCTCGACCAGCCGGTCCAGCGTTCGGCGCGGATCACGATGACCGGTCCCTCCGGGCGACGGGCGCGGTACTGCGCGTAGCGCCCGGCGAGGACGTCGATCGGATGCCGGATGCCCTCGGCCTGCGCGACGACGCTCGCGCTCCCGTCGACGCGAACCCACCACAGCTCCTCCCAGTCGTCGCTGTAGTGGCTGGCGAGCAGTGCGACGCGCGGGTTCTGCGCGATGTTGCGGAGCCGCCGCAGCCTCGGCGTCGCCTTCGGCTTGTAGTCCACCGTGGTGTAGATCAGCTCGCCCTCGACGGCGAAGGTGATCGGCACCAGGTGGGGGATGCCGTCGTCTCCGGTCGTCGCGAGCGTCGCCACGCGCGCCGTGCTCAGCCGCGCTCGCGCGTCTTCTTCGCTCAGCCTCACGTCGACGATTGTCCTCGCGATCTTCAGCGGGCCCAAGCCTGATCTCGTATGCCGCATATGGAGTTGAGCGGCCTTTGACCAGGGATTCTTCTCCCTTGCCGCAGTTGGTTCTGGTTGCTTCTCGGGTGGCTGTCGTGCGCCGTCAACGGACAAGCTGATCATCTAGGGCGCGCTCACGGAGCCCGCGCCGGGGGCGCGGCGAGCGGCGTGCCAGTGGCCTAGGGCTTGGCCGGGCTGCTCCCGTCGTCTCGGCTCTCTGACCGCGAGGTCAGGGCCTGTGGCCAGCGCCCGTGGACCGCTCGCCGCCCGTCGCGCCGGCCGCGGCCACGATGGAGGCGAAAGCGGATCCCAGGGAATCCGCCACCGCGGACGGGTCGCCGAGATAGCCGTTCACCATCGCGCCGTCCCGCAGGATCATCAGCTGCCTGGCAGCGGACTCGACATCGGCGACACGCGCCTCGGCAGCGATGTCCGCGAACTCGTCCACGGTCCAGCGGCGGTGCTCGTCGACCGTCAGTCGCACCGGGTCGTCGGGATCGGAGAACTCGGCTGCGGCGTTGATGAAGGGGCAGCCTCGGAATCCCGGGCTGCAACTCGCTGACCCGATTCCGGTGGCCAGGGCGCGTAGCGAGCCCAACGGGTCGCCGTCACGCCGGGCCGCTCCCATCCACTCGCGCTCGTTCGCCGCCTGCGATCGCAGATAGGCGACGACCAGCTCGCTCTTGGTGCGGAAATGACGGTAGAAGGTGACCTTGGTGATGCCGACCTGCTCGATGATCTTGTCCGCGCTCGTGGCGCGGATCCCCTGCGCGTAGAACAGCTCGGTCGCGACCTCGAGGATGCGCGAGCGCGTGGCGGAGCCCGAGGTCGTGCGCGTCTCCGGCTCTGCTGCATCGGCACGCATGCTCCGCCCCCGTTCTCCTCCGGCTGGTTGCACCAGCGCTGCAAACACCATATAGTCGCCAATGTAGACGTACTAGTAACTCTACATCCGAACAGCAGGGGAGAATCCATGTCCGCACCGCTCTACACCACCTCCGCGAGCTCGACCGGGGACGGCCGCGCGGAAGGTCGTGCCGTGACCGACGACGGACTGCTCGACGTGACACCCGCCGTCCCGACCGCGATGGGCGGCCCGTCCTCGCTCGCCACGCACGGGAACGTGCCGCTGACCACCTCGACCACCGTCGCCTGACCGCCTCCCCATACGAAAGAGGAAGAGAAAATGATCACCACCGACTCGGGCGCGCTGGCCCCGATGACCGCGTTCCTGCGGCGTCTGTACTTCATCCGCTTTGCCTTCGCGATCGTCTGGGCCGTCGTCCTGATCGCGAGCGGTGGCACCGCCGGACCCCTTCTGACCGTCTTGCTCGTCATCTATCCGCTCGTGGATGCGGCCTCCGTGCTCTGGCAGATCCGCTCCGAGGGCGCGGCGTCTCAGCCTCGTGTCACCGAGTGGATCAACGTCGTGGTGAGCGTCATCGTCGCCATCGCGCTCGGTGTGACCTCCACCGTGTCCGTCGCCGCCGCCCTCGGGGTCTGGGGTGCGTGGGCCGTCGTGTCCGGGATCACGCAGCTCATCACCGCCGTGCTGCGGCGGCGCGCGGGCGGCCAGTGGCCGCAGATCCTCAGCGGTGCCATCTCGGTGCTCGCCGGCGGGAGCTTCCTGCTGTCGGCGATCCATGGGGCGACGAGCATGTCGACGGTGGGCGGCTACGCGATCCTCGGTGGCGTGTTCTTCGTGATCTCGGCGATCCGGCTGAGCATCCTGCTGCGGCGGGCGGCCAGGGCGTGACCGACGCAGAGGAGGGTCGATTCGACTACGACCTCATCGTCGTGGGCGCCGGCCCGGTCGGGGAGAACGTCGCCGACTACGCCACCACGCGCGGGGTGCGCGTCGCCATCGTGGAGTCCGAACTCGTTGGCGGCGAGTGCTCGTATTGGGCTTGCATGCCTTCCAAGGCGCTCCTGCGCAGCGGGCACGCGATCCGAGCGGCTCGGCGGGTCGCCGGAGCACGCGACGCCGTCACCGGCTCCATCGACGCCGACGCGGTCTTCGCTCGGCGGTCGTCGTTCACCGATCAGTGGTCGGACGACGGCCAGGTCGCCTGGCTCGACTCCGCAGGCATCGACCTCGTCCGCGGGCGGGCGCGCATTGCCGGCGCGCATCGGGTCGAGGTCGGGGGGCGTGTGTACTCTGCGCAGACTGTCGCCCTGGCGACCGGCTCGGTGCCGGTCATTCCCGACATCCCCGGCCTGGCATCCGCCGCTGCCTGGGGAACGCGGGAAGCCACCGCGGCCGATCACGTGCCACCGCGGCTCGTCGTGATCGGCGGCGGCGTCGCCGGCGTCGAGCTCGCCTTCGCCTTCTCCTCCCTCGGCTCGCGCGTCACGGTCCTGTCGCGCTCCGGGCTGCTGGATCGCGAAGAGCCCTTCGTCGGCGAGCACCTCGCCGCCGCCCTTATCGAGGCGGGAGTCGACGTGCGGCTCGGGGTCATGACCCGGCGCGTCGACCGCGACGCCGACGGGATCGTCAGCGTCGTGCTGGAAGACGACACCGTGCTCCGGGCTGAGGAGGTCCTCGTCTCCGCAGGGCGCCGCCCGAACACCGATGACCTCGGCCTCGAGACGGTCGGCCTCGACCCGAAGCTGACCGTTGACGACACCTTGCTCGTCGACGGCACCGACTGGCTCTACGCCGTCGGCGACGTGAACGGCCGTGCACTGCTCACCCATCAGGGCAAGTACCAGGCGCGGGCCGCGGGCGAGGCCATCGCCGCACGCCTGCAGGGAGATCCCCTCGACGACGCACCATGGTGCGCTCACGTCGCCACCGCGGACCGTGTGGCGGTGCCGCACGTGGTCTTCTCCGATCCGGAGGTCGCGAGCGTCGGGCTCACCGAGGCTCGCGCCCGAGGGCAGGGGCTCGACATTCGGGCCGTCGAGTACGACCTGGGGTGGGTCGCCGGGGCGAAGCTGCACGCCGACGGCTACACCGGTCGCGCCAAGCTCGTCGTCGACGAAGGCCGCGGCGTGATCGTCGGCGCGACCTTCATCGGTCAGGACGTCGCCGAGCTCCTGCATTCGGCCACCATCGCGATCGTCGGCGAGGTGCCGATCGACCGCCTCTGGCACGCCGTTCCCGCCTACCCCACCATCAGCGAGATCTGGCTGCGCCTCCTCGAGGCCTACGGTCGACGAGGCTGAGTGCGAACGGTCTGCATGGAAGGGGCCTCAGCGGATCCGCTCGAGGCCCCTTCCTCCATCGCGCCGGCGGCATCGGTGAGCTCGAACCCGGCCGCGATCGTATAGAACATCGCGACTCATCGTTTAGGTGTACTCGGTCATGAGCTTGGCGTTAGTCGGCTGATCGGGGGCCTTCGAGGACCGAGCGGTGTCGTTCAGCTCGCGCGGCGAGCGCCGGTGGGCCCAGGCTCGGCATCAGCCGCTGCAGGCTCGTACGTTGCCGCGCCAGCCTCCGTCGTCGGGGATGCGGCTGAGCCCCGCGATGTCCATGTGCGCCAACTCGCCGGGCTTGGCTTGTTCGTAGCGGATCGTCGTGTGCGTAGAGGCGCGGATCACCCGACCGGTCATCGGGGTCGTATCCACCAGACGCGAGGCTCCAGCATCTTCCAGGATGCGCGATGAGACCGAGGCTCACGGAGCGGCGAGAGCAACGGAGTAGTGGCCAGGAAGGGGCCTGATTCGCGGAGACTCTACGAGGTGGCTCCGACGGGCGTCGGTCCCGCGACCTCACGACTTTCAGTGAGTTCGAGGCCGATTTCGCACTGTATCTCTATGCGCGACAAGCCTCTGATCTGGACTTTTTTCTGATTGGTCTCAGTTGCTCGCAGTTCGTCTTCGCCGAATTAATGGCACGTTAATGGCACAAGAGCTTGCCGGGCTCATGTTGGTGCCGAGCGAGCCGCTCCGAGTGACCGAAGTTCGATTCTGGCCCGGTGGGAAGGTGAGCTGCCACCGCCTTCCCACCGGGCGGCGGTGGCATGGCCCGGTTACTGGCCGAGTGCCTTCGTGCTGACGTTGACGTTGGCGCTGAACTTGTCCACGGCGGCGGTGAGACCCGCATTCTGGTAGGCGGCGAGCTTGGCCTCCTGCTCCGCCAGGAGCGCGACATCCGGCAGCAACTCCCCGGGGGTACCCGTGAGGGCCTCAGCGCCGTTTGCGGTCATGCCCACCGTCGCCAGGTCGGTTGCGGCGTCGATCATCGTCGCCAGTCCCACCCGCACCATGGCCTGGTCGTCAACGACCACCGCCCGGATCGTCACAGCATCCGCTGTCACGACCCGAGCCCGGCGGCAGAAAGAACCAGCCGCACGCGCCAGCCGCGCGGCGACCAGTCCGCCGTCACGGCTCCACCGACCGCGTTCGCCCGCTCGCGCATCCCGGGGATGCCGGAGCCGCCGCCGCTTGCCGTCGATGCCGGTGGCTCACCGGACGTCCGTCCGGAGGCGCCGTCATCCTCCACGGTCAGAACCCCGTCCTCGTCGGTGACGGTCAGCCGCACCTCGACCACTGTGGCGTGCAAGTGGACGAGCACGTTCATGAGGGCCTCTTGGCACGCGCGCAGCACCGCGAACTCCTGCAAGGGGCTCACCCGGCCAGCGCCTCCAACTGCGCGCGGACCCGATGCCCGTGGAACGCACACGGTCGGCCACCACGGCGATCGCGTCCGGCAGGGCGACCGGCGACCGCGGGGCGCCCACTGTGCCGCGGCGCAGCAACCGGACCAGGGAGCGCATCTCGGAAAGCGCCTGAGGACCGGCAGCCGCGGTCCACTCGACGGCCGCGCGCAACTCGTCCGGGCTCTGCTCCGCAACGTGTGCGGCGGCCTGAGCGCGCACGACGATCGCCGCGAGACGGTGGGCGACGAGGTCGTGCACCTCCCGCGCGATCGCCGCCCGCTCCTGGATCGCGAGACGCTCACGATCCGATTCCCGCAGCCTCGCAAGCTCCTCGTTGCGGCCGAGGCGACTGCCACTCCGTCCTTGTCGATGGGCAGGGCCTCTGCGGTCCAATCGGGAACCTGGGCCCGGAAGCCGCGTCGCGCCCAGAACGGATGACTCAGCCCGGCGAAGACCATTGAGCCGGCGAGCAGACAGCGGTGCGCAGTACGCATGCCGACACCGAATCGCGCCGGGGCACGGTTATCGGCCTCCTTGATGTCCGGCGGCTCACCGCCCGCGTCCGCACGCATATCCGCTGCATGGCGTTTCTAGAGCGGTTGCCCAGTCGGAGTAAGAATCCGGGAAGAACGCCTCGTCAGCCTTGACGGCATGAGCGAGATCACACGAACCGACAGCGTGGCACCGGGTGACTCCCCCCTGGATCTCGAGATCGTGATGCCGGTCTACAACGAGCAGGCGACTCTCGAGAACAGCGTGACCGCGTTGCACGCCTATCTCGGCTCCGCGATGCCGGAGCGCTGGCAGATCACCATCGCCGACAACGCGAGCACGGATGCGACGGCGGAGCTCGCCGACCGGCTCGCGGGCGAGCTCGACGGGGTCGTCGCGGTGCATCTGCCGATGAAGGGCCGTGGCCTGGCGCTCAAGACGGTCTGGTCGGCCTCGACGGCCGAAGTCCTGGTCTACCTGGACGAGGACCTCTCCACCGATCTGCGGGCGCTGCGCCCGCTCGTGGCGCCTCTGCTCTCCGACCACTCCGACCTCGCCATCGGCACCCGTCTTGCGCGAACCTCGCGGGTCGTCCGCGGCGGCAAGCGCGAGTTCATCTCGCGCAGCTACAACCTCATGCTGCGCGCCATGATGGACGCGAAGTTCTCGGACGCGCAATGCGGCTTCAAGGCCATCCGATCGGATGTCGCGCGCGAGCTGCTTCCGCTGGTGGAGGATACCGGCTGGTTCTTCGACACCGAGTTGCTCGTGCTTGCCGAGCGCGCGGGGCTGCGCATTCACGAGGTGCCCGTCGACTGGGTCGACGACCCCGACAGCTCCGTCGACATCGTCGCAACCGCGACCGCCGACCTCAAGGGCATGTGGCGCGTCTCGCGCAACCTCGCGAAGGGCCGCCTGCCCGTCGACGAGCTGTACGCGCGCTTCGGCAGGCAGCCGCTCGGCGCGCCGGCCGCGGCTCGGCAGGGGCTCCTGGTGCAGCTGCTCAGCTTCGGCCTGATCGGCGGCCTGTCGACGGTCGCCTACGCCGTGCTCTATCTCGTGCTCGCGCACACGATGCCCGCTCAGCTCGCCAACTTCGTCGCACTGCTCGTCACCGCGATCGCGAACACCGCGGCGAACCGCCGCTTCACCTTCGGGGTGCGGGGCCGTTCCCGCGCCGCGACCCATCACGCCCAGGGACTCGTGGTCTTCGGCGTCGCCTGGCTGATCACGAGCGGCTCGCTGTTCGGCCTGAACGTCTGGTACCCCCACGCCGGGCACGGGGCCGAGGTCGTCGTGCTGACCGCGGCGAACGTGGTCGCAACCCTCGTGCGCTTCGTGCTGCTGCGCTGGTGGGTCTTCCGCCGCGGGCGCGGGGGCGGCGACGCCCAGGGCGGGCCGTCTGTTCCCGCCGTCAAGCCGCTGACCGTCCCGATCCAGATCGCTGCACGAGAGAAGGCGAACCAACGATGACCACCACGACGATGACCACCACGCTCGCGGCGCCCCATGCCCGCGTGACCCCACGAGCCCGGGTGCGCAGGGAGTGGGCCGCCTTCATCGGCCTGCTCGCCGCCGCCGGAGCGCTCTATGTCTGGAACCTCGCCGCGAGCGGCTGGGCGAACTCCTTCTACTCCGCGGCGGTGCAGGCCGGCACGAAGAACTGGGTGGCCTTCTTCTACGGCTCGAGCGACGCCGGCAACTCGATCACGGTCGATAAGCCGCCCGCCAGCCTGTGGTTGATGGAGCTCTCCGCCCGCGTCTTCGGGCTGAGCTCGTGGAGCATCCTGCTCCCCGAGGCGCTGATGGGCGTCGCGACCGTCGCGATCGTCTACCTCGCCGTGCGGCACCGCTTCGGAAGCGTCGCCGGCCTCGTGGCCGGCGGCGTGCTCGCCCTCACGCCGGTCGCCGCGCTCATGTTCCGGTTCAACAACCCGGATGCCCTGCTGCTGCTCCTGCTCACGACCGCCGTCGTGTTCACACTCCGCGCGATCGAGCGCGAGCGGCTGCGCTGGCTGGTGCTCGCCGGCGTCGCGGTGGGGTTCGGGTTCCTCACCAAGCAGCTGCAGGCCTTCCTCATCCTGCCCGTGCTGGCGGGGGCGTACCTCGCGTTCGCGCGCACCGGCGTCCTCAAGCGTCTCGTGCACCTGCTCGCCGCGCTCGGTGCCGTCATCGTCTCCGCCGGGTGGTGGGTCGCGATCGTCGAGCTCGTCCCGGCAGCCGACCGGCCGTACATCGGCGGCTCGCAGAGCAACAGCTTCCTCGAGCTGACCTTCGGCTACAACGGCTTCGGCCGACTGACCGGCGACGAGACCGGCAGTGTGACCGGCGGCACGGGGACGACCACGGGCGGCGGAGCGGGCTCATGGGGCTCGACCGGCCTGTTCCGGCTGTTCGAGAACGAGATCGGTGGGCAGATCTCGTGGCTCATCCCCGCCGCGCTGGCCCTGATGGTCGCGGCGCTCGTGCTGATCGGGCGCGCGCCGCGCACCGATGCGCGGCGCGCCATGATCGCCACCTTCGGCGGCTGGCTGCTCGTCACCCTGCTCGCTTTCAGCTTCATGGGCGGGATCTTCCACGCCTACTACACGGTGGCGCTCGCCGCTCCGATCGCGGGACTTCTCGCGGCATCCGGAATGGTGGTCTGGGGCGCACGCGATCGCCTCTGGGTACGCATCCTGCTCGCCGTGTCGTCCGCCGGCACCGCGGCATGGGCCTGGGCGCTGCTCGCCCACGCGAGCGACTGGCTGCCCTGGCTCAAGGTCGTCGTGCTGGTCATCGGGCTCGCCGCGGCCGCGGCCGTCATCGCCCTGCCTTGGCTGAGCAGGCGGTTGGCGCCGGCCGTGCTGGTCCTGCTGATCGTCGGCGGGCTCGTCTCCCCGACCGCGTACACGCTCGAGACCGTGTCGACCGCCCACACCGGGTCGATCGTCACCGCGGGGCCGACCGTGTCGGGCTCGATGGGCGGCGCTCCCGGCGGCATGGGCGGTGGCCAGGGCGCCCCTGGCGCGGGGCACGGCGGTGGCCAGGGCGCTCCCGGCGGCGTGGGCGGCCCCCAGGGCCAGACCGGCGGCGCCCCGAGCGCCGGGCAGAGCAGCCAGGGCGGATTCCCCGGCCAGGGCGCCTCCGGCGCACAGTCGACGGGCGGCGGCCAGGCCGCGGGCGGTGTCGGCGGCCTGCTGGGCGAGACCTCCGTCAGCAGCGCCCTCACCACGCTGCTGGAGAAGGACGCGTCCGACTACACCTGGGTCGCCGCGACCACCGGATCCAACGAGGCCGCGAGCTATCAGCTCGCCACCGGGGACTCGGTGATGCCGATCGGCGGCTTCAACGGCAGCGACCCGTCGCCGACCCTCGCTCAGTTCATGAAGTACGTCGCGGAGGGCAAGATCCACTACTTCATCGCCGGCTCCGTCGGCCAGTCCAACGGCGGCAGCGACGTGGCGAGCAAGATCGCCAGCTGGGTCGAGGCCAACTACACGGCGAAGACGGTCGGCGGGGTCACGGTCTACGACCTGAGCACCTCGGCCTCGTCGTCCGGCACCGCCAGCTGATCAGAGATCCCACCGACTTGGAGACATCCCTCGTGCAGCTCACGACCACCGACCATCCGCTCATCGAGAACACGGATGCCGCTGCCGGCCAGCCCGGCGCGGCATCCCCCCCTCGCCGCGGCGACGCGCTGCGCCGCCTCGTCCTCGGAGCGCCGGGCGACCCGCGCTGGCTGAGGCCGGCGTTCTGGCTGCTGCTCGTCGTCACGGCCGTCATCTATCTCACCGGCCTCACGGTCTCGGGCTACGCCAACAGCTTCTACGCCGCGGCCGTCCAGGCGGGCGCGAAGAGCTGGAAGGCCTGGTTCTTCGGGTCGCTCGACTCGGCGAGCTTCATCACGGTCGACAAGCCGCCTGCCTCGCTGTGGGTGATGGGGCTCTCGGCCCGGCTGTTCGGCTTCTCGAGCTTCAGCCTGCTCCTCCCCCAGGCGCTGATGGCCGTCGGCTCGGTCGCCCTGGTCTGGGGCGCCGTGCGTCGCACGCTCGCACGCCTCGGCGCGTCGGTGGCGAACGTGGGCGCGCTCGTCGCCGGCTTCGTCGTGGCGTTCACTCCGGCTGCGGCGATGATGTTCCGCTTCGACAACCCGGACGCGCTCCTCGTGCTGCTCATGACGGGCGGTGCGTACTGCATCGTGCGCGCGCTGCCGAGGGGCAGCTGGCGCTGGATCGCCCTCGCCGGGGTGGCGCTCGGCTTCGCGTTCCTCACGAAGATGCTGCAGGGCCTGCTGGTGCTGCCTGCATTCGCGGTGGTCTACCTACTCGCCGCGCGCGCCGGCTGGGGGCGCCGCATCGTCGGGCTGCTCATCGCCGCGGGGTCGCTCGTCGTGAGCGCGGGCTGGTGGGTGCTCGCCGTGGCGCTGTGGCCGGCATCCGCCCGGCCGTACATCGGCGGCTCCACTGACAACACCGTGCTCGAACTGGTCTTCGGCTACAACGGCCTCGGCCGGATCCTCGGCGGCGACGGCAATGGCGGTGGCGGGGCCGCACCGGGCGGCAGCACGAGCGGACAGGGCGGCATGCCGGACGTCGGCGGCACCGGGGCCGGTGGCGCTCCCGGTGGCGGGATGGGTGGCATGGGCGCCGCGGGATCCTCCTTCGGCGGCTCGACGGGGCTCGAGCGGCTCTTCTCGTCGGAGATGGGACTCGAGGCATCCTGGCTCATCCCTGCTGCGCTCATCGCGCTCGTGCTCGGAATCGTCGTCGCCGGTCGCCGGCGGCTCGCTGACCCGGCACGCGCCGGGCTTCTGCTCTGGGGCGGCTGGCTCGTGGTCACCGGGCTGGTCTTCAGCTACATGTCCGGCACGATCCATCCCTATTACACGGTCGCCCTCGTGCCGTCGATCGGCGGTCTCGTCGGCACGGGCGGCGCGATGCTGTGGAAGGCCCGCCGCCAGTGGATCGGCCGGATCGGCCTCGCGGCGATGATCGCCGCGAGCGCTGGCTGGGCCTGGTTCCTGCTGAACGAGAACCCGTCGTGGCAGCCGTGGCTGCGCTGGACGGTCCTCGCGGTCGGCATCCTCTCGGTCGCCGCGGTCCTGGTCGGAAGCATCCCCGCGATGCGCAGGCTGGTCGCGATCGGCGTGCTCGCCGGCCTGGTGAGCGGCCTCGCGGGCACCACCGCGTACTCGCTCGCGACCGTCGCCGTCGGGCACACCGGCTCCATCCCGAGCGTCGGACCCGCCAGCTCGTCCTCGGGCGGCTTCGGAGGCGGCGGCATGCCGGGAGGCGGCCCGGGCGACGGGCAGGGCGGCGTTCCTGGCACGACATCTGGCCAGGGCCCGCAGCAGGGCGGCCCGTCCTCGCAGAGCTCCGGCTCGGATTCCGGCAGCTCGGATTCCGGCAGCCAGGGATTCCCCGGCGGCGGAACAGGCGGCCCCCAGAACCAGGACGCCGACGGGCAGGGCGGAGCGCCGTCAGGCGGCGGTGCGGAAGGCGCCGGCGGCATGGGCGGCGGCGCCACCCCGAGCGCGCTCACGAAGCTGCTCACCTCGTCGGACGCCACCTGGGCGGCCGCGGTGGACGGCTCGCAGTCCGCGGCGCAGCTCGAGCTCGACACCGACACGGCCGTCATGGCCATCGGCGGCTGGTCGAGCGACCCGGCGCCGACCCTCACCGAGTTCAAGAAGCTCGTCTCCGAGGGCAAGATCGGCTACTACATCTCCTCGGGCAGTGGCATGGGCGGCGGGATGCCGGGCGGCAGCAGCTCGTACGCGACACAGATCGAGCAGTGGGTCGCGAAGAACTTCACGGTGAAGACCGTGGGCGGCCAGACCGTCTACGACTTGAGCAGCGCGAAGAGCTGATGCCGCGGCGTCAGCCGCTCGTGGCCCCGCAGGATTCCTGCGGGGCCACAGTCGTGCGACGTGCCACGAAGCCGCCGAAGGCCCCGATGACGTCTGCGGCATCGCCACGACGTCGTTCGCGTCGGGCAGGCCCCCTCCGTCCCGTCTCACGCCGCCACACGACTCGAAACCCAGGTCGACCCCTGAACTCATTCACCTAGCGGGAATGACGCGGCGGCTGCGAATCCAGACGACGACGAGGACGACGACGGATCCGAGCGCCAGGGCACTCGCCGCGACCGATACGGTGGCGGCGACGTTTGCCACGGCGAACGGGCCGACAGACTGCGGTGACGTCGTGTAGCCACACGCGCCACCACGTTGTTGACTCGTCATCGCTCATCGAGCCGGCAGTGCGCCACATTCACCGAGACGGCGAAGGACCCCCGTCGGTACCGGCGGGGGTCCTGCATGATGGCTTGCTCGATGTTCAGTTGTGTGCTGGAGAAGGTCCTGGAATCCACTCCTTCCGTCGTGATCGGGGCGCGCTCGTCAGCGCGCGTGGGGGTCGGTGAGTCGCAGTGCGAGCACGGGGCAGAGGGACATGACGTTGCGCGCGGCCACCTCGGACTCGGCGGGGACGGGGATGTCGCGGCCGCGGTGCTGCTCCGCGGCGATGGGGTATCCCCACTCGTCGCGCCCGAGGATCTCGGGCAGCATCTCTGAGCAGAGGCCGCGGCCGTCGCAGCGGGTCCAGTCGACGTGCAGGGCGAGCGCCGGGGCCGCGCCCGGCTGCGCCGGCCGGCCGTTCGAGATGGTCTGGCTCATCGGGAATCCGTTCTCGTGATGGTGGTGTCGGCTCAGTGCGTCGCGCGCAGGCAGCGGCCGTGCCGGTGCTGCTCGACGTCGGCGGCGAAGGCGCGCAGGGCGCTGCGGCTGAGCCGTGCCGTGCCGTCGGGGTGGGCGCAGGCTCCGCGTCCGTCGACGGCGTCGGCCAGGTCCCAGGCGCGGCGTGGCGACTCGGCCGCCGCGACGCCGGCCGCGAGCTCGCGCCAGCTCGCGGCGAGGGCCGGCAGGCCGAAGAGGCACGGCCCGCACTGGCGTGCGGACTGGCCGGCCAGGTACTCGACGATCTCCGCCGTCGTCTGCACGGCGCAGCGGGTGCGGTCGAGCGCCAGCAGGATGCCTGCGCCGGGGTGCGCGCCGTACGGGGCGAGTGCCGCGGGCGAGAGCCCGGCGCCCAGCTGGTCCGCGGTGAGCCAGCCGCCGTGGTACCCGCCGACCAGCACGGCCGAGATCCGGTCGTGCTCGGCACCCGCGGCCGCGAGCACCGCGTCGATGCGGGCGCCGCCGTGCACCTCGAGCACCTGCGATCGCGGCACGTCGCCGGCGAGGGTGACGAGCCGCGTGCCCGGGTCGTCTGGGGTGCCCGCGGCGCGGAACCAGGCGGCGCCGTAGCGGGCGATCAGCCCGATGTGGGCGAGCGTCTCGACGTTGTGCAGCAGCGTGGGGCGCCGACGCAGCCCCGACTCGCCGAGGTGTTTGACGGCGTCGCGCGGCAGCGGCCGCCCCGTCTCGATCGCGTTCACGACCGCGCTCGCCTGACCGGAGAGGAAGGTGTCGGCGGCCGTGACGATGCGGATGCCCGCGGCATCTGCGCGCTCGGCAACGGCGCCCAGGATGGCCGAGAGCCCGGGCTCGCTCGCATAGAGGTGCAGCTCGCCCGCTCCGACCGCCGCACCCGCGGCGAGCATCCCGTCGATGACGAGGTGCGGCGCATTCGTCAGCAGCGTCTCGTCCTTGCGGCTGAAGGGCTCGCCCTCCGCGCCGTTGGCGATCACGACCGGGCGCGCCCGCGGGGCGGAGTCCCGCGCACGAGCGGTCGCGGCGAGCTTCCGCCACGCCGCGAAGCCAGCGCCGCCGCGCCCGGTCAGCCCAGAGGCCTCGAGCTCGGCGAGCAGCCGCGGCGCAGCGGCCACGGGGTCGAGCGCGCCGAAGCAGGCGATGTGCCGCGCGAGGTCGGCATCGGGGCCCGCCGCGAGCAGGCGGGAGACAAGGACGGTCCCTGAATCGCGGACGGCAGCGGTCTCGATGGTCATGGCGCCCTCCAGACCTGCGGCTCGGTGAGTGCGGCGGGCCGCGCGGCCGCGGTGGTGCGTCGCGGCGTCTCCTGGAAGCGCGGCGAGAGGCGCCAGAGCACCGCGCCGGCGACGAGGAGCGTCGCCGCCGACGCGCCGGCGAGGAACCAGGCATCCGTCCCGTCCGTGCCCTCGAAGACGCCGTGCAGCATGGCCACCGGCCACATCGCATAGGCCAGCCAGTGCACGGCCTTGAAGGCCCGCGCCCCGATCACCTGCCGCGTCAGGGCCGTCACGACGATCGCGATCAGCAGGTCGACGGCGAGCGTGCCCATGCCGAGCCAGAAGGGGTTGTCCGCGCCGAGGAACGGCACGACGACGTCCACCAGCGTCAGCTTCGCGAAGGGGTCGATCAGCAGCGTGCCGACGTGCAGCGCGAGGAAGGCCACCGCGAGCAGCGCGGCGTTGCGATGGATGAGGGACAGCGCGAAGCGGGGGACGCCGGGCAGAGGCCGCCCTGAGCGGGTGAGGATCCCGGCGACGAGCGAGACGGTCAGCAGAGCCAGATCGGCGATGCCGCTGCCGCGCCCGAAGGCCCACATGGTGTCATCGAACATGTCGTGCTCCCTCGAGGGTGCGCGTGGCCGGCGGCCACCCGCCGATGGCATGCACGCGGCCGGCGCTGCTCACGAGCCGCGCGGTGTAGCCGAGGGTGTTGATCCACTCGATGGCGCGCGGTCCGCGGACGATGGCGGCCGTCGAGACGGCGTTCGCGCTCAGGCAGCTGTCGGCGACGACGGTCACGCTGCGCCAGGTCTCCGGCGCGGGCAGCCCGCTGCGCGGGTCGAGGATGTGGTGCATCGGCCGGCCGGCCGCCGTCCAGCGCCGCCGCTGCGTGCTCGAGGTGGCGATCGCCCAGCCCGCGCTGAGCGAGACCTGCTGCGCAGGGTCGCCCGGCACCTCGCACACATCGATCTGCCACGGACCGTCGGGGCCCGGACCGGCGGTGGCGATGTCGCCCCCGAGGCCGACCAGCACCCCGCAGCCCAGCTCTCGACTGATCAGTGCCGCGGCATCGTCTGCCGCCACGGCCTTGGCCGTCGCGCCGAGGTCGAGGGCGAGGTCGTCGGGCACGGTCAGCGTCGTGCCGTCGAGGCGTATGCGCCGCCACTGCTCGCCGTGCGGCGGAAGCAGATGAGTCGAGACCGAGAAGTCCGGGCGTGCCATGACCTCGGCCAGGTCGCGGTCGTAGCCGAGCTCTGCCAGCCGGTTGCCGAGCGTCGGGTCGACGCTTCCTCTGGTGCGCACCACCACGCGGAGCGCGGCGCCGACGAGCCGCGCGAGCATCGGCGAGACCGTGACGCCGCGGCTCGCCCGCCCGGTGAGCAGGCTGAGCTCGGAGTCCGGTCGGAAGCGGCTCGCCGCGCGCTCGACCTCGACGAGATGCGCGTCGAGGATGCGGCGAGCGGCGGCCAGCCGTGCGGAGTCCGTCACCGTCAGCACGGCCTCTGTGCTCCAGACGGTCCAGTCCATGCGCTGGGCGCTCTGCGCGCTCATGAGCCCGAGCTGCTTCCGTGCGAGCTGGTGCCGAGCCCCGAGCTGACGCCGGTGGAGTCCTGTGTGGTCGAGCTTGAGGAGCCGTCTGAGCTGCCCGTGCCGCTCGTGCTCGTGCTGCTGCTGTCGCCAGTCATGTCACTGCTGCTGTTCGCGCTGCTGTCGTCGCTGGCGCTGCTTCCGCTGCTGCTTGTGCTGCTGCTGCTGCTGGTGCCGGTGCCGGTGTCGGCCGAGGCGGAGGACGTCCCCGTTTCCTGGTGGAGGAAGACGAGGCCGAGCGCGGCGGTCGTGCCGGCGGCGACGATGCCGATGCCGCCGACGATCGCGGCGGCCGCTCGCCTTCCCCGAGTGCGGATGTCCATCGGAGCCCCTCTTTCTTCGTGAGGACTCCAGAGTGGGCGCGGCTTCTTCCGGCTTTCTTATTCCGTCTGCGGGCAGGCCGCGTGATTCCTATGACTCGGATGTGAGAGGCAGTCGTACGCGGACGAGCGCCCCGTGCCCATCGGTGTCGACGATCGCGACGCTGCCGTCGTGGCGGTGCGCGACCTCGGCGACGAGCGCCAGCCCGAGCCCGTAATGGCGCTGGCCGGAGCCGCTGACCTCGGCCGAGCGCGCGCTGGCGAAGCGCTCGAAGACGCGCTCGTCCGCCCCGGCGGGGAAGCCCGTCCCGTCGTCGCGGACCTCGACCCAGGCCTCTTTGCCGTGTCGGGACACGGTGATCTCCACGCGGGTGCGGGCATGGTCGAGCGCGTTGCTCACGAGCGCGAGGATGAGCCGGGCGAGCGACACCCGCACCCCGGAAACTATCACCGCGGCATCCCCGGTGCGCACGACGGCGACCCCCCGCTCGGCCGCCTCGGCGCGGGTGCCCGCGGCCACCTCGTCGGCCACGAGGGCGAGGTCGAGCGTGATGCGCTCGGCGTCCTGGCGCGGGTCGGCGGAGATCAGCAGGTCCTCGAGGATGCCCGTCAGCGCCTTCGCGTCGGAGACGATCTCGTCGAGCCCGTCGCGCACGGTGTCGGGCGCCGGGCTCAGCGCGCGGGGCGACTCCTCCTCGTGGGGCGCGGCGCCGAGGGAGCGCTGCAGGATCTGCGCGCGCGTGCTAAGCAGCGTGAGCGGGGTGCGCAGTTCGTGGCCTGCGTCCGCGACGAAGCGGCGCTGCAGCGCGAGCGCCTCGGCGAGCGGCCGCATTGCCCTGCGCGACATCCACCACGCGGCCAGCACCGCACCCGCGATCGCGGGCACACCGGACAGGGCCAGGGCGATGATGACCCGCCGCACCTCGGCCTGGCTCTCGCTCAGGTTCACCGCGACCTGCACGGTGCGCCCGGCGGACGCGCTGGTGCGCACCACGTAGCTCACGCCGTCGATGGTCTCGTCCTTCTGCACCGTCGTTCGGGTGCTGGCGACCCGCCCGAGGACCGTCAGGTCGGGGAATCCCGACGGCGCGTTCGGCGACACGGCCACCTGGCTCTGGTCTTGGTCCGTGCCCTGGTCCGTGCCCTGCGTCTGCTGAGCGCTCGGCGGGGCCTGCCCGGGCTGGCCGGGTCCGCCGAGGATCGCGACGTAGACGCCGGCCGGCGCGTCGCGCGGCGAGTCGAGTCGTGCGGCGCTGGCCAGGGACTGCCTCACCGCCTCGTGCTCGCTGGTCGCGACGAGCGAGATCACGACCCCTGCCACGATGAGGAAGAGCGCGACGATCAGCCCGGCGAAGCGGAGTGCGAGCCGCAGCGAGACCGAGCGCAGGCCGCTGGGATCGGTCTTCACGACAGCGCCCCGAGCGAGTAGCCGACACCGCGCACGGTCAGCACGCAGCCACGGCCGAGCTTCTTGCGCAGGTGATGGACGTAGGCGTCGACCACGCCGGTGTCGTCGGCGTCCGCGAACACGGACTCGAGCAGCTCGTCGCGGGTGAACACCTGACGCGGGCGGCGTGCGAGCGTCGCGAGCAGGTCGTTCTCGCGCTCGGAGAGCACCACGACCTGCCCCGCCGCGAGCGCGGCCTCGTGCCGCTGGGGGTGCAGGATGCCGCCGGGGATCGCGAGCCCGGTGGTCGCCATGGCGCTCTTGCGCCGCAGCACGCGAAGCCGCGCGAGCAGCTCGTCGACGTCGAAGGGCTTCGGCAGGTAGTCCTCCGCCCCGCGGGTCAGGCCCTCGACGCGATCGGCAGGGTTCCCGAGCGCGGAGAGGATCAGCGCGGGCACGGTGTTCCCCTGCGCCCGCAGGCCCTCGATGACGTCGAGTCCTTCGCGCGCAGGCAGGCCGCGGTCGAACAGCAGCACGTCGAAGCGGCCGGTCATCGCCTCGTGCAGGGCGCGCTGCCCGTCGTAGGCGACGACGACCTCATAGCCGTCGGAGGCCAGCAGCTGCTCGAGCATGCCCGCCAGTCGCCGGTCGTCCTCGGCAATGAGGATCCGCGCCGGTTCATCAGTCACGCTCGAAGTATAGGAACCGGCAGGGGATCGGACCCGATCTCTCGCGTCACTCGCATACCTCTCTTCCCTCGCATGCACGACGCCTATCGAACGCATAGGAAGACAAGGCGGTTCGTTCAGCCGGAATAAGAATCCCGGAAGAACCGAGGCCGATCGTGGACAGTGCTCCCCACCCCGCGAAAGGAACCCGATGAACTCCCCCAGTCGGGTCGCTCGGCTCGTGACCGGCCGGAAGACCATGATCAGTGCGGTCGCCCTGGCCGTCTCGGCCCGCACCCTGCAGGAGACGGTGAGCGACACCGGCACGCTCACCCCGACGGTCGACGACGAGGTGAGCTTCGCTGCCTCGGGCACCGTCACCGCGGTCAAGGTCACAGAGGGCCAGACCGTGAAGAAGGGCGACGCGCTCGCGATGGTGACCACGACGCAGGCCGACGCCGACCACGCCTCGGCCAAGGCGACTCTCGCCAGCGCGCAGGCCGAGCTCTCCACAGCCAAGAGCTCGTCGACCGGCTTCGACACCGACGTCGCCACGATCGAGTCGGACGAGGCCGCCGTGACCTCTGCGCAAGCGAGCGTCACATCGGCCCAGACCGAGGTCGACGGCACGGCGCTGAAGGCGCCCGCTGCGGGCATCGTCGCCGCGGTGAACGTCGCCGTCGGCGACGAGGTCAGCGGGACGAGCTCAAGCTCCGGGTCCTCCGGGTCGTCGGGTTCGGGGTCCTCTGCCACCGGCGGCACTTGGTACTCCCGCGCCCGCGAGGGCGTCGCGCTGCGCGCCGGAGTCGTGCTCGACCAGGCCCTCGGCGGCGGCACCGGCAAGGGTGCTGGGGCAAGTCCGGCCGCGGAAATGGCCCAAGAATGGCCCGCACTCAGCGGAACTGGCGGACCGGAAAAAGCCTGATCCGCCGCAACTTTAGGTGGCGGCTCCGACGGGCGTCGATCCCGTGACCTCACGATTTTCAGTGACTTCGAGGGCGATTTCATGCTGTATCTCTGTGCGCGACAAGCCTCTGATCAGGAATTTTTCTGGTTGATCTCAGTTGCTCGCAGTTCGTCTTCGTCGAATTAGTGGCACGTTAATGGCACAAGATCTTGCCGGGCTTGTGTTGGCGTCGACATGTGTTGGCGTCGAGTGAGCCGCCCCAAGCTGCCGAAGTCTGATTGCACTAACCGGGAGCGCTGCCGTTCTATTTCTCGTTTATCTCATCTAAAGTAGAAGTTCACAGCGACGGGCGGGAGGCGCCGATGGGTGAGTACGTCGAACGTCTCTGGCATCCGGAGGACGCGGCGGGGCTCAGTCGCAAGGATCGGGCGCCGGGTCGCTATCTGGCTTACTTGCCGGACGAGCTCGGCGGCCGGCTACCCGTCTTGGGGCTTGCGGCGCAGGCGGCTGCGGAGGATGCGTTGGCGGTGTTGGCGCGGGCGGATGAGCGGATCGGCTCGCGTGGCCGCTTTCTGAATCATCTGCTGATCCGGTCGGAGTCGATCTCCTCGTCGTGGATCGAGGGGAACCGGGTGACGCCGAAGCGGCTGGCGATCGCGGAGCTGCTGCACCACGGCCCCCGCCAGGCCCTGGATGTCGTGGCGAACGTGCGGGCGACCGAGGCGGCGATCGCGGACCTGGCAGACCGGGCACACGTGATCACGACGGATGACGTCGTGGATCTCCAGCACGTCATCGAGCCCCGCCTGGAACGCGGGCTGCGGCAGGAGCAGAACTGGGTCGGGGGTCCCGGATGGTCGCCGTTGCGGGCGGCGTTCGTGCCGCCCCCGGAGACGGAGGTGCCGCGCCTGGTCGAGGACCTTGCCAGGTTCGCCACCGACACGGCGGGGAATCCGGTGGTGCGGGCGGCGATCGTGCATGCGCAGTTCGAGACGATCCACCCCTTCATCGATGGCAACGGCCGCACGGGGCGGGCGTTGATCCATACGGTGCTGCGGCGTGCGGACGCGTTGCGGAACACGCTCATCCCGATCAGCACCGTCTTCGCCGGAGACACCGATTCCTATCTCGCCGGGCTCACCGGATACCGGGCCGACCCGCCGCTGCTGGATGAGTGGGTGGCCGGGTTCGCGCAGGCCGCCGAACGGGCGGCCGGCAACGCGGTGCGCCTGGCTGAGGACATCGCCGTCCTCGATCAGGAGGTACGCGAGGAGCTGATCGCGTTCCGGCAGGCTCGGGGTTTGAGCCCGGCGGTGCCGCGCCGGGACGCGGCGGTGCTACGCATCCTCGACACCCTCGCCTCCGACCCCGTGCTGACCGCCGAGTCCGTCAGTGCGCACTTGGGCGTCTCACCGGCTGCGGCGCATCGTGCTCTGACCGAGCTGGCCGAGGCGGGCATCCTGGGGCGTGCGAAGGAAGGCGGCCGGTTGATCTGCTGGACCGCTGACCGCCACCTTGCCCTGGTCGCGCTGACGGAGCGCAGCAACCGCGTCGGCGGCGAGGACACCCGAAACCGCAAGCCCCGACTGGGACCGCCCCGGCCTTTCCTGTCCGCCGGGCCGGATCGCCCCGCGGGGCGAGACGTGCCGCGCCTGTAACCGTCAGCGCCTGAGCCCGCGCTCCGGTGTACCGGGACTCTGCCTCGGCGGCTCCAGCGCGGCTCCGGCGCGGGCCTGCTGCTCGGCACGAGCCTGCTTGGCAGCTTCTCGGAGGGCTTGTTCCTGCTCGGTGCGTGCCTGGATGAACTCGACTGCCTCGTCCGTCGGTAGAGCCTCGATGCGGGCAAGATCGGTTCGCGCAGCCTCGGACTGCTGACGCAACCGCAGCACCGTCGGCTCGATGGCGCTGGGGGCGCGGTCTCCGAGGAGTTGACGCCGGAGTGCCGCACGTTCGCGCGCCTGCCGGGTCGCAAGGTCCTGACGTGCGGCTCGGGCTTCGGCGAGCTGTTCGCGAGCGTCGACCACCATGGGGACGGTTTCAGCCGCCCGGTGCGCGACGTTCTGCGCCCAGACCGGAACTCCGCGCCGCGTCTGCGGAAGTCCACCCCAGCGCCGTCGCACGGCCTGCTCGACGTTCTGCGCTTCCTCACTCGCCCGAGCGAGAGCGCGTGCAGCAGACCAGCCCCGGAGCCCGCGGGAATTGCGCCGGGTCCTGGATGCCGCCCACCTCCGCTCCCGGGCAGCCAGGAACGCTGCCCCGTCGTCCTCGGCCTCGCGGATCAGCGGTGCGACGATCTCGGCTCGGGTCTGCTCGGCGTGTGCTTCCGCTGCCGTGACGATTGATTGCTGCGACTCCGCCTCGGCATGCTGCTCCTGGCCCAGACGGCTCAGCTCAGCCAGCGCGCGCTCCAATGCCTGCGCACGCTGCTCGGCCTGCTCAATGAACTGCGTCAGCCGGGCACGCTCGGCGTTCACGAACCGCACCGGGCCGTTGTCAGTGAGCCCGGCCACGGCTGCGGCGGCCTGCTGTGTGGCCTTCTCCAGACCACGGTCGGCGCGGTCGGGTCTGTCCGATAAAGGGTGTGTGAGGTCCGGCGGTTTTCATTAGTGGGTGGTTCTCTCGAACCGTCCGGCGAAGGTGATCGCGAACGCGTTCAGTGCGGGCTTCCACCTGATCACCCAGCGTGCCCGGCCCCCGCCGGTCGGGTCAAGCGACCTCGTCACCAGATACAGGCACTTCAACGCCGCTTGCTCGTTCGGGAAGTGCCCCCGCGCTCTCACCGCGCGCCGGTATCTCGCGTTGATCGATTCGATCGCGTTGGTCGTGCAGATCACCCGGCGGATCTCGACGTCGTAGAGCCTGTCGCAGGATGCCGTGTCCGGCGGAGTTGCTAGCGGCGGTCCTGGGAGAATTGGGTATGGCCCGCGATTATCGTCCTGTGCTTCGTGATCAGGGATTTCTTCTGCCGCCGGATATGCGGGATTGGCTGCCGAAGGATCATCTGGTGTGG
>DASWPQ010000006.1:0-22486 GCA_036398375.1 Gryllotalpicola sp.
AGACCCGTAGTGCCCAGACCCGTAGTGCCCAGACCCGTAGTGTCCAGACCCGTAGTGTGCAGACCCGTAGTGTGCAGACCCGCGTCGTTGAGACGCGATCCGGAGAGTCCGGCTCCGCCGAGCGCGGCGGCCGGCTCGACGCCTGCTCCCGCGCCCGTGCCGGTGTCACCCGTGCCGCCGGTGCCCGTGCCGCCGTCTCCGGGTGCGCCCGGGGCTCCCGGGTTTCCAGGCGTGCCCGGCGCACCGGGGTTTCCGGGATCACCGGGGTTGCCCGGGTCTCCCGGGTCACCGGGCGTGCCGGGGCCTGTGCCCCCATCACCCGGATCGGTGTCGCCGAGCACATCGGCCAGCACCGGGTCGGCGAGGCCGGAGCGCTGCAGCACGTCGCGGTTCACGATGTTCCGCAGGGCGACGGGGAGGTTCCCGTCGATCGGGGTGCTCAGCACGTCCGACACGGTCTGCGAGGTGCCCGTTAGGGCATCGTTCGCGGTCTGCACGGTGTCGGCCACCGCGTCGTCGACGAGCCCGCCGGGGCCGGCCAGGTCGCCCACGACGTCGCCGCCGTGCTCGACGTCGCCGAGCAACTGGTCGGTGTTCGCCGCGGCGTCCCCGACGAGGCCGCCCTCGACGATCGCGCCGTCGCCCACGACGTCCGTCACGGCGCTGTCGTCACCGCTCGCGTCCGCGATCGGGGAGTCGTCGCCGGTCAGGCCGCCGAGAACGCCATCGTCGCCGAGCAGCGGGTCGACGACGGGGTCGCCGAGGCCCTGGTCGAGCGGTCCGCCCGGGGCGGTCACGTCGCCGAGCACTTTGCCGTCGTCGGTGAGCTGGTCGACGACGTTGCCGTCGCCGAGCAGGCCGTCCACCACGCCGCCGTCGAGGCCGCCGGTGACCGGAGCGGTGATGGCGCCCACACCACCCGCGGCCGGACCGCCCGGACCACCTCCACCGTTCGACGCGCCGAGCAGGTCGGTCGCGACGTCATCGGTGAGGCCCGTGGAGTCGAGCGCGTCGGAGACGTTCGCACCGGCATCCGTCACGGTCTGTGAGAGATCGGATGCCACGTCGCCGCCCGAGAGCGCGTCGCCCACGGTCTGCGCGGCATCGCCCACGGCACCGGCCACGAGGCCGTTCGCGATCTGGTCGCTCAGGTTCGTGCTCGCATCCGAGAGAGTCGTCGCCGTGTCGCCGACGAGCCCGTCGACCGTGCCGCCGAGATCGGAGGACACGGGGCCGCCGTTCACGAGATCGCCGATGACGGCGTCGCCGTTCTGCGCCGCGTCCCCGACCAGTCCGCCCTCCACGAGGTCGCCGTCACCGACGACGTCGTTCAGGCCCGAGTTCGGCCCGACCGCCGCGTTCACGACGGAGCTCGTCGCATCGCTGCCGGTCAGGGTGTCGGCCGCGCCCGTGACGGGGGCGAGCGCGCCCGGCAGCGGGCTGTCCGCACCGAGTTCGCTGTCGAGCACGTCGTCGCCGACCGTCGCGTCCACGGGTCCGTCGTTGCCGGTGAGGTCCTGGAGCGGGGGCGTGTCGAGGCCGGCGCCGCCGAGCAGTGCCGAGGTGGCATCCGTCAGCCCGGTGTCGGTCAGCGGGGCGACCGCGGCCGTGACGGCGTGGCCGAGCGTCGGAGCGCTGTTGTCCTGCGCGTCGGTGACCGCCGTCACGGCGGTGCTCGTCGGGGGAGGGTCTTCCGTCGCGGCGTTGGCCGCGGCGGCGCTGATCAGGCTGAGACCCCCGAGGGCGACGGCAAACCACAGTGCCCTCGCGATATGAGCGTTCATGAGTTCAACTCCTTGACTGGGTAGGAGGAACCGCCTCGAGCGAGGCGATTCGATGCGTCGTCCGCCGCGTGCTCACCGGAAGGCGAGCGGGCAGACTTCGCCCTAGCTAGTCAGGAGTCGAATCGTGGTCGTAGACCGGGGAGGCCGGCAGCGCATCCGCCGTTGCGGTGGGGGAGGATCCCGCGGAGTTCGCGGTGAAGCTCAGCTCGTCGAGCGTGGCGAGGGGCAGCCCGGTCGGACCTGCGCCGCCGGAGCGGCCGCCCGCCGCGGAGTTCGCGCCGGCCGTGGTCAGCAGGGAGTCCGGACCCGCCGGCAGCCCCGGCAGCCCCGGCAGGCTGCCACCGGGCGTGCTGGTCCCCACCACTGTGACGGCGACGGATGCCGGCACCGCGGCGCTCGCCGCAACGCCTCCGGCGCGCTCGGCGACGGCATACCGCAGCGGGGCGGCGGGGCCGAAGACCGTGGTGGCGCCGGCCGCGGTCAGGCCGGCACGCGCGGTGATGCCTGCCGAGCCTTCCCCGGGGCGCGTGGCATCCGTGCCCGGCACGGCCGTGGTGCCCGTGCCGGTGCCGCCCGGCCCGGAAAGACCTGGCCCGGAAAGACCTGGCCCGGAAGGGCCCGATCCGGCCGAGCCCGGAAGCCCGGGAACGCCGGGCGGCGTCGCTTCGCCCTGGCCGGGGTCGCTGCCGGGGTCCGTGCCCCCGGTGTGCGTCCCGCTGACGGCTCCGACCGTGTCGGAGGTCGAGGAGAGCACGTCGCCGACGGTGCCCGTGACCGCCCCGACGGTGTCGTCGAGGTTCTGCGCGGCGGGGGCCGTCAGGGAGGAGACGGGGGTCTGGCCGGCGGCCTTCTCGACGATCTCGCCGGCGACTGGCACCTTCTCGACCGCCTGGACGACGCCGTCGACGGTGCCTGCGACCGCCCCGACCGTCTTCGAGATCGGCTGCGCGGCCGTGACCTGGTCGAGCGCCTTCGTGACGGGAGCCGTGACGTTCTGGACCGTCTGGGTCACGGGAGCCGTGACACCTATGAGGGGCTTCTGGACGACGGGCGGGAGCGCGCCGACCGTGGCGTCGACGGCGGCGGAGACCGCGCCGGTGGTCTTCTGCACGGTCGTGTTCGTGGCACTCGTCGTGGTCGTGACGACCGAGTCGGCCGCCTTGGTCACGCCGCCGAGCGTCTGACCGACGCCGCCGAGCACCGGGCCGAGCAGCGCGTCGCCCGCGGAGCCGCCCGCATGCACGGCGACGGTCTCGGCGTGCGCCGACGCGGGGGCCAGGACCTGGGAGAGCGCGAAGAGCCCGCCGCCGACGGCGGCTGCGATCAGCACAGCACGGATCGCGGCCTTCGGCCACGCCGTTGCGCCTCGATCGCTCTCCATAGCCTCCCCCAGGATATGAATCCTGATCAGGCTATGCATCCCGCGTTCGCCCGGGCAAGGGTGCCGGGGAATTCGCCCCCATATGGGGTACATCGTGATCCGGGCCGGGAGCCCCGCGAGTCTTCCCGTCCGGGGCAGCGGTGGCGGTCGGCGGCGTCCGCCCCCACGCCGTCGTGGAGCCGACTCACAACACGCGGTGTTTGTCTCGGGATCGTGACACTTCTGCTGGTCGGATTCCTCGGCGGACTGCTGACCGGGATCTCCCCGTGCATCCTGCCGGTGCTGCCGGTGGTGTTCTTCGGCGGCGCCTCACCCATCGCTCCCGGTGACGCCCCGGACGAGGTGCGACGCAGGCGGCTGGGCATCCGCGCGGACGCCGGCCGGGGCCGTCCCTTCCTTGTTGTGGCCGGGCTGACCCTGAGCTTCGCCGTGTTCACACTCTTCGGCACCCTTGTGCTCTCGCTGCTGCACCTCCCGGCCGGGCTGATCCGCTGGCTCGGGCTGATCGTGCTGGTGCTGCTGGGGCTCGCGATGATCGTGCCGGGGCTCGAGCGGCTGCTCGAGCGACCCTTCTCCCGGATCCCGCAGCGCCAGGTGCGCACGGACCGCGGCGGCTTCGTGCTGGGCCTCGCCCTCGGCGCAGTCTTCGTGCCGTGCGCGGGCCCCGTGCTGGCCGCGATCACGGTCGCCGGGGCGACCGGCCATGTCGGCGCGGGGACGCTGGGCCTCACCCTCTCCTTCGCGGTGGGGACGGCGGTCCCGCTGCTGTTCTTCGCGCTCGCGGGCCGGCAGCTCAGCAGCCGGCTGCGCGCCTTCCGGCGCCGCCAGCGGGTCATCCGCACGGTTAGCGGCGCGGTCATGATCGGCCTGGCCGTCGCCCTGACCTTCAACGTGACGGATGCCGTGCAGCGGTACATCCCCAACTACACGCAAGCACTCGGCGACTCGCTCGAGAAGGGCGTCAGCGCGGCCACGTCTGCCGGCGGCGGGGCGAGCGGCTCGCTGCAGGCCTGCCAGACGGCGGCCTACTACGGCGGCGAGGGGCTCGAGGACTGCGGCACGGCGCCGGGCTTCACCGGCATCCGGCAGTGGCTCGACACCCCCGGTGGCGCACCGCTCACCCTCGCCGGGCTGAAGGGCAAGGTGGTGCTGGTCGACTTCTGGGCGTACTCGTGCATCAACTGCCAGCGCGAGCTGCCGCACGCCGAGGCGTGGGCGAAGGACTATGCCGCCGCCGGGCTCGTTGTGGTCGGCGTGCACACGCCCGAGTACTCCTTCGAGCAGGTGCCGGCCAATGTCGCGGCCGGGGCGAAGCGGCTCGGGCTGACCTTCCCCATCGCGATCGACGACTCCGAGGCCACCTGGAACGCCTACTCCAACCAGTCCTGGCCGGCCAGCTATCTGATCGACGCCACCGGGAAGATTCGGCACGTGAGCGTCGGGGAGGGCGATTACGGGCAGGAGGAGTCTTACATCCGGCAGCTGCTGACGGCGGCCACGCCCGGTGTGACGCTGCCGGCCGCCACGGCCGTCGCCGACACCACCCCGCAGGACCCGCAGCTGTCGCCGGAGACCTACCTGGGCGCGGAGCGTCAGCAGTATTACGGCGGCAGCGGCTCGTATGCGGCGGGCGCCCACGACTACGGCTATCCGAAGAAGCTTCCGGCCGAGAGCTACGGCCTGAGCGGCGGCTGGAAGATCGCCGACGAGTCGATCACCGCGGGCAGTGGCGCAGGCATCCGTCTCGCCTATCACGCGGCGAAGGTCTACCTCGACGTGGGCGGCACCGGCACCCTCACCGTCGACGCGGGCGGGAAGACGACCTCGATCCCGGTCTCCGGCGCGCCCGACATCTACACGGTCGCCTCGACCGCCTCCGCCCGGAACGGCACCGTGACCATCGGCCTGAGCCCGGGGCTGACGGCGTACTCGTTCACCTTCGGCTGAGTCACGGCCGGCGCGCGGCATCCCCCGCTCTCAGCGGGAATAACCGGGAACCCGCTACAGTTCCATGCAAACGTATTGAAACGGCGCGGGGCGGCCGATCGGCCAATCCGTAGGAGCACAAGGGAAGTAGCGGGAACATGTCTTCTCAGTCCATGCAGTTCGGGGTCTTCTCGGTCTCCGACATCACCACCGATCCGACGACCGGTCATACCCCCAGCGAGGCCGAGCGCATCCAGGCCGCCATCGCGATCGCGAAGAAGACCGAAGAGGTCGGGATGGACGTCTACGCCGTCGGCGAGCACCACAACCCGCCGTTCTTCTCCTCCTCGCCCACGACGCTGCTCGCGGCGATCGCGGCGCAGACCGAGCGGCTCGTCGTCTCCACCGCGACGACGCTCATCACGACCGACGACCCGGTGAAGATCGCCGAGGACTTCGCGATGCTCCAGCACGTCTCGGGCGGTCGCGTCGACCTGATGCTGGGGCGCGGCAACACGGGCCCCGTCTACCCCTGGTTCGGCAAGGACATCCGGCAGGGCATCCCGCTCGCGATCGAGAACTACGCCCTGCTGCATCGGCTCTGGCGCGAGGACGTCGTCGACTGGGAAGGCCATTTCCGCACCCCGCTGCAGGGCTTCACGGCGACCCCGCGCCCGCTCGACGGCATCCCGCCGTTCGTGTGGCACGGCTCGATCCGCAGCCCCGAGATCGCCGAGCAGGCCGCCTATTACGGTGACGGATTCTTCGCCAATCACATCTTCTGGCCGAAGGAGCACACCCAGCGCATGATCGCGCTGTACCGCCAGCGCTACGCGCACTACGGCCACGGCGAGGAGAAGGACGCGATCGTCGGCCTCGGCGGGCAGGTCTACCTCGCCAAGAACTCGCAGGATGCGAAGAAGGAGTTCCGCCCCTACTTCGACGAGGCGCCGGTGTACGGCCACGGTCCGACTCTCGAGGAGTTCACCGAGCAGACGCCGCTGACCGTCGGCAGCCCGCAGGAGGTCATCGACAAGACCCTGTCCTTCCGCGAGTACGTCGGCGACTACCAGCGCCAGCTGTTCCTCCTGGACCACTCCGGCCTGCCGCTGTCGGCCGTGCTGAAGCAGCTCGACCTGCTCGGCGAGGAGGTCATCCCGGTCCTCCGCAGGGAGCTGGACGCGCGTCGCGCGCCCGGCGTGCCGGATGCCCCCACCCACGCCGCCCTCGTGAAGGCGGAGTACGGCGACGGCCCCACCCGCCAGTTCCGCCCGAACTCGAACCGCGGCGACAACCTGACCAACGGCGCCCCCTACCAGGACGCGCCCGAGACCGTGGAGGCCTGAGCACGTGACCGCTGAGTCCATGACCGCCGGGTCCGCGACCACCCGCAAGCTGGTCGTCATCTCCTCGGGCGTCGGCGCGCCCTCCTCGACCCGGATGCTCGCCGACCGGCTCACCGCCGCGACGATCGAGCAGCTGCGCGAGCAGCACGGCATCGAGGTGCAGGCATCCGTCCACGAGCTGCGCGACACGGCCAAGGACGTCGTCAACAACCTCGTGACCGGATTTCCGGCCCCGAAGCTCGCTGAGGTGATCGAGGCCGTGGCCGGCGCCGACGGGCTCATCATCGTGACGCCCGTCTTCAACGCCTCGTTCAACGGCCTGTTCAAGTCCTTCCTCGACGTGATCGACCCGGACGCCCTGCGCGGCCTGCCGACGCTGATCGGCGCCACCGGCGGATCGCCCCGGCACTCGCAGGTGCTCGACTACGCGATGCGCCCGGTGCTGACCTACATGCACGCCGACGTCCTGACGACGGGCGTGTACGCCGCGACCGAGGACTGGGCGGGACGGGCGGATGACTCCCTGCCGTCGCTGCCCGACCGGATCGCCCGCGCCGGCGTCGAGCTGGCCGCGCGCGTGGCGGTCACCGACCGCTCGAGCACGGTCACGGACCCCTTCGCGCTCGACGGCTCCTTCTCGGTGACGGGCGGATTCTCCGCCGAGTAGCCGCACGCCGGCGCCGTGGTCTGTGCGTGCGGAAGGGATTCGGCGCGACACGCCGGAGCGGAGTCGCGATACGCCGGGCACTTCTCCACATCCTTTCCGCGCGAGATGCGCCGCCGCCCCTGTGGATAACCCCGTTCCACCCGGGAATGTCAGTGGTGGCGCGGATCCTGGATGTGGATGGATCTGTGCGGAAACTGTGGTGAGGTCTGTGGAGAGAAAAGATCCGCGAAACACCACATCTAGTGGCATGACAATCATGTAATTCCGGATATATAGTGTTCCTACCGCGATCGCGGAAGAGGTTCTGCCACCAGCATCCACGGGTGTGAGGCGGCCTCGCTGAACGGCTTCGACTCCTGAGGGGGAAACCATGGACTACGAGAGCAACGACACCGTCGGCGGTTACGCGGTTCCCGTCGACCCGATGGACCTGCTGCAGTGCGACAGCTGCCAGTAAGGCACGGCGTCGCAAAGACAGCCTGACTTCGAGGGCCCCCGGTCATGAGACCGGGGGCCCTCCTGCATGTTCCTCGCGCCCGTGGCGGTCCGCGCGATTCCCGCGATCAGTGCCGCGGCCGAGGCTCTGGCCGGCGCGGGGCGGCGACGGGATCGTCAAAGCGCCCGGCCCGTCGACGTCCGCGGCGGCTCCGCTCCTGCGGCGAGGCTCAGACGGCGTGCGTCACCGCTGTCCGGCCGCGAGGGCGCTCGCGCGTGCTTCGGAGGCTCCGAGGGTGAGCAGGCTGGTGATCGTCGCCGCGTGGGGGCCGAGTGCGCCCTGGGGGTCGTTGTCCGCGATGGCGAATACGGCGGCGTAGGCGATCTGGCTGAGGACGTCGGCGGGCAGGTGGCGCCCGAACACCTCGCTGTCCTGGCCGCGTCGCACGAGCCCGGCGAGCGCCTCGTCGACCGGTCCGAGGAGAGCGTGGATCTCCTCGCCGTACTCGCCGCGGCGGAGCGTCACGAGCACCCGGTAACGATGCGTCAGGGGCCAGAGGCGGGCGACGAAGTCGGCCCACACCGCATCGGCCGCCACGTCGGTGACGTCGACCTCGGCGAGCACGGCCGCGATCTCGTCGACCGCGTGCTGCGCGAGGGTCCGCACGAGGTCGGCGCGGGTGGGGAAGTGGCCGTAGACGGTGCGCCTGACCACGCCGGCGGCGGCGGCGATGTCTCCCATCGCGGCGTCCGGACTCCGTCCCAGGACCTCGAGTGCGACCTCGAGGATGCGATTCCGCGTCTCGTTCATGGCGCGCGCGCGGGCGGACTCGATCTGCACCACCCCATGATTGCACACCAGCGTGCAGCGAGGTACGCTGCACATCGGTGTGCGCTGCACACTGGTGTGCACTGAATCGTTGCACTCCGCGTCGAAGCCGAGGAGAGCGAAGCCAATGACCCCATCCACATCCGCATCCGGAGGCCTCATCCGCCCGTTCAGGGTCGCGGTCCCGGACGCCGAGATCGACGACCTCAAGCAGCGACTCGCCAGGACGCGCTGGCCGGATCCGGAGACCGTCCCCGACTGGTCGCAGGGGGTCCGCGTCGAGAACGCCACCTCGCTCGTCACGTACTGGGAGCAGGAGTACGACTGGCGCCGATGCGAGTCGGCGCTCAACGGCTTCCCGCAGTTCCTGACCGAGATCGACGGGCTGGACATCCACTTCATCCATATCACGTCGAAGAATCCTGACGCGCTGCCCCTGATCTTGACGCACGGGTGGCCGGGCTCGGTCGTCGAGTTCCTGAAGCTCATCGGCCCGCTCACCGACCCGGTCGCATTCGGGGGCGACATCGCGGACTCCTTCGACGTCGTCATCCCGTCGCTGCCCGGATTCGGATTCTCGGGAAAACCGGCCCGGACCGGCTGGACGGCTTCGCGCATCGCCGCGGCCTGGGCGGAGCTGATGACGCGCCTGGGCTACGAGCGCTGGGCGGCCCACGGCGGCGACTGGGGATCGGTCGTGACCACCGCCCTCGGCGCCATGCGACCGGAGGGCCTGCTCGGGATCCATGTGAACACCCCCTACGCCTTCCCCGCGCGGGTGCCCGACGCCCTGTCACCCGACGAGCGCCGCGCCGTGGACGGCCTGGCCCGCTACTCAGGCGAGCTCGGCGGGTCGAACCACCTGCAGGGCACGAAACCGGAGACCGTCGGATTCGCCCTGGCGGACTCCCCAGCCGGCCAGGCGGCCTGGATCTACGAGAAGTTCCAGTCCAAGACGGACAACCACGGACTCGCCGAGGACGCACTCAGCACTGACGACATGCTGGACGCGATCTCGCTCTACTGGTTCACCAACAGCGCCGCGTCCTCGGCCCGCATCTACTGGGAGAACAGCTCGGCCAGCATGGCCGGGCCGAAACTCACGCTGCCGGTCGCGGTGACCGTCTTCCCCCGAGACATCCCGCGCCTGCCGCGAAGCTGGATCGAAGACGCCTACAGCGATCTGATCCACTACAGCGAAGCCGACAAAGGCGGCCACTTCGCCGCCCTCGAACAACCCGAGATCCTGATCAGCGAGATCCGCACCGGCCTCACGAGCCTCCGAGACCGTCTGGAGACCGGCGGATCCGGCCCGGCCTGACCGAGCGGGGCATCCCCGGATAGGCTGTGCCCGTAGCGGCCCGCCCGGGGGGGTATCAACGTGACCGGGAAACTTCGTCTGGACGGTGCGGGGCTCGCCTCGCTCGCCTCCACCGTCACGGCATCGGCGTCGGACTCCGCCGGCGCCGGCCGGCTCGCGGACGCGGCGCTGACCGAGCTGGCCGCAGCGGCGCCGGGCGGTGCCGATCTCGCCGCAGCCCTGTCGTCGTTCGCCGGCCGCTTCCGCGGCCAGACGGGCGCCCTGGCGCAGTACCTGTCCGAGCTGGGCACGGCGCTCGCGCGCGTCGAGGACGCCCTCGGCGAGGCCGACGCCGGCATCGCGGGCGCGGCCACGAGGATGCGGGCGCAATGAGCATCAGCCTCTGGGGCGCGGTGTCGGCCGACGACGTGGCCCCGGTGACGGCCGACGGGGATGCCCTCCTCGCCGCGGCATCCTCCTATGCCCGTGCCGTCGTCGAGCTCAGCGGGCAGGTCACGACGGCCGCCGGCGCCTGGGCGAGCCTTCCGGGGGTGCTCGACGCCGACGCGCTCACCCCGGCGCTGCAGCCCCTGATCGCGCCCGCCGTACGCCTGGGCACGGAGCTGCTCGACTCGGCCGGGCAGCTGGCGAGGGCGGCCACGACGGCGCAGGACCGGATCGCGGCGCTGAAGACGCAGCGCTCGGCGCTCGTGGCCGACATCGAGAGCTTCCGAGCCCCCGCCCCCGCCCGCGCCGAGGCCCACGTCGCCCGGCAGGCCGCGGCCGGGGACGTCCTGGGCGCCGTCGTCACCGCCGTGAGCTCGTGGGGCGAGGTGCCGGAGCTCGCCGAAGGCGAGCTGACGCTGAAATGGCGGGTCCAGTCCTTCAACGACACGCTCAGCAGCACGCTCAGCTCCCTGGCGGCGCAGCTGAACGCCATCGAGTCCGGGGCGGTGGGCGGCGTGCGCCTGCCCGAGATCACCGGCCCACGGGCGTCGGTCTCGCTGCTGGACGGCGGGGTCGCGCCCGAGGTGGTCGCGGCGCTCACCGGCGGATCCGTCGCGGGGCTCTTCGCGGACCTGAGCCCCGAGGAGATCCGGAAGGCGCTTGCGAAGAACGACGCACTCGACGACTGGGTGAAGGGGCTCTCGGCGAAGGACGCGGCCGCCTGGTGGGCGTCGCTGGGAAGCGAGCAGCGGGCCGCCGTCATCGCCGCGGCCCCGATAGCGATCGGTGCGCTCGACGGCATCCCCGCCCTCGACCGGGTCGCCGCGAACAAGAAGAACGCCGCGGCCACGCTGGCCGCCGACCGGAAGAACGTCGCCGCCTGGCAGAGAAGCCTGGACCTCCTGCCCCCCCCCCCCGTGTGGGCATCGAGCGTCGAGCAGCTGCTGGAACGGGACGAGCTGACGAAGAAGCTGAAGGCCGCCCGGAGCGAGATCGGATACCTGAAGACGGCCACGGGCGACGACCCCACGGTTCAGCTCTACCTGTTCGACCCGAAGAACTCGCGCATCATCCAGATGATCGGCACGCCCACGCCGCGCACGACGCATGTGATCAGCTACGTGCCCGGCACCTTCACCTCGATGCAGTCCTTCTACGGCAAGCAGACGCAGGCCGTCGCCAACTACCTGGTCGGGAAGCATGCGGACGACACGGTCGCGTTCGTCTACAAGGACGGGCCGTTCCCCGGCGGCAACGACGAGACCGGCGCCTCCAAGCTCCTGCGGATCAACGAGGCGAACGACGTCACGACCACCCTGGCCGACGGCGCGAGGCTGGCCGCGTTCGAGAAGGGGCTCGGTGCCGGCGACCCCGAGCTGGCGAATGCGAAGTCCGTCGGGATGGGGCACTCCTGGGGCCTGGCCGACGTGACCAGCTCCGAGGTCGCCGGGGCGCGCCACGACCAGGTCATCTCCTTGTCCGGCGCGGGGATGACTCCGCAATGGCATCCCCGGACCGGAACGAGCTACACGGACTTCTCCTACTACGACCTGCTGCAGCAGGCGCAGCGGCTGCCCGGTCATCCGGTGTGGAACGGCGAGGTGCCCCGCGCGAGCGCGGCGTTCCAGCACGGCCCCTACTATGTGAATCCGGGTCAGACCGTCTTCAGCCCGGACGACGGCCGGCTCATCGCCTACGAAACGCAGCTCATGGACGACCACAACCTCATCGCCTCGGTCTCGCCGGCGAACCAGGTCGCGCTCGCCGGCATCACGAAGCAGGTCTTCCAGTGACGCGCTCGCGCGCTGCTGGGGGGTCGCCATCGCCGTCACACTGCTACTGACAGGATGCTCGATGAACACGAACCCGTCCCCCTCGCCCTCGTCCTCGCCGAGCGGGGCAGCGCTGAGCTGGCAGCTCGCGAAGTCCACGACCCAGGCGACCGAGAAGAAGATCGCCGGGCAGCTCGACGCGGACCTCGTGGCTGCGGTGAAGCAGCAGGAGAAGGGCACGCTGCTGCCGTGCGACTCCACCGCCCCCTGGCAGTGGGCCGGCGGCACCACCGTGACGTTCACCCGGCCCACCGAGCCGAAGCCGATCCTCGAAGAGCTGCAGAAGAAGTGGTCGGCGGAGCCCGGCTTCACGGCCAGCCTGATCACGGACAGCGTCGACGGCAGCCCCGAGCTCTCCCTGCACCGCAACCCCGTCGAGGGGTACGTCATCGCCCCGACGAAGGGCGACGCCGGGCTGGAGATCAGCTCGTTCTCGCAGTGCTTCACCCTGCCGGAGGACGAGGACCCGGGGCGCAGCTTCTAAGCGGCCGCGGGCGCTCCCGATCCCGTCACCCGGATGACCGTTCCCGTCACCCGGACGAGACGGGTCGGATACCTCGGCGCACTAATGTGAGGGGCCGTGTCTGATGTGGCCCGCCCCGCCCGGCGGAGCGGCTATCAGGAGCTCGCCCGCGAGTTGAACGCACGCATCGCCGCGGGGGAGCTCCCCGGCGGCGCGGCGCTGCCCGCCGAGCAGGCGCTCGCCGATCGTTACGGGGTCTCGCTCAAGACGGTGCGCAACGCTCTGGTCTCGCTCGAACAGCGCGGCCTGCTGATCTCGCGCCGCGGCGTCGGCTGGTTCGCCGCCGCGGAACGGCAGACGCAGCCGCTCGACGCGCTGCGCACCTTCTCGCAGTGGGCCGCATCGCGCGGTCGCGTCCCCGGCGGGCTCTTCGTCGAGCGCTCGCGCGGGCCGGCCACGGCGCGCGAGGCGGTCCTGCTGCGCGTGCACAGCGGCGAACCGGTCCTGCGCGACACGCGCCTGCGCAGCCTCGAAGGCCGACGGCACCCTCCTCGACGCGTTCCTGCGATCGCCCTCCGTTAGGCTGAATCCGTGCCGATCAACCCCGAGCTGCAGGGCCGCACGCTGCCCCCGACCGATCCCTATCTCGTCGGGCGCGAGAAGGTCCGCGAGTTCTCCCGCGCGGTGTTCGCGACGAATCCGGTGAACCTCGACCCGGCGGCCGCGCAGGCCGCGGGCTACGCGGACGTGGTCGCCCCGCCGACCTTCCCGATCGTCATCCAGCAGCTCACCCTCGACCGGCTGCTCTCCGAGCCCGACACCGGCATCGACTTCGGCCGCGTCGTCCACGGCGACCAGCGCTTCAGCTACACCCGGCCGATCGTCGCGGGCGACGAGCTCACGGGCCGGCTCACGGTCACGAGCGTCAAGTCCCTCGCTGGCAACGCGATGGTCTCGGCGGAGACGGTGATCACGGCATCCGACGGCAGCCATGTGGTCACGGCGAGCTCGACCCTCGTCGTGCGGGGGGAGGACTGATGGTGCAGCGCATCGACGAGCTGACCGTCGGCGACGTCGTCGCCGAGGCGGCCTTCCCGCTCAGCCGCGACGCGCTCGTGCGCTACGCGGGCGCCTCGGGCGACTTCAACCCGATCCACTACCGCGATGACATCGCCGTCGCGGTCGGCCTGCCCGGCGTGCTCGCGCACGGCATGCTCACCATGGGGCTCGCGGTCCAGCCGGTCGTGGACTGGCTGGGCGACCCTGGCCGGATCGCCGACTATCAGGTGCGCTTCACCCGTCCGGTCCTCGTCGATCCGGAGGTGGGCGCCGAGGTGCTCGTCGTCGCGAAGGTCGGCAAGCTCGACGCCGAGGCCGGCGAGGCGCGCATCGACCTGACCGTGTCGGCGGCGGAGCAGACGGTGCTCGGCAAGGCCCAGCTCGTCGTCCGCCTGTGAGCGATCTGCCTGTGAGCGATCTGCCTCCCGCCCTCGCCGAGCTGACGACGCTGCGCGTCGGCGGACGGCCCGACGCGCTCGTCGCCCCGGCCACCGAGACCGAGCTGGCGGATGCCGCGCGCGCGCTCTGGTCGAGCGACGAGCCCTGGCTCATCCTCGGCGGCGGCTCGAACACGGTCGTGGACGACGACGGCTTCCGCGGCACCGTGCTGCACGTCGTGACGCGGGGCATCGAGCGGCTCGACGCGCCGGCGGGGGAGGTCCGCCTGCGGGTGCAGGCCGGCGAGCCCTGGGACGGCGTCGTCGCCCACGCGGTCGCCCACGGCTGGGCCGGCATCGAGGCGCTGAGCGGCATCCCCGGCTCGACCGGAGCCGTACCGGTGCAGAACGTCGGCGCCTACGGGCAGGAGGTGTCGAGCGCACTCGTCGCGGTCGACGTGCTCGACGCCGAGACGCTCGAGCCGCGCCGGCTCGCGGCCTCCGAGCTCGGGCTCGGCTACCGCAGCTCGATCTTCAAGCGGGACTACCGCGGGCTCATCACCGCGGTCGAGCTGCGGCTGGCCGAGGCGGGCACGGATGCCTCCGCCGCCGGCTCGCCCGTCGCCTACGCCCAGCTCGCCTCCGCCCTCGGTGTGGAGCTCGGCACGCGAGTGCCGCTCGATGCGGCGCGCGACGCCGTGCTCGCGCTGCGCCGCTCCAAGGGCATGGTGCTGGACCCCGCCGACCCGGACTCGGTGAGCGCCGGCTCCTTCTTCACGAACCCGATCGTCACCGAGAGCTTCGCCCGCCAGCTGCCCGGGGACGCGCCGCGCTGGCCGCTCGGCGCGGAGCAGCCCGCCGACGGCCCCGTGCTGGTCAAGCTGAGCGCCGCCTGGCTCATCGAGCACAGTGGCATCGCCCGGGGCTTCGCGCTGCCCGGCTCGCGCGCCGCCGTCTCCGGCAAGCACACCCTCGCCCTGACCAACCGTGGGGGAGCCACAGCCACGGAGGTCATCCAGCTCGCGACCTTCATCCAGGCGCGGGTCGCGGCCGACTTCGCGGTCAACCTGCAGCCCGAGCCGGTCCTCGTCGCCGCCTACCCCACCACCGAGGCCTGACCCCCGCGCCCGGCCCGGCCCGGCCCCGCTCCTCCTCGGTCTCCCCCCTCCTCGGTCTCCCCCCTGGCAACTAGTTCCCGTTCCGGACAGACGTCGCCGCGGCCGCGGGCGCGTCTGTCCGGAACGGGAACTAGTTGCCGCAGGTGAGCTGGGGGGCGCGGGGCTCAGCGGCGGCGCGTCGCGGCGCGCAGCCCCGCGATGAGGCCGATCACGAGCAGCAGGCCTCCGAGCGCGAGGGCGGAGAGCAGCACCCAACCGCCGTCATTGAGACTCAGGACCCATCCGGAGAACCCGGCTCGGCGCTCGGCGCCCGTCATCGTCCAGAGCGCGAGTCCCCCGGCGAGCGCGAAGAGCAGTCCCCACACGACTCCGGCCCAGCGCACCCGCGGGGTGGTGCGGTTCGGCTCGTTCAGGGTCCATCCGCTGACCCAGGCCGGCTCGGCCGGCGGCAGCGTCGCGGTCGGGAGGGATGCGGTGGGCTGCGCGCCTCGGGATGCCGGCATCCCGCCACTCGGCGTCCCGGTGGTCGGCACTCCGCCGGCCGGCATCCCGGCTGAGGGCTGAGCCGGCCCGGCTCCCGGCAGCTCGACCGTCGGCACTGCCGCCGTCGGCACCGCCACGGTCGGCACCGCCGACGTCGCGGCCTCCGCGCCGGGCGCCTCGGCCGAGGCATCCGTCAGCCCCAGCTCATCGAGGCCATCGGCCGTCTCATCGGTTTTCTTCTCGTCGTCGCTCATGGTTCCTGTTTCCTTAGTCGCAGATGCCGACGCAGTTGCCGCTGGTGGGGCGGGCGCCGCCCTGGTAGACGTAGACGGCACCGTGACCCTGCGTGATGTCGACCACCAGGTCAGGGGTGCCGGAGGCGTCCGGCGTCGACCAGGAGCGGGTCGCCTTCTCGGTGCCGTTGCCGGAGGAGAGGCGGATCTGGTCCTGGCGCTCCATCGCACCGTCCGCCGACCGCACCGCGGGGAGGATGCTCGAGTCGGTGCTCGTCACCTCGACCCGCGCGTCGACCCCGTCGCCGAGATAGACGGCCACCGCGCCGAAGCTCTGGTCGATCCTCACCTCACGTGTTGTGCCCGGGGCGACGTCTGCGCGGCTCGCGTCCAGCTCGACCTGCCCGGCGAACTGCCCGAAGTCGAGATCGTGGTCGGCGCGCAGCTGGGAGTAGCCGACGGCCGCGTTGTGCGCGGGCCAGCCGAAGGAGCCGACGCCGACGACGAGCACGACGATGGCCAGGAAGGCGAGGAATCCGCTGCGCCGGCGAGTGGCGCCCGCGACGACCATCGCGAGCCCGATCGCGAGGAGCGCGACGGCCAGTCCGATCGGTGCGGCGTAGCGGTTCAGGTCGGAGTCGGCCGCGGCGGCGGCACCGGCGATTCCGCCGGCCACGAGCGCCACGCCCATGGCGAGGGCGACGAACCAGGCCGCGGCCCGGGGGTTCGCCGCACGGCGGGCGAGGCGGCGCTGCTCGGCCTGCGCCGTGAGCGCCTGCGCCTGGGCGCGCACCTCGGCGCTGCGGGCGTCGCGGGCGAAGCGCGCCTGTACGCGCTGCTGCTCCTGCCAGACGGCGTGCTGCTCACGCCACGCGGCGTACTGCTCCCGCCAGGCGGCGAGGTCATCCTTGCTCGCGCCGGCGCTCGGCGCCGCGGGGACGTCCGGCGGGACCTCGGTCGTCGACCCGCTCGTGGCGGCGGGCTCGGCCGGCGCGACGGAGCCGGTCGGCGTCCCCAGCGGCGTCGTGGAGCCCGGAGCGACGGCGGCACCAGCCTCGGAAGCCGTACGAGGCTGGGCAGCGGTCCCGCCGCTCCGGGAGTCTGCGGCGGCGGTAGCACCGCCAGCGCCGGAAGCACCGGCAGCAGTACCGGCCGCCGCCTGCCTCCGTTGCCGCGCGCTCGGCCCCTGCCCGGCGAAGGGCCATTCGCCGTGTTCCGACGCCCGGTGCAGCCGCATCACGGCCCACACGATGAACCAGACGATCGCGGCGACGACGGCGAGGTTCCAGATCACCTGCAGGGCCGTCGCCGGGCCGGCGATCCACCAGGCGCTGTTCGCGAGGTGGTCGCCGAACCACCACACGCCGCGCGTGAAGGGGAAGAAGGTCGCGACGATGAGCACCGCGATGGCCACCAGCGGTGCGTCGAACACGCCGCGCAGCATCCGCTCGAGGTGGATCTCGCCGTGCGTGTCGGGCAGCAGCAGCCACCCGACCGCGTAGAAGAAGAGGGCGGGGCCGCCGAGGACCGCGACGACCACGGCGATGCCGCGGACGATCAGCGGGTCGAGGCCCGTGCGGATGGCGATGCCGCCGCACACGCCGCCGACCCAGCCGTCGGCGCGCACGATGCCGAGGCTGCGCAGCCACGTGAAGAATCGATTCGACTCGGGTCGCGGGGCCTGAGGCGGGGCTGGGGTGGATGTCTGGTCGGTCACGGTTCGATGCTCCCGTGGCCGGCGTCCCGACCGCCATGAGGGACCGCCCTGATCCGACCCTGAAAAGCCGGCCGTGGTGGGCTCAGGGTCCCTCGGCGGATGGTTTGATTCCAGCATGACCTCCATCCCGGCCCCGCCGCGGCGCTTGCCGCTCGTGCGGCCGCGCTCGGTCGTGATCGGCGGCGTGAGCGTCGCGCTCGCGCGGCACCTGGGCTGGTCGGTGGCGACCGTGCGCTGGCTGTTCGTGGCCGTGACCCTGGTCGGCGGCGCGGGCATGCTGTTCTACGCCTGGCTGTGGGCGACCGTCCCGGTCGAAGAGGCGGTGACGGATGCCGCGGGCCCCGGCATCCCCATCCGGCATCGTGTCCCGCTGCGCTGGCTCGGCGTCGGCGTCTGCGCCGCCGCCGCGATCGTCTTGCTGCTCTTCTGGAACAACCGGGGCGGCGTGATGGGCGGCCTGCTGTTCACCGTCGCGGTGCTGCTCGTGGCCGTTGGCGTCTTCGGCCCCTGGGCCGTGCGGCTGTGGCACGAGCTGATCGCCGAGCGTACCAAGCGCGTCCGCGAGGAGGAGCGCGCCGAGATGGCCGCCCACCTGCACGACTCGGTGCTGCAGACCCTCGCCCTGATCCAGAACCGGGCGGGCGCGTCGAGCGAGGTGGCCCGCATCGCCCGTGCGCAGGAGCGCGAGCTGCGCGAATGGCTCTACGCCGGGGTCGGCACCGCGGACAGCGACCTCGTCGCCGACCTCAAGGACTACGCCGGGGCGCTCGAGCTCGACTATCCTGTGCGCCTCGACGTCGTCGCCGTCGGACAGTCCGCGGAGCGCTCCAGCGGCGAGCTCGCGGCGGCCTCCCGCGAGGCGATGCTCAACGCGGCGCGTCACGCCGGCGGCGAGGTGTCCGTCTACATCGAGGGGTCGGCCGGTGCCGTGGACGTCTTCATCCGCGACCGCGGTCCCGGCTTCGACCTTTCGGCCGTTCCCGACGACCGCCTCGGCGTGAAAGAGTCGATCATCGGGCGGATGCGACGCGCCGGCGGTTCGGCCACGGTCCGCCCCGGTGCGGGCGGCGCCGGGACCGAGGTGCATCTGCACTTCGAGCCCGGGCGGAGGGAGGAGCAGTGAGCGGATCGGGCGGCGAGCCCATCACGGTCGTCGTCGTGGACGATCACTCGATCTTCCGCTCGGGGCTGCGCGCCGACCTGGACGACGCGGTGCAGGTGGTCGGCGAGGCCGGTGACGTCGAATCCGCCATCGCCGCGGTCGCCGCGCACCAGCCGCAGGTCGTCCTGCTCGACGTGCACCTGCCGGGCGGCCAGGGCGGGGGCGGTGCCGAGGTGATCCGCCGTGCCGCGCCGGGCGCGCCGACCACCCGCTTCCTCGCGCTCAGCGTGAGCGACTCGGCCGAGGACGTCGTCGGCGTCATCCGTGCCGGCGCCCGCGGCTACATCACGAAGGGCAGCTCGGGGGCGGAGGTGAGCCGCGCGGTCACGACCGTGGCGGGGGGCGACGCCGTGTTCTCGCCGCGGCTCGCCGGTTTTGTGCTGGATGCCTTCGGAGCGGTCGCGGGCGAGCAGGCCCAGACCGACGAGGAGCTCGACCGGCTCTCCGCCCGGGAGCGCGAGGTGATGCGGCTCATCGCCCGCGGCTACGCGTACAAGGAGGTCGCTGCGGAGCTCTACATCTCCGTCAAGACCGTCGAGACCCACGTGTCGGCCGTGCTGCGCAAACTGCAGCTCTCCTCCCGCCACGAGCTGACGGCCTGGGCCCTCGAACGGCGGTTGCTGTGAGGGCGTTTTGCGTGCTCAGAAACGCTCGCCTAGACTGTCCCGGGTAGTTGAAATCTGCCAAAATTCCCCGTGCCCGAATTCCAGCCCTCCCGGGTTGTGTCTCGGGGGTGGGGGAAGGCGGTTTTCTTCTTCATAGGGCGGTGGCTCAATTGGTAGAGCAGCGGTCTCCAAAACCGCAGGTTGCAGGTTCAAGTCCTGTCCGCCCTGCAAGCCGGCACCGACGTGTCGGCCCGTGAAAGGTGAGCTGAGTGGCCCGGAAAGTCATCGACGAGCCCAGCGAGGACGTCGTCGCCGTAGCGAAGAAGGAGCGCGCCGAGCGCAGGAACCCCTTCGCGCGGATCGCTCTGTTCATCCGTCAGGTAGTGGGCGAACTGCGCAAGGTCATCACTCCGACCCGTGGTGAGCTGTTGAGCTACACCGGCGTCGTGCTTGGGTTCGTGATCGTCATGATGGCCATCGTGTTCGGCCTGGACCAGCTCTTCGGCTGGCTCGTGCTTCTCGCCTTCGGCAAGCCCGGCGCCTGACGCGAACGGGTGAGACGGTCTGTGCCGGATTCCGCAGGCCGAGTAACAGGAATGGATTGGTAACCAGTGGCTAAGAGTGAGCGCGAAGACGTCGATTGGGTGACCGCCGCAGAGCAGTCGTCCGAGGACGACGAGGCGCAGACCGGCGAGGTGCTGGCGCGCGATGAGGCGGCCGTCGACTCCGCAGAGCACGAGGCGCTGCACCTGGACGACGAGGACGAGGAGGGCGCCGATCTGGACGCCGCGCTCGACGCCATCGCCGAGGCATCCGACCCCGAGGCCGACGGGCTGGTCGACGAGGCCCTCGAGGTCCCGACTGCGGAGGACGCCGAGGCGGCGGTAGAGGCGCTCGCGGACGCGGAGGAGTCCGGCTCTGAGGAGTCGGAGGGCGCTGAGGAGCCCGGTGCCGGGGAATCCGAAGAGGAGTCCGAGGCGGACCCCTACGAGGCGTTCCGACTCGAGCTGCGCATGAAGCCAGGCAAGTGGTACGTCATCCACTCCTACGCCGGCTTCGAGCGCCGCGTGAAGTCGAACCTCGAGAACCGCATCCAGTCCATGGACGTGCAGGACTACATCTTCCAGATCGAGGTTCCGATGGAAGACGTGGTCGAGATCAAGAACGGCCAGCGCAAGATGGTCACCCGTGTGCGCATCCCGGGCTACGTGCTCGTGCGCATGGACCTCAACGAGGACAGCTGGTCGGTGGTGCGCCACACCCCCGGCGTGACGGGCTTCGTGGGCAACGCCCACAACCCGACGCCGCTGCGCTTCAACGAGGCCTTCGAGATGCTCAAGAGCCTGGTCCAGGTCGAGGCGGCCCCCGCCGGCGCCAAGGGCGCGAAGGGCTCGAAGGCCGCGACCCGCGCCATCCCCGCCGAGGTCGATTTCGAGATCGGCGAGACCATCACCATCAAGGAGGGCTCGTTCGCGGGCCTGCCCGGCTCCATCAGTGAGATCAACACCCAGAGCGGCAAGCTCACGGTCCTCGTCTCGCTGTTCGAGCGCGAGACCCCGGTCGAGCTCAGCTTCGACCAGGTCACCAAGCTGTAAGAGGCCTTCAGCTTCTTCGACTAAGATTCTCCGGTCCACCGCCGGCAACCGCCGCGCGGGAGAGCGCGCGCTGTGTGCGCACACAGCCAGTGCACTCGAACAGAAAGAAGGAAAGCAATGGCTCCCAAGAAGAAGGTCACTGGTCTGATCAAGCTTCAGATCAAGGCTGGCGCCGCGAACCCCGCTCCGCCCATCGGCCCCGCGCTGGGCCAGCACGGTGTGAACATCATGGAGTTCTGCAAGGCATACAACGCCGCCACCGAGGCGCAGCGCGGCAACGTCATCCCGGTCGAGATCACCGTCTACGAGGACCGCTCGTTCACCTTCGTCCTCAAGACCCCGCCGGCCGCCGAGCTGATCAAGAAGGCCGCGGGCGTGCCCAAGGGCTCCGGCGTCCCGCACACCAACAAGGTGGGCAAGATCACTCGCGAGCAGGTCCGCGCCATCGCGCAGGAGAAGCTCGTCGACCTCAACGCGAACGACCTCGAGGCCGCCGAGAAGATCATCGCCGGCACCGCCCGTTCGATGGGCATCACCGTCGACGCGTAAGCGCCGGCGCCAACAGACATCCGTGGCAGCGCCGGCCAGGCGCGACGACCACCCTCTCTCAAGGAGAACCAGACATGGCACAGAAGTCCAAGGCCTACCGGGCCGCGGCCGAGAAGATCGAGCCCGGCAAGTTCTACACCCCCACCGAAGCCGTCTCCCTCGCGAAGGAGACCGGCTCGGCCAAGTTCAACTCGACCGTCGAGGTCGCGCTGAAGCTCGGCGTCGACCCGCGTAAGGCCGACCAGATGGTGCGCGGCACCTTCCTGCTCCCGCACGGCACCGGCAAGACCGCCCGCGTCGTCGTCTTCGCGACCGGCCCGGCGGCCGAGGCCGCCCTCGCGGCCGGCGCCGACGAGGTCGGCGGCGACGAGCTGATCGAGAAGGTCGCGGGCGGCTACACCTCCTTCGACGCCGCGGTCGCCACCCCCGAGCTCATGGGCAAGGTGGGTCGCCTGGGCAAGGTCCTCGGCCCGCGCGGCCTGATGCCGAACCCCAAGACCGGCACCGTGACCCCCAACCCGGCCAAGGCCGTGGAGGAGATCAAGGGCGGCAAGATCGAGTTCCGCGTCGACAAGCACGCGAACGTGCACTTCGTCGTGGGCAAGGCCGGCTTCACCGCCGACCAGCTCGAGGAGAACTTCAAGGCCGCCGTCGACGAGGTCCAGCGCCTCAAGCCGGCCGCCGCCAAGGGCCGTTACATCCAGAAGGGCGCCGTCTCGACGACCTTCGGGCCCGGCATCCCGCTGGATGTCAATGCCCTGTGATGCGCCGCCGCTTCTGCGGCGCATCGCGTTTGGCTGACACGGCTCGTGCGTTCGACGGCGAGTGAGTCGCCGCCTCGTGGAGCGTGTTGCGATCTCGTCGAGACGCCAGCGGAGCGATAGACCGTCGCGCGAAGGGTCCGTCCTGTGAGACGGGCCCTTTGTCGTTGCGCGCTCGGTAGTCTCTTCGCATGACGCGCGAGCTCCGCAACTTCATCTCAGGCGAGTACGTCGAGCAGTCGGGTGACGACCGGCTCGACATCATCAACCCGGCCACCGCGCAGGTGTTCGCCACCAGCCCGAGATCGACGGATGCCGACGTGCACCGTGCCTTCGAGGCCGCGGCGGCCGCCTTCGAGGAGTGGAGCGAGGCGACCCCCTCCGAGCGGCAGCTCGCCCTGTTCCGCTTCGCCGACG
>DASWPQ010000007.1:0-3059 GCA_036398375.1 Gryllotalpicola sp.
CGGGTTGGTCAGCTGCAGCGCCGCGACGTCCGTACCGCTGGTCTTGACGCCCGTCGTGGCCGTACCGGCGTCGTTGTCCGTGCCGAGCACGACGTCCGTGGTCGCGGCGGAGGCCGGGACCACCGACGAGGCGCTCGCGAGGACCGCACCACCGGCCGCGGCGGCGGCGAGGGCGCCTCCCCTGAGGAAACGGCGACGCTGGACGACGGCTTCGTCGGCGGCGGACAGAGATTCGGGCACGAGGCTCCTCGGGTCGGGCAGGAGCCGGTCGCCCCCGCGCAGGCACACCTTAAGAGATCGCTGAGCGATGCGCGGCTTCCCCGCGCAACTTCACCCGTCGGGGTGACTGGCAGGATGGCGGTGTGCGAGCTGCGGTGCTGGGGACAGGCGTCATGGGCGCGGGGATGGTGCGCTCGCTGCGGCGCGCGGACCTCGAGGTGAACGCGTGGAACCGGTCGCGGGACAAGGCTGAGCCGCTCGCCGGTGACGGCGCGCGGGTGTGCGGCTCAGCCGGCGAGGCCGTCGCCGACGCCGACGTGGTACTGCTGATGCTCTTCGACACCGAGGCCGTGCTCGCGGTCATGGCCGAGGCGTTGCCCGCGAGCAGGAGCGACGCGGTGTGGGTGCAGTGCAGCACCATCGGGCTCGACGGGACGGCGCAGGTCGCGGACCTGGCGCGACGCCACGGAGCGGCGTTCGTCGACGCCCCGGTGCTCGGGACGAAGCAACCGGCCGAGCAGGGTTCGCTCGTGTTCCTGGCCGCCGGCGCCGAGGACCTGCGCGAGCGGGTGGCCCCGGCGTTCGCGGCGATGGGCTCGAAGACGATCTGGGTGGGCGACGAACCGGGCCGCGGCTCGGCCCTCAAGCTGGTCTGCAACGCGTTCGTCGGCACGCTGACCGCGGCCGTCGGCCAGTCCGTCGGCCTCGCCACCCAGCTCGGCCTCGATCCCCAGCTGTTCCTGGACGCCCTCGACGGTGGCGCGAGCGACTCCCCGTACGTGCACGTCAAGGGCGCCATGATGCTCGCCGACGAGTACCCGGCGGCGTTCGCGCTCGACGGGGTCCGCAAGGACCTCGGGCTGATCCGCGAGGCGGAGGTGGGTTCCGGTACGCGCACGACGCTCACCGAGGCGGTGCTCGCGTGCTTTGACGCGGCGGCCGGGCAGGGGCACGGTTCCGACGACATGGCCGCAGTGGTCACGGCGTTCCGTCAGGGCTGAGGCGCGCGTCGGTTTACCACGTCAACGTGGTGTTCTGACAGTGACCGTGGCAGATCTGCCGCGGTCACGGTCGGAACACCACGTTGACGTGGTAAACCAACCACCCCCAGCAGCCGGTCCGGGCTCGAGAGCCGGGGCTCAGCTGTCGGCGGCGGTGAGCACGGCGGCCAGCTCGTCGGCGGGCTCGGCGTCGGGGTGGTGGTCGAGGTGGGCCAGGTGCCGGCGGCCGACGAGCAGCACGCCGATCGAGACGACGAGGGCTGCGGCGCCGACCCAGTACGGGGCGGCCGGGCTGATCGCCGCGGCCATGACGCCGGCCAGGGCCGGGGCGATCGCCCCGCCGACGAAGCGGATCCCGGAGTAGGTCGAGGACGCGACCGCGCGCGGTAGCTCGGTCGCTTCCATCGCCGACTCGGTGAGCACCGTGTTCATCACCCCGAGGAACAGGCCACCGCCGATGGTGCAGCCGATCAGGACCCAGAGCCGGTCCACGAAGACCGCCATCGCGGCCAGGTCGACGGCTAGCAGCAGGAGCATCGCGTAGAGAGTGCGCTGCCGCCCGAAGCGGGCGGTCAGCCGCGGTGCCGCGAAGACCGAGGTGATCGCGACGCACAGCCCCCAGCCGCAGAAGATGAGCCCGAGCTGGTGCGCGCCGAAGTCCGCGTAGCCGGACTGCTTGGCCGCGGTCTCGAGCGGGAACGGGGTGTAGGCGAGCAGCGAGAAGAAGCCGAAGTTGTAGAACAGGGCCGCGACGCCGAGGGTCAGCAGCGACGGGTGGCGCAGCGCGCGGAACGTGGCCGACAGCGGGACCCGCGTCGCCGGCTTCGGGATCCGCCCCAGCAGCAGCACGATCGCGAGCAGGCCGATGGCCATCAGCACCGCGGTGCCGAAGAACGGCCCGCGCCAGGTGATGCTGCCCAGCGCCCCGCCGACCAGCGGCCCGATGGCGATGCCCAGGCCGAGCGCGGCCTCGTACAGGATGATCGCGCGATCGGCTCCGCCGCTCGCGGCGCCGACGATGGTCGCCAGCGCCGTCGAGATGAACAGCGCATTGCCGAGCCCCCATCCGGCGCGGAAGCCGATGATCGCGTTGACGCTGCCGCTCATCGCGCACAGCAGCGCGAACACCACGATGAAACCAAGCCCGATCAGCAGCGTGGCCTTGGCGCCGATGCGGCTGGAGATCCAGCTCGTGATGAGCATCGCTGCACCGGTCACGAGCAAGTAGCTGGTGAACAGCAGCTCGGTCTGCACGGGGTCCGCCTGAAGGGACTTCGCGATGGCGGGCAGGATCGGATCGACCAGGCCGATACCCATGAACGCGACGACGCATGCGAAGGCGACGGCCCACACCTGGGCGGGTTGACGCCAGACGGATGAAGTGGGTGCGTGGGCGGTCATCGGGTTGCTCCTACGGGGTTGGTGCGGGCGGACAGGATGCGGGCGACGCGCGACAGTGCTTTCCAGTCGTCGTCGTCGAGATCGGCGAAGAGGGGTTCGAGGGCATCGCGCAGCTCGACGAGCCAGTCGGCGAGTGCGGCGGCGCCGGCCGCGGTGATCGAGACGAGCGTCACACGGGAGTCGGCCGGGTCGCTCTCGCGAGCGACGAGCCCGAGATCGGCGAGCTGTCCGACGAGCCGGGTCATGCCCGGTTGCGTCGCCCTGGTCGCGGTGGCGAGCGCGCCCAGCCGCAGCGGGCCCTCGGTCTGCAGGACGCTCAGGGCTCGCCATTGCGCGGCTGGCGCCTCGTTCCTGGTCTCGATGGCCGCGAGTCGGGTGAGGGTGTGCGCCGCGATGACGAGTTCGGCGATGTCTTCCGCTCTACTCATACGGAAAGTA
>DASWPQ010000008.1:0-29965 GCA_036398375.1 Gryllotalpicola sp.
GGCGATCCTCGCCGCGGCGCACACGGTCCCGGAGGAGCGTCCCGTCCACTCGATGCACGGGTACTTCCTGCGCACGGGCGACGTCGACGGCGAGCTGATCTACCGCGTGCGCGAGCTGCGCGACGGCCGTTCGTTCTCGTCGCGCCAGGTCGAGGCGTACCAGGGCACTCGGCTGCTCTTCACCATGACGGCCTCCTTCCACGCGCCCGAGCCGGGCATCGAGCACGCGCTGCCGGCGGTGACGGGATTCCCCGACCCAGAGACCATCGAGCACTTCAGCTACGAGGGTGAGAGGCGGCTCGCCCACCGCATGCTGCTCGACACCCGTCGTGTCCCGCCGAGCCTCGACCCTGGGGCGGCGGCGGGTCGGCAGGCGATGTGGTTCCGCACCTGGGAGCCGGTGTCGGCGCCCACCGCCTCGGCGAACCGCGCCGCCCTCTCGGTGGCGACGGACATCGCCCTGCTCGAGCCCGTCGTGCTGCGGCATGGCGCGACCTTCGCCTATCCGGGCCTGCGCGCGGCGAGCCTCGACCATGCGATGTGGTTCTTCGACGAGGCGCCATTCGACGAGTGGATGCTGTTCCTCCAGGAGACCACGTGGGCCGGGCACGGCCGCGGCGTGGCCCGAGGCACCATCCATCGCCGTGACGGCTCGCTCGTCGCGATCGTGCAGCAGGAGGGCATCCTGCGCTTCCCCGTCGAGGACCTCGCCCGGCTGCCCGACCTCGGTGCCGACACCGGCGCGTGACGGCGGTACTGGGAGTGCCGGTGCCGACGGGCCGCCCGACGCGAAGAGCGGCGTTCGGGCCGGAGGGCACACGAATTCACCGGTTTCGTGCGCCCTACGGCCCGAAATGCGCCAGCGCGTGGCAGGCCGAGGCCGGATGCCGGGGCCACCCCCCTAACAAGAGAGGTAGCCCCCGACCCGTCAGCGGCCGAGCCACACCGCCGGCCGCTTCTCCTTGAAGGCGGTGGCGCCCTCGTGGGCGTCCTGGCTGGCGGCGGGGATGTCCGAGTAGCGGCGCTGACGGGCGAAGGCCTCGTCGGCCGGCCAGTCGCGGGACTCCGTGAGGATGGCCTTGCTCATCGTGATCGCGAGCGGGGCGTTCTGGACGATCGCGTGGGCGATGTCCATCGCCTTCTCGAAGGCGCCGCCGGCCTCGGTCAGCTGGCTGATGAGCCCGACCTCGTAGGCGCGTCGGGCGTCGATGGGATTCCCCGTCAGCACGATCTCCATCGCCACGTAGTACGGGATCCGCTCGGCGAGCCGGACGAGCCCGCCGCCGGCGGCGACGATGCCGCGCTTCGGCTCGGGCAGGCCGAAGATCGCCCCTTCGCCCGCGACGAGGATGTCGCAGGACATCGCGATCTCGAGGCCGCCCGCGAGCGCGAAGCCCTCGATGGCGGCGATGAGCGGCTTCGCCGCGGAGCGCTCCGCGATGCCGGCGAAGCCGCGGTCGCCGACGTGCGGGTCCTCGCCCTGCAGCAGCGCACCCAGGTCCATGCCCGAGGAGAACCCCTTGCCGTTGCCGGTCAGCACGGCGGCGCGGAGCGTGGGCTCGGCGTCGAGCCGGTCGAGCGCGGCGCCGAGCTGCACGGCGAACTCGCGATTGACCGCGTTGCGGACTTCGGGGCGGTTGAAGCGGATGACGAGGACGCCGTCCTCTTCGCTGAGCTGAATCGGTTCCTGCGCGCCGACGGATGGCGCGGCGGCGATGTTTTCAGAGGCCATGGCCTTGTGATCCCTCTGGTTCTGATGTTCTCGGATGAGACCGGCGCGACGCTGCGGGTCCCTCTAGCGTGTTTTTGACACTACGCGCATCGTGGACATAACATCAAATATCCGAAAATCGGCAGTGTTGCCGATGTCCCACGACGATGTGGATCTGAATGCTTCTCCCTGAGTGCAACGGCACCGGCCGACTCGTGCAGGACAGCTCGAAGCTCCGTCCGGCCGGTTCGCCGCCGCCGCCCCGCCCGACGAATCGCGTCCATATACTCAAGCAGACCGACCGGAACAGGTGAATCAATGAAGATCGTCGTTCTTATCAAGCAGGTCCCGGACACGTACTCGGACCGTGTCATCGACACCACGACCGGCCTTCTCGACCGCGACGCCAGCGAGGCCGTCATCGACGAGATCGACGAGCGCGCCCTCGAGGTCGCGCTCCAGGCCAAGGACGGCGACAAGAAGCTCGAGGTCGTCGCGCTGACCGTCGGACCCGTCGGCGCGAAGGAGTCGCTGCGGCGCGCGCTCGCCATGGGGGCGGACGCGGCCGTGCACGTCGTCGACGAGCGGTTGGCGGGGGCGGATGCCGCGCACACGGCCGCCGTGCTCGCGGCCGCGGTGCGCGCGCAGGGCTTCGACCTGGTGATCGCCGGGAACGAGTCGACCGACGGGCGCGGGGGCGTGGTGCCCGCCGCGGTCGCGGAGCACCTGGGCATCCCGCTGCTCAGCTATCTCGATGTCGTGCAACTCGCCCCGGGCGGCGTCAGCGGCACACGCCGCTCGGATGGCGGCACGCTCGACGTGCACGCGCCGCTGCCCGCGATCGTCTCGGTGACCGAGCGCAACCCGGAGGCGCGGTTCCCCGGCTTCAAGGGCATCATGTCCGCCAAGCGGAAGCCGCTCGCCGAGCTCACGGTCGCCGATCTCGGCGTCGAGCTCGCGGCGGGTGCCCACGCGACCATCGTCTCGGCCGCGCAGCGCCCGCCGCGCGAGGCCGGTACGAAGGTCGTCGACGACGGCACGGCGGCAGCGCGGCTCGCCGACTACCTGGCCGACGCGCATCTGATCTAGGACTCGAGGGACCAGGAGAGACGAATGTCGAACGTACTGACGCTGATCGAACTGACCGCCGGCGGCGCGGTCAAGGGCTCGGCGCGCGGCCTTCTCGCCGCGGCGGCGCGCCTGGGCACCCCGGTGGCGGTCCTCGCGACGGCGCCGGGCGCCTCCGCCGGACTGACGGCCGAGCTCGGCGGGCTCGGCGCCCAGCGGGTCTACGCGGTGGAGGGGCCGGAGGCCGGCACGGTGCTGCACGGCCTGGAGGTCGAGGCGCTCGCGGCGGCGATCCGGGACCTGGAGCCGGAGGCCGTGCTGTTCTCGGCGACGGAGGACGGCCGCGACATCGCAGGCCGCATCGCCGCCCGCACCGGCGGGGCGCTGCTGCTCGACGCCGTCGCGGTCGAACCCGGCGGGGCGACGGATGCCTCGGCCGGGGCCCCGGGCACCTCGGCCGAGGCATCCGCCGTCACCACCCACTCCGTCTTCGGCGGCGCCTACACCGTGCGCTCGACCGTCACCGACGGACTCACGCTCATCACGGTGCGGCAGGGCGCGATCGAGGGCGCGGCGCCGGCCGCGACCCCGGAGGTCATCACGGCGACGGTGCAGCTCGACGGGTCTCGCTGGGCCGTGATCGACGCCGCGCACGAGGGCGCCGCGGGCGGGGACCGCCCGGAGCTGCGCACCGCGAGCAAGGTCGTCTCGGGCGGGCGCGGCCTCGGCTCGCGCGAGAACTTCGCGCTCGTGGAGCAGCTGGCCGACGCGCTCGACGCGGCGGTGGGCGCCTCGCGCGCCGCGGTCGACGCCGGATACATCGAGCAGACGCATCAGGTCGGCCAGACCGGTGTCACGGTGTCCCCGCAGCTGTACGTCGCGCTCGGCATCTCGGGGGCGATCCAGCACCGCGCGGGCATGCAGACCGCGAAGACGGTCGTCGCCATCAACAAGGACGGCGACGCTCCGATCTTCGACGTCGCCGACTTCGGGATCGTCGGCGACGTGTTCACCGTGGTGCCGCAGCTCGTGGAGGCGATCCAGGGGCGGCAGAAGACCGGCTCATGACCTCGGCGCCGAGCTCGAAGCAGCGGGACCCGAAGGCGCGGGAGCCGAAGCCGCGAGAGCAGAAGGAACGCAGTCGCTGGTTCCGGCTGGTCTGGCTGATCCCGCTGGTCCTCGTGGTCCTCGCCGTGCTCGTGCTGCTGGCCCGGTGGCTGCGCTACTCCTCCGCGGGTGCCGACTTCCTCACCGCCTACCCCGGGCAGTACCCGCTGCCCGGCTTCGCGCCGACCGGGTTCCCCGCCTGGCTGAACTGGCAGCACGCCCTGAACGCGTTCTTCCTGATCCTGATCGTCCGCACCGGCTGGCTCGTGCGGACGAACAAGCGGCCGGGCGCGTTCTGGACCCGCAACAACAGCGGCCCCATCCGCACGAAGAATCCACCGCGCAAGATCAGCATCGACCTGTGGCTGCACCTGAGCCTCGACGCGCTCTGGGTGCTCAACGGCGTGGTCTTCTGGGTGCTGCTGTTCTGCACGGGGCAGTGGTCGCGGGTGATCCCGACCAGCTGGCGCGTCTTCCCGGACGCGGCATCCGCCCTGCTGCAGTACGCCTCGCTCGACTGGCCCACCGAGGACGGCTGGGCGAACTACAACAGCCTGCAGCAGCTCAGCTACTTCCTCGTCGTCTTCATCGCGGCCCCCGTCGCGTTGGCGACCGGGCTGCGGATGTCGAATGCCTGGCCGAAGGACGCGACGCGCCTCAACCGCGCCTATCCCATCGAGCTCGCCCGCGCCCTGCACTTCCCGACGATGCTCTTCTTCGTGCTGTTCGTGATCGTGCACGTGACGCTGGTGCTCGCCACGGGGGCGCTGCGCAACCTCAATCACATGTACGGCTCCAGCGACTCCGCGGGCTCTTGGCTGGGGTTCGCGCTGTTCGCGGTCTCGGTCGTGGTGATGGCGGCCGCGTGGGTGGCGGCCCGGCCGGTGTTCCTGGGGCCGCTCGCGTCGCTCACCGGCAAGGTGACCGCCCGCTGAGCCGGGATCCGTGAGGCGTTCGCCTTCCGACGTCACACGGCACAGCAGCCAGATATCATATATGCAGCATGTCGAAAGGATTTCCGTGCACGCCAGGCGGATGCTGCTGATGATCATGATCCGGAAGGACGACGAGGGGCTCGGGCGATGACGGAACTGAGTGTGTCTGCACGGCCGCATCGGCAGAGCCTGAAGCAGGAGGCGGCGAACTACATCCGCGACCTGATCTTCTCCGGAACGCTCCACGCGGGCGAGCGCATCGACCAGGACGGGATCGCGGACGCGCTCGACGTCAGCCGACTGCCGATCCGCGAGGCCCTCATCACGCTCGAGGCCGAGGGTATGGTCACGAACGTGGCGCGGCGCGGCGCCTTCGTCGCCCGGCTGGGGCAGGAGGACATCCTCGACCACTTCCGGATGTACGGCCTGCTCAACGGCATCGCTGCGCAGCGCATCGCCGAGCACGGTGCGCCCGAGACCGTCGCGCAGCTGGCCGACATCTCGCAGCAGATGCGCGATACCGACGACCCGAACCAGCACGACCAGCTGAACTTCGCCTTCCACCGCGTCATCAACCGCGCCGGGGGCTCACGGCGCCTGATCTCCGTGCTGCGCATCCTCTCGAACAACATGCCGTCGCACTTCTTCGAGTCGAACGCCGAGTGGGAGTTCCGCGAGCAGACCTTCGACGAGCACGACGAGATCGTGGAGCGCATCCGCACCGGCGACGGGCCGGGTGCAGCGGGGGCGCTCGCGCAGCACTTCGTCCACACCGGCGAGCAGGCCGTGCGCACGCTCGAGTCGGTGGGCTTCTGGCGCGAGGCCGACGCCGACTGAGGGGGCGCATGCCGGGTGCGGGATGCCGGGTGAGGCGTTCACGGATGCCGCGCGGCAGGCTCGCGCGGAGACCCCCCGGAGACGACGGAGTCGCGCGGGCTTGTGGCCCACGCGACTCCCGTGGCGGCGCATGCCGCGACGTTGTGGTCGGGTTGGTGTGATTCGGTGTGAACCGCTCGCCGTCGGCTAGCAGATCGTGGACGCGCCGCTGACGCAGAGCGTCTGGCTCGTCACGCTGAACGAGAGCACGTCATCGGGCCCGAGGGTTTTCGCCTCGAGGGTCTGAAGCTTCAGAAGGAACCCCATCACCTGCATTCTTCTCACTCACCTCCTTCCTCCGTCGGTCATCAGTACGCGCGCCGGGCTGCCCGGGTGGACTGGTGCGCGAGCAGGGGGAGCGTGGCTTCCCAACCGGACCATTCCGGGGCGAAGCGCAGCAGCTCGTACGACTGGAGAGCGCTGACGACGCCCGCCGCGCCGGTGGCGAAGTCGGTTGAGAGCCGCAGGTTGCTGGTGCCGGGGAATCCGATGCCGGTGCCGAGCCGCACGGCATGGAGCTTCAAGGCGGCGACATGGGCGTCGAGCGCGCGCTCCGACTCCGGTGTGGTCAGGCCGAGGCGACTCAGGTAGCCGAGGATGTGGATGAACCCCGCCCGCCCCGTGAAGAGCCCGCTCTCGATGGTGAAGGTGCTCTGCAGGGCCAGCTGCGCGCTGTTGACGATGGCGAGGTAGGGCTCCGGGTCGGCGACGAGGTCCAGCAGCTGTGCGGCGACGAGGGCACAGCCGCCCGAGCCGCTCGCGAGGTAGGGCATGAGCCGGTAGCCCTCGTCCATCTGCAGCGATCCATCGGATGCCTCGACGAGGTGCGCGCGGTCCTGCGCGAAAGCGGTCTCGGCCAGGCGCAGGTGCTCCGGCTGCCCGGTCAGCTCGAAGAGCCGGGCGGCGAAGAGCGCCGTGCCGCTCGGCCCGCGCATCAGGCCGTGCCGTGGCTCTGCTGTCCCGTTCAACGCCGGTTCCACGCCGTCCAGCCGGGCGGCGATCCGGGTGGCGAGCTCGGTAGCGACGTCCTGCCCCTCTGACAGCAGATAGAGCCCGATGCCGGGAAGACCGCCGTAGAGGTCGCGTCGCAGTGGGCGGTCCGGCCGGTCGAGGCGCTGGTCCACCGCAGCGATGACCTCCGCGAGAACGCGGTCGGCCCAGGCGTGGTCGCCCGCGGTGCGCAGGGCCCAGCCGACGCCGGAGAGCCCGTCGAACAGTCCGAGCTGCGCGGGCGCGCTCGGCATCCGGATCGCGTTGTCCAGCCAGTCCCAGGCATCGGCGGGGACGTCGAGCGAGGCGTTCGACAGCGCGTGGATGACGCCGGCGGCGCCGTGGGCGAGGTTGTAGCCGTTGTCGCGGAACTGCTGCGGGTCGCCGGGGTAGGCGCGGTCCGTGCGGGCGAAGTCGGCGCTGGATTCGATGGCGCGGGCGAGCATGACCTGGATGGCGATGAGGCCGTCCTCGCTGCGCGTGTTCCACGTGTCGAGCACTTCGATCGCCTGCTGGGCGAGCCGACTCATCGGGGCGGATGCCTCGGGCGGCACGAGCCGTCGGCGCAGGTGCTCGACGAACTCCGGGGGCAGCATAAACGCGGATGCGGCCGTGTCGATCAGCTCGCCGGTCTTCCGCACGTCGAGGTCGGCGACGCCGACGTGCGGCATGAAGAGGAAGAGCTCGACGCGCGCGAGCGACCACAGGTCGGCCTCCCGCCCGGCGAGGGTGGTGGGCGGTGCGAAGCCGGGGGCGCCGAGCTGGTTGGGGGCGCCGTCGTCGACGGGATGCGCCATCTCCAGGTCGATGAGCACGGGGCTGTCGTCCTCGCGGACGAGGATGTTCTCGGGGTGGATGTCGCCCACCGCGACGCCGGCCTCGTGGATGCGTGTGATGGCTGCCTCGAGGACCGCCACCAGGCTGAGCGCCCAGTCGCGGTAGTCGAGGTAGTCCGCCGGGGTCGACTCGACACGGACGCCGGGGTAGCGCTCGACCACCTGTTTGCTCAGGGTCTTCCCCTCGATCCGCTCCAGCACGAGGAAGCCGTGCTCGCCGAGCCGGCGCCGCTCATGCAGGGCGACGACGGTCGGCTCGTCGCGCAGCCATTCGAGGTAGGAGGCCTCGTCGTCGAGGCGCATGACCGCATCCCGCCCGTCGGGGGTGAGGCCGGCGTGCGGTCTGCCCTCCTTCAGGACGATCGTCTCGTGCTCCTCGCCGTGGGCGCGGGCGAGATAGACACCGCCGCCGTTGGAGAAGTGCAGGGCACCGCTGACCTCGTAAGGGAAGTCGGCCGGGGCCTCGGACTGCGCCAGGGTCTGCTGCTGCTCCTGCAGGAAGCCGGGCACGTGCGCCCAGGAGGGGACGAGGAAGCCGGCGCTGCGGATGTCGGGGACGAGCGCGCCGGACGGGTCGGTGACCGCCGGCTGGAGCTCGCCGTCGTCGTCCGGCACGAAGCGCTGGTGGAAGGCGCCGTAGCGCACGTACAGCGGGCCGTCCTTCCAGCGCAGGTCGCTCAGGATGTACGGGCCGGGCTCACCGCCGACCCGCCGCTCGAGCTCGTCGAGGCTCCGTTCGAGCTCGGCCTCGTCCCGCGGATACAGCGTGATGAACTTGCCGGCCGAGCCACGGTGGGCCTGCTTGCTGTTGCGGGCGATCAGCTCGCCGTGGTCCGGGATGAACTTGAAGCTCAGCCGTGCGTCCCAGGCGTACTCCGCCACGCGGGACAGCACGCTCTGCGCGTTCGCCGGGGTCGCGGAGACGTGGATCTTCCAGCCCTGGACCGGAAGCTCCACCCCGGGGGAGACGGCGTGCCAGCTCCGCGAGCTGTGCTGCAGCCACGTGCTCCAGGGGTACTGGTGCGGCAGGACGAAAAGACGGCTCGGTGGCTGCGGCGCCCGATCCGGGCTGTCGAAGAAGGTGCGGTCAGCGGCGAGATAGCCCAGGTTTCTCAAATCCACGGTCGCCCACTCTCGTGCGAAGCTGCCCGTGCGGTTGGGGGTGAGAGTCGCTCAGGCTCTCCTGATTGTCCGCGCCCGAGGCCGTGTTCCGCCCCCCTCGAAAGTTGGGTTTTTGCTCCCGCGAACGGGGGAATCAGCCGCCCGGGTACAGACCGTTCTGCACGGCCCAGCCCATGATCGCGGTGCGGTTGCGCACGCCGATCTTGCGCCGGATCTGGACGAGGTGGTCCTTGACGGTGTAGACGCCGATGTGCAGTTCCGCGGCGATCTCGGAGTCCGTCATGCCCCGGCACACCTCGAGGATCACGTCGCGTTCGCGCCGGGTCAGCTGCGCGAGGCCGGCGTGATCGCCGCGCCGGGCGTTCACGGCCGCCGCGCGCTGGGCGAATTCGTCGAGCACGCGCTTGGTGACCGTCTTCGACAGCAGCCCCTCGCCCCTGGCCGCCTGCCGCACGGCATCCGCGAACTCGTCACCGCTCGCGCCTTTCAGGACGAAGCCGGCCGCGCCCGCGTCGATGGCGTCGAACACATGGGCGTCTTCGTCGAAGGTGCTCATGACGATGACCGGGACGCGCCGGCCCGTGACCGAGGCGTTGATGAGCCGGGTGGCCTCGATGCCGTCCATTCCAGGCATCCGCACGTCCATGAGCACGACGTCGGGCGTCAGGGCCGCGATCGCCGTGAGCGCCTCGATCGCTGTCGGGGCCTCGCCGACGACCTCGATGTCGTCGCGGGCGTCGAGCAGCACGCGGAGCCCGAACCGGGCGGAGGGCAGATCGTCCACGACGAGGACCCTGATCACAGTGGCATCCTCGGGTGCACGGGAATGGCCGCCTGGGTGTGCCAGCCGCCTTCGGCGGTTCGCGCACTCGTGAGCTGGCCGCCGAGCAGGGTCGCGCGTTCGTGCATCCCCACGAGGCCGAAGCCGCTGCGGGCCGGGCGGGCGCGGTAGGGGTCGGGCGGGGGCGCATTGCGGACGTCGATGTGGACGGTCCGCTCGTCGCGCTCCAACTGGACGACCACGGGTGCGTCCGGCGAGTGCTTCCGGGCGTTCGACAGCGACTCCTGCACGATGCGATAGCACGCCCGGGCAACGGTGGGGGAGAGATCGTCCAGCTCGCCGACGACCTGCAGCCGCACGGCCGGCTGGGTGCGCTGCACGGTCGTGATCAGCTCGCGCAGCTGCGCGGAGGCGGGCTCTGTGCGGTCGTCCGTCCCGGGGTCGCGGAGCACCCCGATGACCTCGCGCAGGCTCGTGAGCGTCAGCACGCTCTCGGCCCGGATGGACTCGAGCAGAGACTCCAGCGTGCCGTCGCGTCCAGAGCGTTCCGCGACCTCGAGCGCCGCCGCCGTCTGGACCATGATTCCGGACATGTGGTACGCGGCCTCGTCGTGCAGTTCCCGCGCCATGCTCGTGCGCTCCTGTGCGACGGCGGCGGCCACGAGCGCCGATTGCTCCCGCTGCACGGCCTCGGCGTATTCGGATGCCAGTTGCACGCGCCGCTCGTGCGAGGCGACCAGCAGACCGGCCGGCACTGCGAGCAGGTAGCTGATCGCGGCCCGGATGAGCACGACGATGATCAGGTAGGCCGATGCCGACATGCCGCCGAGATGGGAGATCAGCACCTGCGTGCTGACGTCGCACACGATGCCCCCGAGGAGGAGCCAGGCCCAGATCCGGGGCGGGACGCGTGCGACCAGGTTGTACACGCTGTACAGCAGGGTCAGGTTGACCGCGAGGGCGCGGTCGTTGATCAGCATCATCGCCAGGAGCAGGAGCGCGACCATTCCGACGAACATGAGGATCGGTCTCGTGCGGCGCAGGAAGGCGAGGGCCGCTTGCGCGATCAGCAGCGCCGCGGTGCCGGCGACCTGGGGCGTGCTCAGGCGCGGCCCGGGGTTGCTCGTGAAGAAGAAACCGGTGGCGAGAGCGATCTCCAGCGTGTAGTAAGCCAGGGCGCACGCGACCAGCGCCAGCACCCATTGCGCGTCGCTGAGATCGGGAAAGGGCTTGAGGGGCTGCATACGATCGGGGGCCCGCATGGTGCGTAGCGTAATCACGGCCTGTGAACGCCCATCCGGGGGGTCCGATGCCCTAGCCTCATCCTGGAGGAGGCGCGATGCTCAGGCAGGAACAGAAGGAACGCACCCACCAGGTGATCCTGGACTCGGCCGCTGTGGAGTTCAATCTGCACGGCTACGCGGGTACCCGCACGATGGAGATCATCGATCGCATCGGGCTCTCCAAAGGGGCGCTGTACCACCACTTCCAGAACAAGATCGACATCGCCGACGAGCTGAACACCCTCGGCCGCACGCAGTGGGCCGAGACGCTCGCCGTCGATGAGAGCGCCGGCCGCGGGCTCACCGCGCTGCACGCGCTGTGGCGCTCGGTGTTCGGGGCGGTGCACGAGCACCCGCGCCTGCAGGCGTACCTGCGCCTGTGCTCGGAGGGGGTGGGCGAGGGCGGCACGCCGCTGGCCGAGCTGCAGGCCCTGTTCGTCTCGCGGCTGCAGCAGGCGATCGCCGACAAGGAAGTGCGCGAGACGATCGACACCCGTGGCACGAGCGCGGCGCTGATCGACATCGCGTGGGGTGTGCTCATGTCGCAGTCGCCGTGGGGCGGGGACGACACCGAGGCGCGGCTCGACCACATCTGGGACCTCATCCAGCCGGGCCTGCAGGCGCGCTGAGCGCCGCCGGGGCGGATGCCGCTCAGCCCAGTTCATCGCGGAGCTGGAACAGCGCCCGCGCCGCGGTGTAGGCGCGCTTGACGGCGACGGAGGGCGAGAAGGGCTGCGCGGCGACGAGCACGACCTCGCCGTCGAGGCTGAGCCACCAGGAGTGATGGCGCTGCCCGACGTCGCGCACGGGAACGGGCTTGAGCGCGGGGGCGCGGCGGGCGAGCCATTCCAGGTCCTCCAGCGCGGCCTCCGGGGTGGCGAAGTCGCGGGTGCGGTAGGCCAGGTTCAGCTCGGCACCGGACACGAGGCTCCAGGTGATCCCTGTGCTCTCGATGGGCGTGAGCGGGGCGAGCGGATTCGTCGCGGACGGGCGGGGGATCATCGCGAGGATGTAGGCGCGCTTGCGGGCGTCGCGGGCGTAGGCCGTGGTGCCCGGCTCGCTGAACTGGACCCGGAACGAGGTGCCGGGGGTGCCGGCGTCGCCGGAGCCGTCGGCATCGGCGTCGGCGGAACCCTTTGGGCAGTCTGCGGTCACATCGCGACAACATACTGAATTACCGGTCATTAAGCACGAGGGTACGTGGTCGGCGGCTGAGCGCGGCTGCCATGCTTCGCGGTGGGATATCCGATGCTGAGTGCTGTCGTGCCGGAACTTCTGAATTCTCCGTGCGGGCGGTGTGACAGCAGGCTGATCCCCTGCCTCAGGTGTGCCAGGAATCTTGAATAAATAGGTTTCTACCGGGTATTTATCCGAACCTGGCGAGCTGTTCTACTGAGGAGAAGGCAGCCCATCAAGATCCTGCGCCGATCCCGCACGGGCCGCAAGCGTGTCTCAGGCACGTGGCTTGTCGTTCACCCGCACGTCGCACGCCGGTGTTGTATTGGACGAAATTACACCGCCAAAAAAGTTTGCGGCAGGCTCGCGGGTCGTGCATTCTGGCCGTGTTCGCAGGCGTCGATTTCAGCCCCGGCGCGTGCGGGCACCAGGCGCCGGCCAGGAAGCCCGAGGGGCGGCGCCCACTGTCAGGCCAGTCGAAGGGGGTGTCGGGGTGAACGTGAGCCAGCCGGTTCTCGGACCCGCATCGCGACAGGTCGACACGCCCACGCCGGCCGAGCACTGCGCGACCCCACGGGGCACAGCGCTCGGCCGGCACACGTCGGACCCGTTCCTTAACGGGCAAGCGCGCGGAGGAGATCCGATCCACCCCGCGCGCTCACACCGACGGGAGCACCACGCAGTCCTCAGAGCTATTGAGGACAGTGCGGGCTCTGCCGATGAGACGTGCTGCGGTTTCAGCCCGCGGCACGGCAACGCACGTTAGCAGAAAGTTCATCACGCAAATGGCACACCTCAAGTCCAAGACGCTCCTCGGCGGCCTCGCGGCCGCGGCGGCGCTCGTCACCGTCAGCGCGTTCGGCATCCCCGCCGCGAACGCGGACCCGCTCGGCGCTCCGACCGACTACGTCGCGGCCGGCTCCGACACCATCCAGAGCCTCTACGACGGCTTCGCCAACGGCTACTTCGACGACACCCACACCTTCGTCGCGGGCGTTCCCGATCAGGCCGGCCACAAGCTGCTCTCCTTCGACGCCTTCGGCAGCTCGACGATCCAGACCAAGGTCAACGGCCCCGTCTTCAACCGCCCCGGCGGCTCGGGCGCCGGCCGCCAGGCGCTGAGCCTGTCCTACGACTCCGCGCTGACGGACAAGACCCTGCAGCAGACCGACGACGCGCACCACAGCCTGGAGCGCGCGGTCGACATCGCCCGCTCCTCGGGCCAGCCGCCGGCCAACCTCCGCATCACGGAGGTCAACCCGGTCAACGTCGACGACGCCACGGCGAACCAGATCGGCGGTACGAACGACAACCTCACCTACGTGCCGCTCGCCCGCGACGCGGTCGACGTGGCCATCGGCAGCGAGGTCTCGGGCCTGACCGACATCACCAGCGAACAGCTGAAGGCGATCTACAACTGCCAGGACACGGATGACGTGACGATCGACGCGGGCGCCCACGAGGCGACGATCAGCTTCGGACTCTCCTCGGTGACCGTGCACATCCAGCTGCCGCAGCCCAACTCAGGCACCCGGCAGTTCTTCATGGCGGCGCTCGGCGCGAACACCAACGCCCCGGGAGCGTGCATCGACACGAACCCCACCCTGCAGGAGAACAACGCCGCCGAGCTGGACAGCCACGGCATCATCCCCTTCTCGGCGGCGCAGTACATCGCCCAGAAGAACGGGATCGCGACCGACACCGGCGTGACGGGCATCACACTGCTCACGGTCGACCGCCGTGCGGCCGTCGCCACGGTTGGCGGAAAGGCCCAGCCGGTCTCCGACAACAGCCACCCCACCGCAAGCCCGCTCTCGACGGGGCTGTACGGCAACACGGGTACGGCGATCCCCGCCCAGGACGTCGCCAACCCCACCGCCCCGGTCACCCTCGCCCGCGACGTCTACTCGGTCGTCCCGACGAGTGAGATCAGCTACTCGCAGAGCGGCGGGCACACCGTCGTCGACGGGACCACGCACCTGCCCACGACCGTGACCGCCGACAACGCTCTCGGCAACCTCGTCGCCAACGTGCTGCCCACCCAGAGCGGCGCCATCACCACCTTCGGCTTCCTGACGCTCGGCTTCGCCGGCCAGCCCGCCGACTTCCTCCACTCCAGCTGGGAGCTGCCGTAACCGGCGCTCCCTGACCGAGCTGTGCCGGGCGCCGCAGGCGCCCGGCACAGCGCCGTGACCCGGCACCCCCCCCTCCCAAGGAAAGGCATCGCCCGCACCATGCATCACTCTGCCCCTCCACGTCGCCTGCTCACCGGCGTCGTCACCCTGAGCCTCGCCATTGTGGGGCTTCTCGCCGGTTCGGCCGCCGTGCCCGCCCAGGCCGCCCCCGAGAGCCACCCGACGCTGACCGTCAGCGACCCTGAGCGGCGCGCTCTCAGCGACCTCGCCCAGGGCGCCCCGGCCTACACGGTCACGAGCGACTTCAAGTGCGACGACCCGGTCCCCGCCGGCGTCACGTTCACCGGCAGCGACAAGTTGAACACGATGGTTGCGGTGATCTACTCGGGGACCTTCGACAGCGCTCCGGTCGTGCAGCTGGGCATAAGCAAGGCCGTCTCTGCGGGCAACGCTCCCGACGGGCACGACCAGGTGGCCTGGCTGCAAGCCGCCCTGGGCGGGGCAGACGGCCTCAGCGCCGGCGACCAGATGCTGCCGGGTTCGAAGGCCTGGAAGGCAAGCGGCGTCCCCGCCCACAACCTCGACTTCGGCACCCTGGCAGACGGCAGCTACACGCTCGCCCTCGTCTGCATGGACGCTGCTACCGGGTACTGGGCCCCGCCCGGCACGGGCAGCATGACGATGCAGATGGCCTGGAGCACCATGACCGTCTCGAGCGGCAGCTGGCGGCTCGACGGCGACCCCACGCCGACCGCGACCCCCACCACGACGGCGATCGCTGAGACCGACACCGCGAAGCACGCTCTGACCGCGACGATCACCTCCGCCGACGGCACCACCTCGCCCACCGGAGCGGTGCAGTTCACCGAGGACGGCACGAACCTCGGCGCGCCCGTTGCGCTCACCGCGGGCAGCGGCGGCACCGCGACCGCGACGCTCACGCCGACCGCGGCTCAGCTGAGCGTGGGCTCGCACTCCTTCTCCGCGAGCTACGCCGGTGTCACGGACGCCTTCGGCGCGTCCAACGCGAATGCCGCGCCCGTCACCGTCACGATCACGGCGCCCGCCGCCGCGACCTTCGTCATGGCGACCGCGAAGCTCAACGCAGACGATCACACCGCGGTCGACGTGACCGCGACCGTCGCCACGACGAAGGGCGGCGAGGCCGCTGACGGCGCCGACGGCACGGTGCAGTTCTTCGTCGACGGCGCGAAGGCGGGCGACCCGACCGACGTCACCGACGGCGCGGCGAGCGGCACCCTCGCGGGGCTGAAGCCCGGCAGCCACGTCGTCACGGCCCAGTTCACCCCGAGCGACGCCGCGAAGGCCGACTTCAACGCCTCCGCGATGTCCGACCCGACGGACGCCGTGATCGTGCCCACCCCGCTGAAGGACGGCGACACCGAGCTCACCCCGGGCACCAGCTACGAGGTCACGGAGCCGGCCGGCACCTTCACCGACGGCGGCACGGTGCACGTGCAGCTGCACTCCGACCCCGTCGACCTCGACGACGCCACGGCGGCAGGCGACGGCTCGCTCGTCTACGACTTCGTGCTGCCCGCCGACACCCCCGCCGGCGCGCACAGCCTCGTCTTCACCGACGCGACCGATGCCACGAAGACCGCGACCGTGGCCTTCACCGTCACGGGAGAGCCGAGCGACGACCCCAGCCCGGACCCGAGCGACGACCCCGGCGCGAACAACCCCGGCGGCTCGGGCGGCAACGGCTCGGGCGACCCCGGCGCCGGTGACCCCGGTGCGGGCGGCTCGGGCAGCAACGACCCGGTCAGCTTCGCCACCGGCTGGGTCGCGCACACCGTGAAGACCCCCGCCGGACTCGCCGGAGTCTTCCTGCTCGCCTTCCTCGCCGCGGCGGCAGGGTCGGGCGCCTGGGTCCTCGTCTGGAGGCGCCGTACGGCAGCAGCCGCGCGCTGACGATTCCTTCCCTCTGCGGGCAGCCGGGCGATCGCCCGGCTGCCCGCACGCCATGTCTGCCCCTCCTTCTCTCTCAACCCGCCGAAGGCTGAAATGCACTCTCCACACCGCCCCTCTCACTCGCCCCGCCTGCTGCCCGCCACCCTGCTCGTGATGGCGGGCCTCGTCGTCACCGCCGCGGGCGTCGCCCCCGCCACCGCCGCCGACACACCCGAGGCATCCGCCCAGTGGGGGCCGCAGGGCGTGGTGCGCAGCACCGACTCCGCCGTCACCGTCCGTTGGGACGACCAATACCCCGACGGCGCCACACCGCCGCCCGCCGCCGACCGGGTCGCACGTGACGCGACGCACGTCCTTACCGACTCCGGTGGCGCGAAGACCTACGACGACCTGGACCCGACGTTGCGCGACTACTACCAGCGCTACTTCGGCGCGAGCAACGGCCGCACGGGGGACGACGGCACACAGGGACTCCAGATGACCGTCTCGCAGACCCGCGACCTCATCAACCAGTCCGTGAACGTGCGTCTCAGCGGCGCCGTCGTGACCAACGGCCAGATCGCTTCCACGCGAACCACCTTCGCGATGGTGCAGTGCTGGGGCGCTGGCGACGAGACGAACCCGGATCCCGCCCACTGCGAGTTCGGCAGCCGGCTCACCGCCGACGGCAGCAACTCCAAAGTCAGCAACGTCGACGGCCGAGATCAGGCCCTTCTGGCCCCCGGCGCCACGGTCGCTCCCACCGGCATAGACGGCTCCGACCAGAGCGCTTACAACAACACCACCACGAACGAACTCGGCGGCACCGTGCTGGGCGGCGACGGCAGCGTCGACCAGCCGTTCCAGGTCCTGACCGGTGCCGAATCCAACTTCCTCGGCTGCGGCCTGCGTGATGACGCGCCCAGCACCGACAGCTGCTGGCTCGTCGTCGTCCCGCTCAACCAGGGCATGGAGGCGGCCAGCGGCGCGTTCGCCAACGCGAACACCGTCGGGGCCATCTCGCCCAGCCTGTGGGCGCAGCGCATGCAGGTGAAGCTGTCGATGGCTCCGGTGCTCAACGGCTGCCCCAACGGCCAGGCCCGCACCCTCGGCTCCGGCTCCGAACTGCTGCCGATCGCCATGTCCTCCTGGATCCCCGCTGTCTGCCAAGCCGACGACATCGCTCTCGGCTACACCCCGAACGCCGACTTCCAATCCCGGCAGCAGTACCAGCAGGGTGCGCAGAGCCTCATCTTCACGACCGACCCCCTTGACGACTCCACGACCACCGCCTACGCGCCCGTGGCGCTCAGCGGTGTGACCTTCGCCTTCAACGTCGTCAACAACAGCAGTCAGGTCCGCCAGCTCAAGCTCGACCCGCTGCTCATCGCCAAGCTGCTGACCGAGAGCTATCTGGACGGAATCGACACCAATGCCGACGGCACACAGCTGTCGGCTCACGCGCCCTGGATCATGACGACCGAGCCCTTCGCGCTCTCCGAGGACCCCGAGTTCATGAGGCTCAACCCCGGAGTGGCCATGAATGGCAACAACAACGGCGGCGGCGACGTGGTCGTATCGAACCTCGCCTCCGACGCCGCGTCACAGATCTGGCCCTGGCTGCTCGCCTCCGACGCCGCCCGGGCCTTCCTGCACGGCTGCCCGGACGCGAACGGCTACGTCATCAATCCGTTCTTCTCGACCCGCACCTACGAGGAGTGCCTGCCGAAGAAGGACGAGCTCGACGCCGACGCGCAGGCGAAGATCGATGGAACGCAGAGCCCGGACACCTTCACCTACGGCCCGATGAGCTACCCCTCGGACTCTACGGTCTTCCCGCAGCCCGGCTGGTACGCCCGACAGCCGGTCATCGATGGGCTTGGCAAGGTCAAGCAGGGCGAGCTCTCCCTCGTCGACCTGCATCCGCACGTGAACGCACTGGCCGACAGCGGCGCGACCGCCGCCCGTGGCGTCTACCCGAGCAACTCGGTCTGGTGCGATGCCACGCAGAACATCTCCTGTGCGATCGGCGACCAGCCTGGCATGTGGAAAGCCAGCGGCGCGACGGAGCCTCCGGCGAGCCGCTCCATCATCGCGCTCACCGACACCGCGACGGCCGCGAAGTTCCAGCTCTCCACTGCGCAACTGTGCGACGACAGCGGGGCACACTGCGTCGGGGCGGACGGGACGAGCCTGCGGAAAGCGGCCAGCACCTTCACACCCAGTGGCACGCCGGGTGTGGAGCAGGTCTCGGACGAGAGCGACTACGCCTCCGGCGCCTACCCGCTCACCATGCCCGTCTACGCCGCCGTGCAGACCGACGGACTGTCGAAGGACGACGCGAAGACCATCGCGACGGCTCTCGGCTACATCACGACGGACGGGCAGAAGCCCGGTGTGAACCAGGGCCAGTTGCCGCCGGGCTACGCGCCGCTCACCTCCACGCTGCTCACTCAGGCGCACACGACCATCGCCGCGCTGACCGCGCCGCCCACCGAGCCCGGCGGCGACGACCAGCCCGGCGACGACCAGCCCGGCGGCGGCCGGCCGAGCGATGGCGGCGGTGCGCAGCCGGGCGACAACGGCGGGAACCCGCCGGGCGGCGGCGGCCAGCAACCGGCCGGTGACGGTCAGAACGGCGACGGCCAGAACGGCGGCAGTGACGACGGCGGCCAGAACAACGATGACGGCGGCACCGTGCCCACCACGACCACCGTGCCGACGGACGACGGCGGCGGAACGAAGACGACGGATGGCGGCGGCGGAAAGCAGACACCGCCGCCCACGCTGCCGCCGGACGCCGTGGCCGCCGCAGTCAAGACCCCGAGGACGGCCAGCGGCTTCCCGCAGTACGGCCTCGCCGGCGGGCTGATCGGCGCGCTGCTCGCCGTCGGCATCGCTCCCGTCGTCGGCGCCGCGCGCAGGAGGAAGGGATGAGCGCCGTCGAACGGCTGACCGTGCAGCCGGACTACCCGGACGAGAGCGCCCGTACCGCCGCGCCGCGCACGCTCGCCACCCGGGGCGAGCGCAGCGACGAGGCCTTCCGCGGCGTCGCCCGCCTCGGCGGCGTGATCGTGCTCGTGATCATGTGCCTCGTCGGCGTCTTCCTGAGCTGGCAGTCCATCGCCGCCCTGCGGAAGGTCGGCATCGTCGAGTTCATCACCACCGCCGACTGGCACCCGGAGACCTACCACTTCGGCATCGCCGCGCTGCTGCCCGGCACGATCCTCATCGCCCTCGTGGCGCTGATCGTCGCCTTCCCGCTCAGCATCGCCGCCGCCCTGTTCGTCACCGAGATCGCGCCGGCCGGGCTGCGCCGCGTCATGGTCTCCGTCGTCGACCTGATGGCGGCCGTGCCCTCGGTGCTGTTCGGCCTGTGGGGCGCCCGCTTCCTGCAGCCGACGCTCGTGCCCTTCGCCCGCTGGCTGTCCACCTGGTTCGGGTGGATCCCGATCTTCAAGGTGGACGGCGCCGACCCGAGCAACCCGCTGCCGGACGACGCGCTCTACACCGCCAGCACCTTCATCGCCGGCCTCGTCGTCGCCGCCATGGTCATCCCGGTCATGACGAGCATGATGCGCGAGAGCTTCTCCCGCGCGCCCATCGGCGAACGGGAGGGCGCCTACGCGCTCGGGGCGACGCGCTGGGGCGTGATCCGCTCCGTCGTGCTGCCCTTCGGCCGAGGCGGCGTGATCGGCGGGACGATGCTCGGCCTCGGCCGGGCGCTCGGCGAGACGATCGCGATCTACCTGATCATCAGCCCCTCCGTGACCGTGAACTGGCACATCCTCGAGGCCAACCGAGCCAACTCGATCGCCGCCACGATCGCCCTCAAATACGGCGAGGCCAACGACTTCGGCATCTCCGCGCTCATGGCCGCGGGCCTGGCGCTCTTCATCCTCACCATGGCGGTCAACTTCACCGCCTCGACCATCATCGCCCGCAGCCGCTCCGGCGCAGAGAGCGAGGACTGACATGACCGTCGCCCAGCGACAGCCGCATACGCGCACCCACCTGCCGCAGCACGAGCCGGAACCCGACGAGACCCCATCGCCCGAACGGCGCGTCGCCCTCGGCGCCTCCCGCGACGAGGTCTTCCGGGTGCTCGGCGCGGCCGTGGCCGGCCTCGCCGTCGGTCTGCTGTTCACCGCCGTCATCGGTCTGGTGCCGATCGGCTGGCTGCTCGTGCTCTCCTTCGCCTGGTTCGTCGCCTTCTACACGCTGCTCGTGTTCCTGCACGAGAGCGGGCCGGCGGTCGTGGACCGGTTCTGGACCGTGATGCTGTGGGCCGGGGTCGTGGCCGTCGTCGGCACCCTCGCCCTCGTCATCATCTTCATCGTGGTGCGCGGCTGGTCGGTCTACGCCCAGCTGTTCACCGGGGGCGGTGACTTCCTCCACCACTTCCACTTCTTCACGGAGGACATGGGCGGGGTCGGCCCCCTCGCGGGGCTCGACGTCGGCGGCATCCTGCACGGTCTCGTCGGCACGCTCGTCCAGATCGGCATCGCCCTCGTGCTCACCGTGCCGCTCGGGCTCACCACCGCCGTGTTCCTCGGCGAGGTGGGCGGGCGCTTCGCGCGCATCGTGCGCACCATCGTCGAGGCGATGACCGCGCTGCCCTCGGTCGTGGCGGGGCTGTTCATCTACGCCTCCGTCATCGTGCTGATCACCAAGAACTACAGCGGCCTGGCCGCCTCGCTCGCCATCACGGTGCTGATGCTGCCGATCATGATCCGCTCCTCCGACGTGGTGCTGCGGCTCGTGCCGGGCGTGCTGCGCGAAGGCGCCTACGCCCTCGGCGCCGGGCAGTGGCGGGTCGTGTGGTTCGTGGTGCTGCCCACCGTGCGCTCCGGCCTCGTCACGGCGATCATCCTCGCCACCGCCCACGGCATCGGCGAGACCGCGCCGGTGCTGCTCACCGCGGGCTTCACGCCCTACCTCAACGCCAACCCTCTGCACGGGGCGATGGTCTCGCTTCCGCTGCTGGCGCTGAACCTCATCGAATCCCCCCAACCCGACCAGATCGCCCGCGGCTTCGCCACCGCCCTCGCGCTGCTCGTGCTCGTGCTCATCCTCTTCGGCCTCGCCCGCGCCCTCGGCGGCGGCGAGGCCGGCAAGGTCAGCGACCGCCAGCTGCGCCGGCTGCGCGTGCGATCCCGCCACACCCTCACCCGGATCGGCCTCGCCGCCACGACCGGCGCCCACCCCTCCGCTCTCAACCCGCTCGATCAGAAGGAACCCCTCGAATGACGCACCTCACCCGCCGGCGTCGCGGCGCGCGCCGCCTGTTCAGCCTCATCGCCGGGGCGCTCGGCATCACGCTCGTGATGCTCGGCGCCTCCGGCCCGGCCGACGCCGCCAGCTACATCAAGATCTCGGGGGAAGGCTCGTCGTGGGCCGGTGCTGCGATGCAGCAGTGGCAGTCCGACGTCGCCGCGCAGGGCGTGAAGATCGGCTTCACCCCGAACGGCTCCTCGATCGGCCGCAAGGACTTCGCTCAGTCCCTGAACGGCGCGCAGTTCGCCGTCTCCGAGATCCCGTACAAGGGCGACACCGCCGACCCGCAGGACGTCGCCTACCCGGACTTCAAGTTCATGATGCTGCCCGTCGTCTCCGGCGGCACGGCCTTTATGTACAACATCAAGATCGGCGACAAGCAGGTCACCAACCTCAACCTGTCGCAGGCCGCCATCGCCGGCATCTTCACCGGGCAGATCACGATGTGGAACGATCCGGCCATCCAGGCCGACAACCCCGGCCTCGCCCTGCCGGCGCACAAGATCGCGGTCGTCGTGCGCTCGGAGGGCTCCGGCGCCTCCGCCCAGTTCACGCTGTGGCTGCTGCGCCAGTTCCCCACCCTGTGGGCAGCGGTGTGCCACATCGCCGGCTGCGACCCGACACACGGCACCTCCTACTACCCGCACGACCACCTGGACAGCTTCATCGCCCAGAACGGCTCCTCGAACGTCACGACCTACGTCGTGAACACGGGCTACTCCATCGGCTACGACGAGTACGCCTACGCGCTCGGCCAGCGGCTCGGCAAGGGCACCTGGCCCGTCGCCAACGTGAAGAACGCCGCCGGCTACTACACCAAGCCCGACCAGTACGCGGTCGCCGTCGCCATGACCCAGGCGAAGATCAACCTCAACCAGTCCGACCCGAACTACCTCTCGCAGGACCTGTCCGGCGTCTACGAATACAAGGACCCGCGCACCTACCCGCTCTCCATGTACACCTACGAGATCGCCCCGACCGAGACGCACAACGGCGGCACCTTCAACAACCAGGTCGGTGCGACCCTCGGCTACTTCGACCAGTACGCGCTCTGCGAAGGCCAGCGCACCATGGGTGCCAACGGCTACTCGCCCCTGCCGATGAACCTCGTGCTCGCCGCGCTCGACCAGGTCAAACGCATCCCCGGGGTCGACAAGCCGACGCTCGACAAGATCGCCGCGACCGGCAAGGCGGTCTCGGCCGGCACCGGCAACCCGTGCAACAACCCGACCTTCAAACCCGGTGACTCGCCGAGCGTCAACCAACTGGTGAAGACGGCGCCGTTCCCGGCGGCCTGCGCTGCCGCCTGCCAGGCGCCGTGGGCGCACGCGAGCGGCACCAACACCGGGCCGAATGCCCCCGGCGGCAACGGCGGCGGAAACAGCGGTGGAGGCAACAACAACAGCGCCCCGGGCACGAACAACGGCGGCAACGGCAACAACAACAGCAACAACAACGGCGGCGGCGGGAACAACGGCGGCGGCACCGACAACGCGGGCGGCGGCGGCACCGGTGGCAACACCAACGGCGGGGGAACCGACAACACCGGCGGGGCCAACACCGTCGACACCAACGGCGACGGCGTCCCCGACGCCCCCGCCGGCGCGGGCGGCGGCAAGCAGAGCTGCGACCCCGACACGGGCGTGTGCACCACCACCGGTGGCGGCGGCACCGGCGGCACCGACGGCGCCATCAACGCGCAGAACGCCGGGAACATCACCGCCGCAGCATCCGTCATCAACGGCCAGCAGGGCTGGGCGGGGCCGCAGAGCCTGATGGTCATCATCGGCCTGCTGATCCTAGCCGGCCTGTTCGCCCCGGCGGCGATCGGACGGCTGATCCGCGGCAACGGGGGCAGGCGGTGACCGCGACGGATGCCGGGCTGCCCGGCACCCGGCGGGACCGGCGCCCGACGCAGCCGGTGTGGGAGCCGGCCCCGGTCAGCCAGCAGATCCTCTCCGCCGTGCTGTACCTGGCCGGCGGGGCGCTGTTCTTCCTGCTCGCCAATCTGCTGCTGGTCACCCCGGTCGTGCACTACGCCAGTCAGCACAATCTGTACGGAGAGCTGCGGCTGACGCTCGCGGACGGGGCGATCCCGGTCAACTCCCTGGACTCCGCGGGCAAGCCGACCGCGGCGGGCACGCCGATCGGCCTGATGAAAGCGCCCGGCATCGGCGTGCGGCAGGAGGTGATCGTGGAGGGCTCCGCGGCCGCGCAGACCGCCGCCGGCATCGGGCACCGCCGCGACACGGTCTACCCCTGCCAGATCGGGTCGAGTGTGCTGATGGCCCGCGACGGCGCCTACGGCGGCATCGGGCAGCGGTGGAAGAAGCTGCAGCCAGGCGACACCTTCACCGTCACGATGGGCCAGGGCGGCTGCACCTACCGGGTGCTCGACCAGCGCACCGCGGGGCAGAACGCGCCGCCCCCGCCGAGCGGCACGGAAGGCCGGCTCGTGCTCACGACCGCCGCCGGGCTGCACTACCTGCCCACCGACGTGGTCCGCGTCGACGCGCAGCTGATCACGACGGGGTACAAGCACGCCCTCTCGAGCGTGCCGACCGCCGCCGTGCCCGAGGCCGAGCAGGCGATGGGCAGCCAGCTGCGCGCGGCGCTGAAGCACGAGCCGGGCGTGGACCTGGCCACCCCCTTCGGCATGATCCTGCTGCTCGAGGTGCTCGTGGCGGCCGGCATCGCCACCGCCTGGCTCTGGAAGCGGTGGGGCCGCTGGGAGACGTGGATCGTCTCCGCCCCCGTCCTCCTCACCGTCGGCCTGCTGATCGCCGGACAGGCCGGCCTCTGGTTCCTCCCCAACCTGATCTGAAAGACGCACCCTGATGAGAATCCCCTTTGTCACACCCCGCGGCGCCGGCACCACCGCCGAGCCCGTGCTCGCGATCGAGGCACCCGGCACGGAGGCATCCACCTCGGCCGGTGAGGTGACCGAGTGGCGCCCCGAGGCCGACGCCCCGACCGTGCCGACGCGGGTGTTCCCGCAGCCGCTCGCGCCGCTGGACGCCGGTCAGGTGCGCGACGAGCTGTTCGGCGCCACCATGGCCGGCGAGCTCGTCGCCGACGGCATCAGCGCCTGGTTCGGCGACCACAAGGTCCTCGACCGGGTCTCGCTGACCATGGCCGCCGGCGAGGTCACCTCCCTGATCGGCCCGTCCGGCTGCGGCAAGTCGACCTTCCTGCGCATCCTGAACCGGATGCACGAGCTCGTGCCCACCGCATCCCTGGCCGGCGAGGTCCGGCTGGACGGCCAGGACATCTATGACCGGGGCGAGCGCATCACCGCCGCCCGCCGCGCCATCGGCATGGTGTTCCAGAAGCCGAACCCCTTCCCGGCCATGTCGATCTACGACAATGTCGTCTCCGGCCTCAAGCTCGCCGGAGTGCGGGCGAGCCGAGCGCAGAAGGACGTGCTCGTCGAGGACTCGCTGCGCAAGGCGTCCCTGTGGGACGAGGTCAAGGACCGGCTGGAGCAGCCCGGCGGCGGCCTGTCCGGCGGGCAGCAGCAGCGCCTGTGCATCGCGCGCTCGCTCGCGGTGAACCCGCGCGTACTGCTGATGGACGAGCCCTGCTCCGCCCTCGACCCCACCTCGACCCGGCGCGTAGAAGAGACCATCGCCTCGCTGCGCGGACAGGTCACGATCGTGATCGTCACCCACAACATGCAGCAGGCCCACCGCGTCTCCTCGCAGTGCGCCTTCTTCCTCGCCGCCCAGAACCAGCCGGGCGCGATCGTGGAGTACGGCGACACCGAGGCCATGTTCGAGCAGCCGCAGGACGAGCGCACCCGCGACTACGTCAACGGACGGTTCGGGTGAGCCGATGACAGCGCGTACCGTATTGGGGCTCGCGACCGTCGGCCTGCTCGTGGCCGGGGTGGTCGGCTGGGTGGGCGGGATGCCGCAGCCGGCGTCCTCGGCGTCCGCCGGCCCGGCATCCCTCCCGCTCGCGCACGCCGGATCGACACGTGCGGGCGCGGGCGCACACGCAGGTGTCGATCCGGCCCCGGGCCAGCCCGGGACCGGGGAGGGCGGGACCGGGCAGGGCGGGGCCGGGGAGAGCGGGGGAGCCGGGGCGGCGCGCTCCGCGATGGACGGGGTCGTCGACGCCGGCTGGCTCGCCTCCACCGCCGCGGCGACGGGGGTGCCCGCGCGGGCGCTGGAGGCGTACGCGGGCGCTGCGGTGCGCCAGAAGCAGGCGGGTCCGGGCTGCGGCGTGGCGTGGAACACGCTCGCGGCGATCGGCACGGTCGAGTCCGGCAACGGCACCCACGGCGGCGCCCACCTGGGCGCGGACGGACGGCTCGTCGGGCACATTTACGGGCCGGAGCTCAACGGGAAGGGCTACGCGGCCGTGCCCGACAGCGACGGCGGCGCCCTCGACGGCGACACCGCATGGGACCGCGCGGTCGGGCCGATGCAGTTCCTGCCCTCCACCTGGGCACGCGACGGCGTCGACGGCAGCGGGGACGGCACGGCCGACCCCGACAACATCGACGACGCCGCGCTCAGTGCGGCCACGTACCTGTGCGAGATCGGCGGGGACCTGACCACCGCCGCCGGCTGGCAGGCGGCGATCGCCGGGTACAACGACAACCCGGACTACGCCGAGCAGGTCCGCGCGCAGGCCGACCTGTTCGCGCACGAGGTGGACGGATGAGCGGGCGGATGCCGGAGGCCGGGCCCCGGCGGCGGTCGGCGCCGGGCGGGCCGGGGGCATCGGGCACGCGCCCCGGCGCCCCGAGCGGGCCAGACGTGCCGAGCGGGCGGCGCGAGGCCCAGTTGCAGCGGCGGCGGGCGGGCCGGCGGCGACGCATCCTGCCCTGGCTCGTGCTCGGCCTGTGCGCCGCGGCCATCGGCATCCTCGTCGTCGCGGGCCTGATGCTGCCCCGCATCCTCAGCGCCGAGGCCGCCCCGCCGCCCACGATCATCGACCCCGACACGGGCAAGCGCGTACCGATGCTGTCGGAGCCCTCGCCCGGTCAGACGGCCTCGGCGACCCCGCCACCCCGCCCGCTGGCGCCGGTGGCAGGCCAGCCGCTGCACTTGCGGCTGCCGGCGATCGGGCTGGACGTGAACGTCGGCAGCATGACGGTGCCGGCCGGCGGCTCGGTCGACCCGCCCACGATGGGATCGGCGTACTGGCTGCGCGGCTACGGCACCGCGGGCGCGGCATCCGACAACACCGCCTACATCGCCGCGCACACCTGCCGGGGCGCCTGCCACGCGGCGTTCTCTCCCATGCTCGACATCCCGCAGAGCCAGACGCTCGTGCACCCGGGCGACGAGGTGCTCGTGACCACCCCGCAGGGCGTCGACCACTACACGGTCACCGACACGCAGCTGTACACGAAGGCGACGATCCAGTCGCAGGACGAGCTGTGGAAGAAGGTGCCCGGCCGGCTCGTGCTCGTCACCTGTTTCCAATACGCCGGCGGCACCAGCAGCCAGCAGAACTTCGTCGTCTACGCCCAACTGGACACCAGGCAACCATGACCCACGACCCCTTCACCCGCCTGCATCAGCGCACGCTGCCGCGGCGGGTGCGGCAGCGTGCGCTTTCGGCCGCTGCCGCTGCGGCAGCGATCGCCCTGCTTGTGACCTGGGCAGTTCTGGCGCACCAGGCATCCGTCTCGGTGGCCGCCCCGTCGCCAGCCTCATCGACCCGGCCGGCCGCCGCAGGGCCGGCCGCGCCGCCCGCATCGGCTGCGCCCACGGCCAACGCGAACTCGCCCGCCCAGCCGAGCCGACCGCAGCCCCGGCCGCCGCAGCCCCCGGCGGGCCAACCCACCGCGCCGGGGCGGTCTTCGCCGCCCTCCGCCGCGACCCGGCCGGCTGCGCCGCCGCCCGCCGCCGCGCCGGGCGCTCCGACCGCTCCGAACCTGCAGGCGCCACGTGCGGAGCCGCCGGGGCCGCCGCGCCGCACCCAGGCGCCCACGAATCCCTCCGCGCCGGCCGCGCCGGCTGGGCCGGCCTTGCAGATCCCCGCAGGAGACGATGCCGGACCGCCGCCCGAGCAGGACGCCCCGGCCCCGAGCGGCCTGCTCCACATCGACATCACAGCCGAGGGCGGCCAATCCGAGGTGGATGACTGCCAGTGGGTGCGCATCGACTACCTCGGCGCGCCCGCGCCGGTCGTCGCCGCCCACACCTACTGCGGCGGCGGGCGGGTGCTGACCCTGCAACCCGGCGAGCCCGTGCACCTGGCGGGGGAGGGGCTCGACGGCTGGTACCGGGTCACCGAGAGCCGCGATGCGCACGCCGGCGACGACGCCGGAGCCGCCACCGCGGGGATGTTCGCCCCTACCGTCATCCTGCAGAGCTGCTACTACGGCGACGACGACCGCATCCGCCTCGTCGCCCTCACCGCCGCCCCGCCGCCGGAGGGGGAGTCATGACCCGCGACCCCGTCGAGACCAGGATATCGCCCGGCCCTCATCACCCGGGCGCCCCGACCGTCGACCAGTACGAGCGGCCGGCCGGCGTCGCGAACGCCGCGTGGGCGCTGCACGCCTTCGGCATCGCCCAGCAGCTGGCCGAGCGGATGGCCGAGCACCACCTCCGCGGCCACGTGCACGGCAACCTCGGCCCCTCCACGGTCGTGCTCGAGCCCGACGGCGCGCTCGGGCCGCGCGTGCACATCGTCGCCGCCCCCGAGCGGCTCTACCCCGCCCCGGAGCTCGCCGGCGGCAAGAGCCCGACCACCCACAGCGACGTCTACGGCTTCGGCTGCGTGCTCGCGACCCTGCTGCTGTCCGTCCCGGAGCCGGGCTGGGACCAGATCCTGCACCCGAACCCCGGCACCGACGTCGCCGAGGAGCTGCGGCGCCTGGCGACCGAGGCGATGAACCCGCGCCCCGCGGCCCGGCCCTACTCCTTCCTCGTCGTGCTGGAGCGACTGCAGACGATCCGGGACGCCTGGGCGGCCGACCAGGCCCTGCCCGGTGCCGGGGCCGAGCTGCTCGACGCCCCGACCGTGCCCGACGAGCTCGCCGCGATCCTCGGCTGGATCTCCGCGCACACCCCGCCGCGGCTGCTGCGCTGGGCCCCCGGCTGGCCGCGGCTCGTCGCCCGGCTCGGGCTGCCCGTGCCCGGACGTGGCGGCGTGTCTGGACGTGGCGGCGGCCGTGGGCGCGGCGCGGGGCGGGCGGGCGGGCGGATGCCTCGGCCGGGGCATCCCGGTCAGTCGGCGTACCCCGGTCAGCCAGGCCAGCCGGTCCGGGCGGAGCGCCCGGCCCCGCTCGCACGCCGGCGGCCGGCCCCGCGCGGGCTCGTGCCCGGCGTGCTGGCCGCCGCGGCCGCGGTGCTCGCGCTCGCCGTGGGCATCCTGTGGGCCGCCGGCGCCGACCGCGAGCCCGTCGCCCAGGCGCAGCCCGGACGCAGCGCTGCGGCGACCCCGCCCGCCGGGCAGAGCCCCGACGCGGCATCCCCCGGCCCCGGCGCGGACGTCAGTCTGGACGCGGGCACCGCCACGGTGCCCGCGCTCGCCGGCGCCGGCCTGGACGACGCTCGGCAGGCGCTGGATGCCGCCGGCCTCACCCTCGGTGCGGTCAGCCGCCGCGACGGTCCGCAGCCCGCGGGCCGCGTGCTCGCCACCACGCCGGGCGGCGGTGCCCTCGCGGCGCCCGGATCGCCCGTCGACCTCACCGTCGCGAGCGGCAGCAACGCCGTGCCCGACCGGCTCGTCGGCCACGGCGTCGACGCGGCCTCCGCCGCACTGCAGGCGGCCGGGTTCCCGGTCGAGACCACCATCGTCGACACCGCGAAGTACGTCACCGGCTACGTCTTGCAGGCATCCCCCGACAGCGGCAGCACCCAGCCCGTCGGCACGCGCGTCACCCTCACCGTCGCGCACTACGTCCCCGCCCCGCCGCAGCGCACCCCCGCCGCGACCCCGCCTGCGCCGTCCTCCTCGCCGTCGGCACCCGCTGACGCGCCGAGCCCGGCACAGGCATCCGCCCCCTCGCCCGATCGCTCTGCGCCCGACGGCCGAACTGCGCCCGACGGCCAGCTCGCGCCCGACAGTCAGACCACGCCCGACGACCGCCCCGCCCGGCGGACGTCGAGCGGCGGCCCGTCACCGGGAGGCTGACGGCCGCATCCCCCAGGCCTCCGGCGGCACGTGAGAGTCGCACCGCCGGAGTCGGCAGGCACCCACCCCCCCATCCCGCCTGCCGAGAAAGCGCCCGGCGCCGGACACCGATCGGACCCCCTCCCACCGGCGCCGGGCGTGCTTCTCACCCGCATCCCCATCCGATCCCCGATTCCCGAACAGCCCACATGCCACGACGCGAACAACTCACCACCCCGTACATCCTGTTCACCGAGCTCGACACCCGCGAGCGGCTGGACGCGTGGATCGGCTACCGCAGCGCCCTGCTGCGCGGCCTCATCGAGCGCGCCGAGCCCGGACCCGACGGCACCGAGGTCTGGGTCCAGCGGCTCCCGCCCGACTGGGCCCTGTCGGACCGCGCCGAGCCCGAGCGGCTCATCTGGCGGCTGTTCACCGTCTGGCACCGCGAGGTCGGCGGCTCGGCGCTCCTGTTCCGGAATATCGCGGAGGCACGCGCCGATGCGCTCGCCACGGCCCAGGGGCCGATCGACGGTCGCATCGTGCCCGTCGTCGACCCGCTGAACCGGCGCCACTCCTGGTACCTCGGCGCCGACCGCCCGGACATGATCTCCCACCACGCCTATGGCGACCGGCGCAAGCGGGATGCCGCCATCGCCCGGCTCCCCGAGC
>DASWPQ010000009.1:0-75588 GCA_036398375.1 Gryllotalpicola sp.
CCATCAGCCACGAGGACCCGACCGCCGACCTCGGCATCACCGAAGGCGCCGTGCGCGGCATCATCCGCGCCGCAGAAGACGACGTCGACGGGGCGATCATCGGACGGTGCCGATTCACAGGTGACATCACCACCCCCGGAGAACCCGTCACGGTGTCCGTCGACGCGAGCATCGTGTGGGGACAGAACCTTCCACAGGCCGCTGACCGGCTACGCGCCGCCATCACCCGCCGCTTGCTGGCCCACACCGGGCTGAACATCGTCGCCGTGGACGTGGCCATCCACGACATCCACCAGCTTCCCGCCGCGGAGGAACCATCATGACGACCCGCACCGTCGACGACCCGGCCCAAGAGCTCGACACCGTGATCAGAAACACCCCGGGCGTCACGGCGCTCTATCGTTCCAGCGGTCTGCTCGGCCAAGTCATCGCCGAAGGCAGGCGGGCGCTGGCCGTCGAAGCTTACGCACGCGTCACCGAATCCGGCGGGAAGCTCGCGGTGACCGTCACGATCGGCACCGGCGGCGACTCGGCCGTCGACACCTGCCGAGCCGTCCACGACACAATCACAACCTGGATGCACAAACACGGACACCCCAACACCGCAATCACCGTCACCATCGCCCACGTCACGGCATAGGCAACGGCTCCGGGAGCGCTGCTCAGTCGAGGTGTCGCCGCAGAGTGTGACCGCACTGATCGCATCTGCGACGTCGGGCGATGAGCAACTCGCTGATCCCGGCGGTGCGCGCAGCGAGGGCGACGCGACGTGCTCCACGGATAGCCTGTTGCATCCCGGTCTGGTTGCAGACGGTGCAGTTGCGGCAATACATCGACGGAGAACCCATACCGACCAGGCAAGCCCGTCCCTGATCGGCTGTCCTCCACCGTCGGGTGGAGCACCGGGTGGAGATCTCGACATGCGCGCGGGAGAGACGGCCGCAGGTTCCCCGGACGCGGCGTGGCAGGAGTCCGGTGACGCGTCGTGGTCCGCCCGGATCGGGTTCTGGATTAGTCATGCTCGGGCGGAGCGCCACTGGCGTGGGCGATGATCATGGAGGCGACCGGCTGAGGGCTGCGGATCATCGCTTCGTGGCCACGGTCCGGGATCTCCCTCATCTGTGCGTCCGGGATGAGCTCCGTCACACGCCGCACCCAGTCCCGCGGACACACAAGGTCCTCCTCGCCGCGCAGCACGAGGGTCCGGGCGCGCAGCAGCGGCAGCACGTCCTCGACCCGATGGTCGAGCATCTGATGCAGCTTGCGGAGGAACCAGCGCGGCCCGGCCTTGACGTATTGAGCCGTGCCGAGGGCGAGGACTTTCGGGCTCTCGTCGGCCAGGTCCTGCATCATCCGCAATGCCTGCTGCCGAGCCGTGCGTTCGGCGGGGTTCACCGTCGGGGCGATCAGAACCGCTCGGCTCGCCAGAGCCGGATGCCGGACAAGTGCCTCGACGACGACCTGAGTGCCCATCGAATGGCCGACGAGCACCGGGTCGCGCATCGGCAGCGAGGCGACGAAGGCAGCGAGGAAGTCGCCACTGGCCGGCATGTCCAGGGCCGAGCCCGGCTCGGGTGAGTCCCCGAAGCCGGGCAGATCGACCGCGTACACCGTCCCAGCCGATCCCAGCTCCTCCGCAAGATCACGGAACACGCGATGCCCCATCCCGATCCCATGCACCAGCACAAACGTGTCTCCGACATCCGCGCCGCTGCGCGTGTACACCATCGTCCGGCCGTCCTGCTCGAACCTCGCGACCAGCTCCCCGCCCATGCGGGAATATTAGCGATCCCGCTGCGGGCACAGGGAAGGATCACGGCCGGCGTTGCGGCCGATCCCACTCGGCGGGGCGGCGCGCTGACACGACCGACCGCCGACTGCCGGGGCGGTTACAGGGTGGCGTGTCGCCAGCTGATGCCGCGGAAGATCTGGGCGATTCCGAGGACGAGGAGGCTGATGCCGAGGAAGGTCCAGAGCACGATCGAGTAGAGGGGCGACAGGAGCAGAACGATGCCGGCGATGATGCTCAGTATCGCGAAGATGACGGTCATGGTCTTGGAACGCGCGGAGCCAAGGGAGACGAGGGAGGCGATTCCTTCGATGACCCAGACGATGCCGATCAGGATGCCGACGAACACGAAGAGGCCGGCCGTGGTCGTGGCCAGGCGACTGAAGGCGATGATGCCGGCGATGATGAACAAGACCCCGAGGATGACGTGTCCGATGCGCGACCAACCGCCCATCTCCTTGACGAAGAACCCGAGAGCCGCATAGACAAGGCCGTCCACGATGGCGTAGCTGGCCAGGATCGCGGTGACGACTATGGCGGTGTGGCCGGGCCAGATGAGGATCAGGAGTCCGATGATGGCGGCGACAGCGCCGGCCACGATGAGGAAGGTGCGGGTGGCGGAGAAGCCTCGCGTGTTCGTTCCATTGACGGAAGACATCGGTTGTCCCTTTCGATCATGCGTCACCAGTGCTGCGATCAGTGAACCTGTGGCACACAGCGTAGTGACGGGAAGGACGCGGGAAAAGGAGTGCGCACAGTGCCATCGGCCGCAGCGATGACGGTGGACTCTGCGCTGAGCGAGGAAGCGAACCCCCTGACTGCCGTCCCGCCGTGTTGATGAATCGAGGCGCCGCGGCGGCAGATCACCGTGAACTTCCGAACACGGATGAGGTGTGTCCGCGTCGGCGCGTGAGATGCGCCCGCGCGGTTCAAAAGGGTGGGCTGGGCGCGGTCACTTGTCGCGCGGCGCGGTCCGAGCTGCTTGAGCGTGGATCTTGTCGGCAGCGGCCTTCAGCGCCTCATCCACGGTGTCGGTGACGTCATCGATTTTCGTTCGACTGCGTCGATGGACTTGTCCGTGACGTTCTTGGTGCCGTCGGCACCCTTCTTGATAGCTTCCCCTGCAGTCATGACGACGTGTTTCATCCGAAACGATGACGGGTCGGCGGGAGCGCCCTCATGAAAGCCCTCCCTTGAGAGATGGCCGGTCTGGCGCCGAACAGCCGAGTCGCTGCCGCCTCTGAGTCCGCGCGAAAGATTCCGCTGCCGTGGACCTGAGCAATTTCTTCCAGGATGCATGCCGCGCGCAGTGGCGTCAGGACTAAAGACTTGACCGGGGGAGTACACCTAGCCCCCATGTGTGCGTGTGACCGGGCCGAAGACGTCGGGGTAGTTCGACAGCCAGGTCCACCGCGGGATCGGCCAGTTGATCACGAAGGCGCGCCCGACGACGTCCTTCTCGGGGACGAATCCCTTGCTCGCCAGGTTCTGGTGCAGGCTCGAGTCCGCGGAGTCGCCGCGGTTGTCGCCGAGCACCCACAGCTCCCCGGGTGGGACCGTCACATCGAAGGGGTTCGAGTCGGTGGGGTTGGCGTCGGTGCCACTCGGCTGTACCTGTGAGGAGACGAACGGCTCCGTGAGCGCGTGGCCGTTGACGGTCACCTGTCCGAGCGTGTTGCAGCACACGACGTGGTCGCCGGGGACGCCGATGACGCGCTTGACGAGGTGGTTGTCGCTGTCGGCGCTGGAGAGGCCGACGAAGGTGAAGAAGTCGGAGAGGCCGCGTGCGATCGGATTCTTCGGCGGCGGCGCCGTGACGTTCTCGTCCGGACCGAGCCAGCTGCCGGGGTCGGTGAAGACGACGACGTCGCCGCGGTGCACCGGCACGAGCTTCGGCTCCAGCTCGTTCACGATGATCCGGTCGTTGACCATCAGCGTGTCCTCCATCGACGGCGAGGGGACGTAGAACGAGCGGATCAGGAAGGTCTTGATCAGGAAGGAGATCAGCAGGGCGGCGATGAAGATGACGAGGATGTCGCGGGCGAACAGCCAGACGACCCGGCCGCGACGACGCGGCTTCGGTCTCGCCGTCGATCGGTTCTCGGTCGCGTTCGTCGTGCCGTTGGTCATCTCGCCCTCGTCCGAGGCCGCAGCGAGCGGGCTCGGCGCACAGTCTAGAGAAGGCGGGAGAACGTCGTGGTGCGGCGCTCGCGGCGGGGAGAGGGGGGGAAAAAGCCCCGGGCGCGATCGCTCAGGGCGCACGCCCCGGCCAGAAGGATCCTCTGACCGGGGCTCGCGCGTGAACGGGGGTACGAGCGGGGCCGTGCCCGACGGCGGCTGTCAGTTCACGAGCGGGGCGAGGGCCGCGCCGAGCGCGGTCACGACGCCGGGCACGTGGCCGTTGGCCGTGGCGTTGACGACGACGCCGTCGACCCCGGCGTCGAGGATGTCGGCCTGGATGCGCTCGGCGATCACGTCCGCCGTGCCGATGAAGGCACGGCTGCGGCGATCCTCCGGCAGCTGGGCCAGGGCCGCATCGGCCTCGGCCTGGCTGTCGACGAGCAGGACGCTGGCGAGGTAGCTCGTCTTCAGGGTCGCCGGGTCGCGGTCGATCTCCTCGGCGCGCTGCTTCAGCACCTGGACCTTGCGGGGCAGGTCCTCGATGGCGCAGATGATGTTCATGTGGTCCGCGTAGCGGGCCGCCAGGCGGAACGTCTTCCGCTCGCCCTGGCCGCCGAGCATGATCGGCACGCTGTCGCGGAAGCGGGGCACGTTCATCGCGCCGTGCGCCCGGTACCACTTGCCCGTGAACTCCGGGCGCTCGTCGCGCAGCATCGGGTGGATGATCTGCAGCGCCTCGTCGAGCTTCTCGAAGCGCTCGGTGAAGGTGTCGAAGTCGAAGCCGAGCTGCTGGTGCTCGAGCTCGAACCAGCCGGCGCCCAGCCCGAGGATCGCGCGGCCGTGGCTGATGACGTCGAGCGTCGTGACCGTCTTGGCCAGCAGGGTCGGGTTGCGGTAGGTGTTGCCGGTCACCAGGGTGGAGAGCTGGATGGTGCTGGTGGATGCCGCCAACGCGGCGAGCGTGGAGTAGGCCTCCATCATCGGCTGATCAGGGGTGCCGATGCCGGGCAGCTGGTAGAAGTGGTCCATCACGAGGACGGTGTCGAAGCCGCCTGCCTCGGCCTCGCGCGCCTGGGCGACTACGGTGTCGAACAGCGTCGCCGCGCCGCCCGGGTAGGTGAAGTTAGGGATCTGGTATCCGAGTGAGATCGTCACTGTTCCGACGCTACGCCGTTCTGTCGGTTCTGTCGGTTCGGTCTGGCGGGTCGGGGCCCACACCGTGCGGCTCCGGATGCCTCAGCCGCCGAGGACCTCGCGGAGCCGGCGGGCGAAATAGTCCGCGGTGAACTCTCCGTGCCAGGAGGTCATGCCGATGAAGGCCGCCATCCCCGCACCCATGCCGTGTGCGGCATATGCGGCACGCATGCCGGCCATGGCGCGCTCGGCGGCGGCCGCGTCGGGCAGCACGCGTAGCGGGGGGACGTCCATCGGGCGCGGGCAGCGGACCCTCGACGTCGTACACGACATCGGCGCCGTCGGTCTGGATCGTGTGCGTCGTCATCTCGGCTCCTCGGGTCGCGGCGGCCGCGCACCGCCGTCCGTCGCCAGCCTCGCCGTCGCCGTCAGGAGACAAGGTACCGACCCGCGCGTCCGACGATGAGCGGCAACGTCCGCACGGCGCGGCACGGGCCCGAGCGGCGCCTTCGCACCTCAGCCGGCGAGGAGCGGGGAGAGCTCGTGCCACGCCGTCCCGGGCCAGCCGCGGCGCTCCGTGAGGACGTGCAGCGCGACGTGGTCGGCGCCGGCGGCGTGGTGCTCCTCGATGCGGCGCGCGATGTCCTCGACACCGCCCCAGGCGACCACGGCGTCGATCAGGCGGTCGCTGCCCCCGTGCGCGAGATCGTCGTCGCCGAAGCCGAGTCGACGCAGGTTCGACTGGTAGGTGGGGAAGCCCAGGTAGCCGCCGATGCCGGCGCGGGCGATCTCGCGCGCGCGGCTCGGCACTGTCTCGAGCACTACCGCCTGGTGCGGCGCGATCAGCGGGCCGTCGCCGAGGAGCGCGCGGTTGGCGGCGTTCGACTCGGGGGTGACCAGGAACGGGTGGATGCCCGCCGCGCGCCGCCCCGCCAAGGCGACCATGCGGGGCCCGAGGGCGCCCAGGATGCGCTCGCCCGCCGGGATCGGCTGCGCATCGCCGTCGATCCGGTCGAGGAAAGCGGTCATCGCGGAGAGCGGCGTGCCGAATTCCCGGCCGGCCGCGGCGGCGCGCTCGGGGCTGCTGACCCCGAAGCCGGCGAGCAGGCGGTGCCCGCGCCGCGCAGTGAGCTGCGCGAACGCGCGCGTCGCGTCGTCCGCGTCGGCTCCCCAGATGTTCGCGACGCCGAAGGCGACGGATGCCTGCGGCGCGGCATCCAGCACGATGTCGGCGCGCTCCCAGAGCCCCTGCCCGGCTCCGCCGGGGAGCCAGAGGGCGCGCCATCCCGCCGCGTTCAGATCCGCCGCGGCATCCGCCGCCTCGCCGGCGCCCGCCTGGGCGAGCTCGATGCTCCAGATGCCGATGCGGCCGAGCTCCGCGTGGGGTCGTTGGGTCGTGGTCATGTCTGCGTCCTCGCTTCAGGGGGCTTCGCCGGTGGCCTGACGCCACTATTTCTGTTCTTATCGGTATAGAAAGCGTCGCCGTCACGGTCCGCATTCCCGCGGTCCGTAAAATTGTTCCGAACGGTTCAGAACAGGCGGGTGGCGGACGATGGTTGCGCGAGGACGACCGCGTGAGTTCGACCTGGATGACGCGCTGGACGCGGCGATCGAGGTCTTCTGGCGGCAGGGGTATGAGGGGACGACGCTCGACGACCTGACCGCGGCGATGGGCATCAGCCGCCCGAGCCTCTATGCGGCCTTCGGGGACAAGGAGGCGACCTTCAAGCGCGCGGTCGAGCGCTACACGGTGGTCGACATGGACTACGTCAACGCGGCCCTGGCTCAGCCGACGGCCCGGGCGGTCGCCGAGCGCTTCGTGTACAGCAATGTGCGCGCGATCACCAATCCCGGCCGGCCGGCCGGGTGCCTGTCGATCCAGGGCGGCCTGTCCGGGTCGAAGACGGACCGGCGCGTCGTCGAGTTCCTCAACGCGAGCCGCGCGGCGAGCGAGGATCGCTTCGCCCAGCGGTTCCGGCGCGCGGTGGCCGAGGGCGATCTGGCTGCGGGGGAGGACCCCGCGGAGCTCGCCAAGTACCTGAACACGATCACGAGCGGGCTGGCCGTGCAGGCCGCGGCCGGGGCGACGCGTGCCCAGCTGACCCGGGTGGCCGACCGGGCTCTGCTGGCCTTCCCGGCCTGAGGGATCGCGGCCGGCGCGCACCGGCCGCAGGCGAGCGGGGCTCCGGATGCCGCATCCGGAGCCCCGCTCTCATCCCTGCCTCGACACATCCGCCTCAGGCGAGGTAACCGCCGTCGACGGGCAGCACGGCGCCCGTGATGTACGACGCACGCGGGCTCGCCAATGCCACGACGCCGTATGCGATCTCCTCCGGATGCCCGTAGCGCCCGAGCGCCGAGGTGGCGGCGTTCGCGGCGGCGAACGGGCCGTCCGCGGGATTCATGTCGGTGTCGACGTGGCCGGCCTGCACCACGTTGACGGTGATGCCGCGCGCGGCCAGGTCGCGGGCCAGGCCCTTGCTGAATCCGACGAGGGCGGACTTGCTGGCCGCGTAGTCGGTCATCGTGGTCGCGCCGACGCGGGTCGAGACGCCCGAGCCGAGGCTGATGATGCGGCCGCCTTCGCCCAGGTGGGGGACGGCCGCGCGGATGGCCGCGACCACATTGATGTAGTTGATCGCCAGCTGGCGATCGAAGGCGGCGAGGTCCTCGCCCTCCTCGCCGACCGTGCCCCAGTAGAGGACGCCGGCGTTGTTCACGAGGATGTCGAGCTTGCCGAACTGCGCGGCGACCCGCCCGATCAGCCCGGTCGCCTCCTCCACCTTCGCCTGGTCGGCCCGGAATGCCGCGGCCCGCACGCCCGTCGCCTCGAGCTCGGTGACAAGCTGCTCGGCCGGCCCGGCCGAGTTCGCGTAGCTGATGGCCACGTCGGCGCCGGCGTCCGCCAGCGCTCGTGCGATGGCGGCGCCGATGCCGCGGCCGCCGCCCGTCACCAGAGCGACCTTGCCTGTCAGTTCCTTGGTCATGGGTCCCGTTCCTCTCCGGCCGCGGCATCCGCGCCCGATTTCTGTTCAACAGGGAATAGAACTGGTCTCCACGACTTCTATTCCTCTTGGAACAAAAATTGTTCATCCCACGGCAGCAGCCAGCGAGAAGGAAGTGTGCGCATGCCCTCCATCACCACCTCGGACGGAACCGACATCTACTACGTCGACCACGGAGCCGGGCGTCCGGTCCTGTTCAGCCACGGCTGGCCGCTCAGCTCGGATGCCTGGCAGCCCGAGCTCAAGCGCTTCGCGGATGCCGGATTCCGCGTCGTCGCCCACGATCGCCGCGGCCACGGCCGCTCGGGGAAGACGTTCACCGGCAACGACATCGACACCTTCGCCCGGGACCTGTCCGAGCTCGTCGAAGTCCTGGACCTGCGCGACCTCGTCCTCGTCGGCCACTCCGCCGCGGGCGGCGGGGAGGTCGTCCGCTACGCCGCGCGGTACGGCACCGGACGGGTGGCGAAGGTGGTGACGATCGGCGCCGACGTGCGGAACATGGTGCGCTCAGAGACGAACCCGGAGGGGCTCCCCGCCGAGGTCTTCGACGGCTTGCGGGCCGGCCTGCTGAACGACCACTCGCAGTTCTGGAAGGACCTGGCCGTCACGCTGTACGGCGCCGGCCGTGACGGCTCGCAGATCTCGCAGGGTGTGCTCGACGACTTCTGGCGCCAGGGGCTGCTCACGAACCTCGCCGCCGCCTACGACGGCATCGCGGCGTTCTCCGAGACCGACCAGAGGGAGGAGCTCGCCGCGATCGACGTTCCTGTCCTCATCGCGCACGGCGATGCCGATCAGATCGTGCCGGTCGCCGCCGCCCACGCGGCCGCGCAGCTGGCGAAGAACGGCATGCTCAAGGTCTACCCCGGCGCGCCCCACGGCATCTCCGGAGCCTTCCGCGAGCAGCTCATCGCGGACATCCTGGAGTTCATCGCCGCCTGAGCCTGTGCGGGGCGCCGAGGACGACGGCCGCGGGAGGACTTCGCCGCCGCGGGAGGACGAAGCCCGTGGCGACGTCCTCCGCGACCGCACGAGTCCTCGGGGCACCGGCCGCTAGGGCGTCGGCGCCGGCGACGGCGCCGGCGCGAGGGCGCCGACGATTGTCTGCGCCTCCGGCCAGAAGCGGGCGTAGTAGTCCGGGTCCGCGTTGCCCTGCACGACGTGGGCGAGCCGGGTCGGCGCCATCGTCCGCCACCCGTCGACGCTGGTGAGCTTGAGGAAGAAGTTGACGGATGCCGTGTACGGGTCCATCCGGTCCGCCAGCGTGCCCCAGGCGCCGTTGTCGCGCTGCTGGAAGATGCCGCGGCTGTCGGGCCCGGCGGCGTCGCCGTAGGAGAGGTTGCGCAGCCGGGATTCGCCGATCGCGGTCATCACGCCCACCGCCTGCGTGCGGACGCCGATGCCGCGGGCACGCGCGGCCGTCATGATCTGCGCGGCGTTGACCAGTTGCGCCTGGCAGAAGCCGGCGATCGGTCCGCGCGGCACCACGATCTGGCCGACGGTGACCGGGGACGCGGCGGGGCAGGCGGGAATCGTCTGCGCGACGGCCGTCCTGCCCCGAGCGGAGGCGAGCACCCCCGCGACGCAGCAGGCGGCCACGAGGAGGCCCAGGACGCAGACCGCACCGATGATCCGTCGCACCGCGCCCCCTCTCTCGTTCCTCGTCGCCGCATCCGGACGGAACCGAAGATAGAGCCCCGAGATGGGCAACGGCTCGAACGGGGCCGTCGAGTCGGAGCCGGGTCTCGGGCGTCAGCCCGTCACAGGGCGCTGAGGTGGTCGCGCACGTCGAGGCGATCGCGACGCGGTCGCCGCTGCCCCTCGGGGAGCCCGCCGACGTAGAGCCAGCCGAGCAGCGCTTCCTGCGGGCCGAGCCGGTGCGCGGCCGCCACCTCCGGAGTGCGGGTCCACGGGCCGCTGCGCCACATCACGCCCCAGCCGGCGTCGTCGAGCAGCAGGGTGAGCAGATGGGCGACGCCGGCGGCCGTCGCCTCCTGCTCCCAGCGCTCGGCCTTGGCACTCGGGCGATAGGAGACCACGATGGCCAGCAGCAGCGGGGCGCGCCGGGGTTTCGTGGCGAGCGCCGCGGCCTTCTCGTCCGGGGTGCCGGCCGCGAGCGCGGCGCGACGCAGCGCGTCGCCGACCCGCTCGCGGGCGTCGCCGCGCACCTCGATCACCCGCCACGGCGCGAGGCCGCAGTGGTCCGGAGCCGTCGCCGCGAGCCGCAGCAGCCGCTCGACCTCGTCCGAGCCGGGCGCCTGCTCGGTGACCTTCGACGAGGAGCTGCGCGTCAGCACCGCCTCAGCGAGCGTTCTGGTCGGATCTGATGCGGTCATCGGGGCCTTTCCTGGCAGCGTTCTCCGTCGCGCTCCACCGTAACCCGCGGCACCGGAATCCGCCGACGAGGGGCGCGGCCGCAGGCATCCGCCCGCGCCCTGGCCGCCCTGTGCCACCCCGTCGCAGTTGTTAGTTTGATAGGACAAATAGTGCTAGTTTGAACAGCGACAGCGAGCGGCACGACGAAGGAGTGTGGCATGACCGCAGTCGACGGCGGCGAGACTCTCGACGTCCTCACGATCGGCCGTATCGGCATCGACATCTACCCGCTCCAGGACGGCGTGGGGCTCGAGGACGTCGAGACCTTCGGCAAGTACCTCGGCGGCAGCGCGACGAACGTCGCCATCGCCGCCGCGCGGCACGGGCTGCGCTCGGCTGTGATCACGGCGACGGGCGACGACCCCTTCGGGCGCTATGCGCACCGCGAGCTGGGCCGGCTTGGTGTGGACGATCGTTTCGTGGGCACGATCGATGAGTTGAAGACGCCGGTGACGTTCTGCGAGATCTTCCCGCCCGACGACTTCCCGCTCTACTTCTACCGCGACCCCATCGCCCCCGACCTCGCGATCACGGAGGACGTGCTCGATCTCGGGGCGGTCCGGGCGGCGCGGATCTACTGGTCCACGGTGACCGGTCTCTCGCGCGACCCGAGCCGCGGCACCCATCACGCCGCGTGGCGGGCCCGTGGGCGGGCGCCGCTGACGATCCTCGACCTCGACTACCGGCCGATGTTCTGGTCGTCGCCCGCGGATGCCGCCGCCGAGGTCGGCGTGGCGCTCGAACAGGTGACCGTCGCCGTCGGCAACCGCGAGGAGTGCGAGATCGCGGTGGGGGAGACCGAGCCGCAGCGTGCGGCGGACGCCCTGCTGGAGCGCGGCGTCGAGCTCGCCATCGTCAAGCAGGGTCCGCGCGGGGTGCTCGCGAAGACGCGGGACGAGACCGTGGAGATCCCGCCCCACCGGGTGCAGGTCGTCAACGGGCTCGGCGCGGGCGACGGCTTCGGCGGCGCGCTCTGCCACGGGCTGCTGCAGGGCTGGGACCTCGAGCGGGTCATCCGCTTCGCCAACATCGCGGGCGCGATCGTCGCCACCCGCCGGGAATGCTCGACCGCGATGCCCACCACGGCGGAGGTCGACGCGGTCATGAAGGAGCTCGACGGTGTCCACGCCTGATCTGACCGCACCCCTGACCGGGTCCATGGCCGAGCCCGCCGCCCCGCCGATCGGCGCGGAGGACTTCGACCGGCTGCGCCGCGCGCGGCACGGCAACCCCTCCGCCGTGGCATCCGCCCTGGCCGCGCGCACCCGCCGCCCGCTCGTGCAGGGCGACGGTCGCCTGTTCATCGTCGCCGCCGACCACCCGGCCCGCGGCGCACTCGGGGTGCGCACGGACCCGATGGCAATGGCGAGCCGCTACGAGCTGCTGCAGCGCCTCGCGCTCGCGCTGTCCCGCCCGGGCGTGGACGGCGTGCTGGGCACCCCCGACATCATCGAGGACCTCGCGCTGCTGGGCGCCCTGGACGGCAAGATCGCCGTCGGCTCGATGAACCGCGGCGGGCTGCGCGGCGCCGCCTTCGAGATGGACGACCGCTACACCGGCTATGACGTCGACGCTCTGGTCGGCGCCCGGCTGGATGCCGCCAAGCTGCTCCTGCGCGTGAACCTCGAGGATGCCGGAACCGCCCGCACCCTCGAGGCGACGGCCCGCGCCGTCTCCGCCGCCGCCCGGGCGCGGCTGCCGATCATGCTTGAGCCGTTCCTGAGCCGCTGGGCCGACGGGCGCGTGGTCAACGATCTGTCGACGGATGCCGTGATCACCTCGATCGCCATCGCGTGCGGCCTCGGCGACTCCTCGGCGTACACCTGGCTGAAGCTGCCGGTGGTGGCCGACATGGAGCGCGTGATGGAGTCGACGACCCTGCCGACGCTGCTGCTGGGCGGTGACACCGACGGCGACCCGGACGAGACCTACGCCGCGTGGGGCGCGGCCCTCGCCCTGCCCGGCGTGCACGGCCTCATGGTCGGGCGCAGCCTGCTCTACCCTCAGGACGACGATGTCGCCAACGCGGTCGACATCGCCGCCTCCCTCGTCCACGGCCGCTGAGCGGCCCATCCGGCATCTGATCCGAAGGAAGCATCATGACCAACACCACCGTGGCGCCCGTCGCCGGACTGCCCGTCATCACCCACTGGATCGACGGCGCCGAGCAGCCGTCGACGAGCGGTCGCACCGCCCCCGTCTTCAACCCGGCGACGGGCGCGCAGAGCGCCGAGGTCGCCCTGGCCGACCAGGCCGAGGTCGAGGCGGCCATCGAGTCGGCGCAGCGCGGTTTCGAGCTGTGGAGCGGCTTCTCCATCGCCAAGCGCCAGGCCGTGGTCTTCACGTTCCGTGAGCTGTTGAACGCCCGCAAGGGCGAGCTGGCGGCGATCATCACCGCCGAGCACGGCAAGGTCGTCTCGGATGCGCTCGGCGAGATCAACCGCGGCCAGGAGGTCGTCGAGCTTGCGACCGGCTTCCCGCACCTGATCAAGGGCGCGTTCAGCGAGAGCGCCTCCACCGGCATCGACGTGTACTCGATCAAGCAGCCGCTGGGCGTTGTGGGCATCGTCAGCCCCTTCAACTTCCCAGCGATGGTGCCGATGTGGTTCTTCCCGATCGCGATCGCCGCGGGGAACGCGGTCGTGCTCAAGCCGAGCGAGAAGGACCCGTCGGCCTCGTTGTGGCTCGCGCAGCTGTGGAAGGAAGCCGGTCTGCCGGACGGCGTGTTCACGGTGCTGCAGGGCGACAAGGTCGCTGTGGACGGCCTGCTGAACAGCCCCGTGGTGCAGTCGATCTCCTTCGTCGGCTCGACGCCGATCGCGCAGTACATCTACGAGACCGCGTCGCGGAACGGCAAGCGTGTGCAGGCCCTGGGCGGTGCGAAGAACCACATGCTGGTGCTGCCGGATGCCGACCTCGATCTCGTGGCCGATCAGGCCGTCAACGCCGGCTACGGTGCGGCGGGGGAGCGCTGCATGGCCGTCAGTGTGGTGCTGGCCGTGGAGCCGGTCGCGGACGAGCTGATCGGCAAGATCGCCGAGCGCATCGCGACGCTCACGGTGGGCGACGGCGCGGGCGGCCCGGATGGTGAGCCGGATCTCGGCCCGCTCATCTCGGCTCAGCACCGCGCGAAGGTCTCCGGCTATGTCGACATCGCCGAGGCGGATGGGGCGAGGATCGTCGTGGACGGCCGGCCCCTGACGGTCGCGGGGCGCGAGGACGGCTTCTTCTTCGGCCCGACGCTGATCGACGAGGTGCCGCTCACGAGCCGCGCCTACCAGGAGGAGATCTTCGGCCCGGTGCTGGAGGTCGTGCGGGTGAAGTCGTTCCAGGAGGGCGTCGAGCTGATCAACTCGGGTCAGTTCGGCAACGGCACGGCGATCTTCACGAACGACGGCGGCGCCGCCCGCCGTTTCCAGAACGAGGTGCAGGTCGGCATGATCGGCATCAACGTGCCGATCCCCGTGCCGGTGGCGTACCACTCCTTCGGCGGCTGGAAGAAGTCGCTGTTCGGTGACGCGAAGGCCTACGGCGTGCACGGCTTCGACTTCTTCACCCGCGAGAAGGCCGTCACCAGCCGGTGGCTGGACCCGGCCACGCAGAACAACGCGCACCGCGGCATCAACCTCGGCTTCCCCCAGAACGACTAGGAAGGGCGAGAGCGCCACGATGGCTGTGCGCAACGAATGGTTCTTCCCGCGCGGCGCCCTGGCCCGCGCGGGCTGGGAGTCGGTGGTCGATGACACGATCGCCGGGTGGCAGCACACCGGCATCCGCGTCGCCGCCCTGGACGGCGGGGAGGTCGGGCTGCCGGCGGCGGAGGTCGAGCGGCTCGTCATCCCGCTGTCCGGGGGCTTCCGGGTGGAGCACGACGGGACCTCGACCACCCTCGAGGGACGCGCGAGCGTCTTCGACGGTCCTACCGATGTCGTGTACCTCGGCGCGGGGCAGGCGCTGTCGATTCACGGCTCCGGCCGGGTCGCGGTGGCCGAGGCGCCGACTTCGGTGCGCCGGCCCAGCCGGTATCTGGCGAAGTCCGAGGTGCCGGTGGAGGTGCGCGGCGCCGGCCGGGACACCCGCCAGGTGCACAACTTCGGCACCCCGGAGGCGCTGGACGCCGCCGCCTTCATCGTGTGCGAGGTGATCACCCCGGGCGGCAACTGGTCCTCGCACCCGGCGCACAAGCACGACGAGCTCGTGCCGGGCCACGAGTCGCGGCTGGAGGAGATCTACTACTTCGAGGCGGCCCCGGCCCGCGGCATCCGGGCCCCCGAAGACGTGCTCGCCGACGCCTTCGGCAGCTTCGCGAGCTATTCCTCGGGTGCGGGCGAGATCGACACGCAGGCGCTCGTGCGCACCGGCGACATCGCCCTCGTGCCGCACGGCTACCACGGACCGGCCGCCGCGGCCCCGGAATACGACCTCTACTACCTCAACGTGATGGCCGGCCCCGACCCCGAGCGGGTCTGGCTGGTCTCCGACGATCCGCGCCAGGCGTGGATCCGCGCGCAGTGGGCCCACGAGACGCCCGACGGCCGCCTGCCGTACACATCCGCAGCTGAAGGAGCGCCCCGATGACCACGAAGAGGATGACCGTCGGTCAGGCGTTGGTCGAGTTCCTCGCCCACCAGTGGACGGTGGACGGCGACATCCGCGAGCGGACCGTGCCGGGCATCCTCGGCATCTTCGGCCACGGCAACGTCGCCGGGCTCGGTCAGGCGCTCGCGCAGTACAGCGCGAGCGATCCGCGCCTGCTGCCGTACCACCAGGCGCGCAACGAGCAGGCCATGGTGCATCAGGCGGTCGGCTTCGCGCGGGTGCACCGGCGTCGGGCGACGTTGGCGGCGACGGCGTCCGTGGGCCCAGGCGCGGCGAACATGCTCACCGGCGCGGCGCTGGCCACCGCGAACCGCCTGCCCGTCCTGCTGCTGCCGAGCGACACCTTCGCCACCCGCGTCGCCGACCCGGTGCTGCAGCAGCTCGAGCATCCGCACGACACGAGCGTGCAGGTGACGGATGCCTTCCGTCCCCTGTCCCGCTTCTTCGACCGCGTCGAGCGGCCGGAGCAGCTGTTCTCGATCGCGCTGGCCGCGCTGCGCGTTCTCACCGATCCGGCCGAGACCGGTGCCGTCACGATCGCGTTGCCGGAGGACGTGCAGGCCGAGGCGGTGGATGTGCCCGTCGAGTTCCTGCAGGACCGGGAGTGGCACCTCCGTCGCCCGCTGCCCGAGCAGTGGGCGCTGCAGGCCGCCGCCGCGGCGATCCGGACGGCGCGCACGCCGTTCATCGTCGCCGGCGGCGGCGTGATCTACTCCGGCGCGGAGGAGGCGCTGCGTGCCTTCGTCGAGGACACCGGCATCCCGGTCGGCACGAGCCAGGCCGGCGGCGGCGCCCTGCACTGGGACCACCCGCAGTACCTCGGCGGCGTCGGGGCGACCGGCACGACGGCCGCCAACCGGCTCGCCGCGGAGGCGGATGTCGTGATCGGCATCGGCACCCGGTACAGCGACTTCACGACCGGCAGCCGCACCGCCTTCCAGAACCCGGACGTCGTGTTCGTCAACGTGAACGTCGCCCCGTTCGACGCGTTCAAGCACGGCACCCAGCTGCCGGTGGTCGCCGACGCCCGGGAGACCCTCACCGCGCTGCGCGGCGCGCTCACTGACCACCGGGTGGACGCGCAGTACGCCGCGCGCGTCGAGCGCGAGAAGCAGGCGTGGGATGCCGTCGTGGACGGCGCCCTCGCACCCACCGGCGCCGAGCTGCCCGGCCAGTCCGAGATCATCGGGGCGGTGCAGGCCGCCAGCGACCCGAAGGACGTGCTCGTGCAGGCAGCCGGCTCCCTGCCGGGCGACCTGCACAAGCTGTGGCGGGTGCGCGACGTGCTCGGCTACCACGTCGAGTACGCCTTCTCCACGATGGGGTACGAGATCGCCGGCGGGCTCGGCGTCAAGCGGGGCCTGGAGGCGCTCGGCGACGAGCGCGACGTGATCGTGATGGTCGGCGACGGCTCCTACCTGATGCTGCACTCTGAGCTGGCGACCGCGGTCGCCGAAGGCATCAAGATCATCGTCGTGCTCGTCCAGAACGAGGGCTACGCCTCCATCGGCCACCTCTCCGAGACCGTCGGCTCGCAGCGCTTCGGCACCCGCTACCGCTACCTCGACCGCGACCGGCTCAACTTCGAGTCGGGGCAGCTGCTCACCGCCGTCGACCTCGCGGCGAACGCGCGCAGCTACGGCATCGACGTCATCGAGGTCCACCCCGGCGCCGAGGCGATCGATCAGCTGTCCGCCGCGGTGGCCGAGGCGAAGCGAAGCAGCCGCTCGACACTCATCCACATCAACTCCGACCCCTTCGCCTACGCCCCCGACGGCGAAGGCTGGTGGGACGTGCCCGTCGCCCAGACCTCCGAACTGGACAGCACGCGCCGGGCCGCCGCGGAGTACCGCACGCAGAAGGCGAAGCAGCGACCCCTGCTGGGCTGAGCCGGCGGCGCGCCTGCTTCCGCGGCGCGGCATCCCTTCGCTCTGTCTTCTGACCATGTCAAGACATCCACACCTTTCCTAGCTGAAGGAGAACTCATATGGCTGTTCGCATCGGCGTCATCGGTGCCGGGGTCATGGGAAGCGACCATGCCCGCACCATCGCCCACGCGACCTCCGGCGCCGTGCTCACCGCCATCGCCGACATCGACCTGGCGCGCGCCCAGGCCCTCGCCGGCGCGCTCGGTGCGGACGTCGCCACGGCCGACCCGGCGGAGCTGATCGGCTCCAGCGAGGTGGACGCGGTGCTCGTGGCCTCCCACGACTCCACCCATACCGGGCTTGTGCTCGCCTGCATCGCCGCCGGCAAGCCCGTGCTGTGCGAGAAGCCGCTCGCCCTCGACCTCGACGACTGCGCCCGGATCATCACGGCCGAGCGCGCCAGCGGACGACGGCTCGTCTCCGTCGGCTTCTCGCGCCGCTTCGACCCCGCGCTCGTCGAGCTCAAGCAGGCGCTCGACGCGGGGGAGATCGGCCGCCCGCTGCTCGCCCACGCGGTGCACCGCAATGTCTCCAACGACCCGAGCGGCGACTCGGCCTCGACCGTGCTGAACTCGGCCATCCACGAGCTGGACCAGACGCCCTGGCTGCTCTCCGCCCCGATCGTCGAGGTCGGCTGGCACGCGCCGGCGAGCACGAGCCTGCTGCCACAGCGGCAGGACCCCCAGCTCATCCTGCTCCGTACCGCCGACGGCGCCCTGACCACCGTCGAGGTGTTCGTCAACGCCGTGTACGGCTACGACGTGCGCCTCGAGGTCGTCGGCGAGACGGGCACCCTCGCGCTCGGGAACCCCGCCGCCGTCATCCGCGACACCGCCCTGACCCGGCAGACCGCCTACCCGGCCGACTGGCGGCCGCGCTACGCGGCGGCCTACCGCGCCGAGGTGGGCAGCTGGGTCGAGGCGATCGCCCGCGGCGACTACGGCGGCTCGGCCCTCGCCGGCGCCGTCGACGGCTACCGGGCGACGGCCGTCGCCCACGCGGTCATCGCCGCCATGAACGAGGGCGGTCGCACCGTCGCCGTCGACTACCCCCACGCGGAGCTGCTGAGCCCCGCCGCCGCGTCCGCAGAAGGAGCCTCCGCATGACCGAGTCCGCCGCGCCCGCCGCGCCGAAGATCGCCGCCGCCCCCATCTCCTGGGGCGTCAGCGAGGTGCCGAACTGGGGCGTGCAGCTCCCGCCCGAGCGGGTGCTGCACGAGATGGCCGAGCTCGGCTTCTCCGCGACCGAGTTCGGGCCGCTCGGATTCCTGCCCGACGCGGCCGAGCAGAAGGCCGTGCTGCTCGCCGGCTACGGCCTGCGTGCCACGGGCGGCTTCGTGCCGGTCGTGCTGCACGACCCCGGCCACGACCCGGTGCCCGAGGTGCAGGCCGAGCTGGCCTCCTACGGGCCGGCCGGCGCGTCCGTGCTCGTGCTGGCCGCCGCAACGGGCGTCGACGGCTACGACTCGCGCCCCGAGCTCGACGAGGCCGGCTGGGCGACGCTGCTCGGCAACCTCGACCGCCTGCAGCAGGCCGCACGGGACCTCGGCGTGCTCGCGGTGCTGCACCCCCACGTCGGCACCATGATCGAGACCTCCGCCGACCTCGACCGTGTGCTCGCGGGCTCGACCATCCCGTTCTGCCTGGACACCGGCCACCTGTTCATCGGCGGCACCGACCCCGTCGCCTTCGCCGCCGCGCACTCCGACCGCATTGCCCACGCCCACCTCAAGGACGTCGACCTGGCCCTCGCACGCACCGTCCAGTCGGGCGAGCGGACGTACTACGACGCCGTCATCGCCGGCATGTACCGGCCGCTCGGCCAGGGCGACGTCGATGTGCGCAGCATCCTGCGCAGCCTCGCCGGCTCCGGCTACGACGGCTGGTTCGTGCTGGAGCAGGACAACGTGCTCAGCGAGCTGCCGGCCGCGGGGAGGGGCCCGATCGACGACGCCCGCCAGTCCGTCGCGTACCTGCGCGCGGTGCTGGCGGAGATCGCCGATGGGGCGGATGCCGCGGCCACGCCGCTCGCCCGCGCTGCCGCCGCGTTCCCCGCCACGGCGCTGTGGAACGACTCGGCCGATCCGGACGAGCTCGCGGCATCCATCGGCTTCGGCGCCGTGGGCGCGACCTGCAACCCCGTGATCGCGCTGACCGCGATCCGCAACCGCCTCGACGTGTGGGTGCCGCGCATCGCGGAGCTCGCGGCGCAGCATCCCGCCGCCTCCGAGTCCGAGCTGGGCTGGCTCGCCGTCGAGCGGCTCTCGATCGAGGCCGCCGCCCTGCTGCACCCCGCCTTCGTAGCCAGCGGCGGGCGGAACGGGCGCCTGTCCATTCAGACGGACCCACGGCTGGCCCGCGACGCGGACGCGCTCGTGCGGCAGGCGGTGCACTTCTCACAGCTCGCCGAGAACATCATCGTGAAGATCCCGGCGACCGCGGTCGGCATCCGCGCCATCGAAGAAGCGACGTACCGGGGTGTGAGCGTCAACGTCACCGTGTCCTTCACGGTGCCGCAGGCGGTCGCCGCGGCCGAGGCGATCGAGCGCGGCCTCGACCGCCGCGCCGCCGAGGGCATGCCGGAGCGCGAGTTCGGCTCCGTCGTGACGATCATGGGCGGACGGCTCGACGACTGGCTCAAGCAGTGGACGTCTGCGCACCGCCTTCTGCTGCCCCCCGGCGCCCTCGACTGGGCGGGGATCGCCGCGCTCAAGAACGCCTACGGCATCTTCCGGGAGCGCGGCTATCGCTCCCGCCTGCTCGCCGCCGCCTTCCGGCACGAGCTGCAGTGGTCCGAGCTGCTCGGCGGGGACGTCGTCATCTCCCCGCCCTTCGACTGGCAGCTACGCATCAATGAGAACGACCTCCCGGTGGAGGAGCGCATCGACGTGCCGGTCGATCCGGAGATCGTGCGGGTGCTGCAGGAGAAGGTGCCGGAGTTCCGCCGGGCGTACCAGCCGGACGGGATGACGGTCGAGGAGTTCGACTCCTACGGGGCGACCCGCACGACCCTGCGTCAGTTCCTGGACGCCGACGCGCAGCTCGACGCCCTCGTGCGCGACATCCTCATCCCCGCCCCCTGAGAAGGCGGGGCAGCGGCGCATCGCTGCCCGTAGGCTGGCAGCAACACCGAGAGGACCCGATATGGCACACCCGGAACCCGAGTACACGCTCGAGCAGCTGCAGGCAGAACCGCGGGCGGAGTTCGCGTCCTTCACGCGCGACGACGCGACCCGTCTCGGCGAGACCACGGTCGCCGTCATCCGCGAGCGGGGTCTGAACCTCGCGGTGGACGTGCACATCGGCGAGGAGCTGGCCTACCGGGCCCAGCTCGGCACGACCGGTCAGTTCAACGCCGAGGTGATCGCCGGCAAGCGGCTCGTCGTGAAGAAGTTCGGGCACAGCTCGCTGCTCGCGCGCTTCCGGAAGGAGGCCGACCCCGCGCTGGCCGAGGGGCTCGGCGAGGAGTACAAGTTCTGGGGCGGCAGCATCCCGATCTTCGTCGGCGGCGAGCTCGTCGCGACCCTCTCCTCCTCCGGTGAGGCCGACGTCGTCGACCACGAGACCATCGCCGAGGCGCTCAGGCGGTTCCAGGCCTGAGAGGGTCTGGCGGCATGCGGGTCGTCATCGGCGGGGCCTCCGGTCTCATCGGCTCCGAGCTGGCGCGCCGGCTCGAGGGTGCGGGCGACGAGGTCGTCCGGCTCATCCGCGGTGCGCCGAGCGGTCGGGGGCAGCTGCGCTGGGACCCCGCGGCTGGTGTGCTCGACGCCGCCGGGCTGCGCGGGGCGGACGCGGTGGTCAACCTGTCCGGCGCGCCGCTCGGGAAGCTGCCCTGGACCCGCGGCTATCGCGCCGAGATCCTCGACTCCCGCCTGCGCGCGACCGAGACCCTCGTCCGCGCCATCGGCGAGCTGCGCGATCGGGGTGAGCGGACTCCAGCCCTGATCAGCGGTTCCGCTGTGGGCTTCTACGGCTCCCGGCCGGGGGAGCAGCTCAGCGAGGCATCCGCTCCCGGCGGCGGATTCCTCGCCGAGGTCGTGCGCCGCTGGGAGCAGGCCGCGCTCGCCGCTCCGGAGGGCACGCGCATTGTGCTGGCCCGCACCGGCGTGGTGCTCGCGCGCGGCGGCGCGCTAGGGCCCGTCTTCGCCCTGGCGCGGTTCGGGCTCGCCGGTCCGCTCGGGAACGGGCGCCAGCACTGGCCGTGGATCAGCCTGCACGACGAGGCGGCGGCCCTCGAGCACCTGATCCGCTCCGAGGTGCGAGGGCCCGTGAACCTGGTCGGGCCCGAGTCGGCGACGGCGGGGCAGATCGTACGTGCCGTCGCCCGCGGCATCCGTCGCCCCTACTGGCTGCCCGCGCCCGCGTTCGCACTCACCGCCGCCCTCGGCGACGCCGCGCGCGAGCTGATCCTCGCCGATCAGGACGTGCGGCCGGGCGTCCTGACCGAGACGGGCTTCGCGTTCCGCGACCGCACCGTCGCCGCCGCGGTCGCGTCCCTGCGCGAGTCGTCGGTCTGATCCTCCGCGCGCCGCGCGAGGAGCCATCACGTCGGAACCCGCGGCGTCTCCGACATCGCGGGTCGTCGCGAGGAGGAGGCGCACGGCTCAGCGTGCGGCCGACGGCGCGTGGGCGCGGGTGCGGGCGTGCGCCGGAAGCGCGACCGCGGGGATGAGCGCGACGACGGCGATGCCGATCGCCCACCAGAACGCGCCGTGGAACGCGCCGGTGGCGCCGTGATCGAGGAACGTCTGCAGGGCCACGGCGACGATCGCGGTGCCGAAGGAGGCGCCCACCTGCTGGGTGATGCGGGTGTTCATCGTGGCGTGCGGGATGCCTGCGGGCTGGACGTCCTGGTAGGCGACCGACATCGACGGGATCAGCACCGCCCCGATCCCGAGACCGCGGACGAACAGCACGAGCGAGAGCCACCAGAGGTTCGCGTGCGGCCCGGCGAACGCGAAGGGGACGGTCGCGATCGCGGTGAGCAGGAAGCTTCCGATCGTCACCGCCCGCGCCCCGAGACGTTCGACCAGCTTGCCGACCACGAAGCGGGCGGCGAGCGCGCCGACGCCCTGCGGGATCATCAGCAGGCCGGCACTCAGCACGCTGTCGCCCTGCAGCTGCTGGAAGTACAGCGGCAGCAGGAACATGCCGGCGTACATCGCTGCGCCGGCGGTGAACAGGACGGCCGAGGCGGTGCCGAGGGAACGCAGGCGCAGCAGGCGGATGTCGACGATCGGCTCGCGCTCGCCCGGGCGCAGCGCCCAGGCGATGAACGCGGCGAGCAGCACGACGCCGGCGATGAGCGGCACCAGGACGCCGGCATGGCCGATCCCGCCGTCCGCGGACAGCTGGGAGAGGGCGAGCAGGATGCCGGCGAGCGCCGGTGCGAGCAAGACGAGCCCGACGAGGTCGAGGCGTGCGCGCCCGGCGGCGGACTCGGGGCGGTCGTTCGGCAGGAACCGCCAGGCGAGCACGAGACCGACGGCGATGAGCGGCACGTTGATGAGGAACAGCCAGCGCCAGCTCAGCCAGTTCAGGATGACACCGCCGATCACCGGTCCGAGGATCGGGCCGAGCGCGATCGGCAGGCTGACGGTCGCCATCAGCCTGCTGCTGACGTGCCCGCCCGCCGCACGCACCGCGAGGGTCTGCATCAGCGGGAAGATCAGCCCGGCGCCGAGGCCCTGCAGCACCCGGAATCCGATCAGGCTGGCATCGTTCCACGACATCGCGCACAGCGCTGAGGCGAGCACGAAGATCAGCAGGGCGGCCATCCAGACTCGCTTGCCGCCCCAGCGGCGCTCGGCCCACCCGGTGATCGGGATCGCGACGGCCATCGCCAGCAGGAAGCCGGTCGTGACCCACTGGATCGTACCGGTGGTCGAGTGCAGCTCGACCGTCAGCGTGTGGATCGCCAACGTCACCATCGTCGAGTCGAGGATCGCCGCGATCCCGCCCACGATCAACGCGGTCAGTGCGTTCCGCAGCTGCGGCGACAGCTTCGTGTCCTCGCCTGCGCCCATGGTGGTCATCTGGGGCCTCCTCATTTAAGAGATGAATTACTCTCTTGTCAGAATAAGCGCCTCAAATAAGAAATGCAAACTTTCCTTATACTGAAGGAATGAGCACCACGCCCGAGCCCGTACGCCAACGTCGCCGCGGTCCCGAACTCGAGGCCGCGCTGCTGGAGGCCGCCTGGGACGAGCTCGTCGAGGTCGGCTTCGCGAAGCTGACCATGGAGTCGGTCGCCGCCCGAGCCAGCACCGGCATCGCCGTGCTGTACCGCCGCTGGGCCAACAAGGCCGAGCTCGTGCTCGCCGCGATCGACCACTACCGGAGCACGCACCCGGTCGAGCTGCCCGACACCGGCACCCTGCGCGGCGACCTCCTCGCCGTGCTGACGGGCATGGGAGAGGCCCGCGCCGACTTCTTCGCCGTCGCGGCAGGGGCCTTCTCGGAGCTCCGCGCGGGCACGGGGCTCACCCCCACGCAGATGCGCGACCGGGTCATGGGCGAGCAGCGGCTCGCGCGCGTGCGGTCGATCTACCAGCGCGCCCACGACCGCGGCGAGATCGACCTCCACCGGATCCCCGCCGCCGTGCTCGCCCTGCCCTTCGACCTCGTGCGCCACGACCTGCTGATGGACCTCGGCCCCGTGAGTCCCGCGCGCATCCGCTCGATCGTCGACGAGCTCGTCCTGCCTCTCGTGCGGGCCGGCGCGCCGGGTGCCGATCGAGCCGACGCGCGGGGATGAGGAATCCCGCCTCGTTATGCGGCTCGACCTGGTGCCGAACCGGTGGAGGGTCACGGCGAGGCGGAGGACGGCGTGCCGGGCGGGACGATGGCTCAGCCGAGGGTGTTGACGCCGAGGGAGAAGTCGAAGTTCCCCACGCCGTGGCGGGCCAGGCCCATCGTCAGTACGCCCGCTCCCTCCACCCAGTGGGCCATGCTCAGCTCGCCGGCGTCCCGCGGGCGCAGTCCGACGCTCTCGATGAACGCCGACACGCTCGCCTTGGCCTGCGCATCGTCGCCGGCCATAAACACGTCCACCGGGCCGCCCTGGGCCAGGACGTGGCGGAAGAGGGTGTTGAACGCCTTCACGACCCGGGCGCTCGCGGGCGCGGCCTCGGCCACCTCCTGGGCGATGGAGCTGCCGTGAGGGACGGCCAGGCCGGTGCCGGTGGCGTTGAAGGGGTTGGTGATGTCGACGATGATCTTGCCGGCCAGTGCGTCCCCGAACTCGCGGACGACGGGCACGGCGCTGTCGAACAGCACCGCGAGGATGACGATGTCGCCGGCCGGGGCTGTACCGAATGTGCCGGCCGTGGTGCCGCCACCGAGTGTCCTGGCCAGGGCCGAGGACTTGGCCGCGTCGCGGCCGATCACCTCGACGGTGTTGCCGCCCGCCACCGCGAGCGTGCCGATGGTACGGGCCATGTTTCCCGTGCCGATGAGGGTGATGCTGCTCATGAGGTCTGTCCTTCTCTGTCTCTGTGCGGGTCTCAGATGGCGGTGACGCCGCCGTCGGCGACCAGTTCCAGGCCGTTGACGTAGCTGGAGTCGTCGGAGGCGAGGAACAGGGCGACAGCGGCGATCTCTTCGGGGTGGCCCATCTTTCCTCGGGGGATGAGGGACTCGAATGCGGCCTTGGTGGCCTCATCGAACAGCTCTTCCTGTTTGGCGGTGGCGACCTGGCCGGGGGTCAGGACGTTGACCCGGATCCTGCGGTCACGCAGCTCGTTGAGCCAGACGCGGGCCCAGGCCTGCTGGACGGCTTTGCTTCCCGCGTAGAGGCTCCAGCCGGGGAAGGCGCCGAGTGAGGCGTTGGATCCGGTCATGAGGATCGAGCCGCCGTCGTTGAACAGCGGCAGCGCCTTCTGGACCGTGAACAGCGTGCCGCGCGCGTTGAGCGAGAAGGCGGCATCGAACTGCTCCTCGGTGATCTCGCCGAGGATGGCGGGCTCACCCATCCCCGCGCTGGCCCACAGCACGTCGATCGACCCCTTCTCCCGCTTGATGGTGTCGTACAGGCGGTCCAGGTCGTCCAGGTCGGCTGCGTCGCCTTGCACGGCGGTGACGTTGCGGCCGATCAGCTCGACGGCGTCGTCCAGTGCCTCCTGCCGCCGGGCCTGGATGAAGACGTGCGCTCCTTCCTCGACGAACAGCTTGGCGCCGGCCAGCGCCATGCCGGTGGATCCGCCGGTGATCACCGCGACCTTGCCATCGAGCTTTCCCATTAACCGCTCCATTCGCTTCGCGCCGATGTTATGTACACCGATCTGCGTGCTTAACGTATCGGCCGATGGCGCGGCGCGCAAGTTATGCACACCGATCGGTACCCAAGTGGGTTACTCTGAGGGCGTGACAGAGTTCGAGAAAGGACCGCGGGGCCTGCGCCGCGGCCGGGGCGCGCGCGAGCGCATCCTCAGTGCGTCACAGCAGCTGTTCCGCGACCAGGGCATCAACTGCACCGGCATGGATCAGCTCTCCGCGGTGGCCGAGGTGTCCAAGCGCACGCTCTACCAGCACTTCGCCGGCAAGGACGAGCTGATCGCCGAATGCCTCCGCCGATTCGATCCCGACATCCTGCCCGAAGTGTTCGACCGCACCGACCTCACGCCTCGCGAACGCCTTCTCGCCGCGTTCGAGGTGCACGCCCCCCTGTGTCCGTTCATCCAAGCGGCCGTCGAAATCCCCGACCCGGGCCACCCGGCGCGCGAATACGCCCGTGACTACAAGAAAGCCTTCGCCGCCCGGTTCGCCGACACCGCCCGAGAGGCCGGCGCCGGCGAGCCCGAGCAGCTCGGCGAGCAGCTGGCGCTGCTCCTGGACGGCGCCGCGGCGCGCACCCGGGTGCTCAACACCGACGTGTTCGCCACTGCGGCCGCCATCGCCGCCGTCCTCATCGACAACGCCATGCCCGTGACAGTCCGGAGCTGATCACGGAGACCGCTGACTACGGAAACGTGGTCCGCACGCACCGGGGCGATCAGCCGTCGGGTCGGTCAGCGTCGGGTCGGCGGGCGTCCCTGGTCAACACCACCGCCCGCGTGATCGGGCAGGATCGTGCCGGACATCACATCGAGGAGATGATCGGCACGCTGCGCGAGCGAGGGCTGGTCGTACAGCCACGCAAGCGCCGCGACGAGTGCGAACAGGTCGGTGCCGTCGACGTCGGCCCGCGCCACGCCCGCGGCCTGAGCGCGGTCGAGAAGCCGGGTGCCGGTAGCGTGCAGCGCAACGCACGAGGCGTGGAGCGCGGACTCCGTGTCGTCGAGCGCGGCCATCAGCAGCGCGGCGACACCCCGGTACTCATGGTTGAGCGCGACGCAGCCGCGGAGCCAGGCGAGGAGCGCGTCCTCGGGCGTGCTCGAGGTCTCGAGGGCGGCTGCTCGAGCGGTCAGCTCATCGACATCTTGGCGGAGCAGTGCCTCGAGCAGCGCCTCTCGCGTGGGGAAGTGACGGTAGAGGGTGCCGAGGCCGACGTCCGCTCTGCGGGCGACGTCGCGCAGCGACGCGTCGGCGCCGTGCTCGGCCACGACGTCGCGCGCGACCAGGAGCAGGCGATCGTAGTTCTTCCTGGCGTCGGCTCGCATCCGTTTTCCGGTCTGATGAAGGGGGCTGCGCCCGGCATATTCGGCGCACCGATCCATTGAGGCTAGCCCGTCAGGGCCGGAGCCGCTTGCCGGCGCCGCTGCGCCCAGGGGCCCGGGCGCTCGGGCCCCTGGGCCCCGCCGTCAGCCGGCGGGGAAATAGTGGCCGTTGTCCGGATCGGCGAGCAGACCGGGCTGGGTCGGTTCCCAGCCGAGGGTCCGGCGGGTGATGAGATTGGACGCCGGGTAGCTCTGCGTGACGATGTTCGCGAGGAATCCGAAGTGCCCCGGCACCATCAGTTCGTCCGTGGGAATGCGGACGGCGGGCAGGCCCAGACGGCCGCCGATGGCTTTGGCGATCTCGCGGAGTGGGATGCCTCCGTCGCTGACCGCGTGCCAGTATCTGCCGGCGACGCCCTTCTCCTTCGCGAGCGCGATCAGCGTGGGGAGGAAGCCGGCACGATCGGTCGTGCTGTGCGCGACGTGGATGACGCCGTCGGAGTCGGAGGCCGCCTCTCTGAGCCCATCGAGGTTCTGGAGCTCGCCGCGGCGCACCGTCGCGCCGAGCGCGGACACCGCAGCTGCCGCGGTGTCCGACCGGGCCAGAGCGGCGACCTCGTGCCCGGCCGCGATGAGCTCGGGGATGATGTACGAACCGGAATGGCCGGTCCCGCCGGTGACGAGAACGCGCATGCTGCTGCTCCTGGTGGGTTCGTGCTGCTGAGGAGGAAGTGGTGGTGCGGGGCCCTCAGGCGAGAACGCTGACGCCGAGAGCCAGATCGAAGCTCGCCGCGCCGTTTCGGGCCAGGCCCATCAGCAGCGGCCCGATCCCTTCCAGCCAGCGGGACATCTCCAGGCCACCGACGTCGAGGGGGCGCAGCCCGACGGTCTCGACGAATGCCGACACCTCGGCCTTGGCCTGCGCGTCGTCCCCGGCGAGGAACACGTCCAGCGGATGCCCCTGGGCCAGGACGTGGCCGAAGATGGTGTTGAACGCCTTCACGACGTGCGTGCTCGCCGGGACGGCCTCGGCGATCTCCTGCGCCCCGGACGTGCCGTCAGGGACGATGAGTCCGGTGGCGTCGGCGTTGAAGGTGTTGGAGATGTCGACAACGACCTTGCCGGCCAGTGCGTCCCCGTACTGGGCGACGACCTGCCTGGCGCTGGTGTAGGGCACGGCGAGGACAACGATGTTGCCGGCAGGGACGGTGCCGAATGCCCCGGTCGTGGCCCCGCCGCCGAGCTCGGCGGCCAGGCCGTCGGCTTTCGCGGCGTCGCGGCCGACGAGCTCGACGGCGTTGCCGCCCGCGACCGCGCGAGTGGCAATGGCGCGGGCCATGCCCCCCAGGCCGATGAAGCTGATGCTGCTCATGGACGAGTGCTCTCTTTCTCTGGTCTGCGTCGAACTCTCCGCGGGCGAAGCGGAAGGCATCCCCCACGGCCGGCCGCTGATCGGGCGCCGCCGATGGGCGGCGCTCTCGGGTCAGACGGCCGAGCCGCCCTAAACGGAGCAGCAGTCCGAATATACGGGGCGGTGCTCCGTTAAGCAAGATCCGGCGTCGGGCGGGTGCTTCTCGTATGCACCGTCGCCGTCGGGGGCGGGCGAGACGTCCTAGCTGTCGACGAGCGTGATCTCGAAGGAATACAGATCGGGCCGGTAGCAGTGGTGCCCGAACTCGACGGCCTTGCCCGAATTGTCGTAGGCGGTCCGGTCCATCGTGAGCACCGGCCCGTGGCTCGTGATCTCGAGCAACCGGCTCTCCTCCGCGGTCGCGGCACGGGCGCCGATGCGCTGCTGCGCCACCCGGATCAGCGTGCCGCGGGCGCGCATCAGCTGATAGAGGCCGTGCGAGGTGAGGTCCTCTCCGCCGAGCCCGGTGAACTCCTCGGGCAGGAAGTTCTCGAGGACGGCGAGCGGCACGCCGTCCGACAGCCGTACACGGCGCACGTGCAGCACGGGGGAGCCCTTCGCGATGGAGAGTCGCTCGGCCACGCGCGCGTCGGCGGGCACCACCTCGTGTGCGAGCAGCGCGGTCGACGGATGCTGGCCCCCGCTGTTCAGATCGTCGTAGAGGCTCGTCAGCTCGACCTTGCGGGTCACGGGGCCCTGCACCACCTGCGTGCCGATCCCGCGCCGCCGCACCAGCAGGCCCTTGTTGACGAGCTCCTGCAGCGCGCGCCGGATGGTCGGGCGGGAGAGGCTGAGGCGCTCGCCGAGGGAGATCTCGTTCTCCAGACGCGCTCCGGGCGGCAGTGTGCCGTCGACGATCGCCTGCTCGATGCGGCTCGCGATCTGGAAGTAGAGGGGGATGGGGCTGGAGCGGTCGATGTCGAGGAACACCGCGTCGGGCAGCAGCATCGGCGTCGCCTCGGTCGTCGCCGCCATGAGCCACCCTTCCGGGGCTGTGACAAAGCCCCCACTTTGTCATGATCTTAGGACATTAGATCAGGGTGGGGCGCAGGGTCACGACGGATCGTGCGGTCCGCGCGATCCGAATGCGATGGAGCCGATTCTCGGCCGTTTGCTATGTTGGTCGAAGGTCGTTGTCGGCCTCCGCCCAGCCCGCGGCCTCCTGTTGCTGACAGGCGGCCGTATGGTCCGGTGGTGCGCGGCGCAGCTCCGATGGCTGCGCCGGTGCGATTCCCTCGTGGTGCAGGGCCGAGAGCCTCCCGCTTGAGGGGCCCGCCGTTGCGCCCGGACCCGGTCGTGAGTCAACGAGAGTGCAACACCATGCTCGTACACGCCTGTCCTGTGCCGTCTGCCGAGGGGGTGGTCGGATGCTCTGGTCGTTTGTGATCGACCGCTTCCCGCAGATCGCGTTCTCCGCCTGGCAGCACCTCTGGCTGGTCGTCCAATGCCTCGTGCTGGCGCTGGCGATCGCGCTGGTGATCGCTTTCGCCGTCTACCGCGTGCCCTGGCTGCGGGCGCTCGCGAACGGCGTGTCGGCCGTGGGCCTGACGATCCCGTCCTTCGCCCTGATCGGCCTGCTGATCGCACCGCTGGGCTTCGGCGTCGCGCCGTCCGTCACCGTCGTCGTGTTCTTCGCCGCGCTGCCGGTGCTGCGCAACGCTGTCGTCGGGCTCGGCGAGGTCGACCAGGACGTCGTCGAGTCGGCGCGCGGCATGGGGATGAGCCGCTTGCGGATCATGCTCACCGTCGAGCTGCCGCTGGCCTGGCCGGTGATCCTGACCGGTCTGCGCGTATCGGCGCAGATGGTCATGGGCGTCGCCGCGGTCGCCGCCTACGCGCTCGGGCCCGGGCTCGGCAGCTTCATCTTCTCCGGCCTCTCCCGCCTCGGCGGAGCCAACGCACTCGAGTCCGTTGCCGTCGGCGTGATCGGCGTGATCGTGCTCGCCCTGATTCTCGATCTGTTCCTTGTCGGCCTCGGCCGTCTGACGATTTCACGAGGTATCCGTGTCACCAACTAACGCTCAGTCCACCGGTACCCAGGCCGCCCGCACCCAGGCCGCCCGCACCCAGGCCGCTCATGCCCAGATCGGTGAGGTCTCCGGCCGCCGCATCCTGCTCGATCAGGTCACCAAGCGCTATCCGGGTCAGGAGATCCCGGCCGTCGACGGGCTCACGCTCGAGATCCCGGCCGGAAAGATCGTGATGCTCGTCGGGCCGTCCGGCTGCGGCAAGACCACCACGCTCAAGATGATCAACCGCCTCATCGAGCCCACCGAGGGGCGCATCATCCTCGGCGACGAGGATGTCACGGCGATCAACGGCGACGAGCTGCGCCGCCGGATCGGCTACGTGGTGCAGGGTGCGGCCCTGTTCCCGCACCTCACAGTCGCCCAGAACATCGCGACGGTGCCGAAGATGCTCGGCTGGTCGAAGGAGCGCATCGCCGCGCGCGTCGACGAGCTGCTCGAGCTCGTCTCCCTCGACCCCGCCGTCTACCGCGGCCGCTTCCCCCGCGAGCTCTCCGGCGGCCAGCAGCAGCGCATCGGCGTCGCCCGCGCCCTCGCCGCCGATCCGCCCGTGCTCATCATGGACGAGCCGTTCGGCGCGGTGGACCCGATCACCCGGCAGCGCCTGCAGGAGGAGCTGCTGCACATCCAGGAGGAGCTCCAGAAGACGATCGTCATCGTCACGCACGACTTCGACGAGGCCGTCAAGCTCGGCGACTGGATCGTGATCTTCCGCGAGGGCGGTCGCATCGTGCAGTACGACACCCCCGAACGCATCCTCGCCGACCCGGCCGACGAGTTCGTCGAGAACTTCATCGGCTCCGGCGCCGGCCTGAAACAGCTCACCCTCACTCGTGTGCGGGACGTCGAGCTGGTGGATGCCGTCATCGGCACGGCCGGGCAGCCGGCATCCGCCCTGCTGCAGCGCACGCGCGAGGCCGGGCACAACCACGCGGTGATCCTCGACGAGCGCCGCCGCCCGCTGCGCTGGCCCTCGCTGCGCAAGCTCGCGCGGATGGAGACGCTGCCGGCCGAGCTCGACCCCGGCATGCCGCTCGTCGCTCCGACGGCGTCGCTGCAGGACGCGCTCGACACCATGCTCGTCTCCAGCGCCGGCGCGGCGATCGTCACCGGCCGGCGGGGCGAGTTCGCCGGCATCATCACCGTCGAGGTCATCATGGACGCCATCACCCGGGCCCGGGACGCGGCCGCCGAGGAGGCGCAGGGCGCGCCCATCGGCCTGAACACCGCGGCCATCGGGGTCGTCGCGGGGGAGCCGGCGTGACCGCCGTCGCGGCGCCCGAGAGCGCCGAGCTCATCGTCGCGAGCGATCGAGCCGGCGGCGCGCGGACCTGGCGCGGCCTGTTCGTGCAGCCCGCCGTGATCCTGGCCGCGCTGATCTGCTTCGCCGTGTGGCTCCGGGTCGCCGATCTGTCGGACACCGAGCGGGCCACGCTGAACCCCGCCGACCTGCTCTCCTACTCCTGGCAGCATCTCGGGCTGACCTTCGTGTCGGCGGCGATCGTGGTCGTTGTGATGATCCCGCTGGCGGTGCTGCTCACCAGGCGGCCGCTCAACAGGGCGAGCGGCGTGGTCCTCACCCTGGCCAACATCGGTCAGGCCGCCCCAGCCATCGGGCTGATCGTGCTGCTCGCCTTCTGGCTGGGCTTCTCGTTCTGGACCGCGGTCGTCGCGCTCGTGGTCTACGCCGCCCTGCCGGTGCTGCGCAACACCATGATCGGCATCCAGAGCGTCGACCCGGCGCTCGTCGAGGCCGCGCGCGGCATGGGCATGAGCAACTTCGCCGCGCTCCTGCGCATCGAGCTGCCCCTCGCGATCCCCGTGATGCTCGCCGGGGTCCGCACCGCGCTCGTGCTGCTGGCCGGTTCGGCCGCCCTCGCCACCTTCATCGGCGGCGGTGGGCTTGGCCTGCTGATCACCACGGGCGTGAACCTGTTCCTGCCGCGCGTGCTCATTTCCGGCGCGGTACTGATCGCCCTGCTCGCCCTGTTCGTGGACTGGCTGGGCCGACTCGTCGAGCACCTGGCCCGGCCGAGAGGACTGAAGCGATGAACCGTCGTCTGCGCCGCGCCCTGGCCGCGGCATCCCTCGCGCTCGCCGCCATGACCGCGCTCGCGGGCTGCGGACTGCAGCCCGCCGCCTCCTTCGTCCCCGCTGCGAAGCCCGGGTCGATCCAGCCGGTGCGCGGGCTGCCGGCGGATGCCTCCGTCATCGTGACCTCGAAGAACTTCACCGAGCAGATCCTGCTTGGCAAGATCGCCGTGCTCGCCCTCACGGCGGCGGGGTTCCAGGTCACCGACATGACGAACGTTCCCGGCAGCCAGGCCGTGCGCCAGCTGATGCTCGACCACGGCGCCGACGTCGACTACGACTACACCGGGACCGCCTGGCTCACCTACCTGGGCGAGACGACGGGCATCCCCGACCAGACGGAACAGTACGAGGCGGTGCGCAAGGCGGATGCCGCGAACGGCCTGAGCTGGCTCCCCGTCACCCCGATGAACGACACCTACGCCCTCGCCATCCGCGCGGCGCAGGCGAAGAAGCTCGGCGTGACGACGCTCTCCGACATCGCGAAGCTGCCGGTGGCGGAGCGCACCTTCTGCGTCGAGTCCGAGTTCAACTCCCGACCGGACGGCTTCCGGCCCATGTTGAAGAAGTACGGGCTCGAGCTCGGCGGCTCCGGAGCGAACGGCGTGCCGACGCGGAACGTGAAGGTCCTCGACACCGGCACCGTCTACACCGCGACGGCGCAGGGCAAGTGCAACTTCGGCGAGGTGTTCACCACCGACGGCCGCATCGGCTCGCTGCACCTCACGGTTCTGGACGATGACCAGCATTTCTTCCCCGCCTACAACGGCGCGCCGATCGTCAACACGCAGACGCTGAAGAGGTACCCGCAGATCGCGACGGTGCTGAACGACATCTCCCCGAGGCTCACCAACGACGCGCTGGTCACGCTGAACCGCAAGGTCGACGTGGAGGGTCAGGACCCGGGGCAGGTCGCCTTCGACTGGCTGGTGGGTGAGGGCTTCCTGAAGAGGTAGGCGCGCGGTTCGGCCTTGTAAACCGCGGAATGCGCACGCTAACATCGCACGCCGCCGCATTGTGCGAGCGCTAACATCTGCGCCCCATGTTTCGTGTGAGCGCTGACATTCGCAGTCCAAGGAGTCATCTCAATGAAGAGAACCACCGCCCTGATCTCGGGCGTCGCCCTGATGGGAGTCCTGGCAGCCCTCACCGGTTGCAGTGGCGCAGCCGACCACAGCGCCTCGAAGCCTGGCACGGACTCGACGCTGACGGTCTGGAGCCTCGAGGAACAGCCGGACAGATTGGCAAAAGCCCAGGCGGACGCCACGTCCTTCACACAGAAGACCGGCATCAAGGTCAAGCTGGTCGGCGTCAACGAAGACCAGTTCCCCCAGCTCATCACGGCAGCTGCTGCATCCAACACGCTCCCCGACGTGGTCGGCGCCCTGCCGCTTGCCGCCGTGCGCACCATGTCCGGAAACGAGCTCGTGAACAGCGACGCGATGGCCCGGGTCGTGGACGAGCTCGGCGCCGGCACCTTCTCCACCGCGTCGCTCGCGCTGACGAAGGACGGCGACAAGCAGGTGGGGGTGCCGAGCGACGGCTTCCCGCTGTCGATCATCTACCGCAAGGACGTGCTGGCGCAGGCCGGCCTTCCTGAGCCGAAGGACTGGCCGACCCTGCTGAGTGATGCCGAGGCGCTGAACAGCCCGAGCATGGCTGGCTTCGTCGCGGGGGACAGCCCGAGCACCTCCTACACGCAGCAGATCTTCGAGTGGCTCGCCCTGGCGAACGGGTGCCAACTGGTGGACGGTTCCGGGAAGGTCGCGCTGACCAGCACGGCCTGCGTGGACGCCTTCGACTGGTACGGGCGGCTGACGCACGACTACTCCGTTCCGGGAGCGATGGACTCGACCTCGACGAAGACGACCTACATGGCGGGCAAGGCCGCGATCACCGTGTGGGCTTCGTTCATCCTGGACGAGATGGGCGGGCTGGTGAACGACGCCAAGCCGACGTGCCCGCAGTGCGCCTCCGATCCGCAGTTCATCGCCAAGAACAGCGGCTTCGTGACGATGTTCTCCGGGCCGGATGGCGGCGCCCCCGTGGCGGGCGGCGACGTCACCTCCTGGGTCATCTCCTCGACCGCGAACAGCGGCGCGGCGGAGAAGTTCGTCGAATACTTCATGGGCGACGGATACGAGCAGTGGCTGAGCCAGGCGCCCGAGGGCAAGTTCCCCACCCGTCTGGGGACGAAGAGCGCGCCGAACAGCTACGTCGACCAGTGGAAGAAGCTGCAGGTGGGCGTGGACAGCAAAGCCCAGCTGACGAGCATCTATCCGGAGTCGGTCATCGACAGCCTGCAGAGCGGTGTCGGCAGTTTCGACCGCTGGGCGTTCACGCAGAAGCAGGGCGACCTGGCGGGCGCCATCCTGACGGAGCTTCCCGTTCCGAAGGCCGTCGCCGAGGTCGCCACGGGCCAGGCCGGCGCGAAGGCCGCTGCGCAGCAGGCCCAGAAGCAGGTCGAGTCGATCCAGGCCTCACTGCGGTGACGCGCTTGATGGAAGCCGGCCCGTCGAGGCATCCGATGCCGGCCGGGAACCCCGTCGCACGCCGCGGGAGCCTGCGACGACGCGAAGCGCGGGTCGGGATGTCCCTCATCGCGCCGACCGTGATCATCGTCCTGGCCGTGGTCGTTGTGCCGATCGTGTGGAGCATCCTGCTCGCCTTCCAGCGCGTACGTCTGATCAGCATCCAGTCCACGAGCCTGTTGAGCGGGTACACGCTTCACAACTTCGTGGGCGTCGTCACCGCGCCGGGGTTCGTCGGCACGCTGGTCACCACCCTGGTGTACTCCGTGCTCGGCACCGCGCTCTCCATCGGAGTCGGGCTGATCGCCGCGCTGGCGCTGCGGCATCGTTTTCGCTTCCGCGGCCTGGTCCGCAGCCTGATGCTGTTGCCATATGTCGCACCGATCGTCGCCGTCACCTTCGTCTGGCAGACGATGCTGAGCCCGCAGTTCGGCATCGTGAACCACTGGGGCCAGCTGCTGCTGGGGTGGAGCAAGCCGATCGCGTTCCTGAGCGAGAGCTCCAACCAGGTCTCGCTGTTCGGATGGCACGTCGGCATCCCGACGGCACTCATCACGGTCATCCTCTTCGAGACCTGGCGGCAGTTCCCCTTCGCCTTCCTGTTCCTGACCGCACGACTTCAGGCGGTCCCGGCCACGCTCGAAGAGGCCGGCCGAGTCGACGGAGCCACCCCGCTCCAGCGTTTCAGGTACATCATCTGGCCCCAACTCCTGCCGACCATCGCCGTGCTCTCCGTGCTGCGCTTCGTCTGGACGTTCACGAAGTTCGACGACGTCTATCTCCTGACCGGAGGCGCGGCCGGGACCGAGGTCATCAGCGTGCGCGTCTTCAACTTCCTCACCGGCCGCGGAGACATCGGGCTCGCCTCGGCGCAGGCGCTGGTGATCGCCGTCGTGCTGGCCGTGCTGGTCGGCATCTATCTTCGACTGTTCCGCACCCGCGAGGAGGACCTGACGTGACCACGGAGATCCGGCAGACGCGACGGCTCACGCGCGATTCCGTGGAGACCGGCACCTTCGCCGTGCTGCGCTGGGCGGTCATCGTTGTGCTGCTGCTCGTGACGGTGTTCCCCTTCTACTACATGCTCCTGCTCGCGTTCCGGGATCTCGGGGCGGTGCTCAACGACCCGGGCGCCCTGTGGATCTCGGCGGGCCAGTTCAGCGCGGACGCCTTCCGCCGCGTCGTCGTCCCCGTTGCGAGCGGCGGCGAGGGGTTCCTGGGCTTTGTGCGCAACAGCGCGCTCATCGCGGCCGGGACGGTCCTCATCACGCTGGCGATCACCATCCCGGGGGCGTATGCGGTCAGTCGCCTCCGCTTCTTCGGCCGGCGTCAGATCAGCGCGCTCTTCCTCGCCGTGTACCTGTTCCCGAGCATCCTGCTGGCGGTGCCGCTGTACGTCTTCTTCGCCAAGATCGGTCTGCGCGACTCGCTCGTGGCCGTGCTGCTCGTGTACGTGGCTCAGACCGTCGCGGTGTCGATCTACATGCTCCGGAACTACTTCGCGACGATCCCGGTCAGCCTCGAGGAGGCCGCCGCGCTTGACGGCTGCAGCCATCTCGGAACACTCTGGCGCATCAGTCTCCCGCTCTCGCTGCCCGCGATCGTCGCCAACGGGCTCTTCGTCTTCATGACGGCATGGAACGAGTTCCTCTTCGCCCTGCTGTTCCTCGTCGACGATCGGGACAAGTGGACCGTCTCCTTGGGGCTGTCGGAGCTCACCGGCAACAGCATCGAGATCCCGACCACCGTCCTGATGGCGGCGGCGGTCATCACGACGGTTCCCATCATCGTGCTCTTCTTCGCGAGCGAACGACTCCTCACCGAGGGTCTGACCAGCGGGGCGGAGAAGGGATGAGCCCGCTGCAACCGCCCACAACCGAACCGAGAGGCCGAGCCCGAATGCGCATCGACAGCGTGACCCCGATCTTCGTCGACCGATACCTGTACGTCCAGATCGTCACCGACAACGGATTCGTGGGGATCGGGGAATCCGGCGCCTGGGCATTCCAGGAGGGCACCGCGGCGACGATCGAACGCTTCGCGGAATACCTCGTCGGCAAGGACCCGCTCCTCATCGAGCACCACTGGCAGTACCTCTACCGCTGGACGCACTTCCGGGGCGCGGTCGTTATGGGGGCCATCAGCGCGATCGACATCGCGCTGTGGGACATCGCCGGCAAGCACTTCGGCGTGCCCGTGCACGAACTCCTGGGCGGGAGAGTGCGGGATCGTGCCCGCGTCTACTACCACGTGTTCGGCGAGACCACCGAGGAACTCGTCGCGGGAATCGGCGCGGCCCGCGGCCAGGGCTACACGGCCGTCGGCCACCTGACGCCGTTCCTCGACTCGCCCCGGGACCAGCCGTACTTCGAGACCCATGTGCAGAAGATCAGCCGTGCGACCGAGAGCGTCGCCCGGTACCGGGAGGCGGCGGGCGCCGACGTCGATCTCTGCATCGAGATCCATCGCCGCCTGACCCCGTACGAGGCCGTGCAGCTGGGCACCGCCATCGCCCCCTCCCTCCCGCTGTTCCTGGAGGATCCGGTGCTGCCCGACAACGTCGATGAGATGGCCTACGTCGCCGACAAGATCAGCATCCCCCTCGCCACCGGGGAGAGGTTCACCTCGCTGTGGGACTTCCAGATGCTGTTGGCGCGCGGCGGTGCGCAGCTGGTGCGACCGGACGTCTGCATCGTCGGCGGCATCACCGGTGCCCGGAAGGTCGCCGCGCTGGCGGAGGCATCCCACATCGGGGTCGTGCCGCACAACCCGCTGAGTCCGGTCTCGACGGCGGCATGCCTGCAGATCGCCGCGACGGCGCCGAACTTCGTGCTGCAAGAGTTCCCGAACGACAACTGGGGCGCGGCGGAGGACCCGCGGCCCGATCCGGAACTGCTCGTCTCGGGCGCGCCCGTGCATGATGGGCACGGCTTTGTGGCCATCAGCGACGAGCCCGGGATCGGTGTCGCCCTCCGAGCCGATGCGGCGGAACGTTACCCTTACCGGAGACGCGAGATCCTCACCCGGCTTCACGTCGACGGGTCCGTCGTCGACCAGTGATCGGCGCGCAGCGCGCGGGAGGTGGAAGTGACAGAGCAGCCCGCGGGCAGTCGTGCCACGATGTCGGACGTCGGAAAGCGGGCGGGTGTCTCGCATCAGACGGTCTCGCGCGTGCTCAACGAGCCCTGGCGGGTCAGCCGGGAGACGCAGCAGCGGGTCCTGGACGCCATCGCCGATCTGAAGTTCCACCCCAACACCGTCGCGCGAGCGCTGGCCCGTCAGCGCTCGGGGACCATCGGAATGGTCAGCACCGGGATCGCTCTGCACAGCCACTCGAAGCGCATGATCGCCTTCAACGAGGCGGCGCGCGCCGCCGGGTACCAGGTCTCCATGGCGAGCGTTGCCACGGCGGACGCCGTGAGCCTCCGCGACGCCATAGAGACCCTCATCGCCCAGAACGTCGAGGGGATCGTGCTGATCGCAGCAGACGAAGGGGCGATCGATGTGATGCGGTCCCTCGCGGTCCCCGTTCCGGTCGTGTTCGCGGAGAGCTCGGGGAGGTCCGGTCCGGACAACGTGTCGATCGACCAGTTCGTCGGCGGGCGGATGGCGGCCGCGCACCTTGCCGAGCTGGGGCATCGCCAGATCGCGCACCTCGCGGGGCCGGGTTGGTCGTTGGATGCTTCTGAGCGGCTTCGCGGATGGAGCGCGGAGCTCTCGGAGCGGGGCATTCCGGCTCGGACGCCGATCAGGGCGGCGGACTGGACGCCCGATTCCGGGTACCGCACCGCTTCGCTCATCGCCGCGATGCCGGAGGTCACGGCCGTGTTCGCCTCGAGCGACCAGTTGGCCCTCGGGCTGCTGCACGGGCTGGAGGATCAGGGTCTGCGCGTCCCCCAGGACCTCAGCGTGGTCGGCTTCGACGGCCAGCCAGAGGCGGCGCATTTCCATCCGCCGCTCACCACGATCCGCCAGGACTTCGCAGAGCTCGGGCGACGGCTGATGGGGGCCATGGCTGCCAAGCTCGAGGGGGAGGCGCTTCCTGAGCTTCCGCCTCTGGTCCCCGAGCTCGTCGTCCGGAAGTCCACGGCCCCGCGTTTCCTCGCAGCCGAGCTCGCGGCCGAGTCGGAACCGCGTGCCGCGCGCAGGCGCACGAAGGTCTAGCCGCGCAGCGCGGCCTCCCGCGCCTGTTCCCATGCCTGGGCGGCGGCCTGCACGGCATCCCACGGGGAGCCGAGCGGCGGGGTGTAGCTCAGGTCGAGCTCGGAGAGCTGTTCGACGGTGAGGCCCCCGTAGAGCGCCGTGGCGAAGGTGTCGACGCGCTTGGCGAGCTCGGTGCCCAGGCGGCCGACGAGCTGGGCGCCGAGCAGGCGGCCGTCACGGCAGTCACCCGTGATGCGGAAGCGGATCGGGTGTGCGCCGGGGTAGTAGCGCTTGTGGTCGTCGGCGGAGGCGGCGGCCGTGAGGGGACTATACCCGGCCTGCTCCGCCTCGTGCCGGCGCAGGCCGGTGCGGGCCGCGACGAGGTCGAACACCTTGACGACCTGGGTGCCGACCGAGCCGGCGAAGCGCGCCGTGCCCCCGACCGCGTTCTCGCCGGCGACACGCCCCTGCTTGTGCGCGGTGGAGCCGAGCGGCAGGTAGGTGACGCCGAGCAGACGGTGGTGCGTGGCGCTCCCGTCGCCCGCCGAGTACACGTGCGGCAGGCCCGTGCGCATCCCCTCGTCGACGACGACCGCGCCGCCGGCACCGAGGCGCGCCCCGGCACGCGCGAGCAGCCCCGTGTTGGGGCGCACGCCCACCACAACGAGCACGAGCTCCGCGGAGCGGGCGAACGGCGCGCCGGCCCGCGTCCCCCGGACGGTGAGCCCGGCATCCGTCTTCTCGACCGCCGCCACCGCGGCGCCGACGAGCACCTCGACGTCGTGTGCCTCGAGCTCGGCGCGCACGAGGCCGCCCAGCTCGGGGTCGAGCGTCGAGAGCACCTCGGGCCCGCGCTGCAGCTGGGTGACACGGATGCCGCGGGCGGTGAGTGCCTCGGCCATCTCCAGCCCCACGTAGCCCGCTCCGATGATGAGCGCGGACCGCGGCGCGCGCCGCTCCAGATCTGCGTCGAGGGCGAAGGTGTCGGCCATGGAGTGGATGACGTGCACACCGTCGTCGGGGCCGAGCCGGTCGGTGTCCTCGAGCCCGGCGATGTCCGCGCGGGAAGGCAGTGCCCCGGTGCCGACCACGAGCTCGTCGTAGGCGAGCCGCTCGGTGCGGCCGTCCGGCGTGCGGACGGCGAGCAGGCGGCCGGCGACGTCGATATCGGTCGCACGGGTGTCCAGCCGCAGCCGCATGCCCGTGGCCTCGAGCTCGGCCGCGGTGCGATGGGCCAGCGACTGCCACGGGCTCACCTCGCCCGAGAAATAGTACGGGATGCCGCAGATCGAGAAGTTCGGGTAGCGGTCGGCGACGACCACCGTGACGTCCGTCTCGGGGTCGAGCTCGCGGGCGCGCAGGGCGGCGGAGATGCCGGCATCCGAACCGCCGACGACGAGGAGGTGAGTCATGGTGCGGTCCTTTCGGGGACGACGGCGTCGGCGGCGTGAGAGCGCGGCGATGGGGTGAGGAGCAGGAGCAGGAGCAGTCCGAGCCCGACGGCGCCGCCGCCGAGGTGCGGCCGGTGCGCGCCAGAAGGAACACGAGCAGCACGAGGACCGCGCTCGCCACGAGCTCGCCGAGCAGGTGCCCGGGGCCGGCGCGGCGGGTGGCCGGGAGACGGTAGCCCGCGTCGAACATCGTGTTCGCGAGTTCGCCGCCCCCGATGGCGCCGGCGAACTGCGCGGCGAGATAGACGGATGCCTCGCGCCGGCTCCGGCCGCCGAGCAGTGCGTCGGCCAGGGTGATGATCGGATTGAGGTGCGCACCGGAGACGGGGCCGAGGAGAAGGATCAGCACGGCGAGCCCGAACGCCGTCGCCAGGGGGTCCTCCAGCAGTTGGAGCCCGAGGTCGTCGGGGGAGAGCCGCTGGGCGGCGATGCCGGAGCCGACCACGACGGTCACCAGCAGCCCGGTGCCCAGGGCCTCCGCGACGGCACGCCGCCACAGCGCGGGAGCCGCGCGCCTCATAGCAGGACGAACCCGAGGACGCCCGCCCCGATGACGACCGCCCACGGCGGTGCCGCCCACCTGGTCAGGGCGACGAACGCGGCGACGGCGACGGCGAGGGACAGAGGGGAGTCGACGCCCTCGGTGAACACCGGGGTGTAGAGGGCGGCCGCGAGGATGCCGACGACGCCGGCGTTGACCCCCATGAGGGCGCGCCGGGCGAGCGGCGCCTGCGGCAGCCGCTGCCAGAACGGGAGCACCCCGACGAGCAGGAGCGCGCCGGGCAGGAAGATGCCGAGGAGGGCGATGGCGGCGCCGATGAGTCCGCTCGGACTGCCGTGGGCGATGGCGCCGAGATACGCCGCGAAAGTGAACAGCGGGCCGGGGACGGCCTGGGCCGCACCGTAGCCGGCCAGGAAGTCGTCGTGACCGACGAGGCCGGTGTGCACGGTCTGGGCCTGCAGGAGGGGCAGCACGACATGCCCGCCGCCGAAGACGAGGGCGCCCGTGCGGTAGAAGATCCCGAACAGCTTCACGGTGCCGTCGCCGGTCCCCGCGACCACGAGCGGCAGCCCGACGAGGAGCGCGCCGTAGGCGGTCACGCAGGCGAGGGCGACCACGCGTGGCACGCGGACGGCGAAGGCGGATGCCGGGTCGCCCGGGTCCTCCAGGCGGTCGGCGTCCACCGCGTCGCTCGGCCGCTCGACGGTGGGGCGCAGCCAGACGAGTCCGATGAGCCCGGTGGCCACGATGACGGCGAGCTGGGCGAGCGAGCTCGGGATCAGGAGCGACGCGATCATCGCGGCCGCGGCGATGCTGGCCCGCCGGGCATCCGGGGTGAGCTGGCGGGCCATGCCGAGCACCGCCTGGGCGACGACCGCGGCCGCGGCCGCCTTCAGGCCCTGCACCCAGCCGGCCCCGGAGACGTCGCCGAGCGCGAAGACGACGACGGCGAAGGCGGTCATCAGGATCGCCGAGGGAAGGGTGAAGGCGGACCAGGCGGCGAGCAGGCCGAGGAAGCCGGCGCGCTGCAGCCCGAGCGCCATGCCGACCTGACTGGAGGCGGGCCCCGGCAGGAACTGGCATAGTCCGACGAGATCGGCATAGGCGCGCTCGCTCAGCCACCCGCGGCGCACGACGAGGGCCTCGCGGAAGTAGCCCAGGTGCGCGACCGGCCCACCGAAGGAGGTGACGCCGAGGCGCGCGAAGACACGGAAGACCTCGCCGGCCGTACCGGGATATCGCGCGGTGGCGGGCTGCGCATTGCCGGTGTCCATCGCAGGACATCTTGACGGAGTCGATATAGCTCAGTCAAGATTGAGGCAATGAACGATGAGCGAATGGGGCTGGAGCTGCGTGCCGCCCGGCATGCGGCCCTCGGCGACCCGACGCGGCTGCGGATCGTGGACCTGCTCGCCCGGAGCGATCGCTCGCCGGGCGAGCTCATGGCGGTGCTCGGGATCGCCTCGAACCTGCTCGGTCACCACCTCGGTGTGCTGGAGGGCGTCGGACTGATCGTGCGCACCCGCTCGGAGGGCGACCGTCGCCGCAGCTACGTGCACCTGCTGCCGGAGGGGAGCGGCTTCGCGCGGCCTGCGGGGAAGCTGACGGCTCCGCGCGTGGTGTTCGTGTGCACTGGCAACTCCGCCCGCTCGCCGATCGCCGCCGCGCTCTGGGAGCGGACGAGCCGTGTGCCGGCGGCATCGGCCGGCACGCATCCCGCCGCCGCGATCTCGGCCGGAGCCGTCGCCGCCGCGCGCCGCCAGGGGGTCACGGTGCGCGGCCACACGCCGGCGGCGGTGGCGGACGTGGTGCGGCCGGAGGACCTCGTGATCGCCGTCTGCGACCGGGCGTACGAGGAGCTCGGGGGCGGCAGCGCCCTGCACTGGTCGGTGCCGAATCCGCGCTTCATCGGCACGGCTCGGGCCTACGACGACGCCGTCGCGGAGCTCGGCCGTCGCGTCGTGGCGCTCGCCCCACACCTCGCCGCCGCCTAGGGTCGCCCGCCGCCGTTTCCTCCTGCGTGCCAGCGTGCGCTGCTTGGGCCGTCCCCCCGGCCGATCCTGGACCGGCCTACGCCTGGCCGGGCGCCGCCCCGCTGCCGCTGCGCACGCGGCGCGGGCGGCGCCGGGCGAGGTACTCGGCGGGCATCCCCGGGCCGGGCCGGGCGGAGACCTCCTGCGCATGGACGACCCCGCAGTTCGCGCACACGAGCTGCTGCTCGACCCGGCCGCCGCATGCGGTGTGCTCGTACCGGATCGGCGGTCCGTCCGGCGCGGCCCAGCGGTCGCCCCAGCCGGTCAGTGCGATCAGCGCGGATGCCAGATCGCGCCCCTTCTCCGTCAGGACGTACTCGGGCTGCTCGGGCCGACCGGCGGGGTGCCGCAGCATGATCCCCGCCTCGACGAAGGCGTCCAGGCGGGATGCGAGGACGTTGGTGGCGATGCCGAGGTTGTGCTGGAAGTCACCGAACCGCGTGACGCCGGCGAACAGCGCGTCCCGGATGATCAGGAGGCTCCACCGCTCTCCGACCACCTCCAACGTCCGGGCGATCGAGCAGACCTGGGTTTCGTACATCCGGCCGAGCATGGTCGTCAGTCTACGCAAGTGCTTGCGTCACGCAAGCATCCCTTCTATGGTGCTTTCGTCATGCAAGTGAGGCGAGGAAAGGGATCCAGTCATGAGCAGTTTCACCACGGCCTTCGAGGTGGCCCAGCCTCCGGAGCGCGTCTTCGAGGCGATCCGCGACGTGCGCGGCTGGTGGTCGGGCGCCATCGACGGCGACACCCGTGAGCTCGGCGACGAGTTCACCTACGAGGTGCCCGGCATCCACTGGTGCCGCTTCCGCGTCACCCAGGTCGACGCGCCGTCGCGAATCTCCTGGCTCGTGACCGACAGCTGGCTGACGTTCCCCGAGACCAAGGACGAATGGACCGGGACGACGGTCGTCTTCGACGTCGCCGAGCAGGACGGGCTGACCCGAGTGACCTTCACGCACGAGGGCCTGGTCCCGGAGTTCGAGTGCTACGAGCTGTGCTCCAGTGCGTGGTCCGGCTACATCGCCGGCAGCCTGCGGCACCTGATCCTCACCGGACTCGGCAGCCCCAACCCGGAGACCCCGGTCGGGCTGACCTCGCCCGCTCGCCGCTGAGCCGGGGTCCGCTCGTGTTCCGTTTTCGCGGAAACGGATCGATTCGGCGGAGCCGGGCGCGGGTTCCGTCCGCAGAGTAGACCCGACTCCGCCGAATCCGCCCGCGACGGAACACACGCACCGCGGTCGCCGAGCTCGCAGGACGAGAGCGCCAAATGTCCTACATTTGGCATTTTGCGCTAACGTCGCTTCCATGGCCCGCGTCACCCCGAATGTCCCCCTCTCCGAGCAGATCGCCGAACAGCTCCGCCGCCGCATCGCCTCCGGCGAGTTCCCCGTCGGCGCGCGCCTGCCGACCGAGCTCGAGCTCACTCGGGAGCTCGGGGTGAGTCGCAACAGCGTGCGCGAGGCGCTCCGCTCGCTCGTCCACGCCGGACTGCTGCGGGCGCGGGCGGGCGACGGCACCTACGTCGCGGCGACGAGCGAGCTCGCCCCCACGCTCGCCCGCCGGCTCGAGTTGGACGCTGCCGCCGACGTCGCCGAGGTGCGCCTGCTGCTCGAACGTGAGGGCGCGCGGCTCGCGGCCGTCCGGGCGACGGATGCCCAACTCGCCGGCCTGCGTCAGATCCTCGCGGCGCGCGACGCGGCGCGCGACTTCGTGGGCTACGCGGCGGCCGACATCGCCTTCCACCACGCCCTGCTCGAGGCCTCAGGCAACGTGTTGCTCGCCGAGCTGTACCGCGGCACGGGCGGCATCGAGGAGAGCGTGCTGCGCATCACCCCCTTCGACTCCGACTTCGCCGTCTTCTCCGTCACGGCCCTCGAGCTGGACCGCGCGCACCACACGGTCCTCGCGGCGATCGACGCGCACGATGCGGATGCCGCGGCGACGGCATCCGACCGGATGGTCCGCCTCGCCCAGGGCTTCGCCCCCGCAGCCGGGGACGCGGGGGAGCAGGGCCGATGACCGCCACGGTCTCCCGCCCCCGCGCGGATCGGACGCTCCGGCCCGGCCTCGTGATGGTCGGCATCCTGCTGATCGGCGCGAACCTGCGCACTGCGATCACCACCGTCGGGCCCGTGCTCGGCGACGTGCAGCACGAGCTGCGGCTGAGCTCGGTCGAGGCATCCGTTCTCATCAGCCTGCCGCTCGTCGCCTTCGCCCTCGTCTCGCCGTTCGCGCCCGCCGTCTCCCGCCTGCTCGGCCTCGAATGCACGCTCGGCGCCGCGCTCGGCCTGCTCACGGTGGGCATCGTGCTGCGCTCGGTGCCCGGGGAGTCTGCGCTGTGGTCGGGGACGGCGCTGCTCGGCATCGCCATCGCGCTGCTCAACGTGCTGCTGCCCGCGCTCGTCAAGCGCGACTTCCCGAGCCGCATCGGCCAGGTCACCGGCGCCTACTCGGCCGTGCAGTCCGCGTTCGCCGCGCTCGCCGCGGGCGCCGCCGTGCCGATCGCGGGGCTGTCCGAGTCGGGCTGGCGTCTCGGGCTCGGCATCTGGGCCGGCCTCGCCGTGACCGCCCTCGGCGTCTTCGCCCCTCAGCTGCGCCGGCGCACCGCCGTGCCCGTCGCCGCCGACGACGTCACCCTCGACGAGCTGCGCCGCCCCGACCCCGTCGGTCGCAGCCCGTGGCGCACGGCGCTCGGCTGGCAGGTCACGGTCTTTATGGGCCTGCAGTCGATCGTCTATTACGTGCTGATCACCTGGCTCGCGACGATCGAGCGCGCCGCCGGCGTCGACGCGGCGGCAGCGGGGACGCACCAGCTGCTGCTGAACGCCTTCGCGATCGCGGGCAGCCTGGGCTGCTCGGCACTGATCCCGCGCTTCCGTGACCAGCGGATGCTGGGCGCCGTCGCCCCGGCGCTGATGATCCTCGCACTCGTGGGGATGCTCGCCGCCCCGCACCTCGGTGCGGTGTGGGACAGCCTCGCCGGCCTCTCCGGCGGCGCGACGATCGTGCTCGCGCTCTCCCTGTTCGGGCTGCGCACCGACCACCACGCCCAGGCCACGGCGCTGTCGGGCATGGCGCAGTCGGTCGGCTACCTGCTCGCCGCGGCCGGCCCGGTCGTGATGGGGGCGCTGCACGACGCGGTGAGCTCCTGGACCCCGACCCTGCTCGTGCTGATGGCACTGGAGCTCGTGCTCATCGTCTTCGGGCTGCTCGTCGGGCGGCGCCGCGTCGTCGGCTGAGCGCGGGGCGGGGCCGGCTCAGCGCGCGGGAGGCGTCGTCTCGTCCCGCACCGACAGCGCCAGGTCCGGGTGGTCGGCGAACACCCCGTCGACCCCGGTGGCGAAGAGGCGTCGCCACTCCGCGCCCCAATCACCCCACTCGCCCCGGTCATCCCCGTCGCCCGGGCCGCAGCCGGGGCCGCGGTCGGGGCCGGAGTCCGTGCCGGGGCCGCGGTAGCGCGGTTCCAGGTAGCGGCGCTCCGGGCGCAGCGTCCAGCAGAAGACCAGCAGCCCCGCGGCGTGCGCACGCGGCACGACGTCGCCGAAGCGGTCGTCGTCGAGCACCAGGGACTTCTCGAGGCTGATGCCGTCGAACTCGCGACGCAGCCCGTGCAGCCGTGCATCCGTCAGCTCGTCATGATCGTCGCGGTCGTGGTCGGGCATTCCGGCCGCGCGCAGATCGGGTGGCGTCCCCTCCGCCTCCATGAGGTAGACGAGGCGCCCGCCGTCCGCCTCCGCGGCCAGTTCGCGCAGCGCCGTCGCCTCGAAGCACTCCGTGACGAGCCGCCGGTCACGCCCGGCCCAGCCCTGGCGTGCGAGCTCGTCCCGGTAGGCATCCACGAGCGAGAGGCCGCGCGCGGCGAAATGGCTCGGATGCTTGAGCTCCGCGACCACGCCGAGCCGGCGCCCCCGCTCGGCGGACACTCGCTCGACGAGCCGCAGCAGCTCGGCGAAAGAGAGCAGGCCGTAGCGGTCGTCGAATGCCGCGCTGCCGGGCCGGATGCCCGGCCGCCGCTCCCGGGCGCGCAGCGTCCGCAGCTCCTCCCAGCTGAAGTCCTCCGTGAACCAGCCCTCGACCTCCCGGCCGTCGACGGACCGGACGGTGCGCCGGGCGGCGAACTCCGGATGCTCGGCGATATCGGTCGTGGTCGAGATCTCGTTCTCGTGCCGGAGCACGAGGACGCCGTCGCCGGAGAGCACGAGGTCGGGCTCGACGGCGTCTGCGCCCTGCACGAAGGCGAGCTCATAGGCGGCCGCCGTGTGCTCTGGGCGATAGCCGCTCGCCCCGCGGTGGCCGATGACGATCGCTCGCGTGCCGGTCATTCCTTGATCGCCCCCGCCAGCATCCCGCGGAGGAAATAGCGCTGCAGGAAGGCGTACAGGATGATGAGCGGAAGGGCGACGATCGTCGCCGCGGCCGACAGCAGCGCGTACTGCGTCGTGAACTGGCTCTGGAAGAAGCTCAGCGCGAGCGGCGCCGTGCGGAACTGCTCGCTCGTGATCATGACGAGCGAGAGCAGGAAGTCGTTCCAGGTCCACATGAACGTCAGCATGACCATCGTGATGATCGCAGGCCTCGCCACGGGGACGAGGATCTGCCACAGCATCCGCAGATCGCCCGCCCCATCGAGCCGGGACGCCTCGATGAGGCTCGACGGAACGGAGGCGAAGAAGCTCCGCATCCAGAACACCCCGAACGCGACGCTCTGGGCGACCTGGGGCAGGACGAGCGCCGCGTAGCTGTCGATCAGGCCCAGATCCCGCATCTCGAAGTAGAGAGGGACGATGTAGGCCTCGAGCGGGACGAACATCCCGATCAGGGTGAGGGAGAACAGCACGGAGCGCCCGGCGAAGCGCATCCGCGCGAAGGCGAAGCCGGCCAGGATCGAGAGCACGGAGGAGATCACGACCGTCGTCACGGTCACGATCACGCTCGAGAGCATGTAGCGCGAGAAGCGGCCCTGGTTCCAGGCCTGGACGAAGTTCCCGAAGTCCAGCGCGTGCGGGATGGCGAAGGAGGCGGAGGCCTGGTCGGGGGGTGTGAGCGCCGTGAGGACGACGCCGACGATCGGCACGAGCGAGACGATCGCGAAGAAACCGAGCACGGCGTAGTTGACGACGGCCTCGGTGCGGGAGAGCCTCATGCGTCGTCCCTCGGGGCGATCCGTCGGATGAGCAGGGTGACGAGCAGCACCAGCACCGTGAGGATGATGCCGATCGTCGTCGCCATGCCGACCTGCCCCTGGTTGAAGGCCAGGTTGTAGACCTGGTACGCCGGCACGGTGGTGCTGGTGCCCGGACCGCCGCCGGTCGTGACGAAGACGATGTCGAAGGTCTTCAGGGCGGCCACCACGGTGAGCGTCAGGGCGACGGACAGCGGGCCGCGGAGCGCCGGGAGTGTCACGGCCACGAGCTCGCGGAAGAAGCCCGCGCCATCGACGCGCGCCGCCTCGTAGAGCTCGCCGGGGATCTGCGCGATGCCGGCCAGGAAGAGCACCAGGCACAGCCCGATCTCGACCCAGGTGCCGATCAGTCCCACCGCGGGCAGGGCGGTCGAGAAGTCGCCGAGCCAGGCGTGCGCCACGACGCCGAGCCCGAGGAGCCGCAGCGCCGAGTTGATCAGCCCGTCGGGCGCGTAGATCGAGGTCCAGATGACACCGATGACGACCGCGGCCACGACCTGGGGGAGGAAGATGAGCGTCTGCAGGACGCCGACCCCGCGCAGCCGGGCGCCGCGTTGCAGGAGCGCGGCGAGCACGAGGGCGACCGCCACCGGCAGCACGGCGTAGAAGAACACCAGCACACCGACGTGGAGATAGGACTGGGTGAGCGCGGGGCTGCTGAGCGCGGTGAGGTAGTTGCCGAGACCGACCCACTTCGCGAGGGTGACCCCGTCCCACTGGTACAGGGAGATCCAGATCGCCTGCCCGACCGGGTACAGGACGAACGCCGCGACGAACAGGAACGCGGGTGCGACGTAGAGGTAGGCCCGGTGATCCCGACGCCGAGGACGGCGCCGCGAGGTCGCGGCGCCGTCCCGGTGTGCAGGAGGCGGTGAGGTGCGCGCCGTGGCGGCGCCGTCCGTTGCCGTCATATCGAGCTCAGTTGCCCCCGGTGAAGCCCGAGTAGTCGGTCTGCAGGGCCCTCGTGAACGTCCCGGAGTCCTCCTTGCCGCCCATGAGCGACTGGACGTTCGAGACGATCGTGTCGTAGAAGGTCGGCGTGGACCAGTCCATGTAGGGCACGAGGCCGTTGGCCTTCGTCAGCTGCGACCACGTGGACAGGATGTCACCGGTCAGGGTGCCCTGCTGTGAGGCGGCGTCCGCCGTCGGCACGGCCGGCAGCTGGTTGTTGCCCTCGAGGACCTTCATCGCGTTGGCGTCCGAGATGAAGTCGATGTACGCGGCGGCGGCATCCTTCTGCTTCGAGCCGCTGGGGATCGCCCAGCCCATGCCGATGCCGCCCATGGCGACGAGCGGGTCGCCCTTCTTGGCGGGCAGCACGGTGAAGCCCGCCCCGGAGGCGCCGGCGCCGGCCTGCTGGATCGCATCCTGGTTCCAGACGCCGCCGAGGAAGAACGCCGCGCCGCCCTTGCCGAAGGTGGTCGCCGCGGTGTTCGAGCTGATCCCGTTGAAACCGGAGCTCACATAGCCCTTCTTCGCCCAGCCCGCGAGCAGTTGCGCCGCCTGGGTCACCTGCGGAGAGTCGAAGGAGCCGGCCTGGTGGAAGACGAGCTTGGCCGCGGCATCCTGGCCGAGCTGGGGCATCAGCACCGCGCCGAGCAGGTGCACAGCCGGCGACTTGTCCTGGTCGCCGAAGGCGATGGGCAGCACACCCTGTGCCGTGATCTTCGGGAGGTCGGACTCCAGCTCCTCGAGGCTCGTCGGCACGGGGATGCCGAGCCGGTCGAGCACCGACTTGTTGTAGAAGGTGCCGACCATCTCGCCCGTGATCGAGACGCCGTAGAGGTTGCCGGAGCCGAGCTTTGAGCCGTCGGGCGTGACCGAGTCGAGCGCGAGCTGGCTGGAGGGGAAGCGCGAGGTCCAGTCGTAGGCGTCGGCGTAGGGGGCGAGGTCGGTGAGCAGGCCGCCCTTCACATAGGTGGCCATGTCGGCGAAGCCCTGGTTGGCCTGGATGACGTCGGGCGGGTTGGGGGAGCTGAGGGCGAGCTTCAGGGTGGTGCGCAGATCGGTGCCCGAACGGACGACGCGGTCGACCGTGACGTTCGGGTACTTCGCTTCGAACTGCTTGTTGAGCGCGTCGAGGGAGTCGCTGATGCCGGGCGTCGTCTCCTGATCCCAGACGGTCAGGGTGACCTTGCCGAGCGATGCGACATCCGTGCTGACGGAGGCCGAGGGGTGTGAGGAGGCGGGGGTGGCGTGACCGCTCCCGGGGGCGCAACCGGCGAGCAGCACCGCCGTCGCGGCGGCCGCTGCGAGCGCGAGGGCGGACCTCACGGTGCGAGTTCTGTGCATGTCAACTTGCCTTTCCAAAAACGGGATCCGACGTCCGCGTTGGGAGTGATGCCGGGGTGGGCACTGGCGAGCTTACTCAGCGACTGGTCTATCTGGTTTCCAGCCTTTCGAACTTTGCGTGAACAATAGTGATTGGGCAAGTTAGGAACGTATGCTCACCAGATAGACCAGTTTGAAAAGGAGTTCCGTGCCACCCACCACGATCTTTCCGACGGCGGATGCCATCGGCCATGCGGTCGCGAGCGAGATCGTGATCGGCCTCGTCGAGGCGACCGCGGCCGGGCGGCCCTATGTGCTCGGCGCGCCGAGCGGCCGCACCCCCCGTTCCACCTACCGCGCTCTCGCCGATCTGCTGCAGGGGCGCACCGATGTCGACGTCACGCGGCTGCAGCTCGTGATGATGGACGACTACGTGGTGCGCGAGCCGGGACGGCGCGCGTTCTCCCGGGTCCGCCCCGAGCTGCCGTACTCCTGCGAGCGCTTCGCGCGTGAGGAGATCCTCGCGCCGCTGGCCGCCGTGCCGGGCCGAACCGGGGTGCCCGAGCGAAACCTCCATCTTCCGGACCCCGCCGACCCCGCCGCCTACGACGAGCTGATCGCCGGCCTCGGGGGCGTCGACCTCTTCATCCTCGCCACGGGGGCGAGCGACGGGCACGTCGCCTTCAACCCGCCCGGCTCCGCCGCCGCCAGCCTCACGCGCGTCGTCGAGCTCTCCGAGCAGACGCGCCGGGACAACATGCTGACCTTCGCCCCGCACTTCCGTCGCCTCGAGGACGTCCCGCGTCACGGCGTGACCGTCGGGATCGAGACCATCCGCCGGCACACCCGCCGCGCCGCCATGCTCGCCATCGGCGCGGGCAAGCAGAAGGCCGCCGCCGTGATCGCGGCCGCGGAGGCCTACTCGCCCGACTGGCCCGCGACTATCGTGAGCGAGTGCGAGAACCCCTCCCTCTACCTGGACCCCGCGGCAGCGGCGGCCCTGCCCGCGAGCCGGCCGGCCGAGGCGCGCTGAGGGCCACGCCGTGAGCGAGGCGCTCGTGCTCGGCATCGATGCAGGCAACACCAAGACGGATGCCGTGCTGGCGCGTCCCGACGGGACCGTGCTCGCCTGGGCCCGGTCCGGGACGGGGGATATCTACACGGAGCGAGGGCCGCGAGCGGCGATCGCGGAGGTCCGCGCGGCCATGGACGGCGCGCTGGCCGGCGGCATCCGGCCCGCGCACATCGCGCTCAGGCTCGCGGGCATCGACTGGTCGGAGGACGAGGAGCTGTGGGCCGAGGTGGTCGCCGGGGAATGGGGCTTCCGCGGCGGCTACACGCTCAAGAACGACGGCTTCGCGGGCATCCGGCTCGGCTTCCCCTCGGGCGTGGGGCTCGCCATCACCGGCGGGACCGGGGCCGCGTTCGCCGCCCGGGCGGCCGACGGCCGCGAGGCGAGCCTGAACATGTGGGGCCAGCACGACCTCGGCGCCAAGGGGCTCGGCATCGGCGGCTATCGCGCCGTCGTCCTGGCCGAGCTGGGCCTCGGCGAGGCGACCGCGCTCACCGAACGGTATCTGGAGTTCTTCGACGTCCCCGCCGTGGAGGACCTCGTGCACCTGTTCGCCGCCCGGCGGCATCCGCCGGTCAAGGCCACCCTCGCGCGGGCCGCCGCCCTCGTCGTCGCGGCGGCGGCGGACGACGCCGTGGCGGCGGGCGTCGTCGAGGAGCAGGCGGAGCTGCTCGCGCACTACGCCCTGGCCACGGCCCGACGCCTCGGCGACGAGCCGCTGCCGGTCGTGCTCGCCGGAACGGTGTTGACGGCGGCGGCCTCGCCCCTCGCCGAGAGGGTGGGTCGTGTGCTGGCCGCGAGCTGGCCGGGAGTGGAGCCCGCCGTGGCGCGGCTGCCCGCCGTGTGCGGCGCCGTGCTCGACGCGTGCGCGGAACTGGGGGCGGAGGTCGACGAGCGGACGCTCGCACGGCTCACGGCGAGCCTGCCGGCCGCTCCGCTCGTCGGCGGCGCGGCCGCCGCGGTCACAGGGGCCTGACCGGGCGGAGCAGATCGGCCTGGAAGCGGTACGAGTCGGCCCGGTACGTCAGCGTGGCCCGCAGGATCGGGACCCCGCTCGTGTCGAAGGTCAGCTCCTCGGCCACCAGCGCAGGGTCGGCCGCGTCGACCCCGAGCACCGGGGCGAGCGCGGGCCCCATGAGATCGGCTCGAACGCTGTAGAGGCTGCGGAAGATCTCGACGCCGGACTCCCGATCGAGGAACTCGTAGAGCGAGCGGTCCTCCATGTCCGCGGTGTCGATGCCCTTCGCCCGCGACTGCACGAGCACCGTGCGGTCGTGGCAGACGGGGACCTCGTCGAGGTAGCGCACCCGCACGAGCTCGACCACGTTGGCATCCGTTGGCATCTGCAGGGACTTGGCCTCGTCGAAGGCGACGGGCCGGACGAGCCGGCTCAGCACCTGACTGCGCACGGCCATGCCGCGCGCCGCCGCCATCTCCGTGAAGCTCTGCAGCGTGTTGGGCGGCTCGCCGACGAAGCTCGTGCGCACGTACCAGCCACGCTTGTTGGAGGGGACGAGCCAGCCCTCCTCCGCGAGCCGGTTGAGCCCGAAGCGCAGCGTCGTGCGGCTGATTCCGAGGGACTCGGCGAGGGCGCGCTCGCCGGGGAGCCGGGTTCCCGGGCGGAACACCCCGGCGGTCAGCCGGGTGAGGAGCTCCGTGTACGCGCTCGTCGCCGCCTGAGACGCACTCCCGCTGCTCATAGGCACAACTTTAGGGGCGGCCCCGGTCGGCCGGGAACCGCGCGCTGACGGCGCGAGGCCCTCAGAGCCAGGGGTCGGCGACGCGTCCTTCCGCGGGCTCGTTCGCGGCCTCGCCGAAGCGGTGGTCGCGGCCCAGGCCGCAGGCGCAGATGACGAAGAGGAGCTGCCCGGATTCCGGATGAGTGTGCAGCTCGATGTGAGCGGGGGGCACAAGACCCCACGCGGCGCGCTCGGCCTCGGTGAGACCCAGCTCGGTCGGGAGCGGGACGTTCATTGCGGTATGCACCTCGGTCTGCGTTACGGGAGCTGCGTGCGGAGGTCTGTCACGTGATGCTGTTGTCCTTCACATTGTTTTCCAAAGTGGGGATTCCTACGAGACGCCAATATGAGGCACATTCCGCTTTTCCTCGGGGGCGCGCACTCGCGCGGGTCGACAAACGGATGCCTGTGCCGATGGCCCCCGCTTGAGGGGCTGTAGTTCATCTTCCCGTCGCCTCGACGTCACCATTCCGGTCCAGGGTCGGGATCGTCCACTCAACCCCCAATGAGGTGTCATGAAACGTACCACTCGTACCCTCGCCGTCGCCGCGATCGTCAGCGCCGGCCTCGTCTGCGCGGCCCCCGCCTTCGCCGGCTCTGGCTTCGGCTCCCATCCCGTCCAGGCTCCCAACCACTTCCCCGGCAAGCCCGCCCCGAAGCCTTCGTCCGCGGCGCCGCGGACCGACGCCTTCACCGTCACGGGCGGCGTCACGAGCGTGCTGAACCCGCAGGCCAACGACCCCAAGGGCCTGCAGATCGTCGGCAACACCACGACCGCCCACGGTGCGATCACCCTGCAGTCCGACGGCACCTACCTGTACACGCCCGACACGGGCTTCCACGGCGTCGACTCGTTCAGCTACTCGACCTCGGACGCGGTCTCGCTCTACTCGACGGACATCGCACCGCTCGGCACGGTGACCGGCGTGAACATCTCCGGCGGCGCGTTCGGCTCCTCGGTGACGATGGCCCCGAACAGCAGCAACATCTTCTACGGCCTCACCGATCGCGGCCCGAACGTCAACGGCCCCGGCGGCACCAAGGTCGAGCCGCTGCCCGACTTCGACCCGGCGATCGGCGAGTTCGCCTTCGGCGCGAACGGCCAGGCCACGCTGCTGAAGACCATCCCGCTCACGGCCAAGGACGGCTCGCCCATGAACGGCCTCGAGAACCCCGAGGCGAACGCCGGCGAGACGATCACCGACATGAACGGGAACGTCCTGCCCGACTCGGCGGACGGCCTCGACTCCGAGGGCATCGTGGCGCTGCCGGACGGGACCTTCTGGATCTCGGACGAGTACGGCCCCTACATCGTGCACTTCGACCGGAACGGGCGTGAGCTCAGCCGTCTGTCGCCGTACGACGGCACGCTGCCGCGCGAGCTCAAGTACCGCGAGCCGAACAAGGGAATGGAGGGCCTGACCATCACGCCCGACGGCTCGACCCTCGTCGGCATGATGCAGTCGGCGCTCACGATCGACCCGGGCGTGCAGGCGAAGAGCGCGAGCGTGCCGTTCACGCGCGTCGTCACCTACAACCTGCGCACCAAGGCCACGCACGAGTACGCCTACGTGCTCGACGACCCGGCCTCGACCGGCGCGGCGAACAGCGAGATCACGGCCCTGAGCAACACGAAATTCCTCGTCGACGAGCGCGACGGCAACTTCGAGCCGGGTGCCGACAAGAAGGTCTATGAGATCGACCTGGCGAAGGCGAGCGACATCGGCCCGGCCGCGCACGTGAAGGGCGCGAGGTACGACGCGACGAAGGGCCTCGAGATCGGCGGCAAGCCGCTCGAGGACCTCTTCACCTCGGCGAGCCAGAGCCCGGACGGACAGGCGGTCCTCACGGCCAGCCACATCACGCCGGTGACCAAGTCGCTGTACCTCGACCTCGGCGGCCTCGTGTCGAGGCTCAACCCCGCCGGCGCGTTCTTCGGTCACGACAAGGTCGAGGGCATCGACCTGTTCGCGGGCGGCACGAAGCTGCTCGTCAGCAACGACAGCGACTTCGGCATCGACGGTCTGGCGGACGCATCCGGCGCCCTCTCGACCAGTGTGACGCCGCCGTTCACGCTGCACTCGAAGATCCTGCCCAACGGCCAGCAGGATGACGGCGAGTATCTCGTCGTCGACCTCGCCAAGGTGAAGGACCCGGTGAAGACCGCCAAGGTCTCGATCGACGTCAAGTAGCCCCGCGGGCACGCCGGGCGGGCCTCGGCCTCATGGCCGGCCCCGCCCGGCTTCTTCGTTCCGGGGGAGCGGCGGTCGCGCGGTCGGAGAGAGCCGCGTGCGCGTCGGCAGCGCTCGCGTGACGCGCAGAGTCATCCCGATGATGCGCGTGCGCTGCGCGACCTGGTCGACGACCGTCGTGACGCGCACCGCGTGCGGGGCCGGCTCCGCGACCGGCAGCACGAAGCGGCGCACGGCGCGCCCGTCCACGGCGCCGAGCAGCTCCACGGCGCCGTGCCGTTGTCCGGTGCTGTGCCGTCTCGTGCCGCCGTGTCCCCCTGCGGCATCGAGCCGTTCCGCACCGCCGCGGCGGCGGCGGACGAGAGCGGTGCGGCGGGTGCGCGCCGTGGCGAAGAACAGAGTGAGCAGGGATGTCGTGCGCGCCCGCGCCGAGACCATCACGGGGCTGTCGTTCTGATTGTCGATCTCGATCTCGGCGTAGAGCCACGGCTCCTCCGGGCTCTCGGTGCGGAACAGGCGGACACGTACGAGCGCGTCGCCGAAGAGCTCGCTGTCGCGGTGGCGGGGCCGGATCAGCGGCGTGAGGACGCCGGCCAGGATGAGGGCGCCCACGACGAGGCCAATATAGGCGCTCATGCGCAGATCTTGGGAAAAATGGACTGCATGAAGAAATCCAATAGGGCGGTCGGATGCCGAGCAAGGCGCCGCTTGCGATAAATTGGCACTATGACTCGAGGTCAACTCGCTGCGCGTGCCCTTCGTGAGCTGCTCGGCCACTGGCGCAGCGAGGCGCCGGCGTACGAGGCGCTCGCCGACCGGGTGCGGCTGCTGCTGCTCGATGGTCGTGTCTCGGCCGGCATCCGTCTGCCCGCCGAGCGCGAGCTCTCGACCGGACTCGGGCTGAGCCGCACGACCGTCGCCGCGGCGTATCGGCGTCTGCGCGAGACCGGCTATGCGACGAGCGTGCAGGGCTCAGGCACCACAACGGCACTGCCGCCGGGGCACGGCGGCGAGCAGCCGCCGCTGGACGAGGCGCTCATCGACTTCACGCACGCCTCCCCGCCGGCGACGCGACTGCTGGCCGAGGTGATCGAGGACGCACTCGACGAGTACCGCGGCCACTTCGGCACCGTCGGTTATGACAGCGTCGGGCAGCCGGCGCTGCGGGCGGCGATCGCCGAGTGGTACACGCAGCGCGGTCTGCCCACCGAGCCCGGCGAGGTGATCGTCACGACGGGCTCGCAGAGCGCGATCCATCTGGCCGCCCGCGCGCTCCTCGCGCGCGGCGACCGGGTCTGGGCCGAGAGCCCGTCCTACCCCAACGCCTACGACGCCCTGCGCGAGGTGGGCGGACGCCTCGTCACGAGCCCCGTCACGGTGGAGGACGGCTGGGACCTCGACGCGCTCGAGGCCGCCTTCCGCCGCACCGCGCCGAGCCTCGCCTACGTGATGCCGGAGTTCCAGAACCCCACCGGGCGCTCGCTGACGGCGGAGGGCCGCGAGCGCCTGCTCGAGGCGGCGTCCGCCGCCGGCGCCGTCGTGCTCGCCGACGAGGCCACCTCCGAGCTGAACATCGACCGCACCCAGCGCTTCCCGCCGCTCGCCGCCCAGGCCGCCGACCACGGTGCGGAGGTCGTGCACCTCGGCTCGGCGAGCAAGCCGCTCTGGGGCGGACTGCGGATCGGCTGGGTCCGCGGCACCCCGCAGCTCGTGCGGCGCATCGCCGCGGAGCGCGGCAGCACCGACCTCGCCGTGCCGGTCTTCGAGCAGCTCGTGGTGGCGCGGCTGCTGCCGCGCTCGGCGGAGATCCGGCAGGAGCGGCGAGCGCAACTCGCCGCGGGGCGCGATGCGGCCCGCCGCGCGATCACCGAGCTGCTGCCCGACTGGACCTTCCCCGCGCAGCTCGACGGGGGACTCGCCGCCTGGGTGAATCTCGGCGCCCCGGTCAGCTCACAGCTCGCGCTCGCCGCGCGCTCGCGCGGCCTGCTCGTCGCCGCCGGCCCGCGCTTCGGCGTCGATGGCGCCTTCGAGCGCTACCTGCGCGTCCCCATCACGACGGACGCCACCACGCTGCGCCGCGGCATCGAGGTCCTCGCGGAGCTGTGGCCCGGGGTGCACCGGTTGGCGCGTCCCGAGTTCGACGGCTACGCGGACACCGTGGCCTGAGGCATCCGCCCGCCCCGCTCTTCAGCCGCGCCATCACCGGCCCAACTGCCATCAGCAGCGCAGCGGAGGGGAACCGGGCAGCGGGGGAGGACTGAGCCGAGACGGCTCAGGCGAGCTCCTCGAGCAGCGCCTGCAGCCGCGCGACCGAGGAGGACGTCTCGCCCGGCATGTCGAGGGCGATCGGCAGGGTCCGGGTGTCGATGACGTCCCGAGCGGCGGTGGGGCGCGGTGCGGCGGCCGGCACCCCCTCTGCACGGCCGGTGAGCTGCTGGGCGAACGCGATGATCTTGCCGAGCTCCGCGGCGAGCTTCGGGTCGGGCTCGTCGAGGCTGCGGGCGAGCTGCGCGATGGCGCGCGCCGTCGCCACGACGTTCGCCGTGACGGTGAGCTGGCGGCGGATCGCGCGCGGCCGGTTCTCCCACAGCTGGTAGTGGGTCAGCGGCCCCGCGACGAGCACCAGGCGGCGCAGCTGGTTGTCGGCGGCGACGAGCACCTCGTCGAAGACCGGCGCCGGGGCCGACCCCCGGACCGGGGTGATCGCACGCTCGCGGCTCGCCTCGAGCACGGCGGTGACGGCGTCGACGACCGCGGCCTGCGCCTGTGCGATCGTGTCCCGCGTGCTGACCGGTGTGACCAGCAGCGCGACGCCGATGCCGACCGCTGCGCCCGCCGCCGTCTCCACGAGCCGCAGCACGAGCAACTGGTCGGAGAACTGGCCGAGGATCGCGTACAGTTCGCTCAGCATGATCGTGATGAAGAAGATCATGTAGGCGTAGGAGACCCGCATCAGATAGTTGCCGCAGAAGATGCTGCCCACGATCACGGCGAGCGCCGCCCAGGTGTTCCCGTTGGTGAGATGGGCGAGGCCGATGCCCGCGATGAGGCCGAGCAGCGTCCCGACGACGCGCAGCACCGACTTGCGGGTGGTGTCGAAGCGGGTGCCCGTGCCGCTGAAGGCGACGAAGGCGGCGATCACGGCCCAGTAGTAGCGCTGCCCGCTGATCAGGCTGCCGACCACGATCGCCAGCACGCCGGCGATGGCGACCTGGATCGCCTGCCGCGAGGAGAACCGCAGCCGGGTGAGCGGGTTCCAGCTGCCGCCGCGCGGGTCGACGTCGGAGGCGACGCTCGGCGCGCCCGGCAGCTGACCCAGCACGAGGGCGGCAGCCGGGACGAACTCGGTCTCGTTGGGCCTCAGCTCGCGTGAGAGCACCGGCCGGCTCGGCACATGCGTCAGCACGCGCACCCCGCGGTCGAGCTCGACGACCGCCTCGCGGGTGGCGGGGTCGAGGCAGGCATCCGATTCGAGCAGCCGGCCGGCAGCTCCGCGAGCCCGCTCCCGACCGCCGTCGGCGAAGTCGCGCAGCAGCGCTCCGGCGGCGTGGCGTACGGATGCCGGCGCCCCGGCCCCCGCGAGGCGGCGCGCCCCGATCGTGAGCCGGTCGAGTCCGAGCTGGATCTCCAGCAGGCGGGCACGCAGGGTCGAGGCCGTCCAGCCCTCCGGCAGCGCCCGGACGTGCGCCGCCCAGCCGTCGCTCATGAGCGAGGTCTCGTTCACGCGGATGCGGGCGTCGAAGACGTCGCGGGAGGCGCGTCCGGCCGCGGCCGATCCCGGCTCGGCATCCATCAGCTCGGCCAGCGCCCGGGCGAGGGCCCGGGTGCGCGCGTCCATGCTGCGGAAGACCTGGGCGAGGGTGCGACGCGGGTGCGGGCGGAACACGGTGCAGCACAGCACGAGCACCACCGCGGTCGCCACGACCACGGCGAGCAGCATGCCGGGCAGCGCGTCCGGCGTCGCGCCGAGGAAGTCGGCGAAGAAGTAGCCCATCCAGACCATAAAGCCGTAGAAGAAGTACGCCAGGCCGAAGCGGCGCATCCACACCGACAGGAACATGATGGCGACGAAGCCCGCGAGCGCCACGAAGTGGAACGGCGCCAGCATCGCACCCGCGGCGAGCCCCGCGCCGACCGCGACGGGGAACAGCGCCGCGACCTTGAGGTTCTCGAGCAGCCGATAGTCGACGAGCGCGTTCGCCCCCATCATCGCGACGACGCTGCCGAGCAGCATAAAGACGAGCACACCCTGCGCGGGTGCGTGGATGGCCCGGGCGAGCAGATACTCGACGGCCATGCACGCGGCGACGTTTCCGGCGCCGGAGACCGCGGACTGCAGCCGGCCGAGCCCGGGGTCGGAGGCGAGCAGGAAGTCGAGTATCCGTCGCAGCAGGGTTCCGAGGGAAGCCGTCGTCATCCCCCTCCCGCGTCGCGTGCCGAACGTCCAGGCTATCGTGTGCGGGTCGGCGGGCCGGCCGATCGGCCCGTTCAGCCGATGAGGCGCACCGGCGCTCCGGCCTCCCAGCTGAGGATGTCCTCGGCCGCGTCGCCGTAGAAGCGCGCGTACTGGTCGCTCGTGACGTAGCCGATGTGGGGCAGCAGCAGGGTGCGCGGGGCGCTGCGCAGCGGATGCCCGGCCGGCAGCGGCTCCTCGTCGTAGACGTCGAGCGCGGCTCCGGCGAGCCGTCCGTCGTACAGGGCGTCGAGCAGGGCAGCCTCCGTCACGATGGGCCCGCGGGAGGTGTTCACGAGGTACGCGCTCGGCTTCATGAGGGCCAGCTCCCGGGCGGTGACGAGGTCGCGCGTACCGGGGGTGAGCGGGACGTGGATCGTGAGGATGTCGGCGGCGCGGAACAGCTCGTCGCGTTCGACGGCACGGACGCCGTGCTCGGCGGCCTTCTCGGGGGTGAGCGAGCGGCTCCAGGCCACGACGTCCATCTCGAGGGCCTGCGCGAGTCGCGCGACGGGGGCGCCGAGCCGGCCGAGGCCGAGCACTCCGAGGGTGAGCCCCGCGAGACCCGGCCCGATCGTGTGCTGCCAGCCGCCCGCACGGATCGCGGTGTCCTCCTCGACGAAGTGCCTGGTCAGGGCAATCATCATGCCGATGGTGAGCTCCGGCACGGGGTTGCCCGCGCTGCGCGTCCCGCTCACGGCCACGCCATGGGCGCGAGCGGCGTCGAGGTCGATCGAGGCGTTCTTGGCTCCGGTCGTGACGAGCAGCCGCAGCGCGGGCAGGCGGTCGAGGAGCGCGGCGGGGAAGGCAGTGCGCTCGCGCATCGCGACGATCACCTCGCTGTCGGCGAGCCGCGCGACGAGCGCGTCCCCGCCGAGGTGCTCGGTGATGACGTCGAGCTCGAAGCGCTCCGTCACCCCCGACCAGTCGGCCGAGCTCAGGGAGACGTTCTGGTAGTCGTCGAGGATCGTCACGCGTCGCACGTCTCGATCCTGCCGCACGCGGCGCGGCGCGGCTACGGTTCGGCGGGTGCGGCGCGGGCGGGCGTCCGCCGCGGGGTCAGCTCACTCGGCGCCGACGGCCGCGGCGGGCCGCATCGGCGAGGCGGACCATCCGTGCCGTGCTGCTCTCGTCGAGCGCGGCGATCTTCGGATGTGCCTTGACGAAGTCGGAGAACGAGGAGAAGCCGAGCGCCTTCTCATTGAAGGAGGGATCCATCCGCTTCATCTGGTTCTTGAGCTCCGAGAGGTGCTGCCATTCTGCGTCGGACTTCTCCTGGCCGATGCGCAGCGCCCGCTCGAGCAGACCGGCGGCCTCGAGCTGCGGATCCGGAGCCGGCGCCTCGGCCACCGCCGTGCCGGCGCGCTTCGAGCGGCCGCGCCGCGAGCCCGCCTTCGTCTCGCCGGTTTCGGCCTCGCCGTCCGCGCTCCCCACCGCGCTTCCTTCGGCGCTCTCGGCGGCAGCGGTCGCTTCGGTCGTGCCGTCCTTCGGCGCCGCGGGCGGTTCGGGCGCCCCCAGCACCTCGATGCCGGGCAGCGCGTTGTAGCTGTAGAACTCGTCGCAGGCGGCGGCGAGCGACTTCGCCGTCGAACCGGCGACGCCGATGCCGACCACGTAGCGACCGAGCCGCTTGCAGCGCTGCGCGAGCGGGACGTAGTCGGAGTCGCCGGCGACGATCACGACGTGGGTGAGGTCGGGCAGTCGGAACATGTCCTCGACCGCGTCCACCGCGAGCCGGATGTCCGCGCCGTTCTTCGCATAGGCGGCGGCGGGGAACAGCTGCACCAGATCGACGGCCCGGGCGACCAGCTGACGCTGGTAGGCGGCGTTGATCGGCACGGACCAGTCCGCGTAGGCGCGGGTGAGCACCAGGGTCCCGAACGACGCGGCGAAGTCGATCACGGCGCCGACGTCGACGACGGCGGCGAGCAGCTTCCGCCCGGTCTCGGAGGTGCTGGACTTCGACTCCCGCGCCCGGTCCTTGCCGAACGCACCGCGGCCGTGCACCTCGTCGTAGTGCGAGATCACGATGTTGTCGAAGTCAAGATAGACGGCGACGCGGGCCTCACCGGGTTCAGCCATGTCGATCCCCTCGTCGATGTGCGTCTGCACTGCTGCACACCACCCTACGCGGGGGCAGGATGAGGACATGAGCTATCCAGCCACTGCACACGCCGTCCTGATCACCCGCGCCGGCGGGCCCGACGTGCTCGAGCTGCGCGAGGTGCCCGTCGTCGCGCCCGGCCCCGGCGAGGTCGTGGTCGCGATCGCCGCGGCGGGGGTGAACCCCGTCGAGTCGAAGATCCGCCGGGGTTCGCGGGGCGAGATCACCACCCCGCTGCGGATCGGCGCGGACGGCGCCGGCACGGTCGTCGCCGTGGGGGAGGGCGCGCGGTATGCGGAGGGCACCCCCGCCGCCGAAGGCGACGAGGTCATCGGCTGGGGGCTGCCGGGCAGCTACGCCGAGTACGTCACGACGCAGGCGACGCGGCTGACGCGGAAGCCGGCGGCCGTGGGCTTCGCGCAGGGTGCGGCGCTGGGCATCCCCGCGGCCACCGCCTATCAGTGCCTGAAGTCGGCCGGCCTGCAGGCGGGCGAGACGCTGCTCGTGCACGCCGGCGCCGGAGCGGTCGGTCAGGCCGCGATCCAGTTCGCGAGGCTGTGGGGCGCCGAGGTCGTCGCAACGGCGAGCGAGGGCAACCACGCGCGGCTGCGCGAGCTCGGGGCGACCCCGGTGACGTACGGCGACGGCCTGCTCGAGCGGGTGCGCGCCGCGGCGCCGCAGGGCATCGATCGGGTGCTCGAAGGTGCAGGCACCCCGGAGTCCGCCGAGGTGTCGCTCGCCCTCGTCGCGGACCCCGCGCGCGTCGTCGAGATCGTCGTGCCGGGCTGGCAGGCGCAGTACGGCTTCCAGGTCTTCAGCGGCGGCCTGCCCGGCTCGATGACGCCGGAGGTCGTGGCGATCCGGGACGAGGCGATCCCCTACACCGCCGCGCTCCTCGCCGACGGGCGGTTCACGGTCGAGCTGGGGCCGAGCTTCCCGCTCGCCGAGGTCGTGCGCGCCCACGAGCTGCTCGACACGGGCCACCCGGGCGGCAAGATCGTGCTGCTGCCCTGACGCCGGCGCGAGGTGGCGCCGACGCGGGACCCGGTCGCCGAGGCGTCGGGCCGCCGAGTCGTTGGATCGCCGGCTCGTTTGGCCGCCGAACCGCCGCGGTATCGAGACATCGAGTCGAGATGGTGAACCCCTGAGTATCCGCTCACGGGCACACCCTCGGGAGGAGGATGCGATCATGGCCGACGCCCGCATCGTGGCAATCGGCACGGCGGTCCCGCCCGTCGTGCTGCGGCAGTCCGACGTTCGCGAGATCCTGCTGGCCCAGCCCGGCCTGGGCCGCGTCGCCACCCGTCTCGTGGCCGCCGCCGTCGACAACGCGGCCATCGAGACGCGGTACACGGTGATCGGCGAGTTCGCGGGGGAGCCCGAGCCCGCCGGGCTCGCCGGGCCGGTCGAGCCCATCGAACCGGCCGAAACGATTCAAAGGGACGAGTCGGCAGAATCGGATGCCGCGCGCACCGCGCCGCTGTTCTACGACCGATCCACGCGCCGCCTCCTGCACCCGACGACGGGGGAGCGGAACGCGGTCTACGTGCGGCAGAGCACCCCCCTCGCGCTCGCCGCGGCGCGGCGAGCGCTCGCGGACGCCCCTGTCCGGGCATCCGACATCACCCACGTCATCACCGTCTCGTGCACGGGATTCTTCGCCCCCGGCGTCGACTACGAGCTGGTCACCGGACTGGGGCTGGCGCGCGAGGTGCGGCGGCTCAACATCGGCTTCATGGGATGCCATGGCGCATTCCCCGCCCTGCGCACCGCGGTGGAGGCGTGCCGGGCCGACCCCGCTGCCGTCGTGCTGATCGTCTGCGTCGAGCTGTGCACGCTGCACCTGCGCTCCTCCGAGGACCCGGATCAGATCGTCTCCTCCGCCGTGTTCGGCGACGGCGCCGCCGCGGCCATCGTGGCCGCGCATCCGCATGCCGGTCTGCGCGTCGACGCCCTGCACTCGGTCGTCGCACCGGACAGCGCGGAGGAGCTCGCCTGGACCATCGGTGACAGCGGTTTCGAGCTCACGCTGAGCTCGGCCCTGCCGCGGCTGCTCGGCTCGGAGATCGTGGGGGCGCTCGCCCCGCTGCACCCCGGCGTCGCGCTGCCGGACGTGGAGCACTGGGCGATCCACCCCGGCGGCCGGGCGATCCTCGACCGGACGCAGCAGGCGCTCGGGCTCTCCGACGCGCAGCTCGCGCCCTCCCGCACCGTGCTGCGCGACCACGGCAACATGTCCTCGCCGACCGTGCTGTTCGTGCTGGAGCGGATCCTGCGCACCGCGCGGGAGGGGGAACGGATCGTCGCGACGGCCTTCGGCCCGGGCGTCACGGTCGAGAGCGCACTGCTCACCGTTGACGGCGGCGCGTCATGAGCCTCGCCCGCCGCGCCACGGAGCTGCCCGAGATCATGGACGGGCCCTGCGATGAGGCCCGCCTGTTCGCCACCTACCGGCACTTCGCCGTCGCCAACCGGGCCGTGAGCGGCTGGCGACGCATCTACCGGCGGCGCCTGCGCCCGTTGCTGGCCGCCGGTCCGGTGACCCTGCTCGACGTCGGCTTCGGGGGCGGCGACATCCCGCGCGAGCTGGCCCGCTGGGCGCACGACGACGGCCACGCCCTCGACATCACGGCGATCGACCCCGACGAGCGCGCGCTGCGCTTCGCCCGGGCCGCGGACCCGGACGGCGCCGTGCGCTACCTGGCCGCCACCTCCGCCGAGCTGCGCGCAGCGGGGGAGCGCTTCGACGTCGTGGTCTCCAACCACGTGCTGCACCACCTCGACGACACCGACCGCGCCACCCTGCTCGCCGACTCGGCGGCGCTCGCCGCGCGCCTCGTCGTCCACAACGACATCCGCCGCAGCCGGATCGCCTACGGGCTGTACGCCGCGGGGGCGCTGCCCTTCGCGGCCGACTCCTACGCCCTCGTCGACGGGCTGCGCTCGATCCGGCGCAGCTACACCGTCGTCGAGCTCGCGCGGGTGGCTGAGGCCGCGGAGCCGGGCTCCGGCTGGCGGGTCGAGTCGGCGTTCCCGTGGCGGGTCCTGCTGGTGAAGGCCAGGGAGTGACGACGGATGCTCGTGCCGATCGCCCTCGCCGCGGCATCCGTCAGCTACGCCGGCAGCATCGCCCTCGGACTGCTCGTCGCCTCGCGGCGGCTCGACACGCGCGGCTTCCACTGGCTGCACCACGCGCTGTACGCCTGTACCTTCGCCCTCGCCGCCGCCGCGATCGCGGCAGCCCTGTGGCGCCGCCCCGCGGTCGGCTGGGTGCTGCTGCCGGTGGTGGTGCCGTTCGCGTTGATCCCGTTCCTCGGGACGCGCGGCGCGCGGCATCCGATCACCGGGCTTGTGCCCGCCCCGTTCTATCTCGCCGCCGCGATCGTGCTCGCGGTGTGAGCCGGTGGAGCTGCGGGGCCGTGAATCCGCGGGCCGCGAGCCCGCACCGCAGTCGAAGGAGGAAGCAATGGAGTTCCTGGACGTCATCCGCCGTCGCAAGACCACGAACGGGCCGTTCCTGCCCGACCCCGTGACGCCGGAGCATCAGCAGCTGCTCATGGAGGCGGCGAGCCGCGCGCCGAGCCAGCTGAACAGCCAGCCCTGGCGCTTCGTGCTGATCGAGAGCCGCGAGACGATCGCGAAGGTGGCGGAGATCAGCGGCGAGAGCATGACGACGGCGATGTCGAACGGCACCTTCTTCGAGCGCTACAAGCCGTACTTTCGCTTCAGCGCGGCGGAGATGGCCGAGAAGCGCGACGGGATGCTCTTCGACAAGCTGCCCGCGCCGCTCAAGCCGTTCACGAGCCAGGCCTTCACCCCGCGCGGGCAGAAGCTCATGAACCTGCTGCACGTGCCGCAGACGCTCGGGGAGGAGAACCGGAAGCTCGTCGCCGGCTCGCCGCTGCTCATCGGCGTGATGCTCGACCGTGGCGAGTACCGGCCGGGGGAGCTCTCGTCCTTCTACTCCGTGTTCAGCATGGGCGCTGCGATGGAGAACGTCTGGCTCACGACCGTGGAGCTCGGCATGGGCATCCAGTTCGTGTCGTTCCCGATGGAGGTGCCCGGCCAATGGAATCGCATCGTCGAGCTGCTGCGGGTGCCGGACGAGCTGGAGCTCATGGCCGTCTACCGGCTCGGCTACCTGCCGGCCGCATCGCGGCGCCCCGCGATCGACTGGACGAGCCACGAGCGCAAGCTGCCATCGCAGTTCGTGTTCCGTGAGACCTGCGAGGCGCCGCAGCGGGGGTGGGACGGGCGCTAAGGCGACGTGCCAGTGGCACGTCGCCCGCCCGTCCCCGGCACGAGCGAAGCGAGTCCCGGCGCCGGAAGCCGTTCTGTCCCTGGCGCGGCCGGCGCGAGCACCGGTGCCGGAAGCCGCTCGAGTCCCGGCGCCGGAAGCCGTTCTGTACGGGCCGGCTCGACGTCGGCGTCCGGGCCTCTAGAGCGTCTCGGTCCAGTCCGCGACGGTCGTGACGAGCGCCTGGCGCGGGAACACCTTCTCGGTGAGCACGCGGTGCACCTCGGGGTCCGCGTCGGCGCAGGCATCCGCCAGCACAACGAGGCGGTAGTCGAGATCGGATGCCTGCCGCAGCGTCGACAGGACGACGCCGCTCGTGGCGATGCCGGCGAGCACGAGGGTGTCGGCGCGGGCGGCGCGCAGCAGCACGTCGAGGTCGCTGCCGCTGAAGGCGCTCACGCGGCGCTTGGTCACGATCGCCTCGCCTTCGAGCGGCTCGAGCGCGGCGTGCACCTGCGCCGCGGGGTGCGTCTCGACCATGGCGTCGCCGTAGTTGGCGCTGATGGCCGAGAAGCTCGGGTGGCTCGCGGTCTCGGGGTAGCCGGGGCGGAAGGCGACGCGGATCCAGAACACGGGGATGCCGGCCGCGCGAGCGGCCTCGACGGCGGCTCGCGCGGCTTCGAGCACGCCGGTGCCGGCGTAGTGCTCGGCGATGCCGTGCTGGAAGTCCATCGCGAGGAGGACGGGGCGGGATTCGGTCATGGGGGCTCCAATGGTGCCGGTTCGCAAATTGATCAGGTGAAACTTAGCAGTTTCACTTAAGGACTCCGTGGGCGCCCAGGGTCGCACGAGGTGCGGGCTCAGGCCGCGCTGCGCTCGCTGAGTGGTCGGCGGCGCAGCGCGGCGGTCTCGATCGCCGCCGGCACGAAGGCCTGGTCGAGCGTCCCGACATCCGTGCCCGGGGGGACGATCTCGTCGATCCGGTCGAGGAGCTCGTCGCTCAGCGTGACGTCGAGGCCGGCGAGCAGGTCGTCGAGCTGCTCGCTCGTGTGGGCGCCGATGAGGGCGCTCGTGACGCCCGGATGGGCGACGGCGAAGGCCATCGCGAGATGGGTCATCCGCATCCCAGCCTCCGCCGCCAGCGGGATGAGGCGCTCGACCACGTCGAGTCGGTGCGCGTCGCCCAGGTGCTGGAAGAGACCGGCGCGCCGCAGCGGGTTCTCCTGTCCCCTGCGTACCCGGCCGGTGAGCAGGCCCTGCCCGAGCGGGCCCCAGACCAGTGTGCCCATGCCGTGGCGCTGTGCGACCGGCAGCACCTCGCGCTCGACCCCGCGGTTGAGCAGCGAGTAGGGCGGCTGCTCGGTGTGGAAGCGTTCGAACCCGCGCCGCTCGGCGGCCCACTGCGCCTCGATGATGTCGGAGGCCGGCAGATTCGACGTTCCGATCGCGCGCACCTTTCCGCTGCGGATGAGGTCCGTGAGCGCCGACAGCGTCTCCTCGATGTCGGTGTTCGGGTCGGGGCGGTGGAGCTGGTAGAGGTCGAGGTGGTCGGTCTGCAGGCGGCGCAGCGAGCCCTCGACGGCGGTCATGATCCAGCGGCGCGAGGCGCCCCGGCTGTTGGGGTCCTCCCCGACCGGCCTGCTGAACTTGGTGGCGAGCACGACGGAGTCGCGGCGTCCCTTCAATGCGATGCCGACGACCTCCTCGGAGTCGCCGTAGGCGTCCGAGGTGTCGATGAGGTTGATGCCGGCGTCGAGTGCGCGGTGGATGATGCGCACCGAGTCGTTGTGGTCGGGGTTGCCGACGCGACTGGCGAACATCAGGGCGCCGAGGGCGTAGGGGCTGACCATGATGCCGGTGCGGCCGAGGGGGCGGTAGTGCATGCTGAGGCTCCTGATATTGTTGCTTCGAGATAACCGGAATGCTTTTCCGAAACTATACGGAATCATATTCCGGTTAAGCAAGCATGCGGAGGACATGAGGAAGGAGCATCGTCGTGCCCGAGGAGATCTCGCGTCGACAGCGCACGGATGCGGCCCGGAACGCCGACGCGCTGCTCACCGCGGCCAAGGCGGTGTTCGCCTCATCCGGCGTCGACGCCCCGGCGAAGGAGATCGCCGAGCGGGCGGGTGTGGGGGTCGGCACCCTCTACCGGCACTTCCCGAAGCGCGCCGAGCTGGTCGCCGCCGTGCTGCAGCACGAGATCGATGCGTGTGCCGATGCCGGGCCTGAGCTCGCCGCGCGGAACGCGCCCACGGCGGCCCTCGAGAAGTGGCTCGTCCGCTTCACCGAGTTCGTCGGAACCAAGCGCGGCCTCGCGGCGGCGCTGCACTCCGGCGACCCGGCCTTCGACTCGCTGCCCGACTACTTCACGCGCCGGCTCCAGCCGGCCCTGGACGCGCTGCTCGCCGCCGCGCAGGCGACGGGCGAGGTGCGCGCCGACGTCAGCGCCACCGACCTGCTGCACGCGGTCCCTCTGCTGTGCCAGCCGGTGCGGGGCGAGGACTTCGCCTACAACCGGCGCATGGTCGCCGTGCTCGTCGCCGGGCTGCGCGCGTAGCCCCGCTCGGCGGCCCCCGGACCCGGCTCAGCCGCCTGCGAGCTCGAGGTCGCGGCTGATCGCCCGCGCCGTCTCGAGCAGCGCGGGCAGGAACTCGCCGCGGATGCGTTCCAGCGTGCTCACGGTGGAGCTCGTCGACACGTTCACCGCCGCGACGACCGCGCCAGAACGGGTCAGCGGCGCGGCCACCGAGCGGAGGCCGGGCTCGAGCTCCTGGTCGACGACGGTCCAGCCCCGCTCGCGCACCCGCGCCAGCTCCGCGCGCAGGGCTGCGGGGTCGGTCAGCGTCGCGCTCGTCAGGGCGGCCGGGCGCAGCTCGGCCAGATGGCGCTCGAGCGCGGCATCCGGCAGCCCCGCCAGCAGCACGCGGCCCATGCTGGTCGCGTACGCCGGGAAGCGCGTGCCGATCGTGATCGCGCTGCGCATGATGCGGCGCGTGGGCACGCGCGCCACGTACACGATGTCGGGGCCGTCCAGCACGGATGCCGAGATCGACTCGCCCAGCGCGCGCGACAGCGCCTCAAGGTGCGGCTGGGCCAGCTCGGGCAGGGACTGGCTCGAAAGGTAGGAGAAGCCGAGCTCGAGCACGCGTGCGGTCAGCGCGAAGCGGCGCCCGTCGCTGCGCACGTAGCCGAGGGAGAGGAGGGTGTGCAGGAAGCGCCGGGCGGCGGCACGGCTCAGCCCCGTCGCGGCGGCGAGCTCGCTCAGGGTGAGCTCGGGCCGTTCGGCGTCGAAGGCTTTGATGACCTCGAGGCCCCGCGCCAGTGACTGGACGAACTCACCGGCGGGGGCGCCGCTCGGGTCGTCGGTGCCCCCGGTGCCGGCATCCGTCGCGCTCTCCGTCATTCGGGCAGGCTAGCGCTCCAGCACGACGGCGAGCCCCTGGCCCACGCCGATGCAGATCGCGGCGACGGCCACGCCCCCGCCTCGACGCTTCAGCTCGTGGGCGGCGTGGCCGATGATGCGGCCGCCCGAGGCACCGAGCGGATGCCCGATCGCGATGGCGCCGCCGTGGACGTTGACCTTCTCGGGGTCCAGCTCGGTCCACAGCTTGAGGCAGGCGAGGGACTGCGAGGCGAAGGCCTCGTTGAGCTCGACGACGTCGACGTCCGCCCAGCTCCGGCCGGCCCGCGCGAGCGCGCGGTTGGCCGCCTCGACGGGGGCGATGCCGAACACGTCCGGGTCCACGCCGAACACGCCGCGACCGGCGACGCGGGCGAGCGGCTCGCCGTCGATCGCGCCCTCGGCGCCCAGCACCACCGCGCTCGCCCCGTCGTTGATCGAGGAGGAGTTGCCGGCGGTGACGCTGCCGGTGCCGTCGCTCGCGAACAGGGTGCGCAGGACGCCGAGCTTCTCGAGGGTGGTGTCGTCGCGGATGCCCTCGTCCCGGGTGAGCTCGTGGCCGGGTACCTGCACGATCTCGTCGTCATAGGCGCCCGCGGCCCACGCCTGCGCGGCGAGCTGGTGCGAGCGCAGTGCGAACGCGTCCTGCGCCTCGCGCGGGATGCCGTAGACCCGGGCGAGCTTCTCGGCGCTCTCGCCGTTCGAGATCGTCCAGTCCTTTCGCAGCGCGGGGTTGGTCATGCGCCAGCCGATCGAGGTGTTCCACATCGTCTGGTTGACGGTCGCGGGCCACGGCCGGGGCGACTTCTCGACGACGAAGGGCGCGCGGCTCATCGACTCGACTCCGCCGGCCAGTACGATCCGGGCATCGCCCGTCTCGATGGCGCGGCTGCCCTGGATGACGGCCTCGACCGCCGAGCCGCAGAGGCGGTTGACCGTCACCCCCGTCACGCTCGACGGGAATCCGGCCAGGAGCGCCCCGAAACGCGCGACGTTCCGGTTGTCCTCGCCGGCCTGGTTGGCGTCGCCGAAGATCACGTCGTCGAGGGATGCCGGGTCGACGCCCGTGCGCTCGACCGCCGTCCTCATGACGAGTGCGGCGAGGTCGTCGGGGCGCACCCCGGAGAGAGCGCCGGCGGCTTTGCCGAACGGGGTGCGCACGGCGTCGTAGACGAATGCGGCGGTCATGTTCCTGCCTCCTGGACGATGTCGATGGGTTCTGCGTGGGTGCGGTCGACCAGCTCGAGGCCCGTGAGCCGGGTCAGTTCCTCGAGGGTGGTGTCGAAGGTCTCGGTGACGGCGAAGCCGTCGGGGGTCACGTCGAAGACGGCGCGATCGGTGTAGACGCGGGTGACGCAGCCGACGCCCGTGAGCGGGTAGCTGCAGGCCGCGACGAGCTTGCTCTCGCCGGTCTTGGTGAGCAGATCGGTCATGACGAAGACCTGCTTCGCGCCGATCGCGAGGTCCATGGCCCCGCCCACGGCCGGGATCGCCCCAGGGGCGCCGGTCGACCAGTTGGCGAGGTCACCGGCCTGCGAGACCTGGAAGGCGCCGAGCACGCAGATGTCGATGTGGCCGCCGCGCATCATGCCGAAGCTGTCGGCGTGGTGGAAGTAGGCCGCCCCGGGGAGCTCGGTGACCGGAACCTTGCCCGCGTTGATGAGGTCCGGGTCGATCTCGCCCGGCCGTGGCTGCGGCCCCATGCCGAGCATGCCGTTCTCGGTGTGGAGGATGATCTCGGCCCCCTCCGGCAGGTAGTCGCTGATGAGCGTGGGGGCGCCGATGCCGAGGTTCACGTAGGCGCCCTCGGGGATGTCCCGCGCGATGCGCGCGGCCAGCCGGGTGCGGTCGAGGCTCATGCGGCGTCTCCCTTCGTGCGGGCGGATGCTGCGGGGCCTGGTGCTGTGCGGTCGGATGCCGGCCCGCGGTTCCCCTCCGCGTCGTCCGCCCCGACGAACACCCCGCCCTCGAGCCAGTTCCGCTCGCCGACGGTGACGACGCGGTCGACGAAGACGCCGGGGGTGACGATCCCTTCGGGGTCGAGGGCGCCGACCGCGACGACCTCATCGACCTGGACGATGCTGGTCGTGGCGGCCGCGGCCATGACCGGGCCGAAGTTGCGGCTGGTCTTCCGGTAGATCACGTTGCCGAGCCGATCCGCCCGGTAGCCGCCGATCAGCGCGTAGTCGGCGTGGATCGGATATTCGAGGACGTAGTTCCTGCCGTCGATCTCGCGCGTCTCCTTGCCCTCGGCCAGCGGCGTGCCAAAGCCGGTCGGGGTGAAGAAGGCGCCGATGCCGGCTCCCGCGGCACGGATGCGCTCGACGAGGTTGCCCTGCGGCACGAGCTCCAGCTCGATCTCTCCGGCGCGGTAGAGGCCGTCGAACACCCAGGAGTCGAGCTGCCGGGGGAAGGAGCAGACGATCTTCCTGACCCGTCCCGCGGCGAGCAGGCGGGCGAGGCCGACGTCGCCGTTCCCGGCGTTGTTGCTGACGATCGTGAGCTCGTTCGGCCCCAGCCCGATGAGCGCGTCGATGAGCTCGACGGGCTGGCCGGCGCGGCCGAATCCGCTGATCATGACGGTCGAGCCGTCCTCGATTCCCGCGACCGCGGCGGCGGCATCCGCTCGCACCTTGTCGATCACTGACCACTCCGTCGTGTTCGTGCTGGCTTCACATCCGTTCGCTCTGCGAACAGACGTTCTTATAACGAACACTGTAACCCGCGCGGCCCGGCGACGGAAGAGCGGTGTGACGGCGCAGGGCCCCGTCTCGCCGCCATCCGGGCCGGGAGGCGGCGAAACGGACCCCTGCGTTGGGGGTGCGGGTTTGCGGGTGCGGGTGTGGAGCTGAGGGCGTGAGGCCACGCGTGCGGGGCCGCAGGGCGACCGGGTGCGGCTAGGGGGTGCGGGTGAAGCCGCGGTCGGTGAAGCCGCCGCCGCCCGCGCCCAGGCCGCCACCCACATTCAGAGCGCCGCCCGTGCCGGTGCCGCCGCCCGCGAAGCGGCCGCCGAAGCCGCTTCCCGTCTGGGTGCTGTCGCTCGAGACGGTGGAGGAGAGGTCGGCGAGGACCACCTCGTCGCCAGCGGAGAGCCCGCTCACGATCTGGGTGCGGTCCGCGCCGACGGCGCCGAGCTTCACCTGCTTCGTGACGAGCTTGCCGCCCGAGAGCACCTCGACCGTGTCGGCGTTCCCTGCGCCGAGATGCACGGCCGAACTCGGCACGGTGAGCACGCCGCTCGCCGTGTCCACCTTCACCGCGAGACGGGCGGACGCTCCGTTCAGCAGTCCCGTCCCGGTGCCGTCGAGCGACACCGTGACGTCGTAGCTGGGGCTCGAGGCATCCGTCGCGGTGTTCAGGAAGCCGATCGCGGCGACCTTTCCGGTCACGGCCTTCGTGGTGCCGGAGACGTTCACGCTCGCCGTCTGGCCGACCTTGAGCGGGCCGACGGAGCCGGCCGAGACGGCGGTGTCGACGATCCAGCCGTCGTCGCCGATGACGCTGACGGTCTGGCTCGTGGACTTCGCGGTCACGGATGATCCGGCCGTCAGCCCGACCGCGGCGACCGTGCCCGAGATCGGGCTCGTGAGCGTGGTGAGGCCGACGTTCTGCTGGGCGACGGCGAGATTGGCCTGGGCGGCGGCGACGGATGCCTGATCCGCCGCGATCTGCTCGGCGCTGGCCGGTGTGCTCGCGGCGCGGCTCGACGAGCCGCCGGACAGGGACTCGCCGGATGCCGACCCGCCCGACGCCGACCCACCGGAGGAGCCGCTCCCGGATGCCGCGCGCCCCTGGCCGGAGCCGGAACCCGTGCCGCCCGTCGCGCCGCTCCCGAGCTGGCCGGAGCTCGAGCCGTCGGACGTCGAGCGGCCGTTCCCTGCCTGGCCGTTCCCCGACTGCCCGGGCTGCGCGCTCTGGGACGGCTTCGGCTGCGCCGACTTGCTCGGCTGAGGCTTCGAGCTCTGCGTCGGTGCGGGCGATGAGGCGGAGCTCTTCACCGCCTTCTGCAGGGCGGTGACGGCGTCGTTGAGTGTCGTGACGTCGTTCTGCACCTTCTGCTGCGCGGCGGCGACGGCCTGCTCGTCGTCCAGCACGGTCTGCACGTCCGACTGGCAGCCCTGCAGCTCCTTCGTCGCGTTCTCGATGTCGGTCTGCGCCTGCGTCGGATCGGTAGTCGAGACCTTCGCCTGCAGGAACTGGTAGCAGGCGGTCGTGCTGCCGTCGGCCGTGCTGATCTGGGCGAGGTCCTGGGTGAGCTTGTTCTGGGTGGTCGTGACGGCGTTCGAATCCGTGACCAGCGTGTTCTGCGCGGTGGTGACCGCGGCGAGGGCGTCGTCCACCGACCTGCCACCCGCCGCCGGCTGAGCCGCGGCGCGCACCGATGCGGCCGTGAACGTCCCGAGCGTCAGGGCGCCGCTCGTGGCATCCGCCGAGTCGACCGCGGCGGAGGCGGTGGCATCCACCGTCGTGGCCGACGCCGTCTGCGAGGCCAGGTCGTCGTCGAGGGTCTGCTCGGCGGTCGTCACGGCCTGCTGCGCCTGCGTCACGGCGTCGTCGAGCACCGAGGTGTCGAGCGTCGCGAGCGTTTGCCCGGCCGTGACCGTGTCGCCGACCTTCACCTTCACCGCGGCGACCGTGCCCGCGACCTGGAAGGCGCGGTCCGCGCGGGTGGCCGAAGTGACGGTTCCGGCGAGCGAGGCGGTCTGGGTGACATCCGACCTCTCAGCCGCGGCGAGGCGGTAGGACGGGCCGTGCGAGCGCAGCGACGCCCAGGCGACCCCGCCGCCGGCGAGGCAGACGACCACGCCGATCGCGACGCCGAGAGCGATGCGATTGCGCCGCCGCCGCTTGCGGCCCCGGGGCTGTCGGACGTCAGCCATTCGTGGTGCCGCTCTGCGTACCGGCGCCCGCGCCCGTGCCGCCGGTTCCGGCGCCGCCCGGGCCGGTGCCCCGGCGTCCGCCGCCGCCGAAGCCGCTCGTGCACGTGCCGTCCACCGGGGCGGAGAGCGTGAGCGCCGTCGCGGCGACCGCGCCTGTGTCGTCGGACTGGCCCCGCGCCACCACGCAGGTGCCGACCGTGAGATCGGATGCCGTGCCCTTCTGCTCCTCGGTGTACTTCGTCGTCGCGGCGACCGTGACCGTCTTCGAGCTGGTCTTCTGCGTCTGGAAGTCGAGCGCCGAGACCGTGATGGTCGAGCCGCTCACGGCCGTCACCTGGCCGATGGTCGGCACCGCGATGCTGCCGCCGCGGAAGCCGCCGGACGGACGGTTCGACGGCCGGTCGCTCGGGCGGAGCGTGGGCCGGGCGGTGGGGCGGTCGCCCGACCGCGCCCCGGCTCCGGCGCCGAAGCCGCTTGTGCAGGAGCCGTTCGTCGGCTGCGAGATGGCGACGGTGGTCGCAGCGGCGGACGGCGAGCTCGAAGACCCCGATGACGCCCCGGCGGTCGGCGCCGACGTCGCCGTGACGCACTCGCCGGCCTTCACGGAGGAGAGCGAGACGGTCACGGTCTTCGTGATCGTCGTCGAGGAGGTGAAGTCGACGGCGGTCTGGGACGAGCTGTCCTGCACCTGCAGCGTCTGCCCGGTCACGGCGGCGATCTGCCCGAAGGTGCCGCCCCCGAACGCGCCGCCGCCGGGGTCGCCCTGCCCGGCTGAACCCTGGCCGCCCGTGCCCTGCCCGCCCTGCGACGACGCACCGCTCGTCGCCTTCGGCGTCGAGGCGCTCGCCGAGTGTGAGGAGCCGCATCCGGCCAGCACCAGAACGGTGCCCATGGCGAGAGCAGACGCGGCGGTGGCGAGAGTGAATTTCCTGATCATTGTCTTTTCCCTCAAGGTGGTTACTCCGTGCGCAGTGCGTCGATGGGGGCGAGGCGGGCGGCGCGCGTGGCGGGGTAGACGCCGAAGACGAGCCCGATTCCGATGGCGACGACGAGCGAGACGGCGATCGCGAGGCCGGACACCTCGATCGACGAGCCGATGACCTTCGGCAGCGTGAGCGCCGCGACGACGCCGAGCGCCGCCCCGATCACACCGCCGGTGAGCCCCAGGGTCCCCGCTTCGACGAGGAACTGGTTGCGGATCGCTCCGGGTGGTGCGCCGAGCGCCTTCCGCAGCCCGATCTCTCGCGTCCGCTCCGTGACCGAGACGAGCATGATGTTCATCACGCCGATGCCGCCGACGAGCAGCGAGAGCG
>DASWPQ010000010.1:0-37924 GCA_036398375.1 Gryllotalpicola sp.
GATGACCACGTGGATCTTGAACCTCTGGTCAGGGATTCGGTGGTGCTGTCACTGCCTTTCCAGCCGGTGTGTCGCCCTGACTGCCCCGGTCTCGACCCCGAGACAGGTGAGCGGTTGGCGGATCACCCGGACCGCAAGCCCCGAGAGATCACGGATGCCCGGTGGGCTGCGCTTGCGGACTTCCGAGCTTCCGAAGACACCGAGTCCGGCGCCGCCGGCATCGACACAGAAGAGAGATAGTCATGGCTGTTCCCAAGCGCAAGCAGTCGCGCAGCAACACGCGTTCGCGCCGCTCGCAGTGGAAGGCTGAGGTCCCGCCGCTCGTCAAGACCGTCGAGGGCGGCCGGGTCACCTACAGCCTGCCGCACCGTGCCAAGGTCGTCACCGACTCGCAGGGCACCGAGCTGTACCTCGAGTACAAGGGCCGTAAGGTCGCCGACGCGTAAGCACGCGGTCGCAGGCCTGATGCCGCACGGCGACGAAACTGAAGGGCGTCCGGATCTGGACGCCCTTCAGTCACGTCTGGGCGTCGCCATCGACCCCGAACTGCTGACCCTCGCGCTGACGCACCGCTCCTTCGCCTACGAGAACGGCGGCATTCCGCACAACGAGCGGCTCGAGTTCCTGGGCGACTCGATCCTCGGGCAGGCCGTGACCGTGCGGCTGTACGGGGACAACCCGGATCTCGACGAGGGCGAGCTCGCCAAGCGCCGCGCCGCACTCGTCTCCGGCGTGGCACTGGCCGAGGTCGCGCGCACCCTGGGCCTGGGCGAGTTCCTGCGGCTCGGCCGCGGCGAGGAACGCTCCGGCGGCCGCGCCAAGGTCTCGATCCTCGCCGACACGGTCGAAGCCGTCATCGGTGCCAGCTATCTCTCGGCCGGCCCCGACGAGACGACCGCGCTCGTGCTGCGGCTGGTCGCTCCGCTCATGAGCGACCCGCACCGCTTCGGCGCCGCGCTCGACCCGAAGACCGCTTTGCAGGAGCTCGCCGACCAGCGGCACGCGCCCGCGCCGGTCTACGAGATCACCTCCAGCGGCCCCGACCACAACAAGACCTTCTCCGCGACGGTCACCGTCACCGGCGTCGCGGTCGGCACGGGTGAGGGCACGAGCAAGAAGCACGCCGAGATGGCCGCCGCGCTCGACGCGTGGACGCAGGCCACCGGCTCGCGTGCCTGAGCTGCCCGAGGTCGAGATCGTCCGGCTCGGCCTCGAACCCGCGGTGACGGATGCCGTCGTCACGGCCGTCGACGTCTTCGACGAGCGCGCCCTCACCCGGCACGACCGCACCCGCGGCGACTTCGCCGCCCGGCTCGAAGGGCGGCGGCTGCGCGGCGCCCGGCGCCGGGGCAAGTTCCTGTGGCTGCCCCTCGACGGGCAGGAGGCGCTGCTCGCCCATCTCGGCATGACGGGGCAGCTGCTGCTGCGCGAGGCGTGGGCGCGGCCGGAGGCCGACGTACACGTGCGCGTGCGGCTGGAGCTGCGGCATCCCACCCTGGGCGAGCTCGCGATCTTCTTCGTCGACCAGCGCACTTTCGGCTCGCTCGCGCTCGACGAGCTCGTCCCCACCGGCGCCGGGGACAGTGTGCCCCGGCAGGCCGCGCACATCGCCCGCGATCCGCTCGACCCGCTCTTCGACGACGCCGCCTTCCTCGCTGCGCTGGCCCGCAAGCGCTCCGCGATCAAGCGGGTGCTGCTCGACCAGACGGCCATCAGCGGCGTCGGCAACATCTACGCCGACGAGGCGCTGTGGGCGGCGCGCATCCACCCGGAGCAGCCCGCGGCGACGCTGAGCCGCCCCGCCGCGAAGCGGTTGCTCGCCGAGATCCGGCTCGTGCTCACTCGGGCGCTCGGCGAGGGCGGGACGAGCTTCGATGCGCAGTACGTGAACGTGAACGGGCAGGCGGGTTACTTCGCCCACTCGCTGAACGCCTACGGGCGGCAGGGTGAGTCCTGTCCGCGCTGCGGCACCGCGATCGTGCGAGCCTCCTTCATGAACCGCTCCTCGCATTCCTGCCCGAAGTGCCAGCGGCTGCGCTGACCGCGTCATTCCAGCTGCTTGCTCCAGTTTCCGAGCAGTCCCCGCGGCGTGAAGCCGAGTGCCTCGTTGATGCGCCGCATGGGCGTGTTGCCCGCGGCGGTCCAGGTGAGCACGGTGCGCACGCCCGGGGCGGCCGAGGTCAGGCGGTCGAGGTTCGCGAGCTTCATCCGGAGCCCGAGCCGGTGCCCACGATGCGGCGCCGCGACGAGGGTGTCGTGCTGCTCGACCGTGTTCGAGCCCGCGGCGACGACGATCTCCGTGTAGCCGACGAGCGCCCCGCTCGGCACGTGCAGCGCCGCTGTGACGAGAACGGGCTGGCCGCGCTCGACGGCACGCTGCTCCGTGTCGCGCACGCGTGCGACGTCCCAGTGCTCCCGTTCGAGCACCACGCCGTCGTGCGGCACGTCGGCGGCCATCTGCTGCCGGAGGGCGGCGTAGCGTCCGGCGAGCTCATCGGGGGAGCGCCGCCACCAGTGCACGAGCCGGTAGTCCGCGTTCGAGCCGGCGTGCGCGTGCGCCTCCGCCCACAGCGCGTCCCGCCGCGCGACCGGCAGCGGCAGGGCGAGCTCGTCCATCACCTGCAGCTGGGCGAGCACGTAGCCGTGCCGGCGCAGGAAGCGGCTCTCGTGGTCCTCGGGCAGGGTGAAGCGGGCGGATGCCGCACCCGCGGCGTCCGCCGGCAGCCGGTGCTGCGTGAACCCGGCGACGTCGAGGCGACCGCCCGTCGAGATGAAGCTCTCGCCGTGAGCGAGCAGGGCCGACCCGATGCCGCGCGAACGGGCCACCGGCACGACGTCGACGGCGAGCTCGGCGCTCGTCGCCTCCTCGTCCAGGGGGAAGGTGACGACGACGCGACCGACCGGCAGGCCGTCGAGGCGGGCGAGCCAGACGAAGCGGGAGTGGTAGGCGCTGCCCGCGAACATCGTGAGCGTCGACTCGGGCGGGTAGATGAACTCGTCGCTGCCCCACGTCTCGATCTCGGAGGCGTTGGCGACGTCGCAGGACTCGACGAAGTCGACGGCGTCCGCTTGCGTGACGTCGTCGGGAATCGCCACGCGGGTGATCTCGACCTTCATAGTCCCCTCACCAGGTACCGTAATGCCAACAGCCGTTCATGGAAGGGACCGCGTCGTTGCATCTGAAGAGCCTGACCCTGAAGGGGTTCAAGTCCTTCGCGCAACCGACCACCTTCGCCTTCGAGCCGGGGGTCACCTGCGTGGTGGGCCCGAACGGCTCGGGCAAGTCCAACGTCGTCGACGCGCTCGCCTGGGTCATGGGCGAGCAGGCGGCGAAGACCCTGCGCGGCGGGAAGATGGAGGACGTCATCTTCGCCGGCACCGCGACGCGCGGCCCGCTCGGCCGTGCCGAGGTGACGCTCACCATCGACAACTCCGACGGCGCGCTGCCGATCGAGTACACCGAGGTGACGATCGCCCGCACCCTGTTCCGCAACGGCGGCAGCGAGTACGCTATCAACGGCGAGTCGTGCCGGCTGCTGGACGTGCAGGAGCTGCTCTCCGACTCCGGTCTCGGCCGCGAGATGCACGTGATCGTCGGCCAGGGCCAGCTCGACCAGGTGCTGCACGCGACGCCCGAGGACCGGCGCGGGTTCATCGAGGAGGCCGCAGGCATCCTCAAGCATCGCCGCCGCAAAGAGAAGACGCTGCGGAAGCTCGAGGCGATGCAGACGAACCTCACGCGGCTGTCCGACCTGGCCGGCGAGATCCGGCGCCAGCTCAAGCCGCTCGGCAAGCAGGCCGAGGTCGCCCGCGAGGCACAGACGGTCGCCGCGGTCGTCCGCGACGCGCGCGCCCGCCTGCTCGCCGACGAGGTCGTCACCCTGCGCACCCAGCTCGAAGGCTACGGTCGCGACGAGCAGGCGCGCCACTCCGAGCGCATCGTGCTGCAGGAGCAGGTGGAGCAGAAACGCCTGCGCATCGGCCGGCTCGAGGCGGCCATGGTCGGCGACGCCGTCGACCGGGCGCGCTCGGTGGCCCACGGGCTGGAGTCCGTGCAGGAGCGCCTGCGCGGGCTGCACACGCTCGCCACGCAGAAGATCGGGCTGCTGTCCGCCGAGTCGCAGGCACCGGAGGCGGTGCCCGGTGTGACGCAGGCCGCCGTCGACGAGGCGCGGGCGGAGGCCGAACGGCTGCGCGTCGCGGTCGGCGAGGCCGAGGAGCTGCTCGCCGCGGCGCAGGCCGCCACCCGCACGGCGCGCGCGCGCCTCGACGCGATCGACGAGGAGGTCGCGGCGCAGGCGGAGCTGATCTCGAAGCACGACCTCGAGCTCACCAAGCTGGCTGGCCAGGCGGATGCCGCGGCGCAGCGGCTCGCCGCGCTGCGCGGCGAGGTCCTGCGCCAGCAGAACCAGCTGGATGCCGCGGCGCAGCGCCGCACCGCCGCCGAGGACGCCCTCGCCGACATCGAGGTCGACTCGCCGCTCGGGCCCGACGCGCAGAGCGAGCTGTCGGAGGCCTACGAGCTCGCTCAGGCATCCGTCTTCGAGGCCGAGGCGGAGATCGAGCGGCTGCGCGAAGAGCTGCGCATCCTGGAGCGCGAGCGTGATGCGCTCTCCGGCCAGGCGCGTGCGCTGTCGCGGGCGCTCGACGTCACGGACGGGTCCGCCGCGCTCGTGGCCGCGGAGCGCCCGGGCATCCGGGGATTGCTGGCCGAGCACCTCACGATCGAGCCGGGCTACGAGGCCGCCGTGGCCGCGGCGCTCGGTCCGCTCGCTGACGGTGTGCTGGCTGCGGGCCGCGAATCGGCGCTCGATGCCCTCGCCTACGCGCGCGAGCAGGACCTCGGCCGGGTCTCCCTCACGACGGAGACCGAATCGAGCTGGACGATCGGTGTCGCCGACGGGCTTCCGGAAGGCGTTCGCGCCGCTCTCGACGTCGTCAGCGGACCGAGCAAGGTCCGGACGCTGCTGGCGCACACCCTCATCGCCGACTCGCTGAAGGCCGCCCTCGCGGCCATGCCGGGGCCGAACACGAAATGGGACGTCCAGATCGTGACCCGCGACGGCGACGTCCTCTCCGAGCACATGATGCAGGGCGGCTCGGAGGGCCGGCAGAGCCGGCTCGAACTGGTGGGGGAGCGCGACGCGGCTGCGGCGCGGCTGGAGGAGCTGGAATCCGCCATCGCGACGGCCAAGGCCGAGCACGATCAGCAGCGCGAGAGGCTGCAGGCCGCCAAGCAGGCATCCGCCGCCGCCCTCACGCAGCTGCGCGCCTACGACGCCCAGCTCGCCGAGCACGCCGAGAAGACGAGCCGGCTCACCGCCCAGCTGGAGGCGGCCGGGGCCGAGTCGGAACGCATCGCCCGCAGCATCGCGGAGTCCGAGACGAAGGCCGCGGAGGCCGCACAGGCCGCCGCCACGGCGAAGCGGGCGCACGAGACGCACGCGTCGAAGCCGCGGCCCATCCTCGACGTGAGCGAGCGGGACACCGTGTACGCCGAGGTCGAGAAGGCCCGCGAGGCGGAGGTGCAGGCGCGGCTCGGGGTGGAGACCGCCCGTGAGCGCGTCCGCGCCCAGCTGCAGCGCGCCGAGCAGCTCGCGCAGCGGCAGCAGGCGGAGCGTGCCGCGGCCGAGGAGGCCGCACGGCGTGCGGTCCTCCGCCGTCGCCAGCTCGACGCGGCGCAGGCCGTCGCCGACGATCTGCCCGCTGTCCTGGAGTCGGTCGACCGTTCGCTCGCCCAGGCCCGCATCGAGCTCGCGAACGCCGAACAGGCGCGCGCCAGCCAGAACCAGGAGCTCGCGGAGCTGCGCCGGGAGGAATCCGGTCTGCGCGAACGACTGCAGGCGGTCAGCGAGAACGTGCACGGGCTTGAGCTGCAGATCTATGAGAAGAAGCTGCACCTGTCGAGCCTGCTCGAGCGCGCGGGCAGCGAGCTGGGGCTGATCGAGGACGTGCTCGTCGCCGAGTACGGCCCCGAGGTGCCGATCCCCGCCGAGGAGGAGGACGGCGAACCGGTCGCCTTCGACCGTGCCGTGCAGCAGAAGCGCCTCGATCGGGCGCAGCGCGCGCTCGACCAGCTCGGCCGGGTGAACCCCCTCGCGCTCGAGGAGTTCGCCGCGCTCGAACAGCGCCACCAGTTCCTCACGGAGCAGCTCACCGATCTGCAGAACACCCGCCGCGACCTGATGACCATCATCGAGGAGCTCGATGCGACCATGCAGAGCGTCTTCCAGCAGGCGTTCGATGACACCAGAGCGGCGTTTGCCGAGGTGTTCCCGATCCTGTTCCCCGGCGGTGCGGGAAGCATCCAGCTGACCGACCCGGACGACCTGCTCACGACCGGTATCGAGGTGGCGGTGCGTCCGGCCGGGAAGAAGATCGAGCGGCTCTCGCTGCTGTCCGGCGGCGAGCGCTCGCTCGCGGCGGTCGCGTTCCTCGTCGCCATCTTCAAGGCCCGCCCGAGCCCGTTCTACATCATGGACGAGGTCGAGGCCGCCCTCGACGACGCGAACCTCGGCCGTCTGCTGACCGTGTTCGAGGAGCTGCGCGCGTCGAGCCAGCTCATCGTCATCACGCACCAGAAGCGCACGATGGAGATCGCCGACGCCCTCTACGGGGTGTCGATGCGGCAGGACGGCGTGAGCGCCGTCGTCGGCCAGCGGGTCGGCACGGCCGCCTAAGGCTGCGGGCGGTTCTTCGGATGCCGCGCGGCGAGGATCTCCCGCAGGGTCGGCAGCACACGCTGGTCCTTCGGCCGGTTCGCAGCCTGCTTCGAGCGGATGATGTCGGCGAGGTCCGCGATGCGGATGTCGCTGCCACGCAACTGGACGGTCAACGCATCGCGGTCCAGGTCGGGGAACCCCTCGGTGCCGTTCGGGACGAAGGAGATGTCCAGACGGCCGAATGACGTCGCGAGGTTCCAGACGGCGGAGCCGCCGAGGGAGGCGGAGGTGCGTGCGAAGGGCACCCCTTCCGGTTCCGACACGGAATAGACCTTCGCATCCAGCTCGGTGAGAGCATCCGAGAGCCGGTCGAGGTTCTCTGTGGAGCGCTCCGGCGTGATGTCGGCGTCCTCGGTCGGGAAAGGGGATCCCTGGAGGATCGCGGCGAAGCCGCCGATCACCACGAAGCGGACGCCGTGGCGGGCGAGGACTTCGAAGATCCGGGGCGAGTCCTGGAGCGGCGTCATGAGTGATTCTTAGCGGATCGTCGCCAGGTCGCGCACTTCGCGGAACACGGCTGTGGAATGTTCGTGGCGCTCGAGGAGCTGTTCGGGCGAGAGCGGTAGGTTCGCCGCGGCGAGCATCCAGTCGGACCCGTCCCGCTCCACGAGCATGAAGTCGAGATCGAGGTCGAGGGCGCGCAGGATCTCGATGACGCGATCGAAGCTCGGCGCGGTCGCCGCCGACTCGAGGCGGGCGATCGCCGACTGCGTCGTGCCGAGCTTCTCGGCGAGCTGCCGTTGGGTGAGGCCACGGCGCCTCCGCGCCTCGCGGATCAGATCGTTGCCCATGCCCTTCATATCCCCAGGATAATAGCGTTCCTGCGATATCGCAGATCTGCTATCTGAATTGGCCGACTACGCTTTCCCATATGGCAGAAGCTCGCTCATGGTCCCTCGGCGGCGCGCTCCGCACGCTCTTCACCGGGCAGCAGAAACGCGTCATCGACGAGGACACCTGGGATGAGCTCGAAGTGGCGCTCATCGGTGCGGACTTCGGCCCGGACATCGCCGAGAGCGTGATCGGCGAGCTCAAGGAGAAGGTCGACCGCTACAAGACCACCGACTATGCGGACCTGCAACGGATGCTGCGCGAGGGCCTCGAGGAGCGGCTGGCGAAGTTCGACACGACCCTGAAGCTCACCGACCGTCCGGCCGTGGTGCTCGTCGTGGGCGTCAACGGCGTCGGCAAGACGACGACGATCGGCAAGTTCGCGAAGTTCCTCACCAACTACGGCCGCTCCGTCGTGGTCGGCGCGGCCGACACCTTCCGCGCCGCCGCGGTCGAGCAGCTCGGCACCTGGGCCGAACGCGCGGGCGTGCAGATCGTCAAGCCGCAGCAGCCGGGGCAGGACCCGGCGTCCGTCGCCTACCAGACGATCGAGTTCGCCAAGCAGAACGGCACCGAGATCGTCATCATCGACACGGCCGGCCGCCTGCACACGAAGGGCGGCCTGATGGACGAGCTCGGCAAGATCAAGCGTGTCGTCGAGAAACAGGGGCCGATCGCCGAGGTGCTGCTGGTGCTCGACGCGACCACGGGGCAGAACGGCCTGATGCAGGCCGAGGCATTCCTGGAGCACGCCGGCGTCACGGGCCTCGTGCTGACCAAGCTCGACGGCTCGGCCAAGGGCGGCTTCGTGCTCGCCGTGCAGGAACGGACGGGCCTGCCCATCAAGCTCGTCGGGCAGGGTGAGGGCATCGGCGACCTCACCGGCTTCACCCCGCACGTCTTCGCTCAGCAATTGGTGGGATGAACGGATGTCTGTGGAACACGATTTCTTCGGGGTGGTCGAGTCCACCCCCTCCGGCGGCCTGTACTGGGACGACACGCTCGAGGTCGGCGACCAGTTCGTCGAGCTCGAGCTGAGCTCGGAGGACGAGGACGAGGTCAGCCAGACCGGGCTCGACCTGGCCGCCGCGATCGTCCAGAACCTCGAGGCGTTCGACGGCCGCGCTCGTGAGGCCCTCGTCGCCGAGCTCTCCGAGCGGCAGTCGGCGACGACCACCTTCATCGACCGTCAGGTCGACAGCCGGGGGGAGGAGCTGCAGACGCTGCTGGATCTGATGGTCGACAACTCCGGCGACATCGCGATCGACGTGCTCAAGTCGCTGCAGCTCGTCCGCGTCGCCCTGCACCCCGAGAACACCGAGGGCGCCGACCCCTTCGCCGTCTTCGACTACTCCATGGATCCCGACGAATCCGACGAGCTCCTGATCGTCTCCTTCGGCTCCGACGGCGACGTCATCGAGGTTCAGGACCAGGAGTGAGCCGGCGCGCAGGCGCGTGCCGGTAAAATCGCTGCATCATGGCGATCTTCGGCTCACTCTCCGATCGGCTCACCGAGAGCCTCAAGAACCTCCGCACCAAGGGCAAGCTCTCGGCCAGCGATGTCGACGGCACCGTCCGCGAGATCCGTCGCGCCCTGCTCGAGGCCGACGTCAACCTCGACGTCGTCAAGCGGTTCACCGCCAAGGTGCGCGAGCGGGCGCTCAGCGACGACGTCAACCGCGCGCTCAACCCGGCGCAGCAGGTCGTGCAGATCGTCAACGAGGAGCTCATCGAGATCCTCGGCGGGCAGCAGCGGCGCCTCGAGTTCGCGAAGACCCCGCCCACGGTCATCATGCTCGCTGGCCTGCAGGGCGCGGGCAAGATGACGCTCGCCGGCAAGCTCGCGAAGTGGCTCCGGAAGGACGGCCACACGCCGATGCTGGTCGCGGCCGACCTGCAGCGCCCCAACGCCGTCACGCAGCTGCAGGTGGTCGGCGAGCAGGCCGGGGTGGCCGTGTTCGCGCCCGAGCCCGGCAACGGTGTCGGCAACCCGGTCCGGGTCGCCAAGGACGCGATGGCCGAGGCCCGCCGCCGGCAGTACGACACCGTCATCATCGACACGGCCGGCCGTCTCGGCGTCGACGCCGAGCTGATGAAGCAGGCCGCGGACATCCGCGCGGCGACGAGCCCCGACGAGGTGCTGTTCGTCATCGACGCGATGATCGGTCAGGATGCCGTCGCGACGGCCAAGGCCTTCCAGGACGGCGTCGACTTCACCGGTGTCGTCCTCTCCAAGCTCGACGGCGACGCCCGCGGCGGCGCCGCGCTCTCCGTGGCATCCGTCACCGGTCGCCCCATCATCTTCGCCTCCACGGGCGAGGGCCTCGACGACTTCGAGCCCTTCTACCCCGACCGCATGGCGAGCCGCATCCTCGACCTGGGCGACATCCTCACGCTGATCGAGCAGGCGCAGGGCGCCTTCGACGAAGAGGAGGCGCGCAAGGTCGCGGAGAAGTTCGCGACCGACAGCTTCACCCTCGACGACTTCCTCAAGCAGATGCAGCAGCTGCGCAACATGGGCTCGATCAAGAAGATGATCGGCATGCTGCCCGGCGCGGGCGCCATGCGCCAGCAGCTCGACGACTTCGACGAGCGGGAGATCGTGCGCACCGAGGCGATCATCCAGTCGATGACGCCGGCCGAGCGCCGCACCCCGAAGCTCCTCAACGGCTCCCGCCGGCTGCGCATCGCCAAGGGCTCCGGCATGAGCGTCACCGACGTCAACTCGCTCGTCAACCGCTTCGAGCAGGCGGCCAAGATGATGAAGACCGTCGCGAAGGGCGGGGTGCCGCAGGTCCCCGGCATGGGGCCGATCCCCGGCGCCGGCTACGTCGGCAAGGGCAAGCCGCAGCAGAAGAAGAAGGGCTCCCGATCCGGCAACCCGGCGAAGCGCGCGGCGGAGAACGCGGCGCTCGCGGCCGGCGTCAAGCCCGGCGAGCCCGCCGCGCCCACGGGCTCGGGCTTCGGCCTGGGCGGCGGCGCGAAGCAGGACGCACCGGACCTCGGGCAGATCCAGAAGCTGTTCGGAAGGTAGAAAAAAGCGGCCTGGTTCTGTACGGCGCGCATGCCGTGCGCGGCATCCAAGCGACGGTAGCGTGACAATGTGCAGTTGATCTCCCAAGGAACCACACACAAGCTCGAAGGCACGCTGGACATCCCGGTCTCGAAATACCATGCGCATCGCGCACTGGTGCTCGCGGCCCTCGCCGAGGGGCAGAGCAGGATCACCGGCATCTCCACGACCCGTCAGGTGGAGTGGACGGTCAGTGTGCTGCGTGCGCTCGGCACGAAGATCGAGATCATGGCCGACGGCTATCTCGTCACGGGCACCGGCGGCCGCTTCCACGGCGTGCCGCTCAACGAGCGCGGCTCGCGGGGCGAGGAGGGCCTGCTGAACGTCGGCTCCTCCGGCACGACGCTCTACTTCATGACGGGCCTCGCCTCCCTCTCCGACCGCCCGACGACCCTCACGGGCATGAAGTACTTCCGCCGCCGCCCGATCAAGGCGCTGCTCACGGCGCTGACCGAGATGGGGCTCGAGCTGGAGTCCGTGAACGACTGCCCGCCGATCACCGTGCAGCCGAGGCGTCCGCACGGTGGGGACGTCGAGATCGCCGGCACGCTCTCGCAGTGGGTCTCCGGGCTGCTGCTGACGGCGCCGTTCGCCGAGACGGACACGACGATCCACATCACGGGCGGCCAGCTCAATGAGCAGCCCTACGTCGACCTCACCGTGCGCATGATGCGCCACTGGGGCTTCGAGGTGAACGTCAGCGAGGACTGGCTGAGCTACACGATCCCGGCGAACCAGACCGGCACGGCCGCCGATTACACCATCCCCGCCGACATCGGCTCGGCCGCGTTCGGCATCGCCGCCGCCGCGCTGCACCCCTCCGACGTCCTCTTCCGCGGACTGCGCGCCGCCACGACCGCCGAGGTCGACCACCCCGAGGCCGAGTTCCTCGACATCGCCGCGGGCATGGGCGTCCCCATGACGATCGACGAGGCGAGCGGCTGGGTGCGCATCCGGCACGACGGCATCGCACTGAAGCCCTTCGACGTCGACGCGACGCCGATCCCCGATCTGCTGCCGATCCTCTCGGTGATGGCGAACTTCGCCGAGGGCACGAGCCACCTGCGCAACGTCGGCCACGTCCGCCTCAAGGAGTCCGACCGCGTCGCGGCGATGCTGCAGCTCAACAAGATGGGCGGCGACGTCACGCAGGAGCCGACCGAGCTGCACATCAACGGCGTGGGGAACGTGCGCGGTACGGGGGCCGCGCTGTCCAGCTTCAACGACCATCGCGTGCTCATGTCGCTCGCGATCGCCGGCACCCGCTCCGACGGCGAGACGAGCCTCACCTACCCGCGCGCCTACCGCATCTCCTACCCGACCTTCCTCGAGGCGATGACCTCGATCGGGCTCGACATCGACGTGGACGCCCCCTCGCGCGACACGGGGGAGGACGAGGAGCAGGCGACGCAGGCATCCGCACCGCTGAACACCGAGCCGCTCGTGCTGCCGCTGGCCGTGCGCGAGTACGCGAAGACCCGCCCGGACGAGGCCGCGGTCATCGAGGTCGGCGGCGCCCAGCCCGTCACGACCAGCTGGGCGAAGCTGCAGGAGGAGGCCGACAAGGTCTCGCAGCTGCTGCTCGAGCTCGGCGTCACCAAGGGCGAGTCCGTCGGCGTCCAGCTGCCGAACTGGAGCGAGTTCATCGCGATCGCCCTCGGCGCCATGCAGGTCGGTGCCGTGGTGACCCCGATCATGCCCGTGTTCGGTCCGCGCGAGGTCGCGATGACCCTGTCCCGTTCGCGTGCCCGCGTGCTCTTCCTGCCGAACCTGTTCCGCAATCGGCAGGCCGCCGTGGAGCTCGTCTCGGTCGCCGACGAGGCCGCGCAGCAGGGCCACAAGCTGCGCCTCGAGCACGTCATCGTGCTGCAGGCGGAGAACCGCGACGGCGCCGAGTCGACGCACATCCCGCCGATCCCGGATGCCGCGCAGGCGCGCGCCGACGCCGCAGGCTGGACCTGGCGCTACTACGAGACCGCCCTCGCCGCGGTCACGCCCGACCCGTCGCTCATCGCCAGCCGGATGCCGGGCGAGGACGACATCTGCCAGCTGCTCTTCACCTCCGGCACGACCGGCGAGCCCAAGGGCGTGCAGCACCCCTATCGGACGCTGGGCCTCGCCACCGCGATGCACGTGCAGCGCTCCGGTCTGAACGGCGAGGACCGGGTCTACATCCCGAGCCCGCTCGCGCACCAGACCGGATTCCTGTACGGCATGCTGCTCGCCTGGCGCGTCGGCGTCGCCTCCGTCATCCAGCCGGTCTGGGACGGCCGGGTCGCGCTCGACCAGGCCTTCGGCCAGGCGAAGGCGAGCTTCGTGCAGGCGGCCACCCCGTTCCTCACCGATCTCGTCTCGCTCGTCGAGGGCGGCCAGCCGAAGCCGGCGTCGCTGCGCATCTTCGTCGCCACCGGAGCCGCCGTGCCGCGCGAGCTCGCCCGCACGGCGACGACCGTGCTCGACACCGCCGTGCTCGGCGCGTTCGGCACGACCGAGACCTGCCTCGGCACGCTCGCCGGTCCGAACGATCAGGCCGAGAACATGTGGGGCACCGATGGCCGCGTGCTCGACGGCATCCGGCTGCGCATCGTCGACGACGAGGGCGTCGAGCTGCCGGTCGGGGCGGAGGGCAACTACGAGTTCACCTCGCCGACGATGTTCGGCGGCTACCTCGAGCGCCCCGACCTCACCGCCGACGTGTTCACCGAGGACGGCTGGTACAAGACCGGCGATCTCGGCTACGTCGACGAGGCCGGCTACCTGCACATCACCGGCCGGGTGAAGGACGTCATCAACCGCGGCGGTGAGAAGGTGCCCGTCGTCGAGATCGAGAACCTGCTCTACCAGCACCCGCTCGTCGCGGACGTCGCGATCGTCGCGATGCCCGACCCGCGGCTCGGCGAGCGCGCCTGCGCCTTCGTCGTGAGCGCCAAGGCGGACGACGGGCTCGACTTCGCGGCGATGCAGGAGTACCTCAACACGCACGGTGTGTCGAAGTACTACTGGCCGGAGCGGCTCGAGTTCATCGACGAGCTGCCGCGCAACGCCGTCGGCAAGATCCAGAAGAACGTGCTGCGCGAGAAGGCTGCCGCCCTCGTCGCGGCGAACACCGAGAGCAAGGGGAAGTAGTGGCCGTCGCTGCAGTGGACGAGGCGGAGTTCGCCGCCCTCAAGGCCGAGATCGCGGCGTGGGTCGCGGGCCCCGGCGAGGTGTGGGCGAACACCATCGAGGAGACCGGGGAGGTCCCGGCCGAGCTGTTCGCCGAGCTCAAGGCGAACGGCTGGCTGGGCCTGGCCGCGCCGGTGGAGCTCGGCGGCCGCGGCATCCCGTTCAGCCGTTACCTCGAACTGCTCGAGCTGATCTCGAAGTCGCACGGCTCGATCCGCATGCTCGTGCACGTCATCAACGGCACGTGGCGCGCGATGGCGCCCTACGCGAGCCCGGAGATCCTCGACGAGGTCGTGAAGCCCTCGGTCGCCGGCGACAAGCTCGTCGCCTTCACGCTCACCGAGCCCGACAACGGCACGGGCGCCGACATCACGACGAGCGTGCGCCGCGAGGGCGACGAGTACGTCATGAACGGGGTGAAGCATCTCATCACCTTCGGTGTGAAGGCCGACTACCTGCTCATCGCCGCCCGCCTGGAGGGCACGACGGGCAACGACGGCACGGTCGCCTTCGCCATGCCGAACCGGCTGCCGGGCGCCGAGGTGATCGACGACTCCGACACCATGGGCGTCCGCGGCACCGACCACGCGATCCTCACGTTCGACGAGGTGCGCGTTCCGGCCAGGTACCGCCTGGGCGAGGAGGGGCAGGGCCTCGAGGTCGCCCTCGGCGGCTTCCTCCTGCCGAGCCGCGTCTCGGTCGCGATGAGCGCCGTCGGCCTGGCCGAGCGGGCACAGGAGCTCGCGATCGCCTTCGCGAAAGAGCGTGTCACCTTCGGCAAGCCGCTCGCGCAGCGGCAGGTCATCCAGTTCTACATCGCTGAGAACTTCGGGCGCATCGCCGCGGCGAAGGCGCTCATCATCCAGGCCGCGCGCGCTTACGAGATCGACGCACCTGAGGCGTCCGCCCTGTCGAGCGCCGCGAAGATGATCGCGGTCGAGATGCTTGCCGCGGTCACCGACAACGCCCTGCAGGTGTTCGGCGGACGCGGCTACTGGAAGAAGCACCCCATCGAGCGCGTCTATCGCGATGCCCGCGCACAGCGCTTCGAAGAGGGCACGAATGAGATCCAGAAGCTCGTCGTCGGCCGTGCCGCGATCATGGGCGAGGCGAACACGGAAGGAATCCTGAATTGGTAAGCGTCGACGAGAAGAACTCCGGCCCCCGCGTCGTCGTCATCACGGGCTCCAGCCGCGGCATCGGCCGCCTGCTCGCCGAGAAGCTCGGCGCCGAGGGCGCGCACATCGTCATCAATTACAAGAAGAACGCCGAGCTCGCCGAGGAGAGCCTCGCGGCCGTTCGCGCAGCGGGCGGCGACGGCATCACCGTGCAGGCGGACATCGAGCTGCCCGAGGGCATCGAGGCGCTCTTCGCCGGCGTTGACGCCGCGTACGACCACGTCGACGCCTTCGTGGCGAACGCCGCGGCCGCCGCGTTCAAGCCGATCGCCGAGATGAAGCTGCACCACCTGGATCGCAGTTATGCGATGAACGCGCGCAGCTTCGTGCTCGGCGCGCAGCAGGCGGTGAAGCGGATGCCGCACGGCGGGCGCATCCTCTACATCTCCAGCTACGGCTCGCTGCGCGCCTTCCCGACCTACGCCGCCCTCGGCGCGTCCAAGGCGATGGCGGAGCAGTACATGAAGTACATGGCCGCAGAGTTCGGGCCGAAGAACATCACGGTCAACGCGGTCAACGGCGGGCTCATCGACACGGACTCGCTGGAGTTCTTCTACAACGTGCCCGGCATGGCGCCGATGGAGTCCGTCGTCTCGAAGCTGCCGCTCGGGCGGCCCGCGAAGGCCGACGACATGGCGGATGCCGCGCAGTTCCTGCTCTCGGACAAGGCCGGCTACATCACCGGCCAGGTGCTGACGGTCGACGGGGGGCTCACGATCGTCGCCCCGCCGTTCTGGTCCGACACCACGGGCGAGCTCCACGCCGCGGTCTTCGGCGAGTGATGCGTGCGGCGCAGGGAGCGAGGGCCCCGCGGGGTGCCGCTCCCCGGACGCCGGGCGCGCCCTGCTCGCGAGGGGCGGGCGAGGGCTGACATGAGCGGCCTGGAACTCCTGGAGCGCCCGTGGCGCCTCGGCCCGCTGGTCGTTCCGCACCGCGTCGTGATGGGCAGCATGCACACCGGCCTCGAGACGCGCGAGGACGGTGGTGCGGCCCTCGCGGCGTTCTACCGCGAGCGCGTGGAGGGCGGTGCGGCGCTCGTGATCACGGGCGGCATCGCCGTCAGCGCGGAGGCGCGCGGCGGCCCCGACTATGCGGTGATGACGGATGCCGCGACGCGGGGCGCCTTCGCCGCGGCGGCCTCCGCCGTGCACGAGGCGGGCGGACTCCTCGCCGCCCAGCTCTTCCACGCGGGCCGCTACGCCGTGGGGGAGTGGGCCGTCGCCCCGAGCCCCGTGCCGTGGCGCGCCGCGCGCGGGCTCGTGCCCCGCGAGCTCTCCGGCGCCGAGGTGGAGCGTACGATCTCCGACTTCGCCGCAGCGGCGGCCGCGGCGCGCGACGCCGGCTTCGACGCCGTGGAGCTTATGGCCTCGGAGGGCTATCTGCTCAACCAGTTCCTCTCGCCGCGGACGAACCAGCGCACGGACGAATGGGGCGGCGACGCCCGCGCGCGGATGCGCTTCCCGCTCGCGGTGTACGCGGCCGTGCGCGCGGCCGTCGGCGCGGGCTTCCCCGTGACCGTGCGGCTGTCCGCCGCCGATCTGATGCCGGACTCCACGAGCGAGGCCGAGGTCGACGCCTTCGCGTTGGCTCTGGCCGAGGCGGGCGTCGACGCGCTCAGCATGGGGGTCGGCTGGCATGAGTCCGCGGTGCCGACGGTGCAGGCATCCGTTCCGCACGGCGCCTGGATCGCGTACGGCGAGCGGCTCGCCGACGCCGTGCACACGCGGCATCCCGGGCTGCCCGTGATCGCGAGCAACCGCGTGACCGATCTGCGCGACGCCGAGGCGATCCTCACGCGCGGCCACGTCGACGCCGTCGCGCTCGCACGGCCGTTCCTCGCCGACCCCGAGCTCGTGAGCCGCGCCTTCGCGGGCGACTTCCTGACCATCAACTCCTGCATCGGCTGCGACCAGGCCTGCATCGACCGTTCCCTCGTCTTCCAGCCCGTCAGCTGCCTCGTGAACCCGCGGGCGGGTCGGGAGACGGAGTTCCCGCTCGCCGTCATGGACGACGCCCGGCGCATCGCCGTCGTCGGCGGGGGACCGGCCGGGCTCGCCGCGGCCGACGACCTCGCTCGGCGCGGCCATGCCGTCACCCTGTTCGAGGCGCGGAAGGAGCTGGGCGGCCAGTTCGGCCTCGCCGCGCGCATCCCCGGCAAGGAGGACTACCAGCTCACCGTGCGCTCCGCCGCCAAACGGCTCGCGGCGGCCGGTGCCGAGCTCCGGCTGGGCGAGCGGGCGGATGCCGCGGCCCTCGGCGCCTTCGACGGCGTCGTCGTCGCGAGCGGCGTCGTCCCGCGCCAGCTCGAGCTGCCCGGCGCGGAGCTGCCCCACGTGCTCAGCTACGAGCGTGCGATCCGCGAGGGCGTGCCGGCGGGGACCGTGGCGATCATCGGCGGGGGCGGCATCGGCGTCGACCTCGCCGCCTTCCTCGTCGAGAGCCACGACGAGAAGACCCGCGCCCTCGCCTTCGCGGCACGCTTCGGGCTCGACGGCTCCGCCGAGTTCGCCCGCTCCCGCCCGACCCGCGCGCTGCACACACCGCGCCCCGGCGCGCAGGTGACCCTGCTGCGGCGCCAGGGGAAGTTCGGTCAGGGTGTCGGCATCACCAGCCGCTGGGTCAACGTCGGCGCGCTGCAGCACGCCGGGGTGCGGATGCTCGCGGGCATCGACTACCGCCGCATCACGCCCGAGGGCGTCGAGGTCGTGCACGCGGACGGCACGGTCGAGCTGGTCCCCGGGCAGACCGTCGTGATCTGCGCAGGCCAGGAGCCGAACGAGCAGCTCTCCGCCGAGCTCACGGCGCGCGGCATCCCCCACGAGGTCGTCGGCGGAGCCCGGGACGCGCGTTCCGTCGACGCGGTGCGGGCGACGAGCGAGGGGATCGCGGCGGCTCGCCGCCTCACCGCGGAGGCGTCACCGGCAGCCTCCTAGAGCAGGTGGCGGGTCCCGCCTCATGACGCCGGTGATGGACTGACGCGCGGTTCCGGGGCGGCGATCGCGGCCTCCGGCCGGACTGCCCGCTGCCGCCCGCCGAGGGAGAGGGCGAGCGCGACGCCGATGAGGGCGGCACCGGCGACGAACGGCAGCCCGTCCGCGCCGATCCCGTAGCCGGCTGCGGTCTCGAGGAGCGGGCTGATCGCGAGCGAGGCCCCGAGGGCGAGGAAGAGCAGCGGATAGCCGGACACCACGGCGGCCGCAGCGATGCCGAGCCACCACCAGGCGGAGCCGCGGAGCCGGCGGGTGCGCGCGAGGGCGGCGAAGAACACCGCGAGAAGCGGGCCGGCGGCAAGGAGCAGATCGACGAGGATCGGCCCGCCCACTCCGGCCGAGGCCACGACCAGGAGCGCGGCGGGCAGCCAGGCCGCGAGCACAACGACCCCGCCCGCCCGATGTCCGCGGGCCCGTCTCGCCAGGATCGCACACACCGCCGCGAGCGCGGCGAGACCGAGCTGCAGCCCGATCAGGATCGCGACGACGCCGCCCGCGGCGGTCAGCACGGCGGAGGGGACGCGGCCGACCGGAAGCAGCTCCTCGGCGCTGGCCAGTGGCCAGGGCGCGCATGCCGCCGCGACGACGGCGATCCTGGTCATCGGCAGGGCGTCGTTCCGGTCGGCGGCGCGCGGGCCCAGCGCGGAGGCGGCGAGGATCGCCGCGGCCACGATGCCGGCGCCGATCGCGAGTGCGGCGAGCAGTGCGAGGCCCCCCTCCGCGTCCAGCCGGTCGAACACGGCGTCGGCGGCGAGCAGGCCTCCGCCGGTCAGCAGCGCGGCGGGCAGCCCCGCGGCGAGGCGGCGCAGCCGGAGCAGCAGCGCCAGCGTCGTCAGGAGGATCGCCAGCTGGCGCAGTTCGCCCAGCTCGAGCCGGACGGTCCCGGGGGCGTCGCCGGCGTGGTGCTCGATCAGGGTGGCATGGCCGAGCTCGAGGGTGAGCGCATCCGCCCACATCAGGATGCCGGCGCCGAGCAGGACCGTCGTGACGACGGGGATCACCCACCCGCGCCGTCCGCGCGGTGCGACCGCGCGCGCGGCGCGGCGCGGGGCGGCTGCCGGGGCGATCACGGCAGCGCGATGGAAGGCGAGGAGGAAGGCCGAGGCGGCGGCGAGCAGGCGGATCGTCTGCGCGATCCGCCCTCCCGCGAGGTCGACCGCCTGTTGCTGCTCGACAGTCGACAGCACGGCGTCGCCGGCGCCGCTGCTTCCGAAGCGGTAGGCAGGGTCGAGTCCCAGCGGGAAGCCGGTGAGAGCCCGGGCGATCGAGGCGGCCAGCTCTCCCGTCCCCATCCCGCCGGGAAGCCCCGCCGCAAGCAGCAGGATCCCGCCCAGGGCCGTGGCGAGCACAGCGGTGAGGGGCGCGACATCGGCCGCGAGGCCGTGCCCGGCGGCCGATGGCAGCCGGGTCGCCCACCAGAGGCCGACCGTCATCGCGGCCGTCCACACCGCCACCGCCGCCACGGTGAGCGGCGTCAGCGGGAGCGGACCGGTCGCCGGATACACCTCACCACCCAGCGGCAGCGTCATGACTCCGACCAGGCCGACGCCGAGGAGTAGCGGGCCGGCTGCGGCGACGGCGGCCGCGCGCAGCACGCCGTCCGCGGTGCGGACGAGCGGCAGGCGCCGACCGGCCCGGCGGCCGAGGAAGGCGGCCAGCAGCACGGTCAGGACGCTGACCGCCAACACTTCCACGGCATCGACGGTGCTCGTGAGGGTCCACGCCCCGGAGCCCGGGGCCGCGGCGGTGTCGGACGGCAGGAAGGCGTTGTCCCCGTTCGCGACGGAGGTCAGGATCAGGATGGTCAGGACCGCCAGCAGCGGGACGGCGAGCACGAGCAGGAGCGGAAGCGCGGCTCGCCCCCCGGCGCGGACCAGCTCCCGCCCGTCGCGTTCCACGCTCGGACCGGACCAGGCGAGGCTCGCCGCGAACCGCAGCGCGCGCACGTGGCGCCACCCCCCGCCCTCGCCGTCGAGCATGGCGAGCTCGGCGCGCCATTCCCGGTCGAGCCCGTCGCGCTCGGCGGCGGGCCACCGCTGCACGGCGCCGCGGATCAGGGCGTCCACGATCCCGAGCATCACGCCTCACCCCCGGCGAGGCGTCCGCTCAGCCCGACGCGACGGTGCAGCGCCGCCAGCTCGCGCCGCGCCAGCACGGCGCCGTCCGGGGTCAGCCGGTAATAGCGTCGCGCCGGCCGGCCCGCGGCGACCGGGTCGATCTCCTCCCAGCGCGCCTCGATCCACCCCGCCTCGCGCAGCCGCGCCAGGACCGGGTACAGCGTGCCGCTCGCGAGCCCCGTGCCGCGCATCAGCGCGAGCCCGTAGTGGTCCGCGTCCGGCCTCTCGAGCAGGGCGGCGACCACCGTCGCCACCGTCGTCGTCATTCGGACTCCCGCCATGATCGCAACTCTACATAGGGTCTGACGGGTGAACACGGGGGTGGACGAGACGAATCGGTGAACAGGAGTTGAGCGCCAGGTGGCCGAGCGACTCGCAGGCGACGCACAGGCGTCCGCTGTGGATTAGCCCCTGCGCCCGATCGTCTGGCAGAATGGAATGTCGGTTTCGTGCGTTCCGACCCTCTATCCGAACGCCGGGACCTCCATTCAGACCTCCTGCCGGGTGTGCACCCCACAGCCCGCGCAGTCAGTTCGCATTCATTTCTGGAATATCAACAGGAGAACTGTGGCCGTCAAGATCCGCCTCAAGCGTCTGGGCAAGATCCGCGCACCCTACTACCGTGTCGTCGTCGCCGACTCGCGCACCAAGCGCGACGGTCGTGTGATCGAGGAGATCGGCAAGTACCACCCCACCGAGCAGCCGTCCATCATCGAGATCGACTCCGAGCGTGCGCTGTACTGGCTCGGTGTCGGTGCACAGCCGTCCGAGCAGGTCGCCGCACTGCTGAAGCTGACCGGCGACTGGGCCAAGTTCAAGGGCGAGAAGGACGTCGAGAGCAAGGTCCAGTTCGCTGAGGCCAAGGTCGCCTTCGTCGTCGACGAGAAGAAGAAGCCCGTCCTCCGGCCGAAGACCGAGACCCCGGCGCCCGCCGCCGTGGTCGAGGAGAGCGCCGAGGCCGCCGTCGAGACCGCCGAGTAAGCACGAAGGTCTCTGCAACGATGCTCGCTTCCGCTGTCACCCACCTCGTCAAGGGGATCGTCCAGCATCCCGACGACGTCGAGGTCGCGCAGAAGAGCTCACCGCGTGGTGAGGTCCTCGAGGTTCGTGTGAACCCCGAGGACCTCGGCCGCGTCATCGGGCGCGGCGGCCACACCGCCGGCAGCCTGCGCACCGTGGTGAAGGCACTGCCCGGGGGCGAGCAGGTCCGCGTCGACGTCGTCGACACCGATCGCTGATGGCGGCCCCTCAGCCGTCGGGAACCCAGCTGCGCGTCGGACGCCTCACCAAGGCGCACGGTCTCAAGGGTGCGCTCAAGCTCGAGCTCTACACGGACGACCCGGAGCGGCGTTTCGTCCCCGGTGCGACGTTCTCCCTCCAGGTGCCGGACACATCGAAGTGGCACGGCAAGACCCTCGAACTGCGCGAGCTGCGCTGGTACAACGGGCATCCGGTCGGCTTCTTCGCCGGCATCGACGATCGCGAGGGGGCGGAGAGCCTCGTCAAGGCGATCCTCTGGGTCGATGCGGACGATGAGCAGACCGAGGAGAACGCCTGGTACGACCACCAGCTCGTCGGCCTGACCGTGTTGCGTGACGGCGCCCCCGTGGGCACGGTCGCCCGCGTGGACCACCTGCCCGCTCAGGATCTGCTGGCGGTCGAGACGAACGCGGGTGAGGTGCTCGTCCCGTTCGTGACGGCCATCGTCCCCGCCGTCGACCTCGAAGCGGGCACACTGACGGTCACCCCGCCCTCCGGGCTCTTCGAGGAGCTGCCAGAGGAGGACTGACCCCTCTCCGACTGACCCCCCGAGTGGGGTACGCGTTTCATCTCCGCGAAACACGCGGGTGCAGTTGTCGGAAACACGGCTCTCCTACGTTCAAGTCATGACCACGCCGGCCCGGGGGGCGCTCTCGTGACGCTTGCGCCGGCGCCGTCGGATTTCGGCGACCAGCCGGGTAGAACGACCGGTCGGCCGGCCCTGCTCGCCGTCTCTCAGGGGTCGAAGGACCTCACCGACGACGTCGCCGTCGACGAGCTGCTCGCCGCCGTCGGGCGCGCCGCCTCGGGGCTGCACATCGTCGGCGCCGTCATCGACGTGCAGCAGCCCGACCTCACGCGCGTGCTGGCCGAGAGGCTCGCTCCGGGGGAGCCGGTCATCGCCGTGCCGCTCATGCTCTCGGCCGGCCTCCACCTGCAGGGCGACCTCGCCCAGGGCCTCGCCGGCGACCGCAACCGCCGCTCCGCGATGACCGCGGCACTCGGCCCGGATGATGTCATCGTGCAGCTGCTCGCGGCGCGCCTGCGCGAGCGCGGCCTGGCGCCGACCGACGTGGTCGTGCTCGCCGCCATCGGGTCGAGTGACCACCGCGCGGTGCGCGACTGCGTCGACGCCGGCCGGCGCCTGGCCGGCCTGCTCGAGCGCAACGTCACGGTCGGCTTCATCTCCGCCGCGGTGCCGCGGCTGTCGGCGGCGGTGGACACGATGCGGCGTCTGCACCCGGGCAGTCGGGTCGTCGTGGCGAGCTATCTGCTGTCGCCCGGTCGCTTCGCGGAGGTCGCGGCAGAGGCCGGCGGCGACCTCGTGGCCGGGCCATTGCTGATCCCGGGCCGCCGACCGCCCCAGGCGCTCGTCGATCTCGTGCTGTCGCGCTACCGCGACGGCCTCGTCCGGATCGCGCGGGACGAGACATCCGTAAGATCGTGAGTCATGCGCATCGACATCGTGACGATCTTTCCGTCGTTCTTCGATGCGCTGGACATCTCACTGCTCGGCAAGGCGCGCACCACGGGCCTCATCGAGCTCGGGGTGCACGACCTGCGCGATCACACCCATGACCGGCATCGCACGGTGGACGACACCCCGTACGGCGGGGGAGCGGGCATGGTCATGAAGCCCGAGCCGTGGGGCGAGGCGCTTGACGCGCTGCTCGCCGAGGCGTCTGCCCGGGATGCGTCTGCGCTCGGTGCGTCTGCGGCGGATGCCCCGGCCGAGGCATCCGGTCCGCTCGTCATCTTCCCCTCGCCCGCCGGCGAGGTCTTCACCCAGGCGACCGCGCGCGAGCTCGCCCGTGAGCCGCACCTCGTGTTCGGCTGCGGTCGCTACGAGGGCATCGACCAGCGCGTCTTCGACGACGCCGCAACGCGGGCCCGGGTGCGGCTCGTGAGCATGGGCGATTATGTGCTCAATGGCGGCGAGGTCGCCGTCATGGCGATGATCGAGGCCATCGGCCGGCTCATCCCGGGCGTCGTCGGCAACCCGGAGTCGCTCGTCGAGGAGAGCCACGAGAACGGCCTGCTCGAATACCCGAGCTACACGAAGCCCGCCGTGTGGCGCGGTCGGGAGGTGCCGCCGATCCTGCTCTCGGGCAACCACGGCGCCATCGCGGCCTGGCGGCACGAACAGCAGCTGGAGCGGACCAGGCGGGTGCGCCCCGACCTGCTGGCGGAGCGGGATCTCGACGACGCCTGAGCCGGGGGTCAGCGTCCGGGCTGATTTCAGCTTTGACCCGCCGTCTGGCAGAATGAGTCTTTGTGCCGCGCGCGGCCCTGCCGCAGGGGAGCCGAGCTTGCGCAGCCGAATCCCATTCTTCCCATGTATTGACCCGCGTCCGACCTGTGGCGGCCGCAGAGAGCGAACGCACCATGCAGATCCTCGACCAGCTGGATGCCGCCAGCCTGAAGTCCGACATCCCCGACTTCCGCCCGGGCGACACCGTCAAGGTGCACGTCAACATCGTCGAGGGCAACCGCTCCCGCATCCAGGTCTTCCAGGGCATCGTCATCGCCCGCTCCGGCCACGGCGTCCGCGAGACCTTCATCGTCCGCAAGGTGAGCTTCCAGGTCGGCGTCGAGCGCACCTTCCCGGTGCACTCGCCGATCATCGACCACATCGAGGTCGTCACCCGCGGTGACGTGCGCCGCGCCAAGCTGTACTACCTGCGCGAGCTCCGCGGCAAGAAGGCCAAGATCAAGGAGAAGCGCGACGCGTAAGCCAGCGTCGCCCCCGGCGAACCCGGAGCCCCCGTACCTCTAAACTGAGGCGGGGGCTCCGCTCGTTGAGGCCCGTGAGACAAGGGTGACATGGCAGACAGCGCGGCGAACCGGACGGAGACTCGGGGCGGCAGGAGGTCAGCCCAGCGCAGTCGCGGCCGTGCTCTCTGGCTGTTCATCCGTGACATCGTCGTCATCTTCATCGTCGCCCTGCTGGTCTCCTTCCTGATCAAGACCTTCCTGATCCGCTCGTTCTACATCCCGTCGGCCTCCATGGAGGACACGCTGATGATCAACGACCGGATCATCGTCAACGAGCTGGAGCCGAAGCTCATCCCGGTGCACCGCGGCGACGTCGTCGTCTTCACCGATCCGGGCGGCTGGCTCGATGGCGGCGACAACATCACGGCGCCGGAGCCCAAGAACCCCGTCGCCAAGGGCGTCAGCGCCTTCTTCACCTTTGTCGGCCTCTCCAGCGCCGACAGCGACAACCACCTCGTCAAGCGCGTCATCGGCGTCCCCGGCGACCACGTCGTGTGCTGCAATGCGCTCGACCAGATCACGGTCAACGGCGCGCCGCTCAAGGAGCCCTATACGGTCGTGCCGCCGGGCAGCGCCGCCTCGCATCCCTTCGACGTGACCGTTCCGCCCGGGAAGCTGTGGGTGCTCGGCGACAACCGGTGGAACTCCTCGGACTCGAGCCTGCATCAGAACCTCCCGAGCAAGGGCTTCGTGCCGGTGAAGAACGTCGTCGGGCGCGCCTTCGTGATCAGCTGGCCCCTCTCGCGGTGGACCTGGCTGTCGGACTTCCCCGACGTGTTCCGCGGCGCCGGAAAGGGTTCATGAGCCCCGCCTCGGCGATCGTGCCGGGCTTCGAGGTCGAGCGCGAGCTGTTCGCGGCGGGGCACCGTGTCGTCATCGGCGTCGACGAGGTCGGCCGCGGGGCCATCGCCGGCCCGGTGGCCGTCGGCATGGTCGTCGTCGATGCCGGCGTCGGAGCGCACCCGGACGGCCTGCGCGACTCCAAGCTGCTGAAGGAGGCCGCCCGTGAGGCGCTGGCGCCGCGGTGCGCCGCGTGGGGGCTGTTCTCGGCCGTCGGGGAGGCCACGCCGGCCGAGGTCGACGCGCACGGCATCATCGTGGCGCTGGGGCTGGCCGGCCGGCGCGCCCTCGCCGCGCTGCGCGCGGCCGGTGCGCCCGTCGACGAGGCAGCCGTTCTGCTCGACGGCAACCACGACTGGCTGAACCCCGTCCTCGACCAGAGGATGCCGCTGAGCTGTCGTATCAAGGCCGACCAGTCCTGCGCCTCGGTCGCCGCCGCCTCCGTCATCGCCAAGGTGCACCGCGACCGGATCATGATCGAGCTGCACGACGAGCACCCCGGATACGGCTGGGCGGCCAACAAGGGGTACGGATCGAGCGCCCACCTCGCCGCGGTCGCCGCGCTCGGCCCCTGCGACCATCATCGGCGGACCTGGTTGCGCGCCGCCGACCCCGTCACCCCGCAATAGACTGGGACCACAATGGACGAAGACGAGTTCGACGACTACGACCGCGAGGTCGAGCTGGCTCTCTACCGCGAATACCGCGACGTGGTGAGTCAGTTCAAGTACGTGATCGAGACCGAGCGTCGGTTCTATCTGGCGAACGAGGTCGAGTTCGTGCGGCGCGACACGGAGCACGACTTCTACTTCGAGCTGACCATGCACGATGTGTGGGTGTGGGACGTCTACCGAGCCGACCGCTTCGTGAAGTCGGTGCGGGTGCTCACCTTCAAGGACGTCAACATCGAGGAGCTGTCCACCAAGGAGTTCGAGCTCCCCAAGGAGCTCGCGCTCGACGAGTAAGGCGTATTCCCGGCACCGCGCCAGGTGAGCGCGGCTCCGGACACAGCACAGCGCCGCATCGGGATCAGGATCGACTGATTCGATACGGCGCTGCGGGCCGATCCGCTCCCGACAGGAGGAGAACGAGGAGCGGTCAGCTGTCCAGGACGACGGCGAGCGCGTCGGCCGCCGCCTGGGGGTCTTCTCTGAGCAGGTAGTGGCTCACGCCCGGCACCGGATGGAAGGCGATCCGATCGCCGTAGCGTTCGATCGCCGCCGGGGCGGTGAGCTCCGCGGCCACGATCGCCGCCACCGGCGCGCTCGTCGCGGCGAGGGCCGCGTCGAGGTCCCAGCGCAGACTGTCCTCCAGCGCCGAGAGCACGAGCGGATACTGGGCCGACAGCGTCGAGCTGCGCACCTGGTCGGTGACTGCCCGGGGCGTGGTGGGGAGCGAGCTCAGGGCGATGAGCTCGTCGACGGCCGCGGCGCGGTCGGTGCGGAATCCGCCGAGGAACGCGTCAATGGCCTCCTGCGGCTGGGCGGGGTAGACCTGAAGATAGTGATAGGTGTCGACGCCCACCACGCGGGAGACGAGCTCGGGCCGGCGCACCGCCAGCTCGAGCACCACGGCACCGCCGAGCGAGTGCCCGACCGCCACGGCACCCGTGACACCCTCGGCGTCGAGCACGGCCGCGAGGTCGGCGGCGTAGGAGCCGATTGACACGGCTTCGGCCGTGGTGGCGGAGTCACCGTGCCCCGGCAGATCGACCGCGATGGCCCGGAACCCCTCGGGGAGGCGCTCGATGAGCCCGTCCCAATCCGCGGCGGAGCAGCCCCAGCCGTGCGCGAGGACGAGGGCCGGGCCGTCGCCGGCGCCGGACACGCGGTACGCGACCGTCGTGCCCGGGCCGGTGACGCTGCGGCGCGCCGCGGAAGGGGTCACGCGAACCAGACCTCGTCGAGCACGCGCAGGATGTTGCCGCCCGTGACCTTGATGATGTCCTCATCGCTGAAGCCGCGCTTCACGAGCCAGCCGACGATGTTGTAGAAGTTCTCCGTCGGGTTGTCGATGCCCGCGACGTACTCCACGGGCGTGAACTCCGGGCCCTGGTGGGCCTGGGCGAGGCCCAGGTTGCCGGCGAAGGCCTTGTGCAGCGACACGTGGTCGCCGTACAGGGTGTCCGGGCCGAAGGCGACGTGGTCGACACCCATGAGGTCGACGCAGTACAGGAAGTGGTCCATGACGGACTCAAGCGAGTGCTGCGGGTGCTCGTGGGAGAGCGAGGTGTGCGGCGCCGCCTCGATGCCGATGACGCCGCCGTTCGCGGCGCAGGCCTTCAGGACGCTGTCCGGCTTCATACGAGCCGTCTCCCACACCGAACGCGCGCCGGCGTGCGTGATGAAGACGGGCTTGGACGACGCCTCGAAGGTGTCGAGGCACGTCAGGTCGCTGGAGTGCGACACGTCGATCGCGATGCCGAGCGCGTTCATGCGCTCCACGGCGCGGTGACCGAAGAGGGTGAGGCCGCCGTCGTTCGTCTCCTTGAGGCCGGAGCCGAGGGAGTTGGACTCCGAGTAGGCGATGCCCATCTGGCGGATGCCGAAGCCGTGGAGGATGTCGATGCGATCGACCTCGTTCTCGATCGGCGTCGATGCCTCGAGGGAGAGGACGATCGCGACCTGGCCGTTCTTTTTCGCGTCGCGGATGTCCTGCGGGGTGTAGGCGATGCGCGCGTACCTCTGGTGGGCGGCGTCGGAGAGGCGCATGCCGATGTCATAGATGACGTCGTCCCACTTCCAGCCGAACTTGCTCGTGACGCAGGCCGTGCCGTCCATCATGTTGTCGAACACCGCGGTCATGCCCGAGCGGGCGAGACCGGCGTAGCTCGTGTGCTCGCGGCCGGTGCGGATGTAGGCGCGCACGTCCTTGATGACGTCCTTGGGGTAGAGCGTCGGGTGGTCGTGGAGGCTGATGACGATGTTGTCATCGATGAGCTGACGGGTGTGCTCGGCCTCCTCCTCGGTCAGGCCCAGGTCGTAGAGGGGCTTGCGGCCGAACTCCTTGTCGAACTCGAACTCCTCGTAGTCCACTCCGGCCTTCAGGTAGGAGTAGGAGCGGTAACCGTCGTAGACGGTCTCGCGGAACGGGACGTTGAACTCCTGCGCGTCGTCAGTGCTCAGTTCTGTCATGTGGGGATGCCCTCCGGTCGCTTGCGTGCGTATCGTCTGTGCAGTTCTCCATAGACCCCAGGATCTGCAAAATTCATGCAAAGCAACCGGGTCTATTGCAGCATTACTTCACTAAGTATTGCTGTGGTGATGAAATCCTGCAAGAGTGCGTTCTGTGAGTGATGAATCGCTTGTCTACAGGTCAGCAGGGGTGTTCGACGGCGTCCGCGGCGGCATCGACCGCGGTGCGGTCGTCGTCGTGCGCGACGGGACGGTCGAGGCGGTGGGCCCGGAGAGCGAGGTCGCGCCGGAGGGCGCGCGGATCGTCGAGCTCGACGGCTATGTCGTGCCCGGGTTCGTCGACGCGCACACGCACGTCACCATCCGCCCCGGTGAGGGGCAGCAGCACTGGCAGCTCGTGCAGCCGGCCGTGTGGCAGAGCATCCGCGGCGTGGCCAACGTCGAGCGAATGCTGCGCTCCGGCGTGACCACCGCGCGCACGATGACGGAGGAATACGGCATCGACTTCCAGTTCCGGGACGCCGTCGCCCGCGGGGAAGTCGCCGGTCCGCGGCTGCTCGTCTCCGGCCCGGGGATGAGCCCCCCTGGGGGCCACGGCAGCGCCGGCGGCGGTGTCGCCGGGGTGGGCCCGCTGCGCGAGGGGGTGCGCCGGCGAATCGCCGACGGCGCAGATCACATCAAGATCTTCACAACGGGCGGCGTCTCCTCGTCCGGGACATCCCTCGCGGAGTCCAACTACAGCGGCGAGGAGATCGACGCGATCGTCGACGAAGCGCGGTCGCTCGGCCGCGTCGTCTCCGCACACGCCCACGGCGGCGCCGGTGTCACGCTGGCGGTGCGCAACGGCATCCATTCGATCGAGCACGGCGCGCTGCTGAGCGACGAGAACGTCGCGGAGATGGCGGCGGCCGGGACCTGGCTCACCCTGACGCAGTCGATCCTGTTCCACCCGGACGGGATCGAGCGCGGCGACGCCGCAGATCCCAGCATCATCGCCAAGGTCATGGAGGCGCGTGCGGCCGTCGATCAGGGTGTCCACCGGGTTCGCGACGCCGGGATCCGAGTCACCCTCGGAACCGACTCGATGCACGGGTACATCGGCTTCGAGGCCGAGTGGCTCGTCGCCCACGGCTGGACGCCGGAGGAAGCGCTTCTCGCGCTCACGCGGAACGGCGGCGAGATGATCGGCGACCCGACGGTCGGCGTGCTGCGCCCGGGCTCCCGCGCCGACTTCGTCGTCCTCGCCTCCGACCCGCTCGCCGACATCAGCGCCGTCGCCGCGCCGCGCGGCGTCTACCGCGAGGGTGAGCTGGTGGCCGAGCAGCATGGCGCCGTGCGGGCCTTCCGCAGCCGGGAGCACACCGCGTGAGCGCAGCGCCGGAGATCGACGGCGTCCGGCTGCGCTCCGAGCTCGACGAGCTCGCGCGGCGTGGCGCGAACGCCCCAGGCGAAGGGATCACCCGCACGGCGTTCTCTGCGGCCGACGGGCAGGCGCGCGACTGGTATGCGGCACGCGTGCGCGCGGCCGGTCTGGAGATCGAGACCGATGGGCTCGGCAACAGCTTCGTCTTCGACCCGGATGCCGACCAGACGGTCCCCGGTGTGTGGAGCGGATCCCATCTGGACACCGTTCCGCGCGGCGGCGCCTTCGACGGCGCCGTAGGGGCGGTCGCCGCTCTGGAGGTCGTGCGTCGGGTCAAGGAGCTGGGCCTGGTGACGTCGCGTCCGCTGCGGGCGCTGGTGTTCTCCGACGAGGAGGGCAACTACGCGAGCCTGCTCGGCTCGACGGGGCTGAGGCGGGGCTGGTCGCGGGAGGAGCTGGACGCCATGGTCGGCCGCGACGGCGACCGCCTCATGGGGGTGCTGCCCGCCTGGGGCCACGGTCGCGGCGATCCCACCGCGACCCGACTGGATCCGGAGAGCCTGCACGCCTTCGTCGAGCTGCACATCGAACAGGGCCCGAAGCTCGAGCAGGCCGGCATCGAGATCGGTGTCGTCACCGCGATCGTCGGGCTCGGGGGTGGGCGCGTGCGCTTCCTCGGCCGCACGGATCACGCCGGGACGACGCCGATGGCGGCGCGTGCGGATGCGCTGGCGGCGGCAGGGGAGTACATCTCACGCGTCCCCGCGGTGGCGCGCGCCGCGGGCCCCGACGCGGTGGCGAGCTGCGGTTTCGTGCATGCGACGCCGGGGGCGGCGAACGTGGTCGCCGGCGAGGCGGAGATCTCCCTGGACTTCCGTGACCTGTCTCTCGAACGGGTCCAAGGGATGGAGCGCGAGCTGTATGCGCTGGCGCTGTCGGTCGCGCAGGCGCACGGACTGAGCGTGGACTGGGAACCGCACGAGATCGTGCCGCCCGCCCCGCTGCACGAGCACGTGCGGGCGGCCGTGGAGGCGGCGGCCGTGCGTCGCGGTCACACCGTCATGTCCCTCCCGTCGGGTGCGGGGCACGACTCCCAGAACATGGCCCTGCTCGCACCGACGGGCATGATCTTCATCCCGAGCGTCGGCGGGCGCAGCCACTCGCCCGCCGAGCTGACCGAGTGGCCGGATGTGGTGAACGGCGCCAATGTCCTTCTGGAGACCATGGTCGCCCTCGCGGCGGAATAGAGGGTGGGCGGCGGCGGCCATCGCCGCCGCCCACCGCTCAGGCCTGTGCCGCGTCCAGACGGGTGCGGGCCAGCTCGGCCAGGACGGCCGCGCCCCGCGGCAGGACGTCGTCGTCGAAGACGGCGTGGGCGGAGTGGTTGAAGTCGGCGGAGCCCGGGTCGATGCCCTGCGGCGTGGCACCCAGGAAGGCAAGGGCGCCGGGGATCCGCTGGAGGATGCGGGAGAAGTCCTCCGAGCCCGTCATCGGCGTCTCCATCACCTGCGCGGCGTCCTCGCCCAGGGTGTCGGCGACCGTCCGCAGCAGGAAGTCCGCCTCGGCCGGGTCGTTCGCGGTCACGGGGTAGAGCTGCTCCCACTCGGCCGTGGCGCTCAGCCCGTGCGCCGCTGCGATCCCCTCGCACAGGGCCGTGAGGCGCGCGATGAGACGCGAGCGGGTCTCCGGATCGAAGGTGCGCACGGCGGCGCTGAAGCTCGCCTCGTCGGAGATGACGTTCTCGCGGATGCCGCCGTGGAAGGTGCCGACCGTGACGACCACCGGCTTGAAGGTGTCGATGGCTCGCGTGACGATCGTCTGCAGCGCCACGACCATCTCCGCGGCCACGGGGATCGGGTCGAGGGTCTCCTGCGGTGCGGAGGCGTGTCCGCCGCGCCCGTGCACGGTCACGCGCAGGATGTCGGAGGCGGCCATGAGCGGACCGGGGCGCGTGGCGAAGACGCCGTTGCCGAAGCGGGAGGACGTGACGTGCAGGGCGTAGGCGGCCACGGCGGGGGAGGGCGAGGCGTCCAGAGCGCCGGCGGCGATCATGCGCGCGGCGCCGTTGTATCCCTCCTCTCCGGGCTGGAAGAGCAGGACGGCATCGCCGGCGAGCCGGTCCCGGTTCGCCGCGAGCAGCTTCGCCGCGCCGACGAGCATGGCGGTGTGCAGATCGTGGCCGCAGGCGTGCATGGCGTCGCCCTCCGCGGCGTACTCCAGACCGGTCCGTTCGCGCACCGGCAGCGCGTCCATGTCGGCGCGCAGGATGACGGAGCGCCGCTGCGTCGCTGCCGCAGTCCCCGTCACGACGGCGACGACGCTTCCGTCCTCGTCGTTCGTGGTGAGGTCGAGGGCGAGTCCCTCGAGAGCGTCCAGGACGCGCTCCCGTGTGCGCGGCAGTTCGAGCCCGATCTCTGGTTCTCGATGCAACTGCCGCCGCAGGCGGATGAGCTCTGGGGCCAGGGCGGTGGCGTCGTCCAGGAAGGTCATGGTGGCTCCTGTATTCGTAATTTGGTGGAAACATAAGTCTGAGCGACTAGGTTTGCAGGACAATGCTGCCTGTGATTTACAGTTTGCAGGATTCATGCAATACTGCCAAGCATGAAGTCCACGTCCGGTCGTCCGGCGCTCGACGATCTCGACCGCAAGATCCTCGCCGCGCTGCAACTCGACCCCCGTGCCTCCTGGTCCAAGATCGGTGAGATCGTCGGAACGAGCGAGACGACAGCCCTGCGTCGCCTGCAGCGCATGCGCGCCCAGGGCGACGTGATCGTCACCGGGCAGGGTGATCCCCTGCGCTGCGGCTTCGGGCAGCCCGTGCTGCTCTACTTCAGCGCCGCGCCGGAGAAGAAGCGCACCTTCGCCGCCCAGCTGGCGATGCGGCCGGACGTGCAGTACGTCTCCCTGATCACGGGGCGGCATGACGTAATGTGCGAGCTGGTCTCGCCCAGCAACGAGTATCTGTCCGACGTGCTCATGAACCAGCTCCCGCAGACCGGTCTGTTCGAGAGCAGCGCAACGGCGATCGTGCTCAAGCGGTTCAAGACCCAGGACCAGTGGAGCCGCGTGCTGCTGGACAGCACAGCGGACTTCGCGGATTTCGACGAAGATCTCAGCGATGACGTGGGCGCGGCGCCGGCCCTCGACCCGCTCGACGTGCGGATCCTCTCGGCTCTCGTGTCGGACGGACGTCGCACCTATTCGGACATCGCCGCCGAGCTCGGCGTCGGAGAGACCGTGGTCGGACGCCACATCCAGGCGCTCGTGACGAGCAAGCAGCTCGGCTTCGTGACGATGGTCGACCCCGGAACCCTCGGCTTCACGGTCGAGGCGATGATCCACATCCGCGCCGAGCTCGGCGGCATGGACGAGACCGCCCGTGCGCTCGCCGCCATGCCGGAGACCCGCTACGTCGCCGCCACCACCGGTGATGCCGATCTCATCGTGGATGTCGTCCTGCAGGACACCGGGAAGGCCTACGCCTTTCTCACCCGGAAACTCGGCGCCCTGCCCGGCATCCGCAATCTGGAGACCGACATCGTCATCGAGTCGGTCAAGCGCGGTTATCACTATCCCCTTTTTCCCCCGCGAGATTCAGCGGAGGGGGAGGACCGGATGCCGTCGCATCCGGTCGGGCCCGCCGCCCTCGGCTCGGCCTGATCTGTCAGGAGACCTGAGTACCACCCCCCACGGTCGCGTCCGGCTCCGGATGCGCCGATGCCCTTTCCCCACAGCCAGAAGGAACTCCGTTGTCCAAAGAATTCGACCGTCGCGTATTCCTGCGCTCCGCCAGCCTGATCGGCGGCGCCGCGATCCTGATGCCCGTCCTCGCGGCCTGCTCGCCGACCGGCTCCGGATCCAAGCCAGCCACCACCGCCTTCGGGACCCCGGTCAAGGGCGGCAGCGCCGTGGTCGCCATCCAAGACAATCCCGTCAACATGGATCCCGCCGACGGCCAGATCTATGCCTCCATCCAGGTCTACGACAACATCTTCAGCAAGCTGCTCGCCGTCACCCCCGACTTCACGTTCGTCGGCGACCTGGCGACCGAGTGGCACCAGGACGACCCGAAGACCTGGTCGTTCACGATCGTCGACAACGCCGTCTTCCAGAACGGCGACCCGGTGACGGCGCAGGACGTCGCTTACTCCATCGATCGCATGAAGACGCACTCGCTCAGCGCCTTCGTCTCCTTCTTCGAGACGGTCGAGGTGATCGATGACCAGCACTTCAAGATCCACATGAGTCAGCCATACGGCCCCATGGAGGCGACGCTCGCGAGCTTCGTCGGCATCGTCAGCAAGAAGGCCGTGACCACGAGCGACCCGAAGCGGAACCCGGTCGGATCGGGCCCGTACAAGATGGTCGAGTGGGTGCAGGGCAGCCACGTCAAGCTCCAGCGCTGGGAGAAGTACTACAAGAAGGACGAGCCGTATCTCGACACGGTCACCTTCCAGTCCGTCTCCGACGACAGCGTCCGGCTCTCCGGCCTGAAGACCGGCCAGTTCGACTGGATCCAGACCGTGCCGCAGCAGCAGGCTGCCACGCTGGTGAAGGACAGCTCCGTACTGCACACCCCGGCACGCGCCTACCTGCCGTACCTCGCCGAGGTGAACACGACCGCCGCGCCGTTCAACGACAAGGCCGTCCGCCAGGCGATCAACTGGGTCATCGACCGCAGCTCGATCGTCAAGCTGGCGTTCTCCGGCAACGCGGAGGAGGCCACCGAGGCGGTCGCCAAGGTCAACCCGTTCCACTCCGGCGTCAACTTCTACGACGGCGGCCCGAACAAGGACAAGGCCAAGCAGCTCCTCGACCAGGCCAGCCCCTCGAAGACGGACATCGAGATCCTGGTCGAGGCCGAGGTGCAGGCCTACACCCTCATCGCGCAGGTCCTGCAGTCCAACCTGGAAGAGATCGGCTTCACGGCCACCATCTCCACCGCGTCGTCCGCCGACTACTTCTCGCGGATGGCCTCGCAGAAGTACGACCTCGCGCTGACCTACTTCAGCGCCTCGATGGACCCTGCGCTCACCTATCGTCTGATGGGCTACTCGAACTCCGGGTTCAACTTCAGCGGATACAAGAGCCCGGAGCTCGACAAGGCTCTCGACACCTTCACGCTGAACGGCGACCAGGACGCCCGCAAGAAGTACTATCCGACGCTCGTGCGCCTCTTCCAGGAGGAGTCGCCGTTCATCTTCCTCGCCAACCAGTACCAGCAGTACTGGACGACCACGAAGCTGCACGGGGCCTCCCCGCTGCCCAACATGGACATCGACGTCAGCGCGCTGTGGAAGCAGAGCTGATGCGGCGCGCCGAATACGAGGGGGCGCGGAGGTGATCGTTCGCCGCCTGCTCATCGCGATCCCGATCCTGTTCATCTCGGCCGTCATCGTGTTCGCGATCATGCGGCTCGTCCCGGGCGACCCCGCGGCGGCGATCCTGGGCTCGAACGCGAGCCCGTCGGCGATCGTCACCCTGCGTCATCAGCTCGGACTCGACCAGCCCATCACCACCCAGTTCTTCCAGTGGCTGGGCGGCGTGCTGCGCGGAGACTTCGGGCAGGACTACATCACGAGTCAGTCGATCACCGACGAGATCCGGACGCGCCTGCCCATCACCGGTGAGCTGGCCGGACTCGCCTTCGTGGTGGCCGTCGTCGTCTCGGTGCCCCTCGGCGTCATCGCCGCGGTGCGCCGGGACGGCTGGCTCGACCGGCTCATCCGGGGGATCGCCGTGGTGACGATCGCCGTCCCGGACTTCGTGTTCGGCCTCGTCGGCGTGCTCGTCTTCGCCCTCGGGCTGTCCCTGGTGCCGTCATCCGGCTATGTCTCGATCGCGGACGGCGGCCTCGCCGGCAATCTCCGCTCCCTCGCGCTGCCGGCCGTGGCGCTCGCCCTCGGCCTGGGCGGGGTGCTCGTGCGCACCACGCGCTCCGCCATGCTCGACGTCCTGAACGCGGACTACGTCCGCTTCGCCCGGGCCAGTGGCTTCGGGGTCGGGACCGTGGTGTTCCGCTATGCGCTGCGCAACGCCGCCGTGCCGATCGTCACGGTCCTCGGCCTGCAGCTCGGCTACCTGCTCGGCGGCACGGTCGTGGTGGAGCAGCTCTTCAGCCTTCCGGGCATCGGCCAGCTCATCGTCCAGGCGATGCTGAACCGGAACTACCCGGTGGTCCAGGCCAGCGTGCTGCTCTTCGTGGTCGCCTTCATCGTGGCGAGCCTGATCACCGATCTGGTCTATACGGTGCTGAACCCCCGACTCAGGAAGGCCGCGTCATGACGGACGGGACGATGAACGCGAACGAGGCGGTCCAGGCGGCCGCCTCGGCGACACCGTCGCGCAACCGGAGGCGGGGGCTCGCCCGACGCGGCGAGCTCGTCGCCGGCGCGGTGCTGATCCTCGTCGTACTGCTGATCGCCGTGATCGTGCCGCTCCTCGAGCCCGGCGCCGCCACGCGGATCGACCCGTCCAAGGCGCTGGCCGCGCCCGGCCCCGGATCGCTCCTCGGGGCGGACCAGCTCGGACGCGACCTGCTTGTGCGCGTTGCCGTCGGCTACCGCATCTCGCTGTCGATCTCGCTGGGCGCGGTCGTCTTCGCCGTGATCGTGGGCGGCGTCCTCGGCCTCATCGCCGCGACCGCACCGCGCGGGGTGGACGGGCTCATCATGCGCATCCTCGATGTCATCATGTCCTTCCCGGCACTGCTTCTGGCTATCGTGGTCGTCGCGCTGTTCGGCCCGGGCGTGGTCGTGCTGCTGTTCGCCATCGGCATCGTCTACGTCCCGATCATCGCCCGCGTCATGCGGGCGGCCGCGCTGGAGACCGCGCATCTGGCATACGTCGAGTCGGCGCGGGCGCGTGGAGCCGGCAGACTCCGGATCCTGTTCCGTCACATCGCCCCGAACAGCCTCGGGCCGCTCATCGTGCAGTCCTCGATCCTGGTGGGTCTCGGCGTGATTCTCGAGGCGGGCCTGAGTTTCGTCGGGCTCGGTGTGCAGCCGCCGACGCCGTCGCTCGGCCTCCTGCTGTCCTCCGGCCGCGACTACATGTCGACGTCGCCCTGGGTGGTGGCCGACCCCGCGGTCGCGATCTTCATCGCCGTGCTCGGGTTCACCCTGATCGGCGACGGGCTGCAGGCCTGGCTCGACCCACAGAAAAGGACGATCGGCCGATGAGTGAACTGTTGACCATCGACGGGCTGCGCGTGCGCTATGCGGGCTCGGAACGCGACTCCATCAGCGACGTCGGCTTCGGCCTGCAGGCGGGCGAGGTCGTCGGCGTCGTGGGGGAGTCCGGATCGGGCAAGACCACGGTGGGGCTCGCGAGCCTCGGACTGCTGCCCGCCGGTGCCACGGTCGGCGGAAGCATCCGTTTTGACGGGACGGAGATCGTGGGAGCGAAGGAGTCCACGCTGCGGCCGTTGCGAGGGCGGAGCCTGTCCACGATCGTGCAGAACCCCGCCACCGCACTCAATCCGGCGTTCTCGATCGGGAGCCAGCTCACCGCGCTGCTGCGCACGCACCGCAGGCTGTCCAAAGCCGAGGCGCATCGTGAGGCGGTCCAGTGGCTGGACAAGGTCGGATTCCTCGACCCGGAGAGCCGGATGCAGGCGTACCCGCACCAGCTCTCCGGCGGCATGAACCAGCGCGTCGTGATCGCCATGGCGCTCTCGCTCTCGCCCCGACTGGTCATCGCCGACGAGCCCACCTCCGCTCTGGACGTCACGGTGCAGGCCGCCATCCTCACCCTGCTGCGCAGCCTGATCCAGGACAGCGGCAGCTCGATGCTGATGATCACCCACGACCTCGGGGTCGTCGCCCAGATGTGCTCACGCGTCGTCGTGATGAACGCCGGCCGGATCGTCGAGACCGGAACCGTACGGGAGATCTTCACCACCCCGCGTGACCCGTACACCCGGAACCTGCTCGACTCGCTGCCAGGACGCCACCGGCGCGGAGCCGCCGTGATGCCCGAGAACGGAGTGACGGCATGACCGCAGAACAGAGCCCGCTGCTCGTGGTGAACGAGCTGCGCAAGGAGTACGACCGCGTGGAGCAGACCCGCGTGGCGCGCCGCCGGGCGCGCTTTGTGGCCGTCGACGACGTGTCGTTGACGATCGCGGCGGGGGAGACGCTGTCGGTCGTGGGCGAGTCCGGCTCCGGCAAGAGCACGCTGGGTCAGATGATCCTGGGGCTGACGACACCGACCTCGGGCTCGATCACCTTCGACGGGAAGGACATCACCCGCCGTACAGAGTCCCAGCGTCGCGCGCTGACCCGAGACATCCAGGTGGTATTCCAGGATCCCTACGCCTCGCTCGACCCGCGCCAGCGGGTCGACGAGATCATCCGGGAGCCGCTCGACATCCACCGCATCGGCACCCCCGCCGATCGCGTCGAGCGCGTGCGCGAGGTGATGAAGCGCGTCGCGCTGCCGGAGAGGATGGCGGGGTTCTACCCGCATCAGCTCA
>DASWPQ010000011.1:0-41747 GCA_036398375.1 Gryllotalpicola sp.
GCCAACAAAGGCATCGGCAAAGAAACCGCCCGCCAACTCATCGCCGCCGGACACACCGTCTACCTCGGCGCCCGCAACGAACAACACGGACAAACCACCGCCAAAGAACTCGGCGCCCACTACATCCACCTCGACGTCACCAACGACACCTCCATCACCACCGCCCTCACCCACATCACCACCACCAACGGCGGACTCGACATCCTCATCAACAACGCCGGCATCGAGGGCCGGACCGCCGACAACCGCGTGGTCGGCCCCGCGGACGAGACCGCCGATCACATGCGCGAGATCTTCGAGACGAACGTCTTCGGCCTGATCCGCGTCACCCACGCGTTCCTCCCGTTGCTGCAGCGCTCCCCCGCGCCGGTGATCGTGAATCTCAGCAGCGGGCTCGGCTCGCTGACCGGGCTGAGCGACCCGGACAGCTTCATCCACTTCTACGCCGGCATCGCCTACCCCGCTTCGAAGACCGCCGTCAATGTCATCACGGTTCAGCTCGCGAAGGCGTTCCCCGGCATCCGCGTCAACGCGGTCGACCCGGGCTACACGAAGACGGACCTCAACGGGAACGAGGGCGTCCAGACCGTCGCCGAGGGCGCCGAGCTCGTGGTGCGGATGGCGCAGATCGGCGCAGACGGCCCCACCGGGCAGCTCGTCTCCGCCCAGCCGGTGGCCTGGTAGTCGCGAGGGGCGCGCGAAGGAATTTCGACCTGGCCGCTGCGGCGGGTCCGTCCCCCGGGTCCGGAGCCGCCGCAGCGATCTCGTCCCCGGCGGGGACTTGCACGAGGGAACCCTTCCTGACCGTCTGGGAACCAATTCCGCCCGGACACTCGGACCGCGGGGCAATGGTTCCCTGATCGTGAGAAAGGGTTCCCTGCCGCAAGTACCCGAGGCGGGGCAACGGCGCCCTGGGAGCCTCGCGCGAGCAGAGACGGCGAGGGCGTCGTCAGGCGCACGGCCGGCGGCTGTGCCCGTCGCATTCCGGTTGACCTGCCTCACCGCGCGGCATAGGCTCGACTGCACATAGCGGTATATTAATTCCGCATTGTGAAATGCAAACCGCCGAAGGAGGCGGGGGTGTCTCCCGATTCGCGGGCTCGCGGATTCGCGAGCTCACCGTCGAGCTCGCCCAGCGCGTCACGACCGCGCTCGGCCACGACCAACCTCCCCGACCCCGGCACGATCTTCACGGAAGGCCACGAATGACCGACAACGACCGCATCCGCATCGGCGGGCTGCAGATCGCCCGGGAACTGCACGACTTCGTCGTAGACGAAGCGCTCCCCAGCGTCCCCGGCGGCACGCTCGCACCGGAGCTCTTCTGGGCCGGCGTGGAGGGCATCCTCGCGGATCTCATGCCGGGCAACCGCCGCCTGCTCGCCGAGCGGGACCGCCTGCAGACGGCGCTCGACGAGTGGAACCGCGCCCACCGGGGCGAGGCCTGGGACGTGGCGGGCTACCGCAGCCACCTCGAGCGGATCGGCTATCTGCTGCCCGAGCCGGCGGACGTGACCGTGACGACGCCCGACGTCGACCCCGAGGTGGCCGAGCTCGCCGGTCCGCAGCTCGTGGTGCCGATCACCAACGCGCGCTACTCGCTCAACGCGGCCAACGCCCGCTGGGGCTCGCTCTACGACGCCTTCTACGGCACCGACGCGCTGCCCGGCAGCGCACGGCCGGGCGGCTACGACCGCGAGCGCGGCGCCCAGGTGATCGCGGAGGTGCGCCGGCTGCTCGACGAGTTCTTCCCCCTCGCGGAGGGCAGCCACACCGACGCGAACGGCTACGCCGTCGCGGACGGCACCCTTGTCGTGACGCTGCCCTCCGGCACCACCGGGCTGCGCGAGCCGGATGCCTTCCGCGGGTTCCGCGGCGACGCGGCCCGCCCCGAGGCGGTGCTGCTGCGCTGCCACGGCATCCACTGGGAGGTCCGCTTCGACGCCGGCTCCCCCGTGGCCGCGCAGGACGCGGCGGGGATCAGCGACGTCATCGCCGAAGCCGCCCTCACGACCATCATCGACTTCGAGGACTCGGTCGCGGTGGTGGACGCCGCCGACAAGGTCGCCGCCTACCGCAACTGGCTGGGCCTCAACCGCGGCGACCTGGTCGAGTCCTTCGAGAAGAACGGGAGGACCGTCACCCGACGGCTCGCCGAGGACCGCAACTACACGGCGCCGGACGGGGGCGAGCTCGTGCTCTCCGGCCGCTCGCTGCTGTTCGTGCGCAACGTGGGCCACCACATGATGACCGACGCGGTGCTCGACGCCGATGGGCGCGAGATCGGCGAAGGCATCCTCGACGCGATCATGACCGCCCTGTGCGCGCTGCCCGGCCTCGACCCGGCCAACCCGAAGCGCAACACCGCCACGGGCGCGCTCTACATCGTGAAGCCGAAGATGCACGGCCCGGCCGAAGTGGCCTTCGCCGTCCGCCTGTTCGAGCGGGTCGAGGGTCTGCTCGGCCTCGTGCCCGGAACGCTCAAGCTGGGCCTGATGGATGAGGAGCGCCGCACGAGCGCCAATCTGAAGGCCGCCATCGCCGAGGCCGCGAACCGGCTCGTGTTCATCAACACCGGCTTCCTCGACCGCTCGGGCGATGAGATCCACACCTCCATGGAGGCCGGGCCCATCGTGCGCAAGGCGGAGCTGCGGTCCCAGCCGTGGATGCGCGCCTACGAGGACCAGAACGTCGACATCGGCCTCGAGGTCGGGCTGCCCGGTCATGCCCAGATCGGCAAAGGCATGTGGGCCGCACCGGACCAGATGGCCGACATGCTGGAACAGAAGATCGGGCATCCGCTCGCCGGCGCCACGACCGCCTGGGTGCCCTCGCCCACCGCGGCGACGCTGCACGCGCTGCACTACCTGCGCGTCGATGTGCGCGCCCGTCAGCAGGAGCTCGCCGGCGCGCGCCGGAGCGCCCTCGGCCAGCTGCTCACAGTGCCGCTCGGCGACCCGTCCGCCTGGGACGATGCGGCCCGCCGTGAGGAGGTCGACAACAACGTGCAGTCGCTGCTGGGGTACGTCGTGCGCTGGATCGACCAGGGCATCGGGTGCTCCAAGGTACCGGACATCCACGACGTCGCGCTGATGGAGGACCGCGCGACCCTGCGCATCTCGAGCCAGCTGCTCACCAACTGGCTGCGCCACGGCGTGGTGTCGGAGGAGGAGCTGCGCGACTCGCTCGCCCGCATGGCCGCCGTCGTGGACGCTCAGAACGCCGGCGATCCGGCCTATCGCCCGATGGCGACGGATCGCGAGGGCAGCATCGCCTTCCAGGCCGCCTGCGAGCTTGTGTTCGAGGGTGCGGCGCAGCCGAACGGCTACACGGAGTTCATCCTCCACCGCCGCCGGCGCGAGGCGAAGGCCCGGGCGGGCGCATGACCGACGCGACCTGTACCAGCGCCATCACCACCACCGCCGACACCACCGACAGCGACGAGAAGGAACAGGACGGACCCGTGAAGCAGTACATCGAGACGGTGGCGATCAGCCACGAGCTCGCCCTCCACATCGTGAGCGTCGCGATCGAGCAGGGGGCGGCGGCCGGGGTCAACGTCGCCGTCACGATCGTCGACCCGGCCATGGCGCTCGTCGCCTACGCCCGCGCGGACGGCATCACCCCGCACAGCGCCGAGACCAGCCGCCGCAAGGCGCAGACGGCCGCGTCGACGCGGCGTCCGTCCGGGTGGATGCAGGGCGACTTCGGCCTGGTGCTGCCGCTCGGCTCGGGCAACCTGCTGACCAACGTCAAGGGCGGCTTCCCGCTGCGCTTCGACGGGCGCCTCCTCGGCGGCCTCGGAGTCGCCGGAGGCACCCCCGATCAGGACGAGGCGATCGCCCTCGCCGTGCTGGACGCCGTGGGGGCCGAACACTAGCCGCCCCCTCCGCCCGCTGGGCGAGCGATCAGGACAACGCGGAGCGGTCGGTCGGCCGGCGGAATACGGTTTATTCAACACATGTTGTCTATCTCGACATGGACGACTACCGTGAACACGTGATCTCGCGGGCGCTGCGCTGATGGCGGACGCGCGCATCGAGGCGACGCGACGTCGGCTGCGCGAGGCGGTCTTCGCACTGGCCTCCGTCAAGGACATCGGCGACGTCACGGTGGCGGAGCTCGCCCGCGCGGCGGCGATCGATCGCAGCACCTTCTACGCGCACGCCGACTCCCCCGCCGAGTTGCTGACCGGATTCCTGCGGGAGGAGCTCGACCCGCTGCGCGTCGCCGTCGAGCAGACGCTCGACAGCGCGCCCGCGACCCTGGCCACCGTGGGTGAGGAGCTCAACGCGCGCCTCGTGGACCACGTCGAGCGCAACGCCGCGCTCTACGCCGACCGCGGCAACGGCCACCCGAACGCGGCGCTGCACGGCGCCCTCGGCGCATACACGCGCACGGCGCTCGAGCACGTCTTCGAACACCTCCACGCGCAGGGCGCCCCCGTGCCGGCGTCCGCCGACGAGCGCCGCTACCTCGCCGCCTTCGTCGGCTACGGCATCGTCGGGGCGATCGCGACCTGGCTCTCCGAGCCGGAGCCGCGCGATCGCGCCCGCCTCGAGCGCGCTCTCGGCCTGGTCTACAGCTCCTGGCTGGTCCCGGCCGTCGCCGACGTCCCGTCGCCGCCCGGCGGCGGGGGTTCCACCGAAGGAGAAACATCATGAAAGCGTGGCGTCTGACGGCCGCTCACGAACCCCTCGTCCTCAGCGACGTCCCCGAGCCGGTGGCCGGCCCCGGCGAGGTCGTGATCGACGTCAAGGCTGCGAGCCTGTGCCACAGCGACGTCGGCTTCCTCGACGGCACCCTGACCGGCATCCTCGGCTTCACGCCCATCACGCTCGGTCACGAGATCGCGGGCGTCGTCTCGGCGGTCGGCGCAGGCGTCACCGACGTGACGGTCGGTGAGCGTGTGGGCGTCCCGACGGCGTTCGGCGGCCCGGGCCAGGCGACCGACGGCGGCTTCGCGCCGAAGGTGAAGGTCGGCGCCGAGTGGGTACTACCGCTGCCCGACGGCATCTCCTTCCAGCAGGCGGCGCCGGCGACGGATGCCGGTATGACCGCCTATCACGCGCTGAAGCTCGGCGGGGTGACGGCCGGCACCAAGCTCGGCATCATCGGCGCGGGCGGCCTGGGATCGCTCGCGATCCAGTTCGCGGTGGGCCTCGGCGCCGAGGTCTACGTCGCCGAGATCAACGAGTCCGTGTGGGAGGCGGCGCACGGCTACGGCGCGAAGGCCGTCGCGAAGGACATCACCGAGTTCACGGATGCCGGCCTGCAGGTCATCGTCGACTACGCCGGCTTCGGCACGACGACCGCCGGGGCCATCGATGCGATCGCGCCGAAGGGCACGGTCGTGCAGGTCGGACTCGGGCGCGAGCGCGCCGACATATCCTCGCAGAACGTCGTGTTCAAGGAGGTCGCCTACCTCGGCTCCTCCGCCGGCACGCACGAGGACTGCGCCGCCGTCATGCAGCTCATCGCCGAGGGGAAGGCCTCGTCGACCCTGACGGAGATCACCTTCGATGAGATCGGCGAGGGCATCGAGAAGCTCACCCGAGGCGAGGTCACGGGTCGGCTCGTCGCCGTTCTCGACTGAGCGCGGGGCGGGGCGCGCGAGCCCGCCCGTCGCGCGCAGCTCCTGAACCGCCCGAGGGGCGCCGGCTCCGGGCCGCGGCGTTCCGCCGCCCGGAGCCGATCCAGGTCTGCCGCTCAGGAGCTGCGCGCACTCCGCCGAGGCGATCGGCTCCCGGAAGCCTCTCAAGATGGGTGCTTCACCCCTGCGGTTAACGCCCATCTGATATGGATTGGCCATGAACGCGAACGCACGGCGGGGGGCCGTGATCGGCCTGGCCGTGCTCATCGTCGCCGGGATCGTCGCAGCGATCGTCTGGGGCCGCAGTGCCGGCGGCGACACGGCGGATGCCGGATCGCACGCGCTCACGATGGTCACCGGCGTGATCGGCTCCGAGAAGCAGCCCTTCTTCAGCGACGCCGCCGTCAAGAAGGAGTTCGCCAAGAACGGCCTCGATGTCGAGGTCACCACGGCGGGCTCGCGCGCGATCGCGACGACCGTCGACCTCACGGGCGTCGACTTCGCGTTCCCCTCCTCGGCGCCGGCGGCGATCAAGCTGCAGCAGAAGACCGGGGCGAAGACGGTGTATGCGCCGTTCTACTCCCCCATGGCCATCGCGAGCTTCACGCCCATCGTGGCGCTGCTCGCGAAGGAGGGGATCGCGAAGCAGGGCCCGAACGGCACCTGGCTGTTCGACATGGGCGCCTACCTGCAGAAGACGGTGGACGCCACGGACCCGCTGCGCTGGAACCAGATCCCCGGGAACACCTCCTACGCGACCAACAAGAACGTGCTGCTGTCGAGCACCGATGTGCGCTCGTCCAACTCCGCCGGCATGTACCTCGCCATCGCGTCCTATGTGGCCAACGGCGACAACGTCGTGAGCTCCGACCCCGAGCAGGCGCGGATCATCGACCGGCTCGCCAAGCTCTTCCTCGACCAGGGCTTCTCGGCGTCCTCGTCGGAGGACCCCTGGCAGGACTTCCTTTCGCAGGGCGTGGGGTCGAAGCCGATCCTGATGATCTACGAGGCGCACTTGCTCGGCCAGGAGGTCACCGACCACGACACCGGGACCACGGCGGTGACCGACGACATGGTGCTCATGTACCCGACTCCGACGGTCTTCTCGAAGCACACGGTCGTGCCGCTGACCGCGAGCGGCGACAAGGTCGGCCGGCTGCTCATGACGGACCCGAAGCTCATCGAGCTCGCCGCCCGGTACGGATTCCGCACGAACGACCCCTCGGCCTTCGCCACGGCGCTGAAGGCGCACGGCGTGGCCGCGCCCGCCCTGCCCGTCGATGTGATCGACCCGCCCAGCTACGAGCGCCTCGAGGCGCTCATCGACGACATCAGCGACCGCTACCCCGGCGGAGCCAAGTCCTCGCCGACACCCACGCCGAATCCCTAGGACGCACAGCGTTCACTCGCACCTGCACACGCACACGCACCCATCTGGAGGAACCATGGCTGACGCATCCCTCGACCTCAGCACCCCCGCGCCGGGCGCGCCGACCGCGGCCCCCGCCCCCGCCCCCGCCGCCGTCGGCGGCGAGCTCGTGCTCACCCCGCCGACGCCCGTCCCGGTCGTGCAGCCGACCCAGGTCGGCGGCATGATGCCGATCAGCGAGACCCGCGCGCACGAGCTCGCCGCGCGCGCCGCCGATTTCCTCGCCGGGCTCGCGGGCATCGACGCCCGTGCCCCGGAGTTCGCCCAGAAGGTCGCCGACGTCTCGGCGATGGGCGCCGACGACATCCGCGCGGCCGCGGCCGTCTCCAATCGGATGCTCGAGCGCCCGGTCGCCGCGCTGGAGGCGGCGCGCGGCCGAGGCGACGAGGCCGACCCGCAGCGCAAGGTCGCCGCGACGCTGGTCGAGCTGCGCCTGCAGATCGAGGACCTGGACCCCTCGAAGCAGGAGCAGGGCGGCATCCTGCGCTTCCTCAGCGACCTCGTGCCGTTCCGCGACAAGATCCGCGGCTACTTCGCCAAGTACGCCTCGGCGCAGGCGCAGCTGAACAAGATCCTGCAGTCGCTGCAGAACGGGCAGGACTCGCTGCTGAAGGACAACGCGGCGATCGAGGGCGAGAAGACCCGCCTGTGGGACACGATGAACCGGCTGCAGGAGTATTCGGTGCTCGTCGCCTCGCTCGACGCCCAGCTCGCCGACCGGATCGCGCAGCTCCAGGCATCCGACCCCGATCAGGCCAAGACGCTGACCTCGGACCTGCTCTTCGCGGTACGCCAGAAGCACCAGGACCTGCTGACCCAGCTCGCGGTCAGCGCGCAGGGCTACCTCGCGCTCGACGTGGTCAGGAAGAACAACCTCGAGCTCATCAAGGGCGTCGACCGCGCATCCACCACCACGATCTCGGCGCTGCGCACCGCCGTCATCGTCGCCCAGGCGCTGGCCAATCAGAAGCTCGTGCTGGACCAGATCAACGCGCTCAACGAGACCACCTCGAACCTCATCGTGGCCACCTCGAAGATGCTCAAGGAGCAGTCGGCCGACATCGCCCAGCAGGCGAGCAGCGCGAGCGTGAACGTCGACTCGCTGCAGGTGGCGTTCCAGAACATCTACGACACCATCGACCAGGTCGACAACTACAAGGCGCAGGCCGTCCAGACCATGGCGCAGACCGTCACGGCGCTCGAGACGCAGCTCGGCAAAGCGCACGACTACCTCGACCGCGCCCGCCCCGACGGCGGAGCGTCGGGCGCGGGCGCATGACCGCGCGCCGTCGCCTCGCGTTCGGCGCCGCCGCCCTGGCGGTGCTGGGGATGCTGGTCGGCTGCACCTCGTCCGGCAAGGGGGACGGCGACTCGGACTCGGGCCTGAAGGACGGGCCGAAGGTCCTGCGCGTCCTCGCCGGCAGCGAGGTCAAGGACATGGTCCCGATGCTCCAGCGGGCCGAGAAGGCGGTCGGCGTCACCGTCGAGCTCGAGTACGTCGGCTCGATCCAGGGCACCGAGGAGGTGGCATCCGGCGACGCCAAGGGTCACTACGACGCCATCTGGTTCGCCAACAACCGTTACCTGTCTCTGCTCCCTGGGGCGGACTCGGCCATCACGCAGTCCGTCAAGATCATGTCATCGCCCGTCGTCTTCGGCCTCAAGCCCCAGGTGGCGCAGCGGCTCGGCTGGACCGCCGCAGCGCCGAGCTGGTCCGACATCGCGAACGCGGCTGCGGCCGGCGAGTTCAGCTACGGCATGACGAATCCGGCCGCCTCGAACTCGGGGTTCAGCGCACTGGTGTCCGTGGCGACGGCACTGTCGGGCACCGGATCGGCGCTGACCACCGCGGACATCGACAAGGTGGTGCCGAAGCTGCAGAAGTTCGCCTCGGCGCAGAAGCTGACGGCGGGTTCCTCGGGCTGGCTCGCCGACACCTATCGCTCCGACCCATCACGGGTCGATGGCCTCGTCAACTATGAGTCGGTGCTGCTGGGCCTCAAGGCCGCGGGCCAGCCGCTCGACATCATCGCGCCCAGCGACGGCGTCGTGTCGAACGACTACCCGCTCACGCTGCTGAGCTCGGCGACGGATGCCAAGCGCGCGCTCTTCGACAAGCTCACCACCTGGCTGACGCAGCCCGCGCAGCAGAGGGCGATCGTGAAAGAGGTGCATCGCCGCCCCGCCATCCCGGGCATCGACACCGGCACCACGTTCCCGAGCGGCGTGCAGTTCGAGACGCCGTTCCCGAACACGATCGATGTCGCCAATGGGCTCATCTCGACCTACCTCGACCAGGTGCGCGCGCCCTCCCAGGAGGTCTTCGCGCTCGACGTGTCGGGGTCCATGGCCAGTGACGGGCGCATCGGCGCACTGCGGAAGGCGCTCAAGAACCTCGCGGGCGCGGACAAGTCCACGATCGGCGCGTTCACCAGCTTCCGCAGCGGTGAGGACGTCACCCTGATCCCGTTCAGCGACAAGCCGAGGCAGCCGATCCATGTTCCCGTCCCCACGGACGACCCGCAGAGCGCCTACGACAAGATCACCCGGGTCGCGGACGGCCTCGAGACGGGCGGCGGCACCGCGATCTACGACACCCTCGAAGAGGCATACGACCAGGCGATGGACGAGCACACCGCGCGTCCGAACACCTTCGTCTCGGTGGTGATGATGACCGACGGCGAGAACAACGACGGCGACGAGTACGGGGACTTCCAGCGCTTCTACCGGCACCTCGGCGCCGCGGCGAAGAGCATCCCGTGCTTCGTGGTGCTGTTCGGGGACAGCAACACCGACGAGATGACCAAGCTCGCGAAGCTGACCGGTGGGCAGACCTTCGACGCGCGCGGCGGCGACCTCGCACAGGCGTTCCAGGACATCCGTGGCTACCAGTAGCGGCGGCTTCTGGGGCAGCGGCCTCGGCCGGTGGCTGGTCTCGGGGAAGAACATCGCGGGGCTCGTGCTCGCGGCCGCGGCGGTGGCGGCCGAGCTCGTCTTCGGGCTCGGACCACTGTGGCCGGCGATCGTGGCCGGCTCGTACGCGGTCGGCGCCCTCGTCGTGCCGCGCAGCCGGGTGCAGCTGAGTCTCGGCGTCGGCGAGGGCGCGTCCGTCGACGAGCTGCAGCGCCAGCTGAAGGTGCTCGACCGGGCGCAGGGCAACGGGCGGCTGGACCCCGATCTGCGGGCCGAGCTCGCGACCGTGAGCCAGAAGCTGCGCGACATCGTCGGCCGATGGCGCGAGCTCGACGGCGCCCCCGACCAGCAGCACACGGTGCAGCAGATGATCGGCGACTACCTGCCGACCTCGCTGCAGAGCTACCTCGACCTGCCGCGGAGCTATGCGACGTCGTCGCGCGCCGCGGGCCAGCGGACGGCGCACGACGAGTTGCTCGACCAGCTGCAGCTGCTCGACCGCGAGAGCGGTCGGATCCGCGACGCGGTGTTCGCGCGCACCGTCGACGCGCTCGACGACCAGGGCCGCTTCCTGCGGGAGAAGTTCCGGCGCTCCTCGCTCGACCTGGGCCCGAGCGACGGCGGCGCGGGGCCGGCGGCGAGCTAACGGCCTCTCCCCCGGTGCGACCCGCACTCGCCGGGGCGACCGTCAGATGTCGAGGGTGAGCACCGGCGTGCGAGATCGGGAGCAGCAGATGTTGATCTGCGTGTTCGCGGCATGCTCGGCCGAGGTCTGCACCTCGTCGCGGTGATCCGGGATGCCGTCGAGCACGCGGGTGATGCAGGAGCCGCAGATGCCCTGCTCGCACGAGAGGGACACCTCGAAGCCGTTGCGCTCCAGCACCTCGGCGATCGTCTGCTCCTCGCCGACGCTCAGCTCCTGCCCGGTGGAGGCGGCGACGACGGTGAACGCCTCACCGCCGGTCTCGACGGGCTCCGCCCGCTCGAACCGCTCCACATGGACGGCGCTCTGAGGCCAGCCGGCGGCGGAGGCGTACGAGGTGGCGGAGGCGACCAGCCCCAGGGGCCCGCACAGGTAGAGGGCGACCCCCGCGGCGGGCCAGGGGACGACGACGGGCGCGTTGCCGCGGAAGCTGTCGCCTGACGCGCTGAAGTGCGTGACGACCCGGTCGCGCCAGGGGCGGGAGGCGAGGTGCTCGCCGAGCGGGAGCGTCGCCTCCGACGCCGAGTAGACGTGCAACTCGAACGAGGCGCCCTCGCGGTGGAGGCGTTCGGCCATCGCCGCGAGCGGGGTGATGCCGATGCCGCCGGCGACCAGGACGCTGTGCCGTGCGGCGAGGTCGAGGGGGAAGGTGTTGCGCGGCGGCGAGATCCGCAACCGGTCCCCGACGCGCAGGGTGTCGTGGACCGCCGCCGATCCCCCGCGTCCGTCGCGCTCGCGCAGCACGCCGATGAGGTACCGCTCGGTGTCATCATCGCTGCTGAGAAGGGAGTACTGCCGCACGAACGGCCCGAGGTGCAGATCGACGTGCGATCCGGGCTCGAACAGCGGGAGCGGCGTCTGATCGGCGCTGCGCAGCTCGATGAGCAGGACGCGCTCGCCCGCCGGAGTGAGCCGGCGCACGACGACGTCGATGAGCTCGGGGGCGCTCATGCCGAGAAGAACGCGCTGAGGCCGATGTCCCGCAGGGCTCGCCGGTAGGCGATCGAGGACTTGTCGGCGGGGATGTGGACCTCCAGCTTCGGATCCAGCGGCAGGTTCTCCGGCTTCTGGTTCTCGACCATCGTGCGGTCCTCCTCGAAGACCTGACGGTTGAAGTCGTAGACGTCCTGCACGGGCTGGTCCGTGTCGAAGTTGCGGCAGCGCGCGTCGAAGAGCCGCGTCTTCCTCGCCGACACCGGGGAGGCCGCGTTCATCATGCTCAGCCGGCCGCCCGCGGGGAAGTGCACGACGAGGCTCGCCGTGAACGGCACGTGCATCCGGTAGTGGCGCAGCCACATGAATCCGTCCGGGATGTCCGCCTCCACCCCCAGCGGGACGTTGCCCATGTTCGACCAATACTCGGTCTCGAAGCCGTCCGCGGTGGTCACGGGGGTGTAGTCCGGGACGACCGGGTTGCTGGAGTCGGCAAACGACTTGTCGTGCACGAACGCGAAGTGCGCGACGTCGATGAACCCCTCGACCTGCCGTCCGGCGAATGCCTCGATGTCGATCCAGGGGCAGTTGATCTGCTGGAAGCCCGCGTCGTCCCAGTGCGGCACCGGCGGGATGGCCGGCTCGTCACCGGGCCGTGCGGCGAGGCAGGCCCACACCAGGCCGTAACGCTCGACGGCGCCGTAGGAGCGCAGGTGCATCCGCGCGGGGATCTTGTTGTCCGGATGCGCGGGGATCGACGTGCACTGGCCACCGGCGCCGAAGCGCAGGCCGTGATAGGGGCACTTGATCCCCTTCCCGTCGTGCTGGTCCTCCCCCAGGCTCAGCATCATGCCGCGATGCGTGCAGAGGTTGTCGGCCACAACGACCTCGCCATCGAAGCGGTACACCACCAGTGGCATGTCGAGCAGGGTCACGCCGAGGGGACCCTCCGTCACCTCGGAGCTCATCGCCACCGGGTACCAGTAGCGCGCGATGATCTGCCAGTCATCCGGGTCGAAGGTCAGGTTCCGGGGCAGAGGAAGGGGGGTGTGCAGGGCGGGCAGGGTCGTTGAAGACATGGCGATCACTCTTACGAACAGTGCGCACGAGGCGCGGAGGAAACTCCAGAAGGGCGCGCTCCTCGGGTCGGGGACCCGGACGGGCGCAGAACGGATGCGCGGGCGCAACGGCGCCGGAGACGTCGGCCCCTATTGGCCGTGGGCGATCGCGCCGCGGTTCCAGCACAGCGGGCGATACGAGGTCTCTACGACGATCACCTCGCCACCTCCTCGAGCAACGCCTGCGGAACTGTTCCCGGGAACGGTAACGCGCCGGTGTTTCGACCGGATTACGCCCGCGAGGCATCCGTGTTCACGGGGTGCGGCTTCTCAGCCGTGCGGGTGCGAGTGCGAAGCGGCGGCAGTGGCGACGGTCGCGTGAGTGGTGGGACGGATGATCATGTCGTCCAGCTGCGGCAGAGCGTGGCCGAGCCGATGCCCGGCCTCCTGCGCAACCCACTCCGCGGCCGCGAGCGAGGTCTCGGCGATCTGGATGCTCGCCGCGCCCTGGAGGCGGTGGCCGACCCAGCGCAGCTGCAGGCGCGGGACCGACAGCACCCCGGGGGCATCCAACAGGGCGTGTTCGGCACGATGGACGAGCTCGGGGTCGATTCCGTCCATGAGCCGGCTGCCGATCGACTTCACGGTGCCCCACAGCAGCAACAGGATCGAGACGGCGATGAGCAGGCCGATGATCGGATCAGCCAACGGGAAGCCGAGCATCACGCCGGCGGCACTGAGCACCACCGAGAGGGAGGTGAAGCCGTCGATGCGGGCATGCACGCCGTCTGCGACGAGCGCCGCCGAGCCGACCCGCTGACCGACCCGGATGCGGTAGATCGCGACGGTCTCGTTGCCGACGAAGCCGATCGCGCCGGCGACGACCAGCCACCACAGCTCGTGGACGGTCCCCGGATGGATGAAGCGGTCGATCGCCTCCCAGCCCGCCAGAACCGCCGAGAGGGCGACGACGAGGACGATGAACAGACCCGCGAGATCTTCGGCGCGGCCGTAGCCGAAGGTGTAGCGACGGCTCGCGGCCCGGCGCCCGAGGGCGAATGCGAGCCACAATGGCAGCGCGGTCAGCGCATCCGAGAAATTGTGGATCGTGTCGGCAAGCAGCGCGACCGAACCGGTGAGCAGTACGACCCCGAGTTGCAGGATCGTCGTGCCCAGCAGCACGAACATGCTGATCTTCAGCGCACGGATGCCGGCGGCACTGGCCTCGAGGGCGTCGTCGATCGAGTCCGAGGAGTCGTGCGTGTGCGGGACGAAGAGGTCGTAGAGAAGGCCGCGGACGCCGCCGTGAGGATGTCCGTGCTCGTGCTCGTGCTCGTGCTCGTGCTCGTGCTCGTGCTCGTGCTCGTGGGCATGTTCCTCGCTCACGCGGGGTCCTCGACGTCCGCGTGGTGGTGCCGCGGGACGCCGTTCGCGATCGAGTGCTCGGCCTGCTTGACGGCATCCGCCACGAGATCGGAGGCGTGCTCATCGGCCAGACGATAGAAGACCCGGGTGCCGTCCTGGCGGGTGCTGACCATGCGTGCCAGGCGCAGCTTCGCAAGGTGCTGGGAGACCGCGGCCGGGCTCTTGTCGACGATGTCCGCGAGATGGTTCACCGACAGCTCGTGCGCGTTGCGCAGTGCCAGGATGATCCGCACACGGGTGGCATCCGCGAGCATCGCGAACACCTCGACGGCGAGCTCCACATACTCGGAGTCCGGATCGAGCCCGCATACCTGCTTAGCTGCATCCATACGCAGATTATTGCACCCTCGAGCGGGCGGATGCCTCGGAGATCGTCAGCGGCCTTCGTTCTCCTCCACGAGCTGGCCCCGCCAGGCTTCCCTGCCCTCATGCAGCGCGAAGAGCGCGATGACGAAGCCCGCCACCGGGTCGACCCAGGTCCAGCCCGAGAGGGCGTAGACGATCAGACCGAGCAGGGTCGAGATGCTCAGCAGCACGCAGACCCGGGTCTCGGCGGCATCCGCGAGGATCAACCGGTCGTCGAGTCGTCTGCCCACGCGCGTCTTCGCCGCAGCCAGCAACGGCATCACGACGATGGACAGGATCAGCACCACGATCGACCCCGGCGAGGTCTGCGGATGGTCGCCGACGATCAGGTCGTGGATGCCGGCGACCACGACATACGCGGCGAGCGCGAAGAAGGTGAGCGCGACGAGCCGCAGGGTGCGCCTCTCCGCAGCTTCGTCGGCCTCCCGATCGCGCAGCCGTGCAGCCAGGCGAAGGCCGACCAGGATCGCGGAGAGCGACTCGATGCCGGAGTCGAATCCGAAGCCGATCACGGACACCAGGCCCGCGAGCACACCGAGCACGACCGAGGCGATGCCTTCGGCGACGTTGTAGACGACCGTGAGCTGCGCCAGGCGCAGCGCCCGCCGGGTCAGCGCGACCCGCCCGGCGGTCGCCGTCATACGGCCGGCCCATCGCAGCACACGGGCACGTCCAGCTCCGCCTCCGGCTCATGGTCGTCGACCGCCAGCACGGCCCCCAGCAGGGTCTGGAGCGCCACGGTCAGTCGCGGGTCGGCCAACTCATACCGGGTGGACCGCCCCTCGGGGATCGCCGCGACGATCCCGCAGCCGCGCAGGCACGCCAGGTGGTTCGACACGTTCGACCGGGTCAGGCTCAGATTCTCCGCCAGCCGCCCCGGATACCCCGGGCCCTCCAGCAGTTCGAGGAGGATGCGGGATCGGGTCCGGTCGGCCATCGCGCGTCCGAGCCGGTTCATCACGTCAAGCCGAGAAGCAATGGTCAGCATATGCTGACATTACAGCGGATGCTGACGTCTCCGCTCACCACGGCAAGGTCAGCGCGATGGCCGTCCGGAGAGCGTCTCGGTCGCGGTGGTCTGGATCCGCCTGGCCCGGGTCTCAGGCCGCTTCGCGTCCTCGATCCAGAGCGCGTGCTGACGTCGGTGGCTGAAGCTCATCGCACGGAACGCCTCGAACGCGCCGGCCGCCCGCAGGGCCGCCTCGACGTCGAGGGCGAGTTCGACGACGCGCGGAGCCTGGTCGAGCTCGATCCGCACTCGCACCGTGTCACCGCGATCCTTGCCGATCGCCTTCCGGATCTCACCGAGCACAAGCAGCAGATGCTCGCCGCCGCCCATCTTCGTCAGCGGGCCACGGTAGAGCACTCCGTCGAACGTCGCGTTCACCGGCACGCGGCCGCCGACCCCATACAGCTCCCGGACGTCGAAGGGGAACGCGACGAACGCGCTGGAGTTCGCGACCTCGGTGTTCCGAAGGATCACGCCATCGAACTCGATCGGTCCCGGATCGCGCAGTGCCGCCACCCGTCCGATCGTAGGCGCGCGGACTCGTCCTCGTGAAGGCCCGCGAACGCTTGACCGTGGGCAGGCGCTCCGAAAGCATTGAGCCGAAGCAGCAGCCGGTGAGCAGCAGCCGGCCGGGCCCACCGTGTTCGCGCCGTTCCCGGAGGAGAGCCCTTACTTCCCGGCAGAGCAGTCCTTCATGCTGAACCTCCGCGTCACCGAGCTCGACGGTCTGATCGCCACGCTTGACTCCGCGGGCATCGTCGTCGAGCGCCGGCCCGAATGGGAAGGCGGGGACGACCTGGAGACGCGCCGCTCGATGAGCGCGGTGGCCCATCGCTGCCCTGCCGCGGCCCAGTCGGCCGCGGCCATAGGGCGGATCTGCGGGCTCACTCGGATCGGAGCGCGCTGGCCGCGGCCTTCAGCGCCTCGTCCACGACGGCGAAGTAGGCCCACTTACCACGCTGCTCGCGGGTGACCAGGCCCGCGTCGGCGAGAAGCCTCATGTGGTGGGAGACGGTGGGCTGGGACAGTCCGACCGGGTCGGTGAGGTCGCAGATGCACGCCTCGCCGCCCACGCTTGCCGCGATCAGGGACAGCAGGCGGACGCGGGTCGGGTCGCCGAGCGCCTTGAAGACCTTGGCGATCCGCTCGGCCTCGTCGACCTCGAGCACGCCGCCGGTGACCGGGGAGCAGCAGGCGGCCGCGTCGGTGGTCAGCAACGGCAGCGCGGTGGTCATGGGAGCATTCTGCCACGTCGTATTGAGATCCGTCGATGCGATCCGCATACTGGCACATCGAACATCATCGATACGAGGAGACCTCCGTGGACATCGAGCTTCCTGTCGTCGTGATCGGCGCCGGCCCGCAGGGACTGGCCGCCGCTGCCCATCTGCTGGAGCGCGGCATCGAGCCGCTCGTCCTCGAGCACGGGGCGGCCGCCGGCGCCGCCGTGTCGGGATGGGGCCATGTGCGGCTGTTCTCGGAATGGCCGGAGCTGGTGGATCAGGCCGCCCGTCGCCTGTTGGAGCCAACCGGCTGGATCGCACCGCGTGCCGGGTGTCCGACCGGCGGCGAGTGGGTGAAAGAGTATCTCGCACCCCTCGCGACGGCTCTGGGCGATCGGGTACGCACGGGGCTCGCGGTCACGGGCATCTCCCGGACCGGCCGCGACAAGGTGGTCGACGCCGGCCGTGCGGCCCAGCCGTTCGAGGTGAGAGCGACCGGCACGGACGGCACCGAGCATCGGTTCTTCGCCCGTGCGGTGCTGGATGCCTCCGGCACCTGGGGAAACCCGAATCCGGCCGGCGCCTCCGGGCTGCCCGCCCTCGGGGAGAAGGCCGCCGCGGCGCTCCTCGAATATGAGATCCCGCGGTCGGTCTCCGATCTGGCCGGCAGGCACATCGTCGTGCTCGGAAGCGGGCATTCGGCAGCGCACGCCGTGCTCCTCCTGGCCGGACTCGTGCGGCGCGCTCCGGGCACCCGGGTGGAGTGGGCGATCCGCCGGGACGCGCCTTCCGGGCTCTCCAGCGCCGACGATCAGCTCCCCGCTCGTGGGGCGCTGGGCGGCCGGGCTCAACAGGCCGTCACGGAGGGCCGTGTCGCACTCCTGACCGGGTTCCGCACCACCGAGCTCCGCCGCGACGGCGATCGGCTGTCGTTGCTGAGCGAGGACGGTCGGCGACTCGAGGGCGTCGACCGTGTTTTCGTGCTCACCGGGTTCCGGCCGGACCTCGAGATTCTCCGCGAGCTGCGCACCGCCCTGGACCCCAGCCGGGAGGCGGTCGCCGGGCTCGCTTCCGAGATCGACCCGAATGTGCATTCCTGCGGCACCGTGCGGGGCACCGGTGTGCTGGAGCTGGCCCAGCCGGATCCGGATTTCTACATCCTGGGCGCGAAGTCCTATGGGCGCGCCCCCACCTTCCTGGCACTGACCGGGTACGAGCAGGTCCGCAGCGTCGTCGCCGAGCTCGCCGGGGACCACGAGGCCGCGATCCGCAACGAGCTGGTGCTGCCGGACTCCGGCGTCTGCGGCGGCGCAGGAGACCTCGACGGCGGCTCCTGCTGCGTGCCGGCCCGGAAGCAGACCATTCAGCTCGGCATCCGCCCGCTCGCCGTCAACGCGTAGCCCACGAACACCGGCCGGGTCACCGCCCAGGGCGGGCGCACACCAGCGTTCAGCAGGACAGGCCCGTCGAAACCTGTCCCCGCGTGACCGCTCCGATCGAGTCGAGCGTCTCGGCGGTTCGTTGCGGTTGCCGCCACCAATCGTTCATACCCCCGCAACGAGGGACAACACCTGCGCTCCCTAGCGTTGGCGACGCCGCGACTGACCGGCCGCAGATCGCTGCCCTCCGGTCGATCTTCACCGTCCGTCCCGTCAACGAGATTGAGCAGAGGAATGTCCGAAGAGGAACAGAAGCAGACTCGTATCTCCCGTCGCAACGCCATCGGCCTGTTCGGCGCCGCCGCCTCCGGTGCCGCAGCCGGCGCAGCCCCGGCCCTCCTCGGTCTCGGCATCGGCCCCGCCGAGGCCAGCCCGACGCATGCCTACCTCGCAGGCCTCGCCAAGGGCGCCGCCACCACACCGGTTCAGGGTCTGCACCTGACTTTCGGCGCCGATCCTCGCAGCCAGATGGTCGTCTCCTGGATCTCCGACGAGGAGGTCAAGCACCCGCGAGTCGTCTACGGCACCATGAACGGCAGCTTCGGATCCCTGGCCGAGGCGACGACGAAGAGCTACGTGGACGGCAACTCGGGCAAAACGGTGTGGGCCCACCACGCGCTTCTCAGCAGGCTCAAGTCCGACACCGACTACGTCTACGCGGCCCAGCACGACGGCGCGATGCCCGACGCCGGAACCTTCCACACGGCGCCCTCCGGCCGCGCGCCGTTTACCTTCACCAGCTTCGGGGACCAGGGCTCCCCGACGGTGACGTGGAAGAGCGATTCGAGCACGACCAACGCGTCCGGCCGGGACTTCGAGGCCGACGCCAGTCCCGCTTCCGGTGACATCGTCACGGGCATCGAGAGGGTCGCCCCGTTGTTCCACCTGCTCAACGGCGACCTGTGCTACGCCAACCAGGCACCCGACCGCGTCCGCACCTGGAACCACTTCCTGTCCAACAACAGTCGTTCCGCCCGGTTCCGGCCGTGGATGCCCGCGGCGGGAAACCATGAGATCGAGGCGGCCAACGGCGTGATCGGACTGGACGCTTACCAGACCTACTTCCAGCTCCCCTCGACCGAAACGCAGCCGGAGCTCGCCAACCTCTGGTACTCGTTCACGGTCGGCTCGGTGAAGATCATCGTCCTGCAGAACGACGACATCGCCCTGCAGGAGGGCGGCGACATCTACATCTCCGGCTATTCCGGCGGCCGGCAGCTGGCCTGGCTGGAGAGGGAACTCGCCGCCGCACGTGCGTCGAAGGACATCGACTGGATCGTCGTGTGCATGCACCAGGTGATGATCAGCTCCGCACAGGCGGCGAACGGCCCCGACCTCGCTCTGCGCCAGGCATACGGCCCACTGTTCGACAAGTACGGGGTCGACCTGGTCGTCTGCGGCCACGAGCACGACTACGAGCGCTCGCTCGCGGTGCGCGGCGTCGTGGCCGGAAGCGCCACGCTCACACCCAACCCGAGCCAGGCGACGCTGGAGGTGGTCGAGAGCCAGCACGGCACCACGCACATGGTGCTCGGCGGAGGCGGCGTGAACGGTGTCACCAACGAGAGCTTCACCGAGGACGACTTCGACGGCGACGGCCACCACTCGGCCTACGTGCAGATGGAGCACCTGGGCAAGTTCAACTCGGTCAAGGAGCAGGAGGCGGCGATCTGGATCGGCGTCCGCGACGAGCAGCACCCCTACGGCTTCGCCGAGTTCACCGTCGACCCGGGCCGCCGCCCCGGTGACACGACCAACATCTACGTCACCTACTACAACGTCCTCATCCCCACCGGGGAACTGGCAGTGTTCGAGAAGTTCACCCTGCAGCGCCGCCGCAGCGACGGCGGGCACGACAACCCCGGGCACGGCAATCCCGGGCACGGCAATCCCGGGCACGGCAATCCGGGCCACGGCAACCCCGGCCCGCACCGCTGACCCGTCGCGGATACCCGAAGAGCGACATCCAGACGCACGAGAGGCGACCCGATTGGGTCGCCTCTCGTGCTCTCAATGTGCGACAGCGCCTGCGAAATGGTGGAGATGGGGGGAATTGAACCCCCGTCCATCGCTGTGGTCATCCGCCTTCTACGGGCGTATCCGCACTTGGCGTTCTACTCGACCCTGGGGCTAGGTGGCGGCATCCACCCCAACGGGCCCAGCCTCAGTGAAAGTCCCTGATCGCCCTGAAGACGCAACGATCAAGCAAGTCCTCTAACTGACGCCAGAAATCCGGATAGAGAACGGTCCCCGGCCTGACGGTCGTTTATCTGCTGAAGTTAGGCAGCGAGCGTGAGCTCGGCGCGCTTCGCAGCGACAGTGCTGTTGGAATTGGCACTTATATTTTGCGGAGGGCGTTAACGAGATAACCCCGCATCCTCGGCCCGCTTCTCAGACTCGCGCAGACGATGTCGAAACCGATCATCCCCATGGAGTGCGGGCGCTGTCACACGCTGTTGAGTTTCTGCAGTTGCCCCGCCATTAACCGGCGGCTCACCAATATACAACGGATGACGCGCGCCAGGATTCCCGGCCCAACCACCGCGGTCTGTGCCACCCTGGAAGACATGGCCACCGCCTCTCCCGACGTCGACCAGGAACTCGCACTACTGGTGCGCCAGCAACAGCGGCTCGACACTCCCTGGCGAACGATCGTGTGGAACGACCCCGTCAACCTCATGTCGTACGTGGTCTATGTGTTCCGCAGCTACTTCGGCTTCCCCGAGGACAAGGCGACGCGCTTGATGCTCGCCGTGCACCGCGAGGGGAAGGCGATCGTCGCGCAGGGCAGCCGCGAGGAGATGGAGCGCCACGTCCAGGCCATGCACGAGTACGGGCTGTGGGCCACGCTGGACCGGTCCGAGGCCTGAGGTGCGCATCAGGAGCACACGCGACGGCCGGGTCAGCGCCGAGTTCGACATCTTCGAGCGCAACATGCTGGCGCAGCTCACGAAAGAGCTGATCGACCTGCTGACGCAAACGGATGCCGGACCCGATGCCGCCGCGGATCCGACGCTCCCCCGGGACCCGGCCCTGGAGCGCCTGCTGCCCAATGCCTACCATGATGATCCGGAGTCCTCCGCCGAGTTCCGCCGCTACACGGAGGACGACCTCGTGGCGCTGAAGACCGGGAACGCGCTGACGCTCGCGCAGGCGGCCTCGGAATCCGGCGCCGTCCTGCTCGACGAGCACGAGGTGCTGCCCTGGCTGCGTGCGATCACCGACCTGCGCCTCGCCCTCGCGATCCGGCTCGGCATCGAGACCGACGACGACGAGGGCCTCGACGTCCCGCAGCTCGCCCCGGCGAAGCTCGCCTACCGGTGGCTCGGCGAGCTGCAGGAGGAGCTCATCCACGCCGTCTCGGCCTGAGCCGTTCCGCCGGGCGCTATTCCCCCATGTGGTTGCGCTGGCGCATCGCCCGATCGGCCTCGCGCTTGTCCTGCTGCTCGCGCAGCGCCTGGCGCTTGTCGTAGTCGCGCTTCCCCTTGGCGACGGCGATCTCGACCTTCGCCCGCCCATCGCTGAAGTACAGCTGCAGCGGGATGATCGTGTACCCGCCCTCTTTCACCTTGTTCGAGAGCTTCGCGATCTGCTGCTTGTGCAGCAACAGCTTCCGCTTGCGCCGAGGCGCGTGATTGTTCCAGGTGCCGTCGAGGTACTCGGGGATGTACACCGCGTCGAGCCACGCCTCGCCACCGTCGACGAAGGCGTAGCCGTCGACGAGGGACGCGCGCCCCTCGCGCAGGCTCTTGACCTCGGTGCCGGTCAGCACCAGGCCCGCCTCATAGGTGTCTTCGATCAGGTAGTCGTGACGCGCGCGGCGATTCGTGGCCACGACCTTCTGACCACGTTCGCGTGGCATCCGTTCAGTTTATCTTGCGCGCCGCCGCCCCTGCGGCGCGACCGCAGTCGACTCGCGCGATCCATACGTCCGGCGACGAACAAGTCGCCGCCTCACGGAGCGTGGAACGCCGCGCAGCTCGACGCCCCTGCGGCGCGACCGCAATCAACCCGCGCGATCCATACGTCCGGCGACGAACAAGTCGCCGCCTCACGGAACGCGGCGTGCGGCCCGGGCGCCGACCGCGGTCGGCTGCGCTACACGCGCAGGTAGCGCGTGATCGCGATGTTGCTCGCGATCGCCGCCACGACGATGCCGGCGATCAGCAGCACGGGCACCACGGTCAAGGCATCCGGAATGCTCACGAAGTTCATCACGACGCCCGTGTTCTTCTGCAGGTAGCCCTGCACGAAGAACTTGACGATGCCGACAGTGGCCGCCCCGGCCAGCAGCGAGCCGATGAGCGAGGCGAAGACGCCTTCGAGCACAAACGGCGTCTGGATGAACCGGTTGGACGCGCCGACGAGCCGCATGATGCCGAGCTCCCGCCGTCGTGAGAACGCAGAGAGCCGGATCGTCGTCGCGATGAGCAGCGCGGCGGCGACGAGCATCACAACGGCGATCGCGATCGCCGTGAAGCTCGCCACGTTGAGCATCGAGAAGATCTGGTCCAGGTACTGCCTCTGGTCGGTCACCGACTGCACGCCGGGCAGGCTCGAGACGCTCTCGACGATCACCGCCGCCTGGTTCGGGTCCTTCAGGTTGATCCAGAACGTCTGGTTCAGCAGATCCGGCGTGACGTAGTCCGCGACCGGGTTGTTCTTGAACTGCTTCTTGAACTCGGCGTAAACCTTGTCGTGGTTCTCGAAGGTGCTCTTCTTGACGAACTTGGCCAGCGCCGGCGAGGCGAGCTCGCGCTTCACGGCGGAGATCTGGTCGGCCGAGGCGTCCTCGCCTGTGCAGGTCTTCGAGGAGTCGGTCGCCGTGCACATGTAGACCGCGACCTGCGCACGGTCGTACCAGTAGCCCTTCATCTGCCCGATCTGCATCTGCATGAGGATCGCGGTGCCGACGAAGGTCAGCGAGATGAAGGTCACGAGGATGACCGAGATGACCATGGACATATTCCGGCGCAGGCCGGAGGCGGCCTCAGTCCAGATGAGTGCGAATCGCATTACTTCACCGGCCCCACGTTCTGATCGAGTTCCTGGCCGTCGGTGCCGTTGGCGCGCAGCCCGAGCTGCTCGGCGAGCGAGATCTCGGCGGGCCGCGCCGCGGGGGTGGCCCGCGTGATGGGCCGCACGTTGTCCGGCTGCGCGGCGTCATCCGGCTGCGGGGCGTCGCCGGGTCGCTGGCCGCCGTTCGGGCTGTTCGGTGCGACGGATGCCGCGGCCGGGGCCGTGCCGGCGGACGCGGGCGCCCGCACCGGCGCCGCGACCGGCACCACCACACCGGTCGGCAGCTGCACGCTCTGCGGCTGCGTGGAGACGGCGGGCTTGACGATCGGGATGGCGGCGGTGACGCCGTAGCCGCCGTGACGCTCGTCCCGGACGATGACGCCCTGCGACAGCTCGATCACGCGCTTCTTCATCTGGTCGACGAAGGATGCCTCGTGGGTGGCCATGATGATGGTCGTGCCGCCGGCGTTGATGCGCTCGAGCACGCTCATGATGCCCGCGCTCGTCGCCGGGTCGAGGTTGCCGGTGGGCTCGTCCGCCAGCAGCACCTGCGGCTTGTTGACCACCGCGCGGGCGATGGCGACGCGCTGCTGCTCGCCGCCGGACAGCTCGTGCGGCATCCGCTGCGCCTTGCCGTCGAGCCCGACCATCTTGAGGACGTCGGGCACGGCCTCCTGGATGAAGCCGCGGGACTTGCCGATCACCTGCAGGGTGAAGGCGACGTTCTGGTAGACGTTCTTGTTCGGCAGCAGGCGGAAGTCTTGGAAGACGACGCCGAGATTGCGTCGGAAATAGGGGACCTTGCGGCTGGAGATCGTGCCGAGGTCCTGGCCGAGGACGTGGATCTTCCCCTTGCTCGGCTTCTCCTCCTTGAGGATCAGGCGCAGGCAGCTGGATTTGCCTGACCCGGAGGCGCCGACGAGGAAGACGAACTCGCCGCGTTGCACTTCGAAGGACACGTCGCCGAGTGCAGGTCGGGACGTGCCGCGATACTGCTTTGAGATGTGATCGAACCGGATCATGACCCGGGCAGCTTAGGCAGACGCGCGGCGCGATCCGGCTAACGACTCGCGCAAAGTGCTCGGATACGAGTCAAAACGGCAGATCTGCTCGGTTACGGGCGGAAAGCGACTCAGTCGTCTTGGGGGCGCTTCCGCCATTTGATGCCGGCGGCGATGAATCCGTCGAGGTCGCCGTCGAAGACGGCGTCGGGGCGGCCGACCTCGTAGCCGGTGCGCAGATCCTTGACGAGCTGCTGCCCGTAGAGGAAGTACGAGCGGATCTGGTCGCCCCAGCTCGCCGTGATGTTGCCGGCGAGCTCCTTCTTCTTGGCGGCCTCCTCCTCCCGCTTGAGCAGCAGCAGGCGGTTCTTGAGCAGCGTCATTGCTGCGGCCCGGTTCTGGATCTGCGACTTCTCGTCCTGCATGGAGATCACGATGCCGGTCGGGAAGTGGGTGATGCGCACGGCCGAGTCGGTCGTGTTGACGCTCTGGCCGCCGGGGCCGGATGAGCGGAAGACATCGACGCGGATGTCGGTCTCGGGGATCTCGATCTCGCCGGTCTCCTCCAGGAGCGGGATGACCTCCACGGCCGCGAAGCTCGTCTGCCGCTTGTCCGCACCGCCGAAGGGGCTGATGCGGGCGAGGCGGTGCGTGCCGGCCTCGACGGACAGGATGCCGAAGGCGTACGGCGCGTCGACCTGGAAGGTCACCGACTTGATGCCCGCCTCCTCCGCGTAGGAGGTGTCCATGACCTTGGTGGGCCAGCCCTGGCGTTCGCAGTAGCGCAGGTACATGCGCAGCAGCATCTCGGCGAAGTCGGCGGCGTCGACGCCGCCGGCGCCCGAACGGATCGTGACGACCGCCGGAAGCGCGTCGTACTCGCCGTCGAGCAGGGTCTGCACCTCGAGGTCGCCGACGGATTTCTGCAGCTCGGCGAGTTCCTTCTTCGCCTCCTCGGCGCTGTCGACGTCGTCCTCGGAGTTGGCGAGCTCCACGAGCACCTCGAGATCGTCGAGGCGCTGTTCGATGCCGTTGACCCGGTTGAGCTCGGTCTGCGCGCGGCTGAGCGCGCTCGTCACCTTCTGCGCCTGCTCCGGGTCGTCCCACAGATCGGGCACTCCCGCCTGCTCGCTCAGCTCGGCGATACGGGTCCGGAGCGCGTCGACGTCGACGACGGCACGGATGTCGGAGAAGGTGGAGCGCACGTCGGCGATCTGGGCGCTCAAGTCGAGTTCGATCATTGCTCCCCCAGCCTATCGGGGGGTTCCTCCGGGCTCCTGTGCGAAGAAGGCGAGCTCATGCCGCGCCGAGAGTCGGAAGGCATGCGACATCCGTTCGCGCTCCGCCGGGCCTGCGTTCGCCGCGGCGACGCCCGCCCAGTGGACCGCCTGCCGGGTGGACTCCGCGAAGGCGGGGGCGCCGTAGCTCTCGAGCCAGCCGCGATACGGATGCCCCGGCCGGGCATGCCGCACGAGCCGCTCCCCCACGTCCTGATAGATCCAGTAGCAGGGCAGCACCGCGGCCACGACGGTGCCGTAGTCCGGACCGGCCGCGGCGAGGTGGTCGAGGTAGGCGCGGTTGACGGCGCTCGGCGTGACGCGGGGCTCACCACCGAGCCACTCGTCGTGCAGCCTCAGCTCGCCGAGGAGCGAGCTGCGCGCGGCATCCGCCCAGAAGGCCTGCTCCTCGCGGCTCGGCGCGAGTGCGCTCGCCTTCGCGAGCACGCGGGAGTATTCGCGCAGGTAGAGCGCGTCCTGTTCCAGATAGTGCCGGAAGACGCGCTCGTCGAGCGTGCCGTCGGCCAGGCCGACGAGGAACGGCAACGCGTCGATGGCGCGGCGGATATCGGCGCTCTCCTCCCACCAGCGGGCAGTGTGCGCCTGCGGCGGCTCGACGCGGTGCGCCACGAAGTGGTCGACGGGCCCGTGGCCGGAGCCGACTTCGAGCCGGGCGCCGGCCCGGATCGCCTCGCTCAGCCAGGCCTTGGCCTCGCGCACGGCCTCGCGCCAGTCGTGGCCGGCGGCGTAGCGGGTGGCCACGGCGCTGGAGAGCGAGCAGCCCGTGCCGTGGGTGCTCCGGGTGTCGATCCGCTCGGCGTCGAACTCGGTGAAGGTGCCGTCGGGCTCGACGAGGGCGTCGGGCGAGCGGTCGCCGCCCAGGTGACCGCCCTTCACGAGCACGCGGATGCCCTGCGCCGAGGCGAGTCCCGCGGCCTGCGCGATCGCCTCGGGCCAGCTCGCGGCCTCGGGCTCGCCGCACAGCACGGCGAGCTCGGGCAGGTTGGGCGTCACGAGCTCGGCGAGCGGAAGCAGATCGCGCAGGGCCGCCTCGGCGTCGGCATCCAGCAGGCGGGCGCCGCTCGTGGCGATCATGACGGGGTCGAGCACAACGGCGGGGGGCCGGCGTGCGGCGAGCCAGTCGCGGACGACGGTGATGACGGAGGCCTCGCCGAGCATCCCGATCTTCACGGCGTCGATCGCGACGTCGTCGGCGACCGTGTCGAGCTGGCTGCGCAGAAAGCCGGCGGGCGGCACGTGCACCGCGCGCACCTCTCGTGTGTTCTGGGCGGTGAGCGCCGTGATCGCCGCCATGCCGTAGCCGCCGAGCGCCGCGATCGACTTGAGGTCCGCCTGGATGCCGGCGCCGCCGCTCGGATCGCTTCCGGCGATGCTGAGCACACGGGGAGCGGAGGGGGTCATGCGGCCTCCCGCCAGGCCGTGGCGAGCTCCCGCGCCGCCCGCTCGGGGTCCGGGGCGGCGCAGATGGCGGAGACGACGGCCAGTCCCGCCGCTCCTGCCGCCCTGAGCGCCGTCGTGTCAGCCCGGGTCACCCCGCCGATCGCGACGCAGGGCAGCGGGGCGGCGCTGGCGAGCGCCGCGAAGCCGGCGACGCCGAGCGGTGCGGGATGGTCGGGTTTTGTGGCGGTGGGCCGGATCACGCCGACGCCGAGGTAGTCGACGGTCCCGGCGGGGAGCGCGGCGAGCTCCGCGAGGTGCCGCGGGGTGTTGGCGGTGAGCCCGATGACGGCATCACCGCCCAGCATCCGCCGCACCGCGGTCGCGGGCAGATCGGACTGGCCGATGTGCACGCCGTCGACGCGGGCGCCGGCCTGCCGCGCGGCGAGCGCGACGTCGACCCGGTCGTCGACGAGCAGCAGGGCGCGCCCGTCGATCAGCGCGGCCGCGCGTCGCGTCAGCTCGAAGAGCTCGCGGGCGGATGCCGTCTTCTCCCGCAATTGCACGGCGGTGACGCCCCCGGCGACGGCGGCACGCACCACGTCGAGCACACCGCGGGGACCGCAGGCGGCGGCATCCGTGACGAGATAGGTGCTGAGGTCGGGTCGGATCATCGCAGCAGCGCCCCCTGCTCGACCTCGGCCGGCCGGATCGCGGCGAGCGCGTCGAGGAAGCGCACGGCGAAGTCGCCGGGTCCGGCGGCGCCGTCCGCCGCGCGTTCGGCGGCGAGGTTGTAGGCGGTCACGGCCGCGACAGTCGCGGTGAGCGGTTCGTCGCGCAGTGCGAGGAAGGCCGCCATCACCGCGCCGAGCGCGCAGCCGCCGCCCGTCACCCGGGTGAGCAGAGCGTGCCCGTTGGCGCCTCGCACGATCCGCCGCCCGTCGGTGATCACGTCGACGGGGCCGCTGACCGCGACGGCGGAGCCGTACGTCCCCGCCAGCTCGACGGCCGCGGCGAGCGCCGACTCCGGGTCGTCGGTTGCGTCGACGCCGCGCCCGCCCGCCCCGCGCCCGGCGAGCGCGAGGATCTCGCTCGCGTTGCCCCGGATCACCGTGGGACGCAGGGCGAGCAGCTCTGCGGCGAGCGCGGTGCGCACCGGAAGCACACCGATCGCGACGGGGTCGAGCACCCACGGCGTCCCGACCTCGCCGGCCGCGCGCGCGGCCTCGAGCATGGCCTCGCGCGGCTCGCGGTGCGGCGTGCCGAGGTTCAGGAGCACTCCCCCGGCCACCCGGGCGAAGATCCCGGCCTCGCCGGGGATGTCGACCATGGCCGGGGCGGCACCGAGTGCGAGCAGCACGTTCGCGGTGAAACCGGTGACGACCGCATTGGTGATGGCCTGCACGAGCGGGGAGGTGCTGCGCACCCGTTCGAGCAGCTGCGCGGCCTCGGCCGCGTCGATTTCAGACGTGCGAACACTCATTCGCGACATCCCTTCGCTAGTACGAACTAGATCAGGTTCGACGGGTGTGATCTCAGCGCCGGCTCGGCGCACCCCGTGTCACTGTGCTCGAGCCTAGTCGTGCTGCGGTGTGCCCCCGCACGTCACCAGAACACCGTCCGGGCGTCGCCCCCAACCTCGATGCGGATGCCCCGCGGTGTGAAGACACTCACGATCGGCGGGCGCCAGTCCTCCGCGAGGCGGACGTTCGCGCTGCGCCCGTCGGGCGCGCCCGCCGAGACGAGGGCGACGGGAGTGCTCCGGCCCGCCGTGGCGCGTCGCAGGTAGTCGGATGCCGCCGCCTCCACCGCCGCGTCGTCGAGGTGCGGCTCAGCCTCCCCCGCCGGATCGAGCTGCGTCGCCTCGAAGGCGAAGGAACCCGCCCCCGCGAGCGCGGCGCCGTCGGCGAGCGTGTACAGGCGGGAACGTTCGAGGTACAGCGCGGTGGCGGCGGTGACGACCACGATCAGAGCGAGCGCGAGGGCGAAGAAGCCGAAGATGAGCGGCAGGATGCTGCCGTCCTCCCGTCCCGGCCGGATCACGGCGGCGCTCCCGGCCGGAAGACGGGCGCGGTCGCTGTGGCCTGAATCGGCACGCGAACGAGGCGATCGACGCCGAACACCGGCGGCACGAGGGGCAGGACGACCTCGGTGCGCACGGTGACCGTGACGGACCGGCCGCCCTCGAGACAGAGCGGCAGGCCGGGGTCGCAGGCAAGCGTCAGGTCGCCCGGGCGGCGGTCGATGCGCCGATCCGCCAGCGCGACGGTGACGGCGCGATCGGCTGCGGCCTGCGCCGCGGCATCCGTCGCCGCCGACACGTAGGTGCGTGCCGCCTCGCGCGCCGCGCCCTCCACCGCGAGAGAGGCGCCCTGGATCGTGGAGAGGGCCAGCCCCAGATAGACGAGCGGGACGAGCAGGATGACGCCCGCGGTGAGGAACTCGAGCGCGGCATTGCCGGATTCGTCCCACAGGCCCCTTCCTGCGGATCGCCTGGGGCCATCCGGAGGCGGGGAGTCGTCCGGCAGCGAGGGCCGGTCCGGCAGCCCGGCCGACCGCCCGGACTTACCCGGCATCACGGGCCGCATGGCCGGTCACCTCCACCGCCTCGCCGACGCCGAGCAGCCCGACGACCGGCAGCGGGCTGTCGACGCGCACCTCGACGACCCCGATCCCGTCGGCGACGGCGTACCGGGCCGTGACCCGTTCCGCATAGCGCGCGCCGAGCGAGACGGTAAGGAGCTGCCGCGTGCGCGCCACACCGTCTTCGAGGGAGCCGTCGGCGAAGGCCGCAACCCGGGCGCCCTGCGCCGCAGCATCCTGCACGGTACTGCGCACGAGCAGCATGGTCGTGAACTGCAGCACGGCGAGCAGCAGCACGGTGAGCAGCCCGCCGACCATGGCGAACTCGGCGGGCGCCGAGCCGCGCTCCCCCGCAAGATGCCTCACGGTCCGGAGAGCACCGAGTCCACGGCCTGGCTGAACACCTGCGTGAGGGTGCTGCCGGCCAGCGCCCAGATCGCGATGACCAGTCCCGCGGTCATCGCGCTGATCAGAACCCACCCGGGGACGTCGCCGCGCTCCTCCGTGTGCAGCCGCGCGAGTAGTCTCTTCATCTTCTTCTCCCTCTTCCTGTCTCTCCGTCGCTTTCCCGCCGCTCGCCGCCGACTTCACAGCCCGGACCGCAGGATGAACACCCCGGGGAACACCGCGATCACCACGGTGAGCGGAAGCAGCCCGAAGACGAGCGGCACGAGCATCAGCACCTCTTTGCGCCCGGCCTCCTCGAGCAGCTCCCGTTTCCGCTCGCTGCGCGCGTCGCCGGCCTGTGCGCGCAGCACCTCCGCGAGCGGAGCGCCGCGCTCGAGGGCGGCGCTCATCGCCTCGATGAGGCGCGACAGCGGTGCAAGAGCCAGGGCGCGCGACATCCGTTCGAGCGCTTCGGCGAGCGGGATGCCGACACCGACGTCCGTGACGACCGCCCGCAGCTCGACGCCGAGCTCACCGCTGCTGGCGCGCGCCACACGGCGCACGGCGTCGTACACGCCCTCACCCGCCGACAGGCTCAGCGCCATCAGCTCGGCCACGGTCGGGAGCTCCTCCCGCAGGCGTGCCAGCCTTCCCGCGGCGGCCCGGCTGAGCAGCAGATCCCAGCCCAGGACCCCGCCGCCGCCTCCGACGGCGATGAGCGCGATCCAGGCGGCCGCCGCGAGCGGGCGCGTCGACGCGACCCAGCCGCAGACGGTCGCGCCGAGCAGCGCTCCCGCTCCGGCCGCCGCGCCCTGACGGAGCCGGAATCCCATGACGGTGCGATGCGACCCCGCCTGACGCAGGCGGAGGGCGACGGATGTCTCGCCGCCGAGCCAGCGCAGGAGCACATCGCGCGCCGCGGTCGGCGCCGGGCCGAACAGGGCCCCGAGCAGCGGTGCCCGCACCCGGGCTCGCTCGACCTCGGCGCGCGCGGCGGCGGAGACATCGAGCAGATGCGGCACGAGCCGGGCCTCGAGCCGCGGCCAGCGAGCGCGCGGCAGTGCCGAGAGCAGAGACCACAGTCCGAAGCCGAGCCCCAGCCCGGCCACGACGCCCCAGGCGCCGAGGCCGGAGAGCACCGTGCTCAACGGAACCACCGCCGCTCCTGCGGCAGGCGGCCGATCACGATCATCACCCGATACGCGACGACGCTCACGACGACGGAGACGAGGATCACCGCGGAGCCGGCGGGAGTGCCGTAGGCCTCCCGTCCCTCCGGCCGGGTGACCAGCAGCGCGAGCACAAGCCAGGGTGAGGCGGCGCCGAGGCGCGCGGCATTGACCACCCAGCCCTGGCGCGCCTCCAGCTCCCGGCGAACCGCCGCGTCCTCGCGGAGAGACACCCCGAGAGCCTGCAGTACGGCGACAAGCTCGGTGCCGCCGACCTCGCGCGCCATCATGAGCGTCTCCAGGACGCGGTCGCCGATCGGGTCGGCGAGCTCCGCCTTGAGCAGTTCGGCGCAGCGGCCGAAGGCTCCGGTGGCACGGTATTCGCGGCCGAAGCGCGCAAACGGCTCACGCGCCTGCTCGGGACCGGTCGTCGCCAGGCCGGCCACCGCCTCCGGCAGGGCAATGCCGCTGCGCACGGCGGAGATCAGCTGGTCCACGACATCGGGCCAGGCTGCCCGCATCGTGACGCGGGCGGCTCCGGCGCGCCAGCCGACGAAGCCCCAGGGCGCCGCTCCCCCGGCACAGCCCGCCGCGAGCGCGAGCGCGGGCACGCCGAACAATGCGGCCGTGAGCGAGCTGCACAGCGCAACCGAGCCGACGGTGATCGTGACAAGGCCCACCGGCGACAGGCCGGGCAGCCCCGCGCGCAGCAGCCAGGCGCGCAGGCGCGCTCCTGCTCCGACGCCGGAGCGACCGCCGACGGCGCGCCCCGGCCGCCGGGCGGAGCCGATCAGCAGCACACCGGCGGCGAGCACGCCGCCGAGCAGCGCCCCGAGCCAGACATCCCGCATCACCAGACGTCCCGCATCATTCGGCCCGCCCCAGCACCACACCGGGATCGAAGCCCGCCGCCCGGTACTTGCCGAGCTTGACCGGACGGCCGCCGCTGGGCCGCAGCTCGCCGCCGACCCGTGTGAACAGCGGGCTCGCCTCGATGACACCGGCGTCGACCGCACCGCCGACGGCGAGGATCTCGGAGACGCAGCGGGCGCCCGTGCGGCTCAGCTCGCAGAACACGACCAGGTCGACGCAGTCCGCGATGGTCGCCAGAACGAACTGCGCATCGATGTTCCGGCCGGCGAGCAGCGGCAGCGTCGCGAGCTTCGCGAGCGCACCGCGTGCGCTGTTGGCGTGGATCGAGCAGGCCCCCGGGATGCCGGCGTTGAGCGCCAGCAGCAGGTCGAGCGCCTCGGCCTCGCGCACCTCGCCGACGACGATGCGGTCGGGGCGCATCCGCAGTGCCTCCTTGATCAGGCGCCGCAGCGTGATCTCCCCCGTCCCCTCCAGCGACGGAGGGCGACACTGCATGGCGACGACGTCGCGAACGGCGAGATCCAGTTCGAAGGTCTCCTCCACGGTCACGATGCGGTCGCTGCGCCGCGCCGCCGACATCAGGGCGCCGAGCAGCGTCGTCTTCCCGCTCTGCGTCGCACCGGCGACGAGGACGTTGCAGCCAGCGAGCACCGACATCCGCAGGAACTCGGCCGCCTGCCTGCTGAGCGAGCCGAGAGCGACCAGCTGGTGGAGGTCCCGGATGCGGGACGAGAACTTCCGGACGTTCACCGACCAGGCGCGCGTCACGTCGGGGATCACGACGTGCAGCCGCGAGCCGTCGGGAAGCGACGCGTCCACAAACGGCTGCGAGAGGTCGACCCGGCGGCCGCTCTGAACGAGCATCCGCTCGACCAGGTCCTTGATCTCGCCGTCGGTCAGCACGAGCGGCGTGAGCTCCGACACCCCGCCGCGCGCCACGAACACGCGATGCGGCTGGTTGATCCAGATCTCCTCCACCGCGGGATCGTCCAGATAGGGCTGCAGCGGCCCGAGCCCGGTCACGGCCGCGACGACCTGCGCCTCGGCCGCGCGCTCGTCCGCCAGCGACGGGACGGAGCCGCCGAGCGCCAGCTCCGCATACCGCCGCACCTCCTCGTGCACGTATTCCGTGACAGGCACGGCACCGGCGAGGGACCCGCTGCCGTCAACGGGCGCCGTCTTGCCCGCGAGCCCGGGGACGCTCACGGCGCCGGCCTCGCGCACGCGATCACGCACCCGTTCGGTGATCTGGCGCACGGCATCCGTCATGCCGACAGGATGCCGGGAAAGGAGCATCCGGCGTGGAAGTTATCCACAGGCGGTGTCCCGACGATCCTGTGCCGCTTCTCAGACGGCCCACGGCAGACTGGTCGGAACGTCCCCGGCTAGACTGAGCCCGCCTCTCGCGGGAGTGGTGGAATTGGTAGACACGCAGGATTTAGGTTCCTGTGCCGGAAGGCGTGAGGGTTCAAGTCCCTTCTCCCGTACACAGCCTTACGACACAGCAGGAGCACCTTGTATCACGCCGCACTCGCCCCCTGGCTGGACCCGGCGACCATCATCCAGACCGCCGGGCCGTGGGCGCTGCTGGTCGTGTGCGCGATCATCTTCGCCGAGACGGGGCTGCTGATCGGGTTCATCCTGCCCGGCGACACGCTGCTGCTCATCAGCGGCCTGCTGTCGGACCCGAACAAGCTGTTCTTCCATGTGCACGTGTACTGGGTCGCGCTCGCGATCGCGTTCGCCGCGTGGCTCGGGGGTGAGGTCGGCTACCTGATCGGCCGCAGCGCGGGGCCGGCCATCTTCGATCGCAGGGAATCCGGTCTGTTCTCCCGCGAGAACGTCGACCGCACCAACCAGTTCTTCACGCGCTTCGGCCCGGCCGCGGTCATCGTCGCCCGCTTCGTGCCCATCGTGCGCACCTTCGCCCCCATCGCCGCGGGCGTCGGGAAGATGGACTACAAGAAGTACGCGCTCTACAACGCCATCGGCGCCTTCATCTGGGGCGCGGGCATGGTCTACCTCGGCTACGTGCTGCACTACATCCCGCCGGTGGCGAACTTCGTCGAGAACTACATCGACGTCATCCTGGTCCTGGCCGTGCTGCTGGCCGTCGTCCCGACCGGGTGGCACCTCTGGCGCACGTCCCGCAAGGCGAAGCGCGCCAACGCCGCAGCCGCGGCGGCCGCTACCGAGGCAGAGCCGCCAGCAGGGGCGTGATCAGGCCGAAGGCGCGGGCGCGGTGGCTGACCGCGCTCTTGCGCTCGGGGGCCAGCTCGGCGGCGGATGCCCCGCCCTCCCCATCCGGCAGGAAGACCGGGTCGTAGCCGAAGCCGTTCGCTCCGCGCACCTCACGGGCGAGCGCACCGGGCCACACGCCCTCGACCGTGCTCTCGTCCTCCCCCACCACGAGCGCGATCGCGCAGGAGAAGTGCGCGCCGCGATGCGCGTCGGGCACGTCCGCGAGCTGGTCGAGCAGCAGCTGCAGGTTCGCGCGGTCGTCGCCGTGCCGCCCTGACCAGCGCGCCGAGAAGATCCCGGGAGCGCCGCCGAGCACGTCGACGCAAATGCCGGAGTCGTCGGCCAACGCCGGCAGGCCCGTGTGCGCGGCGGCGACGCGCGCCTTGATCAGGGCGTTCTCGGCGAAGGTCACCCCGTCCTCGACGGGCTCGGGCCCGTCGTAGGACACGATCTCGAGCCCGGGGATGCCCCCCGCGAGGATGCGCTGGAACTCGGTGACCTTGTGCGCGTTGTGGGTGGCCAGGACGACCCGCACGGTCAGCCCTCCAGCGCCGTGCGCTGGATGCCGGCGAGCTCGGCGTTGCCCGCGAGCGCGAGGTCGAGCAGGGAGTTCAGCTCGTCGCGGTCGAACGGCGCGCCCTCGGCCGTGCCCTGCACCTCGACGAACGCTCCGCTCCCCGTGACGACGACGTTCATGTCGGTCCCGGCACGCGAGTCCTCGACATATGCCAGGTCGAGCATGGGCACCCCTCCGACGATGCCGACGGAGATCGCCGAGACCGAGTCCTTCAGGGGCTGCGCCTTCTTCGCGATGAAGCCCCGCTCCCGCCCCCAGGCGAGCGCGTCGGCGAGCGCGACGTAGGCACCGGTGATCGAGGCGGTGCGGGTGCCTCCGTCGGCCTGCAGCACGTCGCAGTCGAGGACGACGGTGTTCTCGCCGAGCGCTTTGAAGTCGACGATCGCGCGCAGCGAGCGGCCGATGAGGCGGCTGATCTCGTGCGTGCGCCCGCCCACACGACCCTTGATCGACTCGCGGTCGTTGCGGTCGTTCGTGGCCCGCGGCAGCATCGAGTACTCCGCCGTGACCCAGCCCTTCCCCTGGCCGGTCAGCCAGCGCGGCACGCCGTTGGTGAAGGATGCCGTGCACAGCACGCGCGTGTCGCCGAAGCTGATCAGCGCCGAGCCTTCGGCCTGCTTGCTCCAGCCGCGCTCGATCGTGACGGAGCGCAGCTGCTCAGCGGTGCGCCCATCGGCGCGCGTTGACTCACTCACAAGGTCTGCCTTTCATTCAACGTTCTGGCTTCCGAACCATAGCGAACCGGCGACCCGATCGGCGTTTCGCGCTGCGCGAGCCGCCGAGCGGCTGGCGATGGCCGAGGTGTTCTCTGCCATGAGCGGCGTGATCATCGGGGCAGCTCGATGACCCCGGTCTGGACGAGATCGACGCGGGTGACGTCGAGACCGAGCATCCGATTCGCCAGCCGCTGGAACGCGAGCGTGTCGGCACCGGTCGCCTCGTAGTGGATCTGCGGCTCGGTGCTCCCCTGCCGTTCCAGTCCCTGCCCGACGAGGATGCGGTAGACATCGTTCGCGGTCTCGACGTCGCTCGACACGAGCGCCACGTCGTCCCCCATGACGTAGGAGATCGCACCCTTGAGGAAGGGGTAGTGGGTGCAGCCGAGCACGAGGGTGTCGACACCGGCCTCCCGCAGCGGGGCGAGGTAGTCGGATGCCGCGGCGAGCAGCTCCGGCCCCGAGGTGATGCCGGCCTCCACGAACTCGACGAAGCGCGGGCAGGCCCGCGTGAACAGCTCCAGCTCGGGGGCCGCGGCGAAGGCATCCTCATAGGCCCGCGAGTTGATCGTGCCGAGCGTGCCGATGACGCCGACGCGCCGGTTGCGGGTCGTGGCGACGGCGCGGCGCACGGCCGGCTGGATCACCTCGACCACGGGGACGTCGTAGCGTTCGCGAGCGTCGCGCAGCATGGCGGAGCTCGCGGTGTTGCAGGCGATCACGAGCATCTTCACACCCTGCTCGACCATGAAGTCGAGCACCTCGAGGGCGTAGCGCCGCACCTCCGCGATCGGCTTCGGCCCGTAGGGCGAGTGCAGGGTGTCGCCGATGTAGAGGATGCTCTCGTTCGGCAGCTGGTCGCGCACCGCGCGCGCCACTGTGAGACCGCCGACGCCCGAGTCGAAGATCCCGATCGGCGCGTTGCTCATGGAAGAGAGTCTATTTGCCCCGGGTTCCCGCCCGGCGCCGGGGCCCGCTCTCTCGGTACGCTGGCGATCATGACCGCTTCAACGGCGCTGCTGACCGACCGTTACGAGCTCACCATGGTGGACGCGGCGCTGGCCGATGGCAGCTATGCGCGCGAATCCGTCTTCGAGGTCTTCGGACGACGGATGCCACTCGGCCGGCGCTACGGCGTCCTGGCTGGCACCGGGCGCCTGCTGGAGCTCATCGAGCGCTTCCGCTTCGGCGAGGCGGAGCTCGAGTTCCTCGCCCGCGAGAAGGTCGTATCGATGCAGACGCTCGACTGGCTCGCCGATTACCGCTTCACGGGCACCGTCACGGGCTACCGCGAGGGCGAGGTGTACTTCCCCGGCTCCCCCGTCCTCACCGTCGAGGCGCCGTTCGCCGAGGGGGTGCTGCTCGAGACCCTCGTGCTGTCGGTGCTCAACTACGACTCGGCGATCGCCACCGCCGCGAGCCGAATGGTGCACGCGGCGAACGGTCGACCGCTGGCCGAGATGGGCTCGCGGCGCGCCAACGAGGACGCCGCGGTCGCCGCGACCCGCGCCGCCTACATCGCCGGGTTCGCGGCCTCGTCCAACCTCGAGGCTGGACGGGTCTGGGGCATCCCGACCATGGGCACCGCCGCGCACGCCTTCACGCTGCTGCACGACAGCGAGGAGGAGGCGTTCCGTTCCCAGATCGAGGCGATGGGCGTCGGCACGACCCTGCTCGTGGACACCTATGACGTCGAGCGGGGCATCGAGACGGCCGTCCGCGTCGCCGGGCCGCAGCTCGGCGGCATCCGTCTGGACTCGGGCGACCTGCCCCGGCTAGTCGGCAAGGTGCGCGCGCAGCTCGACGCGCTCGGCGCCACGGGCACGAAGATCACCGTCACCAACGACCTCGACGAGTACGCGATCGCGGCGCTGGGCGCGAGCCCGGTGGACAACTACGGCGTCGGCACCTCGGTCGTCACCGGCTCCGGCTCGCCGGCCTCCGGCATGGTCTACAAGCTCGTCGCCCGCACGGACGACCGCGGCGAGTGGGTGTCGGTCGCGAAGACCTCGGACGGCAAGGCGTCCGTCGGCGGGCGCAAGATCCCGCTCCGGCACCTGGACTCTGCGGGCATCGCGACCGCCGAGGTCGTGCACATCCTCACCCAGCGCCCGCCGCGCGACGCGGGCCGGGAGCTGCTCGTCACGCTCATGTCCGACGGCGAGGCGGATCCCGCCTACCTCGGCCCGGACGGTGTGGCCGCCGCGCGCGCCCACAACCGGAAGGCGATCGAGGAGCTGCCGGAGGAGGCGTTCCGCCTCGGCGCCGGCGACCCGGCGCTGCAGACGCTCTTCGTCTGAGAGCGCGGCGACCGCCGCGCTATTCGGCGAGCGACTCGTAGATCTCCTTGCAGTCCGGACACACCGGGAACTTCTCGGGATCACGCCCGGGCACCCAGATCTTGCCGCACAGCGCCCTCACCGGCTTCCCCGTGAAGGCGGACTCCAGGACCGCCTCCTTGCGCACGTAGTGTGCGAAGCGGTCGTGGTCGCCGTCCTCGACGGACTCCTGGTTCAGCAGTTCCTCGAGCTCGCGATCCAGCGTCGCGGTGCCGCCGCCTTCGGAGGGGCCACCGGGTTCGGAGATGCTCATCTCTCCAGTGTACGAAGGGGTCACGCGGCGTGCACGATCGCGCAGTGCCCGTTCTCGGGCCGCTCTGACGGCGGCACAGTATCTATCTCAGGCCGCTCTGACGGCGGCCTCGAGCATCTGGGGCCCGCGGCGGTTGAAGATCACGGCCCCGCCGATGACGCCGCCGACGAGCGCGGCAGCGCCGACCAGGACGCCGGCCCAGAGCGAGGCGGCGAACCACGAGGGTGCGACGAAGACGCCGAGCACCCCGAACACGATCGTGGGCGCCGAGAGCACCAGGATCGCGGTGAGGCTGAAGCCCTGCACCAGCGCGGCGGCGGCGCCGACGCTCTGCGGCTGCGCGAACGGGCTGTCGCCGGGCTTGGGCACCGGGTACGGCACGAGCGCCGAGGTGACGCTGGAGAGTCCGAGCCCGACGAACAGCTCGCACACGCACACCCCGACCAGCGCCGGCAGCACTCGCAGATCGTCGTAGAGGACGGCCGAGACCACGGAGCCGGCGGCGATGAGAGGGATGCCGATGAACAGCACCGGCACGAGCCGGCCGATCCGGTCGGCGAGCCCGGTCGTGCCCGAGACGACGTGCAGCCAGATCGCCGTGCCGTCGTAGGCGACGTCGTTGTGCGCCGTCCACCCGAGGAACAGCACCATGATGGGCAGCGGCAGCAGCGCGGGGTAGGTGCCGGGGATCGCGTGCACGACGGCGAGTGCGCCGAGGATCAGCACCGGGATGATCGGGATCATCACGAGCGACACCCAGTACCGCGCGTCGCGGCTCCAGTAGCTCAGGCTGCGGGCCGCCACAACGCCCCACGGTGTGCCGGGCATGGCGCCGAACCAGCCGAGGCCGGAGTAGGTCCTGGCCTCCGCCGCCCGCCCCGGGCTGACGAGCATGTGCGCGACGAGCGCACGCCACGCGAGCCAGAGGACGACGAGCACGGCGAGCGCGATGAGCAGCTCCAGCGCGGCCAGCCCGCCGCTGCCCGCCGCTGCGTCGGCGGGGGCCGCCCATGCGGCGCCCATCGGCGAGAAGCGCAGGATGTCGGCGAAGACGCCGATCACACTGAGGCCCCGAGCACCCCAGTCGACGTTCGACAGCGACAGCACCAGGGGCGAGATGAGCACGACCAGCAGCACACCGACCACGCCCGTGAGCTCGCGGGCGCGCCGCGTGTCCAGCAGGAAGGCGGCGACGGCGGTCGCGACACGGCCGCCGAGCACACAGCTCGCCGTCGCGAGAAGCGCCGAGAGGAGGGCCAGCACCACGAGCCAGAAGCCGTGCGACCACGTCACCACCGTGGCGAGCGCGCACAGGCCGAGCACGACCGCGGGCACGGACAGCGCCGAGCCGGCCGCGAGTCCGACCGCGAGTCGGGAGGATGGGATGCCGAGGAGCGCGAACTTGCGCGGGTCCAGGGTGTCGTCCGCCCCGAAGACGAGCGGCAGCAGCAGGAAACCGGTCGTCACGACCGTGCCGGCGACGATCACGATGTCGCGGGTCGGCTGGATGTCCGCGAGGAAGCGCGCCATGACCAGCCCGGCCACGAGCACGGTCAGCAGGAACAGCCCGTACAGCGCAGCCAGCGCGAGTCCGACGATCTGCCACGGGCTGCGCCGGAACGCGCCGCCGAGCAGGGCCAGCTTGAGCCGGAGGAAACGCGGCACGTCATGAAAGGCATCCGCCGCCGCCCGGACCGCCGAGCCCGCGCGAGCACCGTCCCGGTCACGGTCGGGAACGCTCTTGCCTATTCCGAGAAACTGTGTAGCCACTCCAGGCCCTCCGCCGCCTTGCGCCCCCCAGCCAGCTCGACGAAGCGCTCTTCCAGCGTCTTCTCGCCGCGCACCTCGTCGGCCGTCCCCACGTCGAGCACAACGCCCGAGACGATGATGGCGACGCGGTCGCACACGCGTTGGATCAGATCCATGCTGTGGCTCGACAGCACGACCGTGCCACCCGCCGCCACGTACTTCTGCAGGATCTCGATGATGTTCGCCGCCGACACCGGGTCGACCGATTCGAACGGCTCGTCCAGCACGAGCAGTCGCGGCGAGTGGATGAGCGCGGCCGCGAGCGCGATCTTCTTCGTCATGCCCGCGGAGTAGTCGGCCACGAGGCGACCGACGGCACCCTCGAGCCCGAACGCCGCGACGAGATCCCCCACCCGGGTCTTCACGGTCTTCGCGTCGAGACCGCGCAGGGTCCCGGAGTAGTACAGGAGCTGGGCGCCCGTGAGCCGGTCGAAGAGCCGCAGCCGGTCCGGCAGCACGCCGATGAACCGCTTCGCGTGGTTCGGGTCCTTCCAGACGTCCACGTCGTGCACGACGACCTGGCCGGAGTCGGGCCGCAGCAGTCCGCTGACGATCGACAGCATCGTGGTCTTGCCCGCGCCGTTGGGGCCCACCACGCCGAAGAAGGAGCCCTCCGGCACGTCGAGGCTCACCCCGTCGAGGGCGACGGTGGAACCGAAGCGCTTGTAGAGCTGACGGATGCCGAGCGCCGTGGGCTTGGGCTCGGGTTGCGGCTCGGGCTGCGGCGCCGGTTTCGGCGCGGGAGCGGCCTTGGGCTTGGTGGTGCGCGGGGGGCGGGGTTTCGCGGGGGTGGCCGCGCTGCGGGTGCGACTCGTGCTGCGCGCACCGGTTGTGCCCGCCGCACCCGTTCCGGCACCGGCCGCCGCCCGCGGAGTGCTCGTGCGCGAAGTGCTCGTACGCGGAGTGCTCGTGCGCGGTGCCGTCGTCCGCTCAGCGCCCGTCCGCGGTGTGCTCGTGCGCGTGGTGCTCGCCCGCGGCTTCGCCGGTGTTTTCCGCGCTGACGTGGGCTTTTCCGCGGGCTTTTCGGGGGCGGCTTGGTCGTCCGACTCGGGTTCCTCGTCGGGGGGCGTCTCCGGCAGCGAACTCATGTGGCCACCGTAGCAACAGCCTCCGGCATCCGTCGCCCTCATGTCGGACGGCGACACGAAAACACGCCGTCCGGATTCCCCCCGATCCGGTTTGGTAAACTGCAAGTGAACAGTTAATGACGTAACGAGGGAGATGACGTGACTACCCAGCTTGTGATCCTGGCTGCGGGCATGGGAACCCGGCTGGGACGCTCCCTCCCGAAGTGCCTCACCGAGCTCGTCGACGGTCGCACCATCATGGGCCAGCAGTTCGAGAACATCGCCTCGGCCTTCGGCGCGGACGCCGAGGTGAACGTGGTCGTCGGCTACAAGTCCGAAGAGATCGTCGAGCGGTTCGGCGACCGTGCCGGTTTCGTCTACAACGAGCAGTACGACCAGACCAACACGAGCAAGAGCCTGCTGCGCGCGCTGCGGGCGTCGAACAAGGGCGGCGTGCTGTGGATGAACGGCGACGTCGTCTTCGACCCGGAGGCGTTGCGGCGCGCCCGGAGCCTGATCGCGCGCGAGCAGAGCTTCGTCGCCGTCAACACCTCCACGGTCTCCGACGAGGAGGTCAAGTACACCGTCGACGCCGAGGGCTACATCGACCGGCTGTCCAAGAAGGTCGACACGCGCCGCGCGCTGGGCGAGGCCGTGGGCATCAACTACATCTCCGGCTCCGACAAGGCGAGCCTCATCCGCAGCCTCGAGCGCGTCGACGCGCAGGAGTATTTCGAGGGCGGCCTCGAGCTGTCGATCGGGCGCGACCGGATCCTGGTCGAGCCGCTGGACATCTCCGACCTGTACGCGGTCGAGGTCGACTTCGCCGAGGACCTCGAGCGCGCCAACGGCCTCTTCGCCTGACGGCTGCTTCTGACCGCTACTGCTTCACCGTGACCGCCACCGGTCGCCCCTTGAAGCGCAGCGACACGGCGTCCCCCGCCGCC
>DASWPQ010000012.1:0-22172 GCA_036398375.1 Gryllotalpicola sp.
GGCCGCCCCTCACTCCGGACAGCCCCGGCGGGAACAACGGCCCGATCACCGCCCACGCCCCATCGGAGATCACATCACGCGACACAACACCAAGGCTCCTCGAACCACACCCAATCGAGGTTTAGCAACACACCCTAGCCGCAGCTCGCCGAGCGCGGGCAGCACGATGCTGTCGAGGTCGGTCTCGTAGCGGTCCATCGTCTGTGGGGCGATGCGGCCGGCCTCGCGCTCCTCGGCGCGCCAGATCTCGGCGGCCTCGCGGAAGGGTGTCTGCCGGGTGAGGTCGCCGTCCTGCTGCTCGGTGAGCTCGGTGATCGCCTGCTTGAGCGCGTTCTCGGCCTGCTTGGGCGTGGGCCCGGTCTTCTTGACATGCCGGTAGCCGCCGTCGAAATCCCGGTACCTGGTGGTGGCGATGTGGACGCCGGGGCGGAGCTTCTTCACGGCGATGACACCGAAGGTGCCAAGCGGCTGGACGGGTCTAGGCATCGAGGTTTTCCTGGATCCATGCCCGCACGGCACTCTCGGGGTAGCGCAGCGCGCGGCCTGCGTGCACGGCCTTCGGGCCGCGGTGGTCGACACGCCAGTCGTAGAGGGTGCGCACGGGCACGCCGAGGTAGTCGGAGAGCTCCTCGATGGTCAGCAACCGCTCGAGACCGGCGGGAGGCAGGAGAGCAGGCATCCGTTCGTCGTTCATGCCCCACAGGTGTCCCATCCGACCCGCGCTCTCCGCACCACTCCGAAGCGGCGGCGAAACCCTCCGCAGAGACCGCGCCGTCGAGCCTCTAAATCGGGGTTTATGACACATAAATGCACCGTCGATCAAATAAGACGGCATTCCAGGCTCCTTCGTCAGGGCCTGCCCGGGAACCAAAAATCCCCCTGATCAGGAATTGCTTCCGATCAGGGGGATCCCTTCGTGGTGCGCCCCCTGGGACTTGAACCCAGAACCCACTGATTAAGAGTCAGTTGCTCTGCCGATTGAGCTAGAGGCGCATTGCGAGATTCGCCGGATCGGGAACCGCACAAGCGACTACTTTAGCAGCCGAGGAGAGAGGTCCAAAATCAGCACCGTCCTCAGGGATCGACAGACCGGCGGCCGCGTGTTCGTCGGCACTTCGGGCTGGCGCTACGCGAGCTGGCGTGGCGACTTCTACCCGAAGGGGCTCGTGCAGCGCCGTGAGCTGGAGTACCTCGCGAGCAGGCTGGGGAGCGTCGAATTGAACGGCTCCTTCTACTCGCTGCAGAAGCCAGAGTCGTACGACCGTTGGCGCGAGCAGACGCCGCCGGGCTTCCGCTTCGCGGTGAAGGGCAGCCGCTACATCACACACATGGTGGGCGCAGGCAGCAGAGCAGGCGCAAAGGCCGACAACACAGACAACACAGACAACACAGACAACACAGCCAACAAGACCAAACAGGATGCCGCCATCGAGCGGTTCTTCACCTCGGGCGTCACGCGGCTCGGCGACCGGCTCGGCCCGATCCTGTGGCAGCTGCCCGCCCGCCAGCCCTTCGAGAAGGACCGGCTCGAGGCCTTCTGCTCCGCGCTCCCCCGCCGTCGCGACGGCCACCTGCTGGTCTACGCGCTGGAGCCGCGGCATCCGAGCTTCGCCGACCCCGCCGCGCGCCGCGTCCTGAAGAAGCACGGCATCGCCCTCGTCGTCTCCGACGGCGCCGGCTCGTGGCCGGTCTTCACCGAGGCCACGGGCGGCGTCGTCTACCTCCGCCTGCACGGCCCGGACGAGCTCTACCACGGGGGCTACGGGCCGAAACAGCTCACGCACTGGGCCGGCACGGCCCGCCATCTCGCCACGGCGGACGGTCGCGACAACCGGCCCCGCGACGTGTACATCTACTTCGACAACGACGCCGACGGCTGCGCCCCGCACGACGCCCTCGCGATGGCCGATACGCTGACGAAGTGACTGCCGATCTCGACTTCGCCCACCGTCTCGCCGACGCCGCCGACGCCATCTCCACCGCCCGCTTCCGCGCCAATGATCTGCGCATCGCCACGAAGGCGGATCGCACGCATGTGACCGATGCCGACCAGGCGGCCGAGCGCGCGATCCGCGAGCTCATCGCCGGCGAGCACCCGGGCGACGCGATCTTCGGCGAAGAGTACGGCGTCGAGGGCGACTCGCCCCGGCAGTGGATCATCGACCCCATCGACGGCACCGCGAACTATCTGCGCGGAGTGCCGCTGTGGGGCACGCTCGTCGCACTGAGCGTGAGCGGCGAGATCGTCGCGGGCGTCGCGAGCATGCCCGCTCTTGGGCAGCGCTGGTGGGCGGCGAAGGGCGAGGGCGCGTGGAAGCGCAGCACGGAGCACTCCGAGCCGGAGCGGCTGCACGTCTCCGCCACGGCGGCGCTGGACGAGGCATCCATCAGCTTTCAGTCGATCAGCCAGTGGGATCACGACGAGTACCTCGAGAAGCTCATCGCGCTCACCCGCGCGGTGTGGCGCGACCGCGCCTATGGCGATCTCTGGGCCTACACGCTGCTCGCGGAGGGTCTCATCGACGCGGTCGGCGAGTTCGACGTGAAGCCATACGACCTCGCGCCGCTGGCGCTCCTGGTCGAGGAGGCCGGCGGCCGCTTCACCTCGGTGGCCGGCGAGCCGGGGCCGTGGCACGGCAGCTCGCTCGCCTCCAACGGCCTGCTGCACGAGGAGTTCCTCGCCCGCCTCGCCTAGCGCTCAGCCCCGCCCGCGCCGGTTGATCGCCCCGTTCAGGAACGCGAGGAGCAGCCCGACCACGAAGATGATCGTGCCGAAGCACAGCACCTGGGGCGGCAGGCCGGTCTTCACGCCGTAGACGAACAGCGGGAAGGTCGTCGACGAGCCGGCGACGAAGGACGTGATGACGTAGTCGTCGATCGACATCGCGAGCGCGAGCAGGAAGGAAGCCACGATGCCCGGCATCAGCAGCGGCACGGTGACGGCGAAGAATCCGGTCAGGGGCCGCGCGCCGAGGTCGGCGGCCGCCTCTTCGAGCACGGTGCCCATGCCCGAGAGCCGGGCGCGCAGCGTGACGACGACGTAGGCGATGTTGAACGACACGTGCACGAGCAGGATCGTGAGGAATCCCGTGTGCAGGTTGACGGTCAGGAAGAACGAGAGGGAGGCCGCGCCGACGACGATCGACGGCGCCGCGATGTCGACGAAGACGATGCCCGAGACGACCCGGCGGCCCAGGAAGCGGAAGCGCTCCAGGGCGAGGGCGAGCGGCGTGCCGACGACGACGGAGATCGCCGCGGACGCCAGCGCGACCACGATCGACACGATGAACGCCTGCCACAGCCCGGCGAGGTCGGTGAGGTGCAGGTAGTAGTCGGCGGTGAAGCCGTGCCACACGTAGGTGATGCGGTGGTGGGGGGCGACGTTGAAGCTGTAGGCGATCATCGCGACGATCGGCAGCAGCGTGATGCCGATGACGACCCAGTAGATGGTCGGAAGGCCGGGGCGACGGCGCTCCCGCGGCCCGGCGGGCCGCACGTCGTCCGGCTCGATGCCGGCCTCGTCCATCGCGAGGGCGCCGGTGACGGTCTGCGTCATACGAGATCCTCGATGTTGTCGGTGCCGAAGATGCGGGCGTAGGCGAACAGGATGATCCCGAGCGCGACCATCAGCACGGTCGACAGCGCCGCCGCGACGTTGTACAGCTGCTGCGTCAGGTAGACGTCCTGGATCGCCTGGCCGAGCGTGTAGGTCGCCTTGCCGCCCAGCAGCTGGGCGTTCACGGGGTCGCCGACGCAGTCGATGAAGACGAGCAGGATGCCGGAGAAGATGCCGGAGCGCGACAGCGGCAGGGTCGTCTTGACGAACACGGCGCGCGGGCTGCCGTACAGGTCGGCGCCCGCTTCGAAGATGCGCGGGTCGATGCGTTCGAGCGCCACGTAGATCGGCAGCACCATAAACGGCAGGTCGTTGTAGGCCAGTCCCCCGATGACGGCGCCGGAGGTACCGAGGAGGTGGAAGTCCGGTCCGACGAGGTGCAGGCCGTGCAGGAAGGAGATGACCGGCCCCTGCGCGCCGAGCAGGAACACCCACATGTCGGTGCGGATGATGAAGCTGACGAGGAACGAGATCATCACGAGCGAGAGCAGCGGCGTCTTCCAACGGTCCTTCACGCGGAAGGCGATGAAGTATGCGAGCGGGTAGCCGACGATGATCGTGATAACCGTCGCGGTCGCGCCGTACAGCAGCGAGCGGCCGAGGAACAGGGCGTAGGGCACGTCGGCGTGCGGCCCGAACAGCTGCGCGTAGACACCGAAGTTCCAGCTCAGGTGGTAGCCCGCCTCGACGTTGCCGGTCATGAGCGAGACCAGCAGCTCCGAGATGAGTGGGATGAGGAAGAGGATGATCATCCACGCGGAGCCCACCAGGGCGAGGAAGTACGGCACGGACATCCGCCGCAGCCGGCCCCGGCCCTTCAGCGGGGCGGGTGGCAGGGTGATGCGTGTGGTGTCGATGGTCGTCATGCCGCCGCCTAGGACTGGACGATCGGATTGAACATGCTGTTCCACGCCTGGTAGTCGTCGTAGTCCTTGTAGACGTAGAACTCGTGCGAGTGGGCGAGCGTGTCGGCGGTCGGGAACACGAGCGGGCTGTTCGCCACATCGGGGTCGTCGAGCGTCGTTAGGATGTACTCCTTCGCGCCGGGCACGGGGCAGACGTAGTTGACGTAGTCCTCGACGATGCCGGCGATCTCGGGCGTGTAGTAGTAGTCCATCCAGGTGAGGGCGTCGAGCGGATGCTCGGCCGTGATCGGGATGCACATGTTGTCGTGCCACATCATCTGCCCCTCCTTCGGCGTGACGAATTTGATCTCGGGATGCCCGCCGGCCTGCATCTGGTAGACGTCGCCCGACCACGCCTGGCTCACCCAGATGTCACCGTTCTGCAGCGCGTCCGTGTAGCCCTGGTCGTAGAACTTCGCGACGTTCGGCTGCAGCTTCTTCAGCCAGGCGGTCGCCTTCTTCCAGTCCGCGCGGGTGGCCGTGGTCGGCTCGACGCCGACGGCGAGCAGGGCGGCGTTGCCGAGCTCCGTGTTGTCGGAGAACATGCCGACCTTGCCGGCGAACTTCGGGTCGAGCAGCTCCGCGAAACTCTCGACCGGCCCGCCGGTGAGCTTCTCGTTGTAGGCGATGCCCGTGAAGCCCGTCTGCCACACGGCGGTGTGCAGGGCGCCCGGATCGTAGGCGGGGAACAGCACGCTGCGGTCGGCGTTGGCCTGGAAGTTCGGCATCCGGCCGTGGTCGAGCTGCGCCAGCCAGCCGTTGTTGATGAGCTCGGTCAGCTCCCAGCCGTTCGTCATGACGATCAGGTCGTAGCCGATCGACTGCTCCGCCTTCAGCAGCGGCGAGATCTTGGCGTAGAAGGAGTCGTTCGCCTGGATGACCTCCTTGTAGTTGACCCGGATGCCGCTGGCCTTGGTGAAGTCGGCGAGGGACTGGCTGTTGCCCTTGTCGTCCTGGTCGATGTACAGCGGCCAGTTCGCGAAGTCGAGGGTGCCGGCCTTCTTCTTCGTCGCCCACCACTGCGTCCAGTCGATCTGCTTCGCGTCGCTGCCGCTCTGCGCGGCGCCGGGGATGCTGCAGGCCGCCAGCAGCGCGCTGAGGGCGGCCGCACCGCCCGTTGCGCCGACGCCGCGCAGCAGCGCGCGCCGAGAGAGACGGGACTGGGTCAGACCGCGCCGCAGCGCCGGGTTCCCGCCTGCGCCGCTCATGCGGCGACCTCCTCCGTGATGCGGGCTTCCGCTCCCGCGCCGGGCTGCTCATCGGGCGGCAGGTAGAAGCACTGCGTGGCGCTCCACGACACGGCGACCTCGTCGCCGGGGCGCAACGGCGCGGAATCCCCCGAGTTCTGCTGGAACGCCTGCAGCTGCGTGCCCCAGGGGGTGGTCAGGTGCGCTTCGGTGCTCGCGCCCAGGTAGGCGACCTCGGTGACCGTCGCGGTGGTGCGGTTGGGGGCGGATGCCTCGCCCGGGGCGTGCGCAAGGGTGAGCTTCTCGGGCCGGATGCCGAGCTTCCAGCCCGCGCCATCCGGAGCGCTCGCACCGGCGACCTGGACGGGGTTGCCGTCCGGGAGCCGGGCGCCCGAGGCATCCGACGCCACCGGGATGACGTTGCAGGTGCCGAGGAACTCCGCGACGAACTGGGTCGCCGGCCGGTCGTAGACGCGTTGCGGCACGCCGATGTCCTCGACGAGGCCGGCGTTCATGACCGCGAGCCGGTCGGCCATCGACATCGCCTCGGACTGGTCGTGCGTGACGTAGAGGAAAGTGATGCCGACCTCGCGCTGGATGCGCTTGAGCTCCAGCTGCATGCTCTTGCGGATCTTCGCGTCGAGCGCACCCATGGGCTCGTCCAGCAGCAGCACCTTGGGGTGGTTCACGAGCGCCCGGGCGAGGGCGACGCGCTGCTGCTGACCGCCGGAGAGCTGCAGGGGGCGCCGCTTCCCGAAGCCGGCGAGGCCGACGAGCTCGAGGTGGTCCTGGCTGCGCTTCTCCGCCTCGGCCTTCGCGACGCCCTTGCGGCGTAGGCCGAAGGCGACGTTGTCGAGCACCGTCAGGTGAGGGAAGAGCGCGTAGCTCTGGAAGACGGTGTTCACGTCGCGGCGATGCGGCGGGAGCATCGTGACGTCCTCGCCGGCGAGGCTGATGCGGCCGGTGGTCGGCAGCTCGAAGCCGCCGACCATACGCAGCGTGGTGGTCTTTCCGCAGCCGGAGGGACCGAGCAGGGCGAAGAACTCCCCTTGGGCGAGGTCGAGGTCGATGTGCGCGACGGCGACCGCCTCGCCGAAGCGACGGCTGACGCCTTTCAGCGAGATGGCAGCGTCGCGTGCGCTGGGTTCCGGAGTCGTCATGGTGACGGAATCCTAATCATGCGGTTGTTTCGGTTTCAATACATCACGCTGATATCGGCAACGGATTCCTGATTCTGTAGGGTCGCATCATGCGGAATCCATTGCGTCGCACCACCCAGCGCATCGTGTTCGAACGCGCGGCGCCCGACCCCGCCGTGGTCACGCACGCCCTGCAGGGCAGCGCCCAGCGGGTGTTCTGGCTGGAGGACGTGGCGGACCGCGCGCAGCACGAGCCGCTCGTCGGCCGGCTGGACGCCGATCTGGCCGTCGTCGGCGGCGGCTACCTCGGCCTGTGGGCCGCCGTCAAGGCGAAGCAGCGCGCCCCGGAGGCCAGGGTCGTGCTGCTCGAGGCGCAGACCATCGGCTGGGCGGCGTCCGGCCGCAACGGCGGCTTCTGCGAGGCGAGCCTCACCCACGGCGAGGCCAACGGGCAGAACCGCTGGCCGCGCGAGATGGCGACGCTCACCCGCCTCGGTGACGAGAACCTCGCCGAGATCGAGCGCCAGCTCGGGCTGCTCGGCCTCGACTGCGCCTGGGAGCGCACCGGCTCCGTCGACGTCGCGCTCGAGGAGCACGAGATCGAGTGGCTGGAGCCGGAGACCGAGGGGTTCCTGGACCGCACGGCCGTCCGCCGGCTGGTCGACTCCGCCAGCTACCTCGCCGGTCGCTGGCATCGGGACTCCACCGCGCTCGTGCACCCGGCGAAGCTCGCGAAGGAGCTCGGCCGCGCCGCCGCCGAGCTCGGGGTGGAGATCTTCGAGAACACGCGCGTCGAGGGGCTCGAGGCGCCGGGGCGCGGCCCCGTGACGCTGTCGACCGCGCGCGGCGGCGTGCACGCCGCGCACGTCGTGTTGGCGACCAATGCCTTCCCCGCGCTGCTGGCGCGCTACCGTCTCCACACCGTGCCGGTCTACGACTACGTGCTCATGACCGAGCCGCTCTCGGCCGCGCAGCTCGCATCGATCGGCTGGGAAGGGCGGCAGGGACTGGCGGACCTCGCGAACCAGTTCCACTACTACCGCCGCACGGCCGACGACCGCATCCTGTTCGGCGGCTACGACGCCGTGTACCACTACGGCCGTGCGGTGCGGGCCTCGTACGAGGAGCGCACGGAGACGTTCCGCCGCCTCGCCTCGCACTTCTTCACGACGTTCCCGCAGCTCGAGGGGCTGCGCTTCACGCACCGCTGGGCCGGCGCGATCGACACCTCGAGCCGCTTCTGCGCGTTCTACGGCCTCGACCTCGGCGGGCGGGTCGCCACCGCCGCGGGCTTCACGGGCCTCGGGGTCGGGGCGACCCACTTCGCGGCGGAGGTCCTGCTCGACAGGCTCTCCGGCATCTCGAACGAGCGCACGGAGCTGGAGATGGTGCGACGCCAGCCGGTGCCGTTCCCGCCGGAGCCGTTCGCCTCGGCCGGCATCGCCGCCACGAAATGGGCCATGGACCGTGCCGACCACGACCGGGGGCGGCGCAATCTGCTGCTGCGGACCCTCGACGCGGCCGGTCTCGGCTTCGACAGCTGAGGCCTGCGCGCCGCACTCACCCGCCCGCCTCACCGGTCGCACTCGTCTCACCCGTCTCCCCCGCGGCAACTAGTTCCCGTTCCGGACAGATCCGCCCGCGGCCGCGGGTGCGAACGTCCGGAACGGGAACTAGTTGCCGGCGGGGAAGGGCCCGGCGCTAGCCGGCGAAGTGCGGCAGGACCTCGCCCGCGATGAGCTCGAGGTGGTCGAGGTCGGCGAGGTCGAGCACCTGGAAGTAGACGCGGCTGATGCCGAAGTCCTTCAGAGCGCCGATGCGGTCGACGACCTGCTGCGGGGTGCCGTAGAAGCCGTCCTCCGCGAGCTGCTGCGGGTCGCGGCCGATCCGGGCGGCGCGGGCGGATGCCTCGGCCGCCGTCGCCCCCACCGCCGTGGTCCGCGCGACCGAGTAGACGAGCGACTCGGGGTCACGGCCCGCGACGTCGGCGGCGGCGCGCACCCGGTTGACGTTGCCCGCCAGCACGGGGTCCGGTGTGAAGTTGGTGTTGTACTCGGCGGCGTACTTCACGGCGAGCGCCGGGGTCTTCGCGGCGCCGCTGCCGCCGACGATCACGGGGATCGGGCTCTGCACGGGCTTGGGCAGGGCGGGCGAGTCGGTGAGATGGTAGTACTCCCCGGGGAAGGAGAACCGCTCACCGACCGGGGTGCTCCACAGCCCCGTGATGACGGCGAGCTGCTCCTCGAAGCGGCCGAACTTCTTCGCCGGGAAGGGCACGCCGTAGGCGGCGTGCTCGGCCTCGAACCAGCCGGCGCCGAGGCCGAGCTCGACCCGGCCGCCCGACATGTCGTCGACCTGCGCGACCTGGATCGCGAGCAGGCCCGGATGCCGGAACGTCGCGGAGGACACGAGCGTGCCGAGTCGGATCGTTGAGGTCTCGCGCGCGATCGCGCCGAGCGTGACCCACGAGTCGGTCGAGCCGGGCAGACCGTCCCCGCTCATGGCGAGGAAGTGGTCGCTGCGGAAGAACGCGTTGAAGCCGAGCGACTCGGCCTTCTGCGCGACGGCGAGCTGCGTCTCGTAGCTCGCGCCCTGCTGGGGTTCGATGAAGATCCGGAAGTCCACCCTCGAAAGCCTATTGGGCGGTCGCCGTGAGCACCTCCCCCACCGTCGTCAATTCGATCAGCGGCGCGTAGAGCGCCATCGCGTCGAGCGCGCGGCGGTGGTCGGCGGCGGAGGCCCCGGCGCAGGCATCCGTCGGCACGCGCACGTGCACGCCGTCGTCGGCGGCCGGCAGGGCGGTCGACAGCACGCAGCAGTCGGTAGACACACCGGTGAGCACGATCTCGTCCGCCCCGCCCAGCACCCCCGTGAGCTCCTCGCCCCACTTGCCGAAGCTCGTGCACGTCACGACCGGATGCCCCGCCGGGTCGATCTCCGGGCTGAAGGCGTAGAGCGGGTCCTCGGGCGGCACGAGGGCGAAGGGCCACCGCTCGAAGTACGGCGCCCAGGCGCCGCGCGGGGTCGTGGGCGCGACGTAGCGGGTGAACACCACCCGCTCACCGAAGGCGGGGACGAGACGACGGATGCCGGCACTCGCGGTCGCATAGTCGGGCGCGGCCCACGGGCTGCCGGCCGCGAAGACGTTCTGCATGTCGATGACGACGAGCCAGGCATCCGTCACGCGCGCACCGCCCCCGCGCCCTGTTCGGCCGCCGTCCGGCCCTCCTGACGGCGCACCGCGCGCGCGTTGAGCAGCGTCCCCAGGAAGCCGATCACGAGCGCGGCGAGCACGCCGAGGTTGGCACCGCCCCAGCTGTCCTTGGCCGGGCCGAGCAGGTAGCCCATCCAGCCGGCGGTCGTGACGAGGCCCCAGCCGACCGCGGTGCCCACGACGACGAGCCCGATCGCGACCCAGTTGACCCGGCCGTAGCGGCCCTTCGGGTCGTACAGCTCGGCGTCGGCGTAGTCCTTCCGGCGCAGCAGGATGTCGGCGAGCATCACCCCAGCCCACGCGGCGATCGGCACGCCGAGCGTGATGAGGAAGGTCTGGAACGGGCCGGAGAAGTCCTGCGCGAAGAAGACGATGTAGATCGCGCCGAGGAGCATGATGACGCCGTCGACGCCGGCGGCGGCGTAACGCGGGATCCGGATGCCGATCGAGAGCAGCGCCAGGCCGCTCGAGTAGATGTCGAGGGCCGCGCCGCCGATCAGGCCGAGCACCGCGACGACAAGGAACGGCACGAGGAACCAGGTCGGGGCGATCGTCGCGAGCCCGCCGACCGAGTAGGCGCCGACGGCGGCATTGAGCTTCGGGGAGGAGCCGGCGAGCAGAACGCCGAAGACGAGCAGCACCATGGGGGCGAGGGCGCCGCCGAAGGTCGTCCAGAACACGATGCCCGGGCCGGAGGAGCGCCGCGGCAGGTAGCGCGAGTAGTCGGCCGCCGCGTTCACCCAGCCGAGGCCGAAGCCCGTCATCATGAACACGAAGCCGCCGATCACCGCGGGGGCCTGGCCATCGGGCAGCGCCGCCACCGTTGCCAGGTCGATCTTCGGCACCACCAGCACGAAGTACACGATCGTGAGGACGCCCGTGACGATCGTGATCCACAGCTGCAGCCGCATGATGAGGTCGAAGCCGTAGACGCCGGCGGCGATCACGAGCAGCACCACGACGATGAGCGCGACGACCTCGGTGATCACACCGCTCGCCCCGTCGTTGGCCCAGCCGAGCAGCCGGAACACCTCGGAGGTCGACAGCACCGCCGTGGCGACGAGGATCGTCTCCCACCCGACGGTGAGGACCCACGACAGCAGCGCCGAGAGCCGGTTGCCGTCCAGGCCGAAGGCGGCCCGGCTGAGCACCATCGTCGGTGCCGAGCCGCGCTTGCCCGCGAGCGAGACGAAGCCGCACAGCAGGAACGAGATCACGATGCCGAGCACGCCGACGATCGTCGCCTGCCAGAACGACACGCCGAAGTCGAGCAGCCACGAGCCGTAGCTCAGGCCGAGCACGGAGACGTTGGCGCCGAACCACGGCCAGAACAGGCTCGACGGCCGTCCCTTCCGCTCGGACTCGGCGATCGTGTTGAGGGCGTTGAGCTCGACGTTCAGGGCCGTCGGAGCGGCATCCGGGGTAGCAGCCATCGCGTGTCCTTCTCTCAGGATTGGCAGGAGCCTAACCCGGGTAACGGCCGCGAAACAGCGACGGGCGATACTGACCGCATGTCTCCACAAGAGCCCCTGCCCCTGGAAAAGGTCCACGCTGACGCCCTACCCGTCACCGTCAGCATCACCCGCCTCGTCAAGCCCGAGAAGATCCCCGAGGCCACCCGCTGGGTGCAGGCGGGCGTCAACCTCGCCAACCGCTATCCGGGCTTCCTCGGCTCCGGCTGGGTCCGCGGCACCGCGGACGGCGAGGAGTGGCACATGCTCTACCGCTTCTCGAGCTCCGAACTGCTCGACGACTGGGAGAACTCGGCGCAGCGGGCCGCCTGGCTCGAGCAGGGCAGGGACCTCGTGGTCCACCAGCGGACCGAGCGCCGCACCGGCATCGAGGGCTGGTTCGACGCCCCGCAGGCCGGCGAGGCATCCGTCTCACCGCCGCCCTGGAAGCAGACGATCGCGATCTGGTGCGGCTTCTTCCCCGTCAACACGGCGTTCACCTACGTGATCTCGTGGCTGTGGCCCGCCTACGGCCTGCTGCCGATCTGGCTGCGCTGCCTGATCTCGACGGCGGTGCTGTGCCCGATCATGGTGCCGTTCGTGCTGCCGCTGGTCACCGGCTGGCTGCGCCCCTGGCTGCAGGCGCCTCGGCGGGCGTGAATCGCCCGGGTTAGGCTGGGCGATCATGAAGGAGCTGACCGAGGACGACATCCGCAGCGCATTCGTGAACGCGACGACCGATCAACTCGAGCGGATGCCCCTCCCGGGGCTCCACGAGACCCTGTGGAACGAGCGGGAGTTCCTCGGCTGGCGCGACCCGCAGGCCTCCCACCTCGGCTACCTCGTGCACTGGGACGAGGCGGAGCAGCAGCCTGTCGGCATCATCGTGCGCGCCGCCGGCGGCTCGCTACGCGCCGGCATCGCGGCGATGTGCTCCTTCTGCCACTCGCCACAGCCGGCGACCCAGGTGCGCCTGTTCTCGACGCCGCGGGCGGGTGAGGCCGGTCGCAACGGCAACACCATCGGCACCTACATCTGCGAGGACCTCGGCTGCTCGCTGCTGATCCGCCGCACCCCGCCGCACCTGAACCCTCCGCAGCAGATCGCCCGGCGCGGGGCGGAGCTGCTGCAACGGGTGCAGAACTTCACCGCCGACGTCATGCGGACGGCGTAGGCGGCTAGATCGCCGCCGGCGCCCCGGCCGCCTTGAGGTAGTCGGCCGCTTCGGTCTCCCCCATCACCACCATGCCGCGGATGCCGTGGGACGAACGCGACAGGGCGTCGAGCCAGATGCGGTTGAGCTCGGGGGGCTTGCTGCCCGAGAAGCGGAACTGCAGGGGGACCGCCGGAGACATCCACAGGCTCATTCGGCCCGAGCCCGACTCGGAGGGCACCGTCCAGTTGATCAGGAACGACTCCTGCAAGCGCAGCTTCGCGACGATGGCGATCTTGAGGTGGGCCAGCACGCGGTCATCGAACTCGTACTCGGTTCCCGGCCCGTAGATGAGATAACCCACCTCGCCAGCATGACACACATCACCCCCGGTCACGGCGCGAAATACAACTCGTCGTTGGCGCACCACAACTTTCCGTCCCGCTCTTCGAGAGGACCGTGGCACACTGGGCACTCGCTGCCGCGCGGGGCAGAGTCGATCTCGTCGTCGGTCATTGACCGGCAGACTACGTGCCGCGTGCCGCCGGGAGGGAGGGGCTTGACAAGCCGTGCTGGCGCAGCCAGTCGAGCGCCTGCGGCCACGCGCGCGGCGCGGAGACGTGGCCGTCGTCCGCGAGCCACCAGGATGTCGCGGCGGGCAGCACCGCGAGCAGCCGCCGGGCGTGACCGGCGGGCACCATCCGATCGACCTCGGCCTGCACGGCGAGGACGTCGCGCGCGGCATCCGCCACGCTGCGTCCGACCAGGCGGTCCGAGCCGGGGTAGCCGGGCCGGCTACACCAGCTCGACCGTGACCGATTCGGCCGCCGCCCGCGCGGCCGCCCGCGCCTCGACGGTCGTCGCACCGCGGGCGAGTGCGACGGCGACGCGTCGCTCCCCGTCCACATGCGGCTTGCCGAAGAGGCGCAGTTGCACGCTCGAGCCGCTCGCGAGCGCTTCGTCCACACCGCTGAAGACCGGCACTCCCGTACCGCGCACCTTGATCGGCACGCTCGCCGCGGCCCCAGGGAAGCGCGTGACCGCCGGGGCGGGCAGCCCGAGCACGGCGCGGGCGTGCAGCTGGAACTCGCTGATGTCCTGGCTGACGAGGGTCACGAGCCCCGTGTCGTGCGGGCGCGGCGAGACCTCGGAGAAGATCACATCGGAGCCGCGCACGAACAGTTCGACGCCGAAGATGCCGTGGCCGCCGAGCGCGGCGGTGACCCGGCCGGCGATGTCGCGGGCGGCGTCGAGCACGTGGTACGGCAGGGAGGCGGTGTCGGCCGGGTCCTGCCAGCTCTCGGCGTAGTCGCCGTCGACCTGCCGGTGGAACACCGGGTCGAGGAAGAGGGTGCCGCCCACGTGCTGGACGGTCAGCTGGGTGATCTCGGTGTCGAACTCGACGAAGCCCTCGACGATGCAGCGCACCGTCCCCCTGGCGCCGGCGGCGCCCCGACCGCCCGTCTGGGCGTGCTCCCACGCGGCGGCGATCTCCTCTTCGCCCCGCACCACGGACTGCCCCTTGCCCGAGGAGGACATCACGGGCTTGACGACCGCCGGCCAGCCGAGCTCACGGGCGGCCGTCTCGAACTCCGCGAGCGTGTCGACGAAGCGGTAGGGGCTCGTCGCGAGGCCGAGCTCCTCGGCCGCGAGGCGGCGGATGCCCTCCCGGTTCATGGTCAGCGCCGTCGCGTTCGCGCTCGGGGCGACCGTGAGGGGCCAGTCCGCCTCCGCCTCCAGCTCGGCGAGCACGTGCGTCGCGATCGCCTCGACCTCGGGGATCACGATGTCGGGCCGCTCCTCGATGAGCAGCGCACGCAGGGCGTCCGCGTCCTGCATGTCGATGACCCGCGCGCGGTGGGCGAGCGGCATGGCCGGGGCGGAGCCGTAGCGGTCGACGGCGACGACCTCGACGCCGAAGCGCTGCAGCTCGATCACGAGCTCCTTGCCGAGCTCACCGCTGCCGAGCAGCACGGCCTTCGTCGCGGTCGGGGTGGCCGGGGTTCCGATTCGGGAGCCGAGAGGCGTGACATCGCTGTTCATCACGAATCATTGTGACCCGTGGCGCTGTTCATCGGCCGAGGGCACACGGGGGCGTGCGACAGCCGCCCGGCACAGCCGCGACGCGACGACATCCTTTGACGTTTCTAACAAGCCGAGAGGCTAGCGTTGATGCCACCGTGTCTGACACCGCCGTAACCATCATCATTCCAACGTTCAACGAGTCGCTGAACATTGAGGAACTCGTCGCCCGCACCGAGAAGGCGGTCGGCGCGCGTGCCGTCGAGATCGTCTTCGTGGACGACTCGAGCGATGACACGCCCGCGGTGATCCGCGAGGCGGCGTCGCGGCACACGATCCCGGTACGGCTCATCCACCGCGAGGCGCCCGTGGACGGGCTCGGCGGCGCGGTCCTGGAGGGCTTCCGCGAGGCACACGGCCGCTGGGCCGTGGTCATGGACGGCGATCTGCAGCATCCCCCGGAGATGCTGCCCGGGCTCATCGACACGGCCCTCGACGGCACGGCCGACGTCGTGGCCGGCTCCCGCTTCATCGCCGGCGGCTCGGCCGAGGGACTGTCCGACGGCTTCCGGGTGTTCCTGTCGCACTTCTCGACCCGGCTGACCAAGCTGCTGTTCCCCCACAAGCTCGCGAAGTCGACGGACCCCATGTCGGGATTCTTCGCGGTGCGCCTGGACGCGGTCGAGCTGTCGGAGCTGCGCCCGCGCGGCTTCAAGATCCTGCTGGAGATCCTGTGCCGCCGGCAGATGGAGCTCGCCGAGATCCCGGCCACGCTCGCGCCGCGCGGTGGCGGCGAGTCCAAGGCCGATGCGAAGCAGGCGTGGCGCCTGACCCGGCAGATCGTCGAGCTGCGCATCGGGCGGATGCCGGGCTTCGCGCTCATCGGCTTCGTCGGCGGCGTGGCGAACCTGGCCATCATGTGGGCACTGCAGCACGCCGGCACCGGCTACCTCACCGCGGCCATCGTCGCGGCCGTGGTGACCATCATCGGCAATTTCATCGCCCAGGAGCACTGGCTCTACCACGACCTGCGCGCCGGCGCCCGCAAGCTGTGGTCGCGCTTCGTCCACTCGGCCGGATTCAACGCCGCCGAGTCCGCCGTGCGCACCTTCGTGCTCTGGGCCGCGGTCGAACTGCTCAACCTGCACGATCACACGGTGCTCGCCCAGGGGGTGCTGCTGGTCCTCGGCTTCATCGCCCGGTACGCCTACCACGAGCGCGTCGTCTACAAGCAGTTCGCCGTCCAGGAGGACGAGGCCGCGGCGCCCACAAGCACCCAGCCGAGCCGGTAGCACGCCAGCTGCCGGGCCGCGGACTCGCCCGGCTCGCTCGGGCCGGCGCGATCGCCCTCTGAGAGATGGACCGTCGGCTCGTCGAATCCCGGTTTCACCGTTCCGGCGGTTCGAAAGGTCCGGGACGTAACGTGTGCGTGTGCCCATCAGACGTCGTTGGACGGCCGCCGCCGCAGGCCTCGCCGCCGTGCTGCTGGGCGTCGGCGCGGCTGCCCTCATCGCCGCGGTCGTCGCGCCGTCGTCGAGCCCGTTCGTCGCGGTCGGATCCGCCGCGATCGACCTCGCCCCGGGCGGGGTGAAAGAGGCCGTGATCCACGTCTTCGGCTCTCACGACAAGGCCTTCCTGATCGTCCTGATCGCCATCGTGGTCGGGCTGCTCGCGGGGCTCGCCGGGGTGCTGGAGGAACGCCGGCCCTGGCTCGGCCGGGCGATCGTGCTGGCGGGCGCCGCACTCGGCGTCGTCGCCGCGCTCAGCCGCGGGGACTCCGGCCTGCTCTCCGCGGCGCCGGCGGCCGCGGCGGGCATCGTCGGGGCGTGGGCGCTCGCCTTCCTGCTGAGACGGATGCCGCCCGCCCGCGCGCCGCGGGTGACGCCCGGCGCTCCGAGCCGGCGCAGCTTCCTCGTCTGGTCGGCCGCCACCGCCGCGGTGGGCCTCGTCGCGACGGTCGGCGGCCAGTTGCTCACGCGCGCCGCGACCGCGGCGGCAAATGCGCGCAGCCTCCTCACGCTGCCCCGGCCGCAGGCATCCGCCCCGCCCGTGCCGGCCGCCGCTTCGCTGGACGTGCCCGGCCTCTCCCCCGTCATCACGCCGACCGCGCAGTTCTACCGCACGGACACGGAGCTCGTGATCCCGCAGCTCGACCCCGCGAAGTGGTCGTTGAAAGTGCACGGAATGGTGCAGAGTCCCTTCACGCTGAACTGGGACGATCTGAACGCGCTGCCGATGGAGGAGCACTACATCACCCTCGCCTGCGTCTCCAACGAGGTCGGCGGCCCGCTGATCAGCACCGCGAAGTGGCTCGGCTACCCGGTGCGGCTGCTGCTCGAGCGCGCCGGCATCACGGGTGACGCCGACATGGTCTTCTCGACGAGCTTCGACGGCTGGACGGCCGCGACGCCCCTGTCTGCGCTGACCGATCCGGGTCGGGCCGCGCTGCTCGCGATCGGCATGAACGACGAGCCGCTGCCCTTCGTGCGCGGCTTCCCGGCGCGGCTCGTCGTGCCCGGCCTCTACGGCTACGTCTCGGCGACGAAGTGGGTCACCGATCTGAAGGTCACCCGCTTCGCCGACGACACCTCTTACTGGACCCGGCAGGGTTGGGCCGAGCAAGCCCCCGTCAAGCAGTCCTCGCGCATCGACGTGCCGCGCCCCGGCCGCAACCTGAAGGCCGGGCAGCAGTGGGTGGCCGGCGTCGCCTGGGACCAGCACACCGGCATCGAGAAGGTCGAGGTGCAGGTCGACGACGGCCCCTGGCACGCCGCAGAGCTCGCACACGAGATCAACGCGGACACCTGGGCGCAGTGGCGCTGGTCATGGCAGGCGCCCCCGGGGTCCCACCAGCTGCGCGTGCGCGCCACGAACGCCGCCGGCATGCCGCAGACCTCTGAGATCGCGCAGGTCGTGCCCGACGGCGCGTCCGGCTGGCACAGCATCCAGGTGCGGGTCTCCGCCTGAGCAATCGCAGCTATTCGCCATCGCAATACTTAGCTAACGACAACTAAAGGTAATCTGTTGCTGTGACCGGAGTGACGCAAGCCGAAACCTCGGTGCGCGTCGACGACGAGCCGCTGCCGCGCCGCAACCTCGTCTTCGTGATCGTCTCGATGGGGCTATTCATGGCCTCCGTCGACCAGACCGTCGTCGCGACGGCGCTCACCGGCATCCAGCACGAGCTGCACGCAGGCGTGCAGTGGGGCGCCTGGACGATCACCATCTACTCCCTCGGCCAGGTGCTCGTGATGCCGCTGGCCGGGAAGATCAGCGATATCTACGGGCGCAAGCGCGTCTTCCTCGCCGCGATCGTGCTGTTCACGGCGGCCTCGCTCGCCTGCGGACTGGCGCAGAACATCTACATGCTCGTGGTGCTGCGCGCCATCCAGGCGATCGGCGGCGGGTCGATCATGCCCGCCGCGAGCGGCATCGTCTCCGATCACTTCGGCCGCGACCGCGACCGCGCACTCGGCATGTTCACGAGCATCTTCCCCATCGGTGGTGTGGTCGGCCCGATCCTCGGCGGCGTCTTCGTCACATACTGGTCGTGGCGAGGGATCTTCCTCGTGAACGTCCCGATCGGGATCGCCCTGATCGTGCTCGGCGCGATCTTCTTCCCCGCCACGCAGCCCGGGCGGCGCAGCGGCAGCCTCGACCTCATCGGTGTCGTGACGATGGGCGGGCTGATCCTCGGCGCGATGCTGGGCATCACCGAGCTCGGCGACGGCGTGCCCTGGTACAGCCCCGTGTTTCTGCTGCCCGAGGCGATCGCCGCCCTGTGCGGCGTCCTGTTCGTGCGCCACACGCGCCGGGCTGCGGCCCCCTTCATCTCGATGCACCTGCTCATCGGGCGCGGCTTCGGTGTGATGAACCTGATCAACTTCCTGTATGGGGCCGCCGCGATCGGCTTCGGCGCCCTCGTGCCCCTCTACGCGCAGGAGCGCTTCCACATCTCCGCTCTCGAAGGCGGCACCCTGCTCACCGCACGAGCCATCGGCATGATCTGCATCGCGAGCTTCGCCGTCTTCGCCCTGCGACGCACGGGCTACCGCCTGCCGATGGCGATCGGATTCCTGCTCGTATCCGGCGGGCTCGTTATGATGTTCTTCCTCCCCGCCGGGGTGACGCCCTATCTCTGGCTGTCGATCTCGGCCGGGATCACGGGCCTCGGCATGGGGCTGTCGGTACCCGCGGCGAACAACGCGACGCTGCAGTTCGCCAAGGGCCAGATCGCGGGGGTCTCCGGCCTGCGCGGCATGTTCCGGCAGGCCGGGTCGATCATGGCGGTCTCGATCGTCACGGCCGTGATCGCCCGCTCGCAGGACCCGGGAATGGCGCTCGGCGTCTCTTTCCTCGTGTTCGCGGGAATGATGCTCTGCGTCCTGCCCACCGTGCTGCTCGTGCCCGAGCATCGCGGCTCCTGGTGAGATGGCGCCTCAGCCGGGCCCCGATGCGCGGAGATCGCGCCAGCCTCGGCGGGGATCAGCCTCAGCGGAGGCGGAACGAATGCCCGGACGGATCGGCGCAGACCTGGAAGCCCACTTCCGCGTCGAGATCCGCCGCTACTCGTCCACCCAGAAGCCGCGGCCGCCCCAGCCGCCTCCCCAGGCGTCCCCGCCGCCGGACGGCGACCGGGATCGCGAGCCGAGGTACGAGCCGACCACGGCGGCGCCGAGGTCGTCAAGCTCCGGTGCGACGACCTTGCCGTCGACCCGCTTGGCCATGTTGTCGACGAAGCGGGCGAGGCTCGGGTCCTCCCCCAGCCGGAAGAAGGTGATCTGCGCGCCGAGGCGCATCGAGTTCTCCAGCTCCCGCAGCGTGTAGGCGATCGTGACCGGGTGCGGCGGGTACGAGAAGCGCACCTCGCCGTCGGCCTCGAGGTGCGAGGTCGGCTCGCCGTCGGTGACGATGAGCAGCACGGGCTGCGCGTTCGGGTGCTTCCGGAAGTGCCGGTTCGCCAGCAGCAGCGCGTGGTGCAGGTTCGTGCCCTTCGCCCAGCTCGCCTCGAGCGCGGTGAGCTGCTCGATGTCCATCACCTCGGCGTGCCGGCCGAAGCCGATGAGCTGCAGATCGTCACCGCGGAAGCGGCTCTTGATCAGCGTGTGCAGGGCCAGGGCGGTGCGCTTCATCGGCACCCAGCGGCCGTCGATCTCCATGGAGAACGAGGTGTCGGCCAGCAGCGCCACGGCCGCCTGCGTCCGCGACTCGGTCTCCGCCACCTCGATGTCGTCAATGTCGATGAGCCGGCCGCGCGGGTCGCCGGCGCGACGCTGCACACTCTTCAGGATCGTGCGCGGGATGTCCCAGGGCTCGGTGTCGCCGAACTCCCAGCCCCGCGTCGCACCGGAGAGGTCCCCGGCGGAGCCGGCGCGGCGCAGCTCTCGCTGGCCCTGACGGGCGGACATCCGCTGCGCGATGTCCTTCAGCAGCGTCTTGCCCAGCTGCCGCATCGCCTTGGGGGTGAGCTGCAACCTCCCCGTCGAGTCCCGGCGCAGGGTGCCGTCCCGGCGCAGCGCCTGCTCCAGCTCGCGCAGGGTGCGCGCGTCGACGGCCGCCTGGTCGCCGAGCTGGCGGGCGAGCTTGTCGAGGTCGATGTCATCCATGTGGGCGCCCTCGTAGGACTGGGAGAGCTGCTCCGAGAGCTCGTCGAGGTCGGCGAGATCCTGCAGCACCCCCGTGCCGTCGCCAAGGCCGAGCGGCTGGTCGCCGTCGAATCGCTCGGAACCCGCCCAGTCCTCCCCCGGCCGCAGCGCCTGCAGACTCTGGTCGAGCCGGGCGAGCTGCTGCATGAGCTCGGGCGAGCCGAAGGCCTGCGCGGAGAGCTGGAACAGCTCCTCGCGCTGCTCCGGCGTCATCGAGTTGAGCATCCGCTGCGCGGCCGCCGAACGTGCGGCGAGCGCGTCGATGAGCTCATCGACATCCTGCGGGTTCTCCGGGAAGAAGTCGCCGTGCTTGGCCATGAAGTCCTGGAAGTCGTCCGGGGTGTCCTCCCCGCGGGCGTGCTTCTCCAGCAGATCGTTGAGGTCGCCGAGCATCTCGTTCACGGCCTGACGGTCCTGCTCGCCGACGTTCTCGAGCGCCTGCTTCATACCGCTGAAGCGCTGATCGAGCAGCTCGCGCCCGAGCAGGTCCTTGATCTTCTCGTAGTCCTGCCGGGCCTGGCTCGAACGCCACTGGTAGTCGCCGAGCTCGTTCACCGCGGCCGAGGTCGAGGCGGGCAGGTTCTCGAGCCGCGTCTCGGAGAAGGCGCGCTCCATGTCGTCCATTTCCGCATCGCGGGCGAGCTGCTTGCGCTCCTCCAGCACGGCACGGTCCAGGAGCTCTTTGATCTCCTGCAGGGTGCCGTCGAGCTTGTGCTTCTGCAGCAGCTCGCGCCGCCGCTCCGAGACCCGGCGGCCCAGGTCGTCGAGGCCGACGCGGTCGCGCCCCCCGCGGCGCAGGTACTCGCGCATCGCGCGCTCCGCCGAGTAGCCCGCCATGACCGACTCGCCGATCTTGTCGAGTGCCTCGGCGATGTCGACCGGCGGGGCGAGCGGGTCGCCGCCGGTGTAGCGCTGAAAGCGGCTGCGGTGCAGATCGTGCGGGTCCGTGGGCCGACCGGTGCCCGATCGACCCGGCTCGCCGGATGCGTCGCCGTTCCCGCCGTCGATGCGCCTAGCCATAGACCGTCTCGCTCCCGTCCGTGTCCTTGCCGATCTTGCGGGCGAGGTACAGCCCCTCCAGAGCGAGCTCGATCGCGGCGGCGCGCTCGCCCTCGCTCGTGGCGCCGAGGCGCTGGTAGACCTCGTCGTAGAGCTCCGACTCCCCCAGCACGGGCAGGCCGGCGAGGAAGTCGCGGGCCGTGACGCGCTCGCCGGTGACCACCATGGCTCCGTCCTCGATCGCCTCGACGAGCGGCCCGAAGTCGAGCCCGCGGAAGTGCTCGCGCACGGCGTCGGCCGTCGCGGTGCGCAGCAGGTGCGTGAGCACCTCGGCCTCCCGCCCCTCCTCGCCGCTCTCGAACTCGATCTTCCCGCCCAACACGTCGACGGCCGTCTGCAGGTCGACGACGCGGGCGACGGCATCCGTCTCGCCCTCGGCCGCCGCGCGATGCAGCGCGGCCGCTGCGATCGTCTCGGCGCCCGCGATCGCGAACCGCGCGCTGACGCCGCTGCGCTGGTCCACCGAGGCGGACTCGCGCAGATTGCGGGTGAAGCGGGCGAGGATCTCGACCAGGTGGTCCGGCACCTCGGCGACCAGCTCTGCCTCCTGCCGCACGACGGCCGTCTCGGCCTCGAGGCGGGTCGGGTAGTGGGTGCGGATCTCGGCGCCGAAGCGGTCCTTGAGCGGCGTGATGATACGACCGCGGTTGGTGTAGTCCTCCGGGTTGGCGGAGGCGACGACGAGCACGTCGAGCGGCAACCGCAGCACGTAGCCGCGGATCTGGATGTCGCGCTCCTCCATCACGTTGAGCATGGCGACCTGGATGCGCTCGGCGAGGTC
>DASWPQ010000013.1:0-26623 GCA_036398375.1 Gryllotalpicola sp.
GGACACATTCCGAACCCGGAAGCTAAGACTCCCAGCGCCGATGGTACTGCAAGGGCGACCTTGTGGGAGAGTAGGACACCGCCGAACAACCCTTACAGAAATGGCCATCCCCCACGGATGGCCATTTCCCATTTAACACAAATGAAGCACGGAGAAGGCCCCGTCCCCACGGACGGGGCCTTCTCCGTTATGGCCGGTCGGCGACCCGCAGCACGATCTTGCCGCGGGTATGACCGCTCTCCAGCTTGGTGTGCGCGGCGGCGGCATCCGCCAGCTCGAAGATCTCGTCGACGTGCACGCGCACGGAACCCTGCTCGAGCAGCCGCGAGATCACGGCGAGCGTCGCCGCGTCCGGCGCGACCTTGAAGGTCGTCGCGCGGGCGCCGGCGGCATGCGCCTCGTCGAGGAAGCTCGGCCAGCTTCCGGTCGGCGCGTTCACGATGAGCCCGCCCTTGCGCAGCACGGCGAGGGATCGGCTGCCGGTGGCGTCGTGCACATTGCCGACAAGGTCGACGACGACGTCGACGGGGTCGAGGTCCTCCTCGAAGCGGTGCGCCGTGTAGTCGATCACCTCGTTGGCACCGAGCGAGCGCAGCCATTCGAGGTTGCGCGAGGATCCCGTCGCGATGACGTGCGCGCCGAAGTAGGCGGCGAACTGGATCGCGAAGTGGCCGACTCCGCCGGCACCAGCATGGATGAGGATGCGCTGCCGCTCATGCGCCTTGGCCTGCCCGACGACCATGCCCCAGGCGGTGAGCGCGGCGAGGGGCACCGCGGACGCCTCGATGTGCGAGAGGCCGACGGGCTTGGGGGCGACGCTGAGACTCGGGACGACCGCGTACTGCGCGTAGCTGCCCGAGTACCGGGGCACCGGGATCATGCCGTAGACAGCATCCCCTGGCTGCAGCGGATGCCCCTCGAAGGGCGCCTGCACGACGACGCCGCTGAAGTCGTGGCCGAGTACGGCCGGGAAGCCGCCGATCGCGCCGGAGACCCCCTTGCCGGCACGTGTCTTCGCGTCGAGCGGGTTGATACCGGCTGCGATGATCTCGATGACGAGCTCGTCATTGATGCGCGTCGGTCTGCGCACTTGCGACAGGCGCAGCACCCCGGCTTCTCCGAACCGCTCGATCACCGCGGCGCTCATCGTCTCGGTCATCACACGAACCTCCCCAGCTTCGGTGTGAGTGAGCCTAATCAGGGCGTATTACACGCCGATTGCGCCCGCGTGACGGCGCGCCAGCACCTCGATCTGTGCGACGAGCCGTTCGGCGAGGGAGACGAGCGCAGCGATCGCATCGTCATCGCGCTCGACCCAGCGGTATTCCGGCTCGCCGACGGGCACGAAGTCCTCGTGGCGCTCCCACACGAAGAGCGTGCGCTCGGCGCCGAGGACGTACTGCTGCCACCAGATCTGGCGCAGATAGTGCCGTGGGATGGAACGCCAGGGCTTGTTCGTCGTCTTGATCTCGGCGAGCAGCAGGCCGCCGGCATCCGTCATCGCCAGACCATCGGGAGTCGCGAGGTGCCGCGGGTTGCGCTCCGCGTGGAAGAGCAGCGTGGACGGGGCGATGCCGTGGTGTTCCAGCACCCACGCGGCGATCGCCGGCTCCCGATCGCGGCCGTGCTCGGTGTAGGCGTTGCCGCTGAAGCGGCTGCCGAACCACTTGTCGTGGGCCGCCGCCTCGACCGAGCGCGGGGTGGAGAGCTTCGCCACGTCCGTTGCGGTGATGCCGCGGCTGCGGGCGCGCAGCCAGGCGATGCGGTCGCTCGAGTCCGCGACGACGCGATCGAGGTGGCTCGGGCGGTCCGGCTGCTGCTCCTCGTCGAAGAGCGGAAGCAGCAGCTCGGTCATGAGGCCTAGTCTTCCAGCCCGGCGGTGTATCCCAGCTGCCGACGCGCCTCGTCGATGATCCGCAGCGCCGCGATAGCCTCCGAGAACGGATGCAGGGGCGAGTCGTGCAGCCCGTCGGAGAGGTAGCGCGCCAAGGCGGCCGCCTCGAAGGCCATGCCGTCACCGTCGGTGATCGCGTGGCCGGGGTAGCGCTCCGGCTCGCCCTCGTCGGGGGTGAAGGTGAGCGCCGAGGGGGACCAGAACGGCGCGTCGATCTCGATGCGGCCTGCGGTGCCGGAGATGGTGGCCGTCCACGGCGTGCGCGCCTCGACGCCGACGTGCACGAGGGCGTGGCTCGCGGCATCCGCCTCGAGGATCAGCGAGACCTGTGCGTCGGTGCCGGTCGGGGCGAGGGAGCCGGCGACGTGGATGCGCGGGTCCCCGTTGAGGGCCGGCAGGGCGAACTGCGCGAAGGAGATGGGGTACACCCCGAGGTCGAGGAGCGCTCCGCCGGCTTTGCCCGGGTCGAACATCCGGCTCGTCGGGTCGTACTCGAACTTGACGCCGAAATCGGCGGTGACCAGGCGGATGTCGCCGAGGGCGCCCGCCTCGATGAGCTGCCGTGCGACATCGAGGTGGGGCAGGTATCGCGTCCACATCGCCTCCATGATCAGCACCTGCGCGGAGCGGGCGGCATCCCACATCTGCTGCGCCTCCGCCGCCGTGAACGCGGCCGGCTTCTCGACGAGCACGTGCTTGCCGGCGCTGATCGCGAGCAGGGCGAGTTCGGCGTGCGAGTTGTGGGTCGAGGCGATGTAGACGACGTCGACGTCGGGGTCCTCGACGAGCGCGACGTAGTTCGGATGCGCGCGTCCGATACCGAACTCACGGGCGAAGGCCTCGGCGCGCTGCTGCGAGCGCGAGGCGACGGCGACGACCTGCTGGGCCGAGTGGGCCTGCAGTGCGTGGACGAAGGTGCGTGCGATGCCGCCGGGGGCGAGCACGCCCCAGCGCAGCGCAGGCGCGTCGCGGGGGTCGGGGAAGCGGGGTTCGGGGAGAGACATCGGCGGCTTTCGTTCGGGGCCCGGACGGGCGCGGTGGGGCTTCGGTGCTCAGGGCTCCGGTTCGTCGAGCACCCGCTGGATCACCATGATGGCCGCCCCGAGGACGCCGCCCGTGGTGCCCGCGCGCGAGTGCACGATGCTGAGATGTTGGGTGGCGAGCGGCGTGGACTGGCCGTACACCACCTCGCGCACTCCGGCGAGCAGATGCTCGCCCGCGCGCGCGACGCCGCCGCCGATCACCACGACCGACGGGTTCAACAGGTTGACGACGGTCGCGAGGACCTCGCCCAGGTCGCGGCCGGCCTGACGGATGCCCTGCACGGCCACGGGGTCGCCGCGCCGACCGGCCTCGAGCACGTCCCGGCTCGTGGTGGCCGGGACACCGTGCGCGGTCATCCAGCGCGCGATGGCGGGGCCGCTCGCCAGGGCCTCCAGGTCGGCATCCTCATCGCCGTGCTGCGGGGTGCGCCGCGTGAACGGGACGCGCACGTGCCCCAGATCACCGGCCGAGCCCTGCGCGCCGCGCTGCAGACGGCCGCCGGAGATGATGCCGGCGCCGATGCCGGTGGAGACCTTCACGAACACGAGCTCGCTCTCCTGCGGCCAGCTCAGGGCGTGCTCGCCGAGGGCGAGGATGTTCACGTCGTTGTCGACGAGCACGGGGACGTCGAAGCGGCGGCGCAGGTAGGCCGGCACGTCGAAGCGGTTCCAGCCCGGCATGATCGGCGGGTTCGTCGGCATCCCGGTCGAGTGCTCGACGGGCCCCGGGACGCCGACACCCACGCCGACGAGCTCCTTGAGCCGCCGGCCGCTCGCCGCCAGCACCCGGTCGGCGGCGTCGAGCACCCAGTCCAGCACCGGTTCGGGGCCGGCGGAGATCGGCAGCTCGTGTGACTCGGTGTGCAGGATGCTTCCTGCCAGGTCCGTGACGGCGACGATGCCGTGGGTCGCGCCCAGGTCGACGGCCAGCACGACGCGGGCGGCCGGGTTGAAGGCGAGGAGCGCGGGCGGTCGGCCGCCCGTGGAGAGCTCGTCGCCCGCGGGCACAACGAGCCCGGCCGCGGCGAGGCCGTCGAGCCGACCGGAGACCGTGGAGCGGGCGAGGCCGGAGAGCGCGGCGAGCTGGGCGCGCGTGCGGGCGGGCCCGGTGCGGAGCATCCGCAGCAGTCCGCGCGCATCGGGAGCGACCAGAGGCTCCCGTGCGTCGTCCGACATGAGCACATTGAATCACAGGGCCGAAAGCCATCGACCGACCGGAGACTTTTGCTTTGCGCTCGACAAAAGTCTGTTTGAATAGACGAGCGGGCCAGTCGGCCCGGACATCGGACTTCACCACCGAGCTTCGAAATCGAGCTTCAAAGAAGAGGACACATCTGTGACCGAGTCACTGCTCTCCGTGCAGCTGTACACCGTGCGCGAGGCGCTTCAGGAGGACCTGCCGGGGGCCCTCGCACGTCTGGCCGGCCTGGGCTTCACCCAGGTCGAGGCCTTCAACATCATGGGGCTCGAAGGCCTCGCTGAGGGGCTCGCGGCCGCGGGCCTCACCACCCCGACCGCCCATCAGCGCTTCGTGGACGTGGAGCAGCAGGAGCCCATCTTCGAGAGGGCCGCGGCACTCGGCATCCGTACGCTCATCGACCCGCACATCGATGACGCGCGCTGGCAGACGGCCGACGGCGTCGCCGGGATCGTCGCCGATCTCAAGGCGGCGGCTGAGAAGGCGGCCGGCTACGGGCTGAAGATCGGCTACCACAACCACGCCTTCGAGTTCGAGACGAAGGTCGACGGCGGCACGGCGTACGAGCTGTTCGCCGCGCAGCTGGACGAGAGCGTCGCGCTCGAGCTCGACACCTACTGGGCGGCGGTCGGCGGAAGCGACCCCGTCGCGCTGCTGAAGACGCTCGGCCCGAAGGTCGTCGCACTGCACGTCAAGGACGGCCCGGGGACACACGACAACCTCGACCAGGTGGCGGTCGGCTCGGGCACGTTGCCGATCCGCGACATCATCGAGGCCGCACCGACCGCGCTGCGCGTCATCGAGCTCGACGACTCCCGCGGCGACCGCTTCCAGGCCGTCGCCGACAGCGTCGCCTTCCTCGCGAAGGAGGGCCTGGCATGAGCGAGCGGGCGAGCGCGACGAACGGCACCGCGGGCATCGGGCCCGTCGGCGCCGGACCCGTCGGCGTCGGCGTCATCGGCGCCGGCAACATCAGCACCCAGTACCTCACCAATCTGACGTCGTTCCCCGATGTCGAGGTCCGCTTCATCGCGGACATCGACCTCGACCGCGCCGAGTTCCAGGCGCAGGCCTTCGGCGTCCCGGGCTTCGGCACCGTCGAGCAGCTGCTCGCCGACCCCGAGATCGAGATCGTCGTGAATCTCACGATCCCGAAGGCGCACGCCGAGGTCGCGCAGCAGGCGCTCGCCGCGGGCAAGAACGTCTGGACCGAGAAGCCCATCGCCCTCGACCGGGAGAGCGGTCGCGCGCTGCTCGACGCCGCCCATGCCGCCGGCCTGCGCGTGGCCACCGCCCCCGACACCTTCCTCGGCGCCGGCATCCAGACCGCCCGCCGCCTCATCGAGTCGGGGGCGATCGGCGCGCCGATGACCGCGCTGACGCTGATGCAGCAGCCCGGGCCGGAGTCGTGGCATCCGAGCCCCGACTTCTTGTTCCAGGAGGGCGCGGGCCCGCTGTTCGACGTCGGGCCCTACTACGTGACGACGCTCATCCAGCTGTTCGGACCGGTGAAGCGGGTGGCCGCCGTCGCGTCGAAGGCGAAACCGGTCCGCACGATCGGCTCCGGGCCGCGGGAGGGCGAGACCTTCGAGGTGACGGTGCCGACGCACGTGACCGCCGTCTTCGAGTTCGAGGGCGGGCAGACCTCGCAGAGCATCTTCAGCTTCGACTCGCAGATCCGCCGCACCCTGTTCGAGGTCACCGGCGTTGATGGCGCGCTCGAGATGGTCGACCCGAACATGTTCGTCGGCGACCTCGTGCTGCACAAGCCGGACGGCGAGACCGAGGTCATCGCGACCGAGGGTGAGAAGGCGGCCCGCGGCACGGGAGTGGTCGAGCTCGCGCGGGCGATCCGCGCCGGCGTGCCCGAGCGGGCCTCGGGCGAGCAGGCGTTCCACGCGCTCGACATCATGGTCTCGACGATCGAGGCGGCGGAGCGCGGCGAGTGGGTCGAGGTCGAGAGCACCTTCACCCCCACGCCCGTGCTGCCGGAGGATTGGTCGCCCGCCGAGGCGACGCTGGGGCAGGGCCCCGCCGAGGCAACGCTCTGATGTCGGCCGCGCTCGGCGTCGGCTCCGGCTCCGGCCCCGGCATCGGGGTCGGCGTCGTCGGCGGCGGGTTCATGGCGACCGTGCACTCGCGTGCGGCGCGGGCCGCCCGGGCGCGGCTCGTCGGCGTCGTCGGCTCCGCGCCCGAGCGCGGTGCCGCCGCCGCCGCGGAGCTCGGCTTCGAGCGTTCCTACGACGCGCTCGATGCGCTGCTCGCCGATCCGGCGATCGACGTCGTGCACGTCACGACGCCGAACGCGCTGCACGCCGACCAGGCGCTCGCCGCGCTCGCCGCGGGCAAGAACGTGGTGTGCGAGAAGCCGCTCGCGACGACCGTCGCCGACGCCGAGCGCCTCGTGCAGGCATCCGCCGGCCGCACTGGGACCGTGCCCTTCGTCTACCGTTTCCATCCGCTGGTGCGGGAGGCGCGCGCCCGGATCGCGCGTGGCGAGGCGGGACGGGTGCTGACGGTGCAGGGCTCCTATCTGCAGGACTGGCTGCTGTCGGCCGACGACGACAACTGGCGGGTGGATGCCGCGGCGGGCGGCCGTTCGCGCGCCTTCGCCGACATCGGCTCCCACCTCGTCGACCTCATCGAGTTCGTCACGGGCGAGCGGGTGGCACGGGTCGCCGCCTCCACGCGGACCTTCTTCGACGCGCGCGCCGTGCACACCACGGTGAGCACGGAGGATGCCGTCGCGGTCGCCGTCGAGACGGCGGGCGGTGCGATCGGCACGCTGCTCGTCTCGCAGGCGGCGCCGGGGCGGAAGAACCGTCTGCACGTCGAGATCGCCGGCTCCGCCGAGTCGCTCGTCTTCGACCAGGAGCAGCCCGAGACCCTGTGGGTGGGGCGGCGCGCGGGCTCGTTGCTCGTGCCGCGCGACGTCGATCAGCTGGCGCCGGATGCCGCGCGCCTCGTTATGACCCCGGCGGGGCATCCCCAGGGCTACCAGGACGCGTTCAACGCCTTCGTCGCCGACAGCTATGCGGCGATCGGCGGGGCCGCGCCCGAGGGACTGCCGCGCTTCGAGGACGGCCTGCGCGCGGCGCGGGTCACCGAGGCGGTGCTGCGCTCCGCCGAGAGCGGGGCCTGGGCGGATGTGTGAGCCCGGTGCGGGTGCCGGTGTCCGTGTTGGTGCCGGTGATGGCGAGGACGGAAGGCGAAGGAACTGATGGCGCGAGGATTTCTGCCGGGGCAGTCGGCGACGTTGTGGGTCTATGACCTCGAGACGGATGCGGCACGCCGCGTGCTCGGCTCGGGCACGCTGCTGTTCGAGGCTCCGAACTGGACGCCCGACGGCACGGCGCTCGTGGTCAACGGCGGCGGGCGGCTGTTCCGCGTCCCGGCCCCCGGGGCGGGCGACGGCCCCGCGGCGGGGGACGCCGTGCTCACCGAGATCGACCTGGGCGGCATCCCCGAGATCAACAACGACCACGTCGTCGCGCCCGACGGCTCGGCCGTGTACGTCTCCGCCGAGGACGGGCACCTCTACGCCGTGCCGCTCGACGGCAGCGGCCCGCGCCGGGTCTCACATGATCGCGGCGACTTCCAGCACTACCTGCACGGCGTCTCGGCCGACGGGGCGACGCTCGCGTACATCGGCCTGTCCTGGGACGGGGACCGGCGCGTCACGAACGTCTACCTGCTGCCGCTCGGCGATGGCACAGGCGGCGAGGACGTGCAGCTGACCGATGACGTGTTCCAGGACGACGGCTCCGAGTTCGGCCTCGGCACCGACGGCGCCGAGTGGGTCTACTTCAACTCGGAGCGCGCTGGCGGTGCGGCCGGGCACGCCCAGCTGTTCCGGATGCGCCCCGACGGCACATCCGTCACCCAGCTCACCGACGACGAGCGCGTGAACTGGTTCCCGCACCCCTCGCCCGACGGCCGCAGTCTCGTCTACGTGAGCTTCCCGCCCGGGACCCTGGGACACCCTGACAACGTCGCCGACGTGCGGCTGCGGCTCACGACACCGGCCGGCGGCACGGGGCGCGATCTCGTGACCGTGTTCGGCGGGCAAGGGGCGATGAACGTCGGGAGCTGGGCGCCGGACTCGCGGCGTTTCGCGTACGTGGAGTATTCGGGCGCCTGAGAGACGGCGCAGGGGCGGCTTTCGCGGCGTAGGGCGCACCGGATCGAGGGATCCGATGCGCCCTACGGCCGGAAGTGCGCCCGACTCACTTCAGACCGGTGGTCGCGATGCCGTCGACCAGGCGGCGCTGGAAGAAGAGGAAGAGCAGGAAGACCGGGATGAGCGACAGGGTCGTCATCGCGAACATCGCCCCCCACTCGGACTGCCCGGAGGCGTCGAGGAAGCTCTGCAGACCGACGGCGACGGTGTACCGCTCCGGCTTGCCGAGGTAGATGAGCTGGCTGAAGAAGTCGTTCCACGTCCAGATGAAGGTGAAGATCGTCGTCGTGACGAGCGCGGGCGTGAGCAGCGGGAGGACGACGCGCGTATAGATCTGGAAGCGGTTCGCCCCGTCGACCTGCGCCGCCTGCTCGAGCTCCTTCGGGATCGTCCGGATGAACTGGATCATGAGGAAGACGAAGAAGCTCTCGACGCCGAAGAACTTGGGCACGATCAGCGGAAGGATGCTGTTCGTCCAGCCGAGCGCGTGGAACATGATGTACTGCGGGACGATGGTGATCGGGAACGGGAGCATCAGCATCCCGAGCATGATCGCGAACCACAGGCCGCGGAACTTGAAGTGCATCCGGGCGAAGGCGTAGGCGGCGAGCGAGCAGGAGAACAGGTTGCCGACGATCGCCCCGAGGCACACGAGCAACGAGTTCAGGAAGAATGTCCCGAAGGTGACGTCGCCCGATCCGACCCATCCCTTGACGTAGTTGCCCCAGCTGAAGTCAACCGGGAACGGGTTCAGCGTGTTGCCGCTGAAGATGTCGCTCTCCGGCTTGAGGGACGCGCCGATCATCCAGACCAGCGGATAGATCATGATGATCGAGCCGATGATCAGGACGATGTGGAGCACCAGGTGCGAGCCGCGGCGACGCGGCGGACGGCGATCGGCGCGCGGGGCGCCGGTGAGTGTGGGGGCGGCAGTCGTGGTGGCCATCTCAGTCCTCCGAGTCCTCGTAGTACACCCAGTAGCGGCTGGTGGCGAAGGCCGCCGCGGCGAAGGCCGCGACGACGATCAACAGCACCCAGCCCATCGCCGAGGCGTAGCCCATGCGGAAGTTCGTGAAGCCGTTGATATAGAGGTACAGCGTGTAGAACAGGGTCGAGTCCAGCGGGCCGCCCGTTCCGCTGCTGACCACGTAGGCCGGTGTGAAGGCCTGGAACGCGTTGATCATCGTCAGGATCAGGTTGAAGAACACGATCGGCGTCAGCAGCGGCAGGGTGATGTTGCGGAACTGCATCCACTTCGAGGCCCCGTCCACGGCCGCGGCCTCGTACAGCTCGGTCGGGATCTGCTTGAGGCCGGCGAGGAAGATCACCATGGGTGAGCCGAACTGCCAGACGTGCAGGAAGATCAGCGTCCAGATCGACAGCCCCGGGGTCGAGATCCAGCTGGTCGCCGGGATGCCGAAGAGCTGGAGGAAGTGGCTGAAGATGCCGTTCGAGTCGAAGACCTGGCGCCACAGGATGGCGATCGCCACGCTTCCGCCGAGCAGCGAGGGCACGTAGTAGATCGAGCGGTAGATGCCGACGCCGCGGATCTTCGTGTTGAGCAGGAGCGCCAGCACGAGCGCCGCGGCGAGGCTGAGTGGCACCGAGGCCACCACGTAGATCAGCGTCACCTCGATCGAGTGGATGTACCGCGGATCGACGGTGAACAGCTGGATGTAGTTCTGCAGCCCCACCCACTTCGGCGGGCTCAGCAGATTGAAGTTCGTGAACGACAGGTACAGCGACGCGAGCGTCGGCCCGGCGACGAAGACGGCGACCCCGATCAGCCACGGCGTCAGGAACAGATAGCCCGCGAGATTGTCGCTGAGCGGCTTGCGCCGCCGTTTGGGCTCAGCCTGGCTCCGGGCCGGCGCGTGAGGCGGTCGCGTCGCCGTCTCGGTCACCGTCATGAGGCGCTCGCAAGGAGGGTCTTGCCCTGCGTGAAGAAGCTGCTGGCGGCATCCTTGATGCTCTGCTTGCCGTAGGCGACGGCCTGCTGGGTGTTCTGCATCAGGGTGCCGATCTGCCCGTCGGTGTCCGGGAAGGCCTGGACGTCGTCCACGGCGTTCTTCTGCACGTAGCTGATGACGTCGGCCATCGAGCGCTCGATCGGCGAGACCAGCGGGGTGACGAGCGTGGCGGCCGCTTCGGTCAGCGGAACGCCGCGCGCCATCAGGGTGGTCTTGTTGGCCTCGGGGTCCGTCAGCAGGAAGTTGATGACGTCGATCACATCGTCGGGATGCTTCGTCGCGGCGTTCACTCCGACGATGATGCTGGTGTTCACGTAGCCGCCGAAGCGGTCGCCGGAGAGGTTCTGCGAGCTCGTGCTGCCCGAGGGCATCGTCACGACGCCCAGCTCGTCCTTCATGAGGCCCTGCAGCGAGGTGGCGATCGAGCTGTTGATCGGGTACAGCGCCGTCTTGCGCTTCACGAACGGCGAGGTCTGGATCGCGTTCTCCTCGGCGGTCTGGGCGGCGGGCGGCAGGTAGCCGTCCTTGCGCAGGCCCTGCCAGAAGTCGAGCCATTCGGTGAGGATGTCGGACGTGAAGTTGAACTCCTTGCCGCCGCTCTTGTACGGCTGGATGTTCCGCGACAGGAGGAACAGCTGGAAGGGCTGCCAGGACATCGTCCCGGCGGGGGCCCAGATGTCCTCGGAGCCGAAGACGCCGCTCGATCCCGCGGTGAGCGCCTTGATCGTGTCGACGTAGTCGTCCCAGGTCCAGCCGTTCTTCGGCTCGGGAACGCCCGCGTCCTGGAAGAGCGCCTTGTTGTAATAGAAGCAGTTCGAGGCGAGGCCCCAGGGGAGCGTGTACAGCTTGCCGTCCACGCGCTGCGCGTTGAGGGTCGCCTCGTTCGCGCCGGTGAGGTTCAGGCGTCCCGCCTTGATGTACGGGTCGAGATTCAGCAGCTGGTTGTTGGCGATGAACGGCAGCCGGTCGGAGACCTGCATGAAGTCGGGTCCGTTGCCACCCGAGAACTGGGTGACCATCTTGTCCTGGTAGCCGACGATCCCGCCGTAGCTCGACTGGAACGTGATGTCGGGATGTTTCTGGGTGTAGAGCTTGAGGGCCGCGAGCGTCTTCTGCGTGCGGTCGTCGGCACCCCACCAGCTCACCGAGAGCTTTGCCGCGTCGAGCTTGACGGGGCCCTTCGTCACCGTGGGGGCGCTCGTGCTGCCGCCGCCGCCGCTGCACGCGGCGAGGAGGAGCGCTCCGGCGGTTCCGACGGTCCCCGAGACGAACGCGCGACGGGTCAGGCGGGCGGCGGGGGAAGAGAATGCGAAGGCAGAGTGCTGCGTCATGTCGACATTGACCTTTCCAGCATATGGAAGTTTTATTTTGCTAATCGACAACCCTAGGTGTGCACCCCAGGGCTGTCAACGGGGTCGGTGCGCGGATTTCGTCCGCGTGCGCGGGGCTCAGACGGGCGGGATCGATCCGCTCAGGATGCGGGCGACGAAGTCGCCGAACGTCTCCGGTCGGTCGGGGGCGGACAGCCAGGAGTGGATCAGCCGCCCGGCGAGCTCCTGATCGACAGGGAGGCCGCGTGCCCACAGGGTCGCGGGGAATCGCGGCGCGGTCTCCCATGGGTCCGCGGGGAGCTCCAGCGGACCCGTCAGCGCCTCGGCGCCGAAGAACAGCCGGCCGGCGTTCCCGGAGAGGAACGCGGTCCGCTCCGCATCGGAGGGAGACAGTCGCTCGATCCAGTGCAGCGCATCCGCGATCGTCTCGTTCCGCCACAGCAGCACCGGCGACTCGGACCCCCAGAGGATCCGTTCCCAGCCGGTCGTCTCGACGACGGCGTGCGCCCACTCCAGGAGCGTCGCGGCGGTGAAGGCGCCCTGCCGGGAGAAGACGACGTGGAAGCGCGGGTGTCGGAACAGCTCGCCGACGGCCCCGCCGTCGAGCACGGCGGGATCGCGCGGCGAGGCGAAGTGGCCGCCCACCACGGCAGCGTCGGGGAACCGCTCGAGATGGGCGAGAAGCACGGCCGCACCGGCCTCGAGCGAGGTCGCCTCGGCGCAGACGACGGCGATTCCGCCCAGCTCTCCGGTCGCGACCAGCTCGTCCCGGGCATCCGTCAGATCGCGATCGGCGAGGCGGATGCCGGAGAAGCCGGCGTCGAGCTGCGCGCGAACGGATGCCGCGCGTGCGGGGCGGTCGTCGCCGAACGGCACCCCCAGCGCCCGATGCCGCCCGGGGTCGGCGCGTACGGCGGTGTGCAGGGTGCGCAGGTCCGGACTGGAGTCGAACGCGCACAGCACGGCTCGGCCCACACCCACCGGGCCGGCGAGCGCCCAGTAGTCCTCAACGCTTTGGAAGCGCGGCAGTCCGACATGCGCGTAGGCATCGACGGCGACGTCGCCGGACTCAGCCTGAGACGGCGTCGCGCTCATGGTCCTGTGCGGCGTAGACGTCTGCGGTCATGCGCGGCAGCTCGGCGAGATCGAGCGGCGGCTCGAAGCTCTCCACGAAGTCGACGTTCTTGTCGACCTCCCCGGGCCAGCGCATGCCGACGATCGGGGCGGTGATCCGGGAATCCGCCAGCACGAACTCGAGGCATACCTCGAAGAGGTCGTGGGCGTCCTGCCACTCCGGGGCGAGGTACCCGGCCAGCCGCTGCAGGATCCCCGAGGTCATCGTGCGCATGGTGACCACGCCGACGCCCGCGGCGGCGGTGTCGTTGAGCACGTGGCGCGCGGCGGCCTGGTAGATGAAGTTGTAGGCGAGCTGGAACACGTCGAAGTTGCCGTCGATGAACTGCTTGGCGGTCCACGGCTCCTCCGCCGTGATCCCGATGTGCGCGACCTTGCCCTGCGACTTCAGCTCCTGCAACGCCTCGAGGGGGCCGCCGTTCACGATGTGGTCGTATTCGGCCGCGGTGAACATGCCCCCGTGGAACTGCACGATGTCCAGATGGTCGGTCTGAAGGCGCGTGAGCGAGCCGTGGACCCCGTCGAGCACGTCCTGCTTGCTCCAGCCCTCCCAGCCGACCTTGGTCGCCAGCACGCACTCGTCGCGACGGGTCCGCATCACCTCGCCGATGAGCTCCTCGCTCTTCCCGGCGCCGTAGGCGGCCGCGGTGTCGATGTAGTTGATCCCCCGATCGAGCGCATGGTTGACCGTCGCGATCACGGTCTTCGCGCCTTCCGCGCTCCACGGGTCCCAGTCATTGGCCTGGTTCACCCCGCCGAAGGGGTAGCCGCCGAGAACGATCCGGGAGACCTCAAGACCGGTGGAGCCCAGTTGCGTCGTCTTCATCGTCGATGTTTCCTCTCACTCAATTCGTGGTCAGATCGCGGACCGCGCGGCCCACGGCGTCGAGGTGCGCGCCGCGCATCTCCGCGTACTTCCTGCCGAGGACGATGCCGGCGGCGCCGGCATCGATGCTCGCGCCGATCGCCGAGGCGATCTGCTCGTCCGAGCTGCGGGACACGCCCCGGCCTCCGTAGTCCGTGTTCCGCGTCCCGTCGGGGGAGTCGTCCTCGCCGACCGGGATGTCGACGTCGATGCCGGCGTAGATGACGCATCGGCCCTCGTTCGTCTCGACGGCCCGTGCGACCTCCGCCCCCACGTAGGCGGCGGAGAGCCCGGACTCGTCCAGCTCGTCGAGAGGCCGCTCGCGGATGCCGAGCATCGTCTGGAGGACCGGGTACACCGCGTCGACATCGGCGTCGCCGAGCAACGCGCGGGCCAGACCGTGCGCCGTGCGTGCGAGCGCGGCCCCGCCGCTGGCGGTGTAGGTCCCGACTTTCAGGAAGTCGCAGATGTGGCTGAGCTCCGAGAAGTCGAGGTTGGCGCGGTGGAAGGGGCTCAGCGTCGCGATCGGGTCGAGGTCCCAGCCGACCTCCATGTCCGGGCGGATCGCACGCACGCTCCCGAAGATGTCGCGGTAGAGCTGGACCTGTCCGTCGGTCCACAGCGCCTGCCAGGCCAGGATCTCGGGGTACCTGAGCAGCAGGCGCCAGAAGGAGGCGAACACCCCGTCGGCGGGCCGCTCGCCATTCGACGCGGCGGCGTTGAGGGCGACGAGGGCCCGATAGCCGGTCTGCGCCGGGCGCCAGTCGATCCCGCGATCCGCGGCTTTGGCCTTGCACCAGTCGCAGAAGCAGCTGATCAGCCCGAGGCCCTGCAGGGCCGGGCCCTGCGCGAGGAGCGTCAGCGGGCCGAAGCGCTCCGCCCGCCAGGAGAGGCCGTCCAGCTCGTAGTTCGCGACGTAGTCCTCGATCAGCCCGAGATGCCAGTTGCGGTAGTCCGGATTGTTATAGCACGGGCGGCGTGCCGGTTTGTTCCACATGTCCACCTCGAGACACGCGAGGAAGCCGGGGTACCGTCGCAGCTCCGGTGCGGACGCGCTCTCGTCCACGAGCGCGAAGACCTCCATCCCGCGCTCGTGCGCGGCGTCGACGGTCTCCGCGAGGGCGTCGCGGTCACCGGCATCGCCGGCGCGCGGCACGGGCCCGAGAGCCGTGCGGCGGTAGAACTCGGGGCGGACCTTCGCGTAGTTGCCGCCGGTCCAGCCGGCGCCGGTGCTCGCGACGCCGTGGTCGGCGTATCCGGAAGGCGCCCGTCCTCCGGTCTCCCGCGACCACGTCGTGGCGGCGAGGAACACGGTGTCGGCCGCCGCCCGTCCCTGGAGGGCGTCCAGCACCGCCGGTGCGCCCTCGTCGATGATCGACGTCCCGCCGACCTGCGCCGCTACTCGAGTTGTCTGCATCATTGCACCTCCCTGCCCGGGACCGGGCACGCAGGCGCGCCATGGCCTGCTCCGGCCATCATGGCAAAATTTCTCTCTGTAGACAACATATTCCGCATCATGGAATTCAGAAATGCAGAAACGTCGGCCGCGAGGGACGCTGCGCACGTCGCGTTGCGCCGCCCCATGCCGCCCCATGCCGCGCCGCGCCACGGTGAGCGCGAAGCGGCTGGGGGTGCGGTGGCTAGGAGTTCGGCTGGATGTGGAAGATCTCGCTGCGGCGCCGGATCGTCTCCGCGCGCGCCAGGCGCGGCTTGTCGGAGCCGTCGCGGATCACCCGGCCATCGGCTTCGAACTTCGCCAGGAAGTCGAGCGCCCAGGCGACGTCGGCCGGCGAGGGGCTCATGGACTCGTTGATGACGCTGGGCTGCTCCATGTCGAGGCAGAGTTTGCCGGTCATGCCGAGGGCGACCCCGTCGGCCGCCTGCTCGCGCAGCACGGGGTGAGTACTCGCCACGGTCGGGCCGTCGATCGGGCCGGGCAGGCCGCCGATGCGGCTGGCCAGCACGAGCCGGGTGCGGGGGTAGGCCATGGCCAGCGGCGTGTTCGAGGCGCCCGTGTCGCGGCGGTAGTCGCCGCTGCCGAAGGCGAGGCGGAAGGTGCCGCGGGCGCGGGCGATCTCGATGGCGCTCTCGATGCCGAGCGCCGACTCGATGAGCGTGACGACCGGGGTCGCGCCGCCGAGGCGCTGGAAGGTGTCGGTGGCCTGCTCGGCCGCCTCGGTCTTGGCGAGCATCACGCCCTGCAGGCCGGGCACGCCGGCGAGCGCGGCGATGTCGTCGCTCCAGTCCACGGTCGTCCAGTCGTTGATGCGCACCCAGGCGCTCCCGCCCGCGCGGAGCCATTCGACGACGTTGTCCCGCGCGAACTGCTTGAGCGAGCCGTCGATCGCATCCTCCAGGTCGAGGACGATCTGATCGGCCCGGCCCAGCTGCGCCGTGTCGAACATCGCCGTCTGCAGGGCGGAGACGAGCTGCCAGGAGCGCGCGTTCTGCCCTTCGACGCGGGTGGACTCCCGCACCTTGCGGCGGTCATCGAGTGCGGTGTCGGTCATGCGGTTCTCTCCAGCTCCCTGTCACGCCCGAGCCGGGCGATGTGCATCTCGACCTGCGCCAGTGCGGAGTCGAGAAGGTAGTGGGACAGGTTCTCCCAGCCCAGGCTCCAGTAAAGCAGCGAAGCCACCTGCCACACACTCGGGCGCTCGAGCCGGTCGAGCACGCCCGCGACCTCCGCGGTGCGGCGGGCGTGGTGGGCGGCGAGCCTCTCACAGCGGGCGCGCAACCCGAAGAAGCGGTAGCCGTGCCCAGGGCACACCTGGTGGTCGTCGAACCCGGCCACCCGGTCGAGGGCCTCGAGGTAGTCGCTGATGGGGTTGCTCGGGGTCGGGCCGCCGAGCCCGAGTCCGGGGTTCACCAGCGGCAGAACGTGGTCGCCGGTGAAGATCAGCCGCCGCTCCGCGTCGCGCAGGCAGATGCTGCCGTAGCTGTGCCCGGGGGTCCAGATGACTTCCAGGCGGATGCCGGGCAGCTCCAGCACCTCGCCGTCCTCCACGAGCCGGTCGGCGGTGATCTGCGCCTTCGTGAAGCGCTCCTCGGTGATGCGGGCGAGTTCGCCGCGTCGCGTCGCGGGCACACCCCAGCGGTCGAAGCGCTCCGGGTCGGCTCCGCCGAACTCCCCGTCGATGGCCGCCTGCTCGAGCCGGTGCAGCACGATCCCGGCGCCGGAGGCGTCGCGCACTCGCGCACCCATGCCGAGGTGGTCGAAGTGCAGGTGGGTGACGATGACGGTGCGGATGTCCGCGACCCGCCGTCCGAGCCCATCGAGCAGGCCCGTGAGCCGTGCCCAATTGGCATCCGTGTCCACGCCGGGGTCGATGAGGTGCACGCCGCCGTCCGCGTCGAGCAGGGCGTAGCCGAGGGTGTAGCGCAACGGCTGGCCCGTGGTCGGGAACTCGACCGGCAGCGTCCAGACGCCCGGCGCCACCTGCGCCGGCTCGGGGATGCCGCCATCCGTCGCCGCCCGCCGCTCCGCGGGATCGACCACCTGCTCCGCCGTCATGCTCTGCCTTCTCAGCTCGCGCGCTCGGCCGACCGTTCCGCCATGACCGATCCGTAGAGCCTAACTCCCCGGGCCGGGGCGTTGGATCGCGCAACCCCCGCTGCGGCATCCCCACGGATCGTGCCGCCGGGGACGCGATCAGGGCACGATCCCGGACCGGGCCGTGGACGCCCAGGCATCCACGCGGAATGATGGCCATATGGTCAACGCCCGCACGACCAAGCTCGGCATCATCGGCGCCGGAGCGGTCGGCACCTCGCTCGCCTACGCCGCACTCATCCGCGGAGCGGCCGACGAGGTCGCGATCTACGACCTCAACGCCGCACGCGCGGAGGCCCAGGTGCTCGACCTCGCCCACGGCACGCCCTTCGCCCACGCGGCGCGCGTCATCGGCGGCGGCGAGCTGGACGTCATCGCGGACTCCGACGTGGTGGTGATCACGGCGGGGGCGAGCCAGCAGCCGGGGCAGAGCCGCCTCGACCTCGTCACCACCAATGCGAGGATCATCCGCTCGCTCATGCCCCAGCTCGTCAAGCGCGCGCCCGACGCGGTCTACATCCTCGTGACGAACCCCGTCGACGTGCTGACGGTGGTGGCGGCGGATGTCGCGGGCCTGCGTCGTGGCCAGGTGATCGGCTCGGGCACCACGCTCGACAGCTCGCGGCTGCGCTGGCTCGTCGCCGAGCGGGCGGGGGTCGCGCCGCGTGACGTCCATGCCGTGATCCTCGGCGAGCACGGTGACAGCGAGTTCCCGCTGTGGTCGAACGCCTCGGTCGGCGGCTCGCCGATCCGCGAGTGGACGGACGAGGACGGCACGAAGATCTTCGACGACACGACCCTCGCCGACATCGAGAGCCAGGCTGTGCAGTCGGCGTACGCCATCATCGCGGGGAAGGGCGCCACCAACTACGCCATCGGGCTCGCCGGGGTGCGTCTGGTCGAGGCGATCCTGCGCGACGAGCACATGGTCACCCCGGTGACGACCGTGCTGCGCGACTACGACGGGATCGACGGCATCGCGCTGTCCGTGCCGTGCGTGCTCGGCTCCGGCGGTGTGCAGCGTGTGCTCACGGCGCAGATGAACGCGGAGGAGCGAGCGGCCTTCCACCGCAGCGCCGAGGCGATGCGGGTCGTGCTGACGGAGATCGGGCAGCTGTGATCCGCTCCGGCTCGCGCGCGATCCATCGCACCGACGGCATTCACAGGAAAGCCATAAGTCAACCATAGGGGTCTCGAAAAGAGCGGCGCATAATCGGCAGAATGAGCATCGACCTGTCTGAACCGCGCGCCGCCCAGGCACATCTCCACCACGCCGATGGCTCGCCGATCCGGATCCTCGTCGTCGACGACGAGAACACCCTGACCGACCTGCTGCAGATGGCGCTCCGTTATGAGGGCTGGGAGGTCAAAAGCGCGGGCACCGGTCACCAGGCCGTGAACACGGCGCGCGAGTTCAAGCCGGACGCGGTCGTGCTCGACATCATGCTCCCCGACTTCGACGGACTGCAGGTCATGCGCCGCATCCGTGAAGGCGGAAACGAGACCCCGGTGCTCTTCCTCACCGCCAAGGACTCCCTCGACGACCGCATCGCGGGGCTCACCGCAGGCGGCGACGACTACGTCACCAAGCCCTTCAGCCTGGAGGAGCTCGTCGCCCGGCTGCGCAGCCTGCTGCGCCGCTCCCGTGCCCTCGTCGCCGACACGAGCGACCCGCGCATCGTCGTCGGCGACCTCGTGCTCGACGAGGACAGCTACGAGGTCACCCGCGGCGGCACGCCGATCAGCCTCACGGCCACCGAGTTCGAGCTGCTGCGCTACCTCATGCGCAACCCGCGCGGGGTGCTCTCCAAGGCCCAGATCCTCGATCGCGTGTGGTCCTACGACTTCGGCGGCACGTCGAGCGTCGTCGAGCTCTACATCTCCTACCTGCGCAAGAAGATCGACGCGGGCCGCAAGCCGATGATCCACACCGTGCGCGGCGCCGGATACATGGTGAAGGCCGCGGAGTGACGCGGGTCCTGGAATGACACAGTCGGCGCCGGGGCCCGCGATAGCCTCGGTGCCGATGACCACCGGGGCGGCGCGGCGAGGCCGGAACGCGCGGACGATGCTCGGCCGGATGGGCGGAGGGTTCCGCCGGATGTTCCGGAACTGGACGCTGCGCCGCAAGCTCGTCACCGCGGTCGTGGTGCTCGTCGCCGGGCTCGGCCTGCTCATCGGCTGGGTGAGCGTGGTGCTGCTCAACACCTATCTGAGCGACCGCGTCAACGGTCAGCTCAAGCTCGCCGCCGAGCGCAGCTACACCCAGGCGGTCCAGTCCTATCAGCGCGGCGAGGGGATGCTGTCCTCGAGCGACATCGTGCAGGTCAGCGGTCAGCCGGGCGGCACGATCGCGGTCGAGTTCCGAAACGGACAGTTCCTGAACGGCTCCTACCTGCCGATCGGCTCCGACCCGAGCTCGAAGCCGCTCAGCGAGGCCTCGCGCGAGGAGCTCGCGGCGCTGCCCCCGAACGGCCAGCCGCGCACGGTCCAGATCACCCTCGACAACCGCGGCGGCGACTACCGGGTCGCGGCGATCCCGTTGCCCGCCCAGGTGACGCTCGTCGTCGGCCTGCCCCTGCAGGAGGCGCAGGGCACGATCGACCAGCTCGCGAGCATCATGCTGATCGCGACCGCCTCGGCCGGCGTGCTCGCCGCCGGCATCGGACTGCTCATCGTCCGGCTGTCGCTGCGCCCCCTCGACCGGGTCACCGAGGCCGCCACGACCGTCTCGACCCTGCCGCTCGACCGTGGCGAGGTCGCCCTGCGCGTGCGCGTCTCCGAGGAGGACACCGACCCGCGCACCGAGGTCGGGCGGGTCGGCAACGCCTTCAATGCGATGCTGGGGCACGTGGCATCCGCCCTGTCGGCCCGCGAAGCCAGCGAGCGCAAAGTGCGGCAGTTCATCTCGGACGCCTCGCACGAGCTGCGCACCCCGCTCGCGTCGATCCGCGGCTACTCGGAGCTCACGCGCCGCTCGGGCGAGGTGATCCCACCCGACGTGCAGCACGCGATCGGCCGCATCGAGTCCGAGGCGAAGCGCATGACCGCGATGGTCGAGGACCTGCTGCTGCTCGCGCGCCTCGACGAGGGCCGCGAGCTCGACCGGGAACCCGTCGACCTGTCGATGCTGCTCATCAACCTGCTGTCGGACGCCCACGCCGCCGGCCCCGACCACGTCTGGCGGCTCGAGCTGCCCGACGAGCCGGTGGAGGCGATCGGCGACCAGGTGCGGCTGCACCAGGTGTTCGCGAACCTGCTGACGAACGCGCGAGTGCACACCCCCGCGGACACGACGGTGACGTTGGCGCTGACGACGGTGGACGCCTGGGCGGAGGTCAGCGTGACCGATGACGGCCCCGGCGTGCCGGCGGAGCTGCAGCCCGTGCTGTTCGAGCGCTTCGCCCGCGGTGACAGCTCGCGCTCGCGCAACACCGGGTCGACCGGGCTGGGGCTCGCGATCGTCCGGGCCGTCGTCGACGCGCACGGCGGGACGATCCAGGTCGAGAGCGCGCCGGGGCGAACCGTGTTCTCCGTGCGGCTTCCCCTCGCCGGCGCGTAGCTCGAGCCGGCGCCCGCGCCCCGGTGGTGCAAAACTCCGGTGATTTTTCGTCGGGCGCCCCGACGACCGGCGTAGCGGCGCGGCCCGTGTCGCGCGTCGCCGAAGATCACCGGAGTTCTGCACACACGGGCGCGGAGATGCTTGGATGGGAAGCGCATCATCGAACCGATTCGAGAAGTCAGGAGCAGTCGATGAAGATCGCCCTCACCGGTGGCACGGGCAAGCTCGGCGCCAACGTCCTCGCGTATCTGCGGGAGGCCGGCCACGACGTGCTGAACATCGACCGGGTCGGCCAGCGCGGCCCCGGCTTCCTGCGCGTCGACCTGACCGACTACGGCGAGGTCATCTCGGCGCTCTCCGGCGTGCGCGACGGTTCCTACCCCGCCGGGCCGACCGACTTCGACGCGGTCGTGCACCTCGCCGCGATCCCCGCCCCGGGCATCGTGAGCGACGTCGCGACCTACCACAACAACGCCCCGGCCACCTTCAATGTGCTCCACGCGGCGACGAAGCTCGGCATCCGCAACATCGTCTTCGCCTCGAGCGAGACGATCCTCGGCCTGCCGTTCGTGACGCCGCCGCCCTACATCCCCCTCGACGAGGAGGTGGAGCTGCCGGAATCCGTCTATTCGCTCAACAAGTACCTCGAAGAGAAGCTCGCCTTCCAGCTCGCCCGCTGGTACCCGGACCTCAAGATCATCGGCCTGCGCTTCTCCAACGTCATGAACGTCGAGGACTATGCGGCCTTCCCCTCCTTCGATGCCGACGCCCAGTTGCGGAAGTGGAACCTGTGGGGTTACATCGACGCGCGGGACGGGGCGCAGGCGGTGCTCAAGGCGCTCGAGTACGGGACGCCCGGCTTCGACCGCTTCGTGATCGCCTCGCCGGACACCGTCATGACGCGCCCGAACGCGGAGCTCGTCGCCGAGGTGTTCCCCGGCGTCGAGGTGCGCGGCGAGCTCGGCGTGAACGACACCCTGCTTTCGATCGAGAAGGCGCGGCGGCTGCTCGGCTACGACCCGCAGCACTCCTGGCGCCACCACGTCTGATCCCCGCCCCGGTCGTCAGCTGCGCACGGTCTGGCGGCGCACGACCGTGCTGTAGTGCCGACCGGCGGCGACGATGACGGCCACGACGACGATTTGGCGGATGCCGGGCGTGTCGCGTATCCTGGAGGAAAGCCAAAGACCGCAGGTTTTCGGCGTGCCCTCAGAAGCACGCCGGGCCAAGGCTCTCGAAAGAGGCGACCCGCGCAGGTTCATGAAGTCACCCCCACGATCGTGGGTCTCAGCTCCGTGCGCTTGCGCCGGAGCTTCTTTCGTTCCCCTTCTCTCCTGCGGCTGCGGCGGCTCGAGGCATCCGTCTCGGGTCAGGAATTCATAAGGAGTGGCCATGGCGAACAAGGAAGCCACGGTTGCCGAGCTGACGGATAAGTTCCAGAGCTCGACGGCCGTTCTGCTGACCGAGTACCGCGGTCTGTCTGTTGCGAAGCTGCGCGAACTGCGCCGCTCCATCAGCTCGGACGCGTCGTACGCCGTGGTGAAGAACACGCTGTCCAAGATCGCAGCCAACAACGCCGGCATCACGGCGTTCGACGACGAGCTCGCCGGCCCGTCTGCGATCGCGTTCGTCCACGGTGACCCCGTCACCGTCGCGAAGGGTCTGCGCGACTTTGCCAAGGCAAACCCTCTCCTCGTGGTCAAGGGAGGCTATTTCGATGGCGCCCCGCTGACCGCGGAAGAGGTCGGCAAGCTCGCCGACCTCGAGAGCCGTGAGGTGCTGCTGGCCAAGCTGGCCGGCGCGTTCAAGGCCTCGCTGTTCGGAGCCGCCTATCTGTTCAACGCACCGCTGTCGAAGGCCGTTCGCACGGTCGACGCACTGCGCGAGAAGCAGGAGTCCGCTGCGTAGGCATCCCGACGTTTCGAGCTGCCGGCCGCGCCGGCTGCTCAGCGATCGGATGCCGCCCGCCAGCGGTGAGTACATCACTAGCAACTAGGAGAAGAAGAAATGGCAAAGCTTTCCACCGAGGAACTGCTTGACGCGTTCAAGGAGCTCACGCTCATCGAGCTGTCCGAGTTCGTGAAGAAGTTCGAGGAGACCTTCGAGGTCACCGCCGCCGCTCCGGTCGCGGTCGCCGCGGCTCCGGCCGCCGGTGGCGCCGGTGCGGGTGCCGAGGAGGCCGAGGAGAAGGACTCCTTCGACGTCATCCTCGAGACCGTGGGCGACAAGAAGATCCAGGTCATCAAGGTCGTCCGCGAGCTCACCTCGCTCGGCCTCGGCGAGGCCAAGGCCGTCGTCGACGGCGCTCCGAAGCCGGTGCTCGAGGGCGCCAACAAGGATGCCGCCGAGAAGGCCAAGGCCGCTCTGGAAGAGGTCGGCGCCTCCGTCACCCTCAAGTAGTCTCCGCCGGGCCACGCGCCCGGCCGACTGCCCGGCTTCTGCCGGACCAGGGGCGTCGCACTCCGGTGCGGCGCCTCTTTTCTGTTGCAATAGATAGTCTGGCTATATAAACTGGCCGCATGACGCGTCCCCAAGACTTGCACACGCTGCTCGGCGATCTGGTGCAGGCCAACTCGCGGCTCGTGCGCATCGCGGCACAGGCCACGGGCACCACAGAGTCCGCGGCCACCTGGCGCACGCTCGGCGTGCTGCAGCAGGCCGGCCCGCTGCGCATCGGCGAGCTCGCGACGCTCAGCCGGGTCGCCCAGCCCACCATGACGAAGATCGTCGCCGGCCTCGCCGAGCGCGGCTGGGTCGTGCGCATCCCCGACCAGAGCGACGCTCGCGCCTGGCAGATCGACGTGAGCCCCGAAGGCGCCGCGGCCGTCGACGCGTGGCGCGGCGAGCTGGCCTCCGCCCTGCACCCCTACTTCGCCGACCTCACGGCCGACGAATTCGACGCCCTGCGCCGCACCGTCCGGCTGCTGCAGGAGCGCGTCGAGCTGAACGCCCCCGACCGCACGAAGGAGATGTCGCACTAGATGGCGCACGAGCCCGCATCCGGATCCATCCTCAAGCAGCCGATCGCCGTCTGGGCGATCGCCTTCGCCTGCGTCGTCTCCTTCATGGGCATCGGCCTCGTCGACCCGATCCTGCCCGCCATCGCCACGGCGACGAAGGCGACCAACACCCAGACCGAGCTGCTGTTCACGACCTACCTGCTCATCACGGGCGCGGCGATGTTCTTCACGAGCTGGTTGTCGAGCCGGATCGGCGCGAAGCGCACGCTGCTCATCGGCCTCGGCGTGATCGTCGTGTTCGCGGCGCTCGCGGGTGCGAGCGGCAACGTCTGGCAGATCATCGGATTCCGCGCGGGCTGGGGTCTCGGCAACGCCTTATTCATCTCGACCGCGCTCGCGAGCATCGTCGGCGCGGCCGCCGGCGGTGCGGCCAACGCGATCGTCCTCTACGAGTCGGCGCTCGGCCTCGGCCTCGCCGTCGGCCCGTTGGTCGGCGGTCTGCTCGGCAGCATCTCCTGGCGCGGGCCCTTCTTCGGCACGGCGGCGCTGATGGCGATCGGGTTCATCGCGATCGTCACCATGCTGCGCGGCCCCCAGGTGAAGCCCACGCCCACGCCGCTGTCGGCGCCGTTCCGCGGCCTCGCCCGGCCCGGGCTGCTCGTGATGGCGATCACCGCGCTGTTCTACAACATGGGCTTCTTCGTGCTGCTGGCCTGGACGCCGTTCGCGCTGCAGAAGCTCGGCATCGGCGACGCGCTCTCGCTCGGCTACATCTTCTTCGGCTGGGGCGTGGCGCTCGCCATCACCTCGGTGTTCGGTGCCCCGCTGCTGACGCGCTTCCTGCGCCGCACGACCGTGCTGCTCATCGTCATCCCGCTGCTCGCCATCACGGAGCTGCTGGCCGGGATCCTGCACGGCAGCGCCGTCGGGCTTATCGTGCTCGTGATCATCGGCGGCCTCTTCCTCGGCGTCTTGAACACCGTGCTCACCGAGTGCTCGATGGAGGCCACCGACCTGCCCCGCCCGGTCGCCTCGAGCGCCTACTCCGGCGTGCGGTTCATCGGCGGCGCCGTCGCCCCGCCGCTCGCGTCGTGGCTCGCGGGCGCACTCGGCACCGCGGCCGCGCCGTTCTACTTCGGCTTCGCGGTGCTCGTCGTCTCGACCCTCGTCGTGGCCTTCGGCCGTTCGGCCCTGACGCGCGCCGACGGCGAGGAGGAGCATCGGCTGGAGGTTGCCGAGGCGATCGCGGTCGGCGACGCGGACTGAGCCTGTCCCCTCTCCTCTTCCGCGAGATCCGTGGAATGCAGCTCGACCGCACTGCTGAAGCTGCATCCGGCGGAACTCGCGAAAGCGGGCCGGGTAGCCTCTGTGCATGAGCGGAATGGGCGGCGGAGGCGGGGGTCGCGGCGCGCGCATCAGCGGCGGGGACTTCGCGGCGCAGCGGGCGGTCAACGCCCAGGCCCCGAAGATCGACCGCCTGGTCCGCCGCATCGGATTCCTCTTCCGCCCGTATCGCGGCCGACTCGTCGTCACGGTCGTGCTCGTGCTGTTCTCGGCGGCGCTGAGCGTCGTTCCGCCGCTGCTGACGCAGCGCGTCTTCGATCTGGGCCTGTTCCCGAAGTCCGGGCACGTGAACGTGCCCGTGCTCGTCACCCTCGTCATCGCGATGACCGTGCTGTACATCGCCTCCGGGCTCATCGGCGTGTGGCAGACCTGGCTGACCGCCACCGTCGGCAACAAGGTCATGGGCGCCCTGCGCGTGCGGCTCTTCACCCACCTGCAGGCGATGGAGCTCAGCTTCTTCACCCGTACCAAGACGGGCGTCATCCAGTCGCGGCTGCAGAACGACGTCGGCGGCGTCTCGAGCGTGCTGACCAACACCGTCTCGAGCGTGCTGGGCAACACGGTGCAGGTCATCGCCGCATTCGTCGCCATGGTGCTGCTGAACTGGCAGCTCACCATCGTCGCGGTCGTGCTGATGCCCTTCCTCGTCATCGCGCAGCGGCGCGTGGGTCAGGTGCGCGCCCGCATCGCCGGGGCGACCCAGGAGAGCCTGTCGGACATGACGGCGATTACGCAGGAGACGCTGTCGGTCTCGGGCATCCTGCTCGCCAAGGCGTTCAACCGGCAGAAGAGCGAGACGGCGCGCTACGCCGACGAGAACGAGAACCAGATCCGCCTGCAGGTGCAGCAGGCGATGAGCGGGCAGTGGTTCTTCGCGATGGTGCAGGTGTTCCTCTCCTCGATCCCCGCGATCGTGTACCTCATCGCCGGCTGGCTGCTCGTCGGCGGCTCGGCGGACATCACGGCGGGCACCATCGTGGCGTTCACGACCGTGCAGGCGCGGCTCCTGTTCCCACTGCTCGGTCTGATGCGGGTCGCCCTCGATCTGCAGACCTCCGGGGCGCTGTTCGCGCGCATCTTCGAGTATCTGGACCTGAAGCCCGCGATCAGCGACCGGGCGGATGCCGTGAGCGTCAGCCCCGCTGAGGAGGAGTGCGTCGCCGGGGAGGCGCCGCCGCGTGACGCCCAGCAGGGGCATCCCCGCTCGGCCGCGAACGCCATCGGCGTCGAGTTCGACCACGTCACCTTCCGCTACCCCGACGCCCGGCCGGGGGAGCGCGCCACCCTCGACGACGTGTCCTTCCGCATCGAGCCGGGGCGGTTCGCGGCGTTCGTCGGGCCGTCCGGCGCCGGCAAGACGACGGTGTCGTACCTCATCCCGCGGTTCTACGAGGCGAGCTCCGGCTCGGTGCGCTTCGCCGGGCGCGACGTGCGCGAGCTCAAGGCGGAGTCGCTCGTCTCGCACATCGGCATCGTCAGCCAGGAGACGTACCTCTTCCACGCCTCGATCGCCGAGAACCTGAGGTACGCCAAGCCGGGGGCGACGGATGCCGAGCTCGAGGCCGCCTGCCGCGCCGCGAACATCCACG
>DASWPQ010000014.1:0-12716 GCA_036398375.1 Gryllotalpicola sp.
ACGGTCGCATCGTGCCCGTCGTCGACCCGCTGAACCGGCGCCACTCCTGGTACCTCGGCGCCGACCGCCCGGACATGATCTCCCACCACGCCTATGGCGACCGGCGCAAGCGGGATGCCGCCATCGCCCGGCTCCCCGAGCTGCTGCGCGCCGCCGCCGTCGCCCGCACGCTCGACGAGCCCCTGCCCGGGCACCTGGACGCGCACCGCCTGCCGATGCTCGGCCTGCCCTCCGAACGCCGCGGGGGAGGGGACGGCGAGGCCCGCATCGTCGACCGTCTGCACCGCTCCGACTTCGCGCGACGCATCCGCCCGTCTCGCTTCGACCGCACCCGCGGCGAGGCGGGCTGAGACCGCCCCGGCCCGTTCCCTGTCCCGATCTCCGTTCCCGACTTCCGCCCGACTTCCGCCACCACTGAGAAGAGCAGCAGAATGACCCACCCGTTCCGACTCCCCTCCCGCCGTCGGCGCGCGCTCGCCGGCATCCTCGCCCTCGGCTGCGCCGTCGCGCTGACCGGATGCGTCGAGCTCAGCGCCGCCGAGCAGCCGCCCCGCGACGCCCTGACCACCACGACCTTCGCGCCCACGCTCGCCGCCGCGCAGAAGGGCATGCGCTCCGTGCACCTCGAACTGCGCGCCGCCGCCGGCAAGACCCGCATCACGATCACGGCCGACGTCGCGAAGACCGCGCACGGCACCGCCCTGCGCGAGAGCTTCGCCGGCACCGGCCTGCCCACGATGGACCTCGTCCGCCTCGGCACAACGAGCTACCTGAAGGCCGGAAAGCTCACCCACGGCGGCTGGCAGAAGGTCGACCTGGGCGACAAGACCAGCGCCGTGGGCAAGGCGCTCGACGGCACGGACCCCACGGACGGACTCGACCCCGCCACCATGACCGCGGAGCTGAAGGACGCCATCTCCTTCGTTCAGCCCTCCGGCAGCCCGAAGGTCGTCGACGGGGAGCGCACGATCCCCTACATCGTCGTCGTGAACACCGCGAAGGCGCTCGAGCTCTCGGGGCCGCTCGCCGAGCTGACGGATGCCGTGCCCGCACAGCTCAGCTACGACTGGTGGATCGGCGACGACGGGCTGCCGCGCCGCTACACCGTGGTCGCGGACGGCATCAGCCAGGACGTCCGGTTCTCGAAGTGGAACGACGACATCACCATCACCGACCCGACGAGGCGCACCGTCGCACTCGTGCCGGGTCCCGCATCCGCGGGCGCGCAGCCGAGCGTCGCTCGCCCACGAGCAGCCGACGGCAGGCTGAGGGGTTGAGACCGTCGGCGTGACCAGCGATCTGGCGCTTCCCCCCGCCGCGCTGGTCTGGCGTCCGACGCTGCGGATTCGGGTTCCGCGGCGCCGGGCGCGTTTCCGCCCTCCGCCCTCGTCGCCCGCCCGGCGGGGGCGGTGGGTCTGTGGGGTCCCTGGGTGTCCTGGGGTCCGTGGGATGCGCCGGGGCTGTTGGGCGCGCGGGACCCGTTGGGTCCGCCGGGTTTGTGGGACCCGTTGGGTCCGCGGGGCTCGGTGATGCTGCGCATCGACCCGGCCCTGCCGCGGCACACGCTCTGGCTGCGTGTGATGCAGTCCTGGCGCGACTCCGCCTGGCTGCAGGCACGCAACCCGCACATCGCGCGGCGCGCGTGCGCTCCCTGTCGCAACGATCCCTTCATCGCGGTCGCCCGAGCCCGCGGCCCGCACCCCTGGCCGCACTGGATGCAGGAGAGCCTGCACGAACGCCTCACCCACCTGCGTCACGTGCTCGTCATCGACGCCCTCCGCCGGCGGCCGTTCCACGGCCTCACTCTGGCCGACTACGTCGCCATCGCCCGCGAGCTGCCGGGCGGAGCCTCCCCGCCCCGAGTGGCCCGCGCCGTCCACGAAGCCGCGGCGGCGGTCGACTCCCTCGACGCCTGGCTGTACGCCGAGCTCGACGGCATCGACCCCTGGGCGCACGCCGTGCGCGACTTCGCGGCGCGCCCCGGCCGCCCGGAGGATCTGCCCTGGCGCTGGCTCGAGTACGCCTACCAGGCCGCCCCGCGCCGCTGAGCGGCGTCTCTGCCCCGCGCCCTTCCTCTTCTCCTCCTCCCTCCCCCGCGAGATCTGCCAAACGTCTCTGAACGGGCGCTGAAAGGGTGCATTTGCCAGATTTCGTGGGGGAGCGAGGGCGCAGGCCCGCGCAGGTGCTCTCGCAGCTCGGCGCTCCTGCACTGTGACTGTGCCGATTCGGCGGAGATGGGTCGCTGGGGCGGAGCCGTGGGCGGGGAGGGCCAGCGGAAACGGCTCATCTCCGCGGAATCGACCCGCCCCGGCGCGCGAGCGCCCCCGTCCGGCATCCGGCTGCCGTTGTGCGCCCCTACGCGGAGTATGCGGACGAGGGATGCCGGCGCCGAGGCCGCCGCGCTCCGCCGGATGCCCCAGCGGGTGGCATCCGGCTGCCGCCGCTTGTTCAGCGGGTGCGGGGGCTACGGCCGCGCCGGCGCGGGGCGGGGGGATGCCGCGCCGAGCGCGCCGCGGTAGTAGTCGAGCAGCTCCTCGGTCGCCGCGGCCCAGCCCCAGCCGACCGCCTCTGCACGCGCGAGCGCGGCCCGGGCCTCGGGCGTGCGCCAGCTCAGCAGCGACTCCACGGCGGCGCCGAAGTCCCCCGGGCGATCCGCGGCGATCAGCCGCGCCACCTCCAGCGCGCCAAGCAGCTCGCGGCTGGCCGGGGACTCCACCGCGACGATGGGCAGCCCGCACGCGAGCGCCTCAATCAGCACGAGGCCGAGCGTCTCGGTCGTCGAGGTGAACACGAAGACATCGGCCTCGGCGTAGGCGCGGGTGAGGTCCTCGCCCGTGAGGGATCCCGTGAACACGGTGTCCGTCCCGGCGAACTCCTGCTCGAGCCGGGCGCGGTCCGGGCCGTCCCCGACGAGCACGAGGCGCACCGTGCCGGAGCGGGCGAGCGGCAGCAGGCTGCTGATCCGCTTCTCGTCGGCCAGCCGGCCGACGTACAGCGCCGTGGGCCTGGCATCCGCCCGCCCGCTCGTGCCGCTCGCGACGCTCGTGCCGCTCACGACTCCTGAGCCCTCGGCGGGGTGCGTGTCGTCTGCGGTGCGCGAGCTGTCCGCAACTCCTGAGCCGCCTGCGGCTCCCGCCTCGGCCGGACCCTGCGTTCCGGCCTGTCCCTGCGCTGCGCCTGCCGCGGGCCCGGCGGGTTCAGGAGTTGTGCCCGCTGCCGGCCGGCCACCGGCCAGCCCAGCCCCGGCAGTCGCACCCCCCGCACCGGCGGACCCAGCCCCGGCCCCGGCATCCGCCCGCCCCGCGACCGACGGCCGGAACCGCTCCAGGTCGACGCCGCGCCGCCACAGCGCGATGTTCCGCACGCCGTGCTTGGTCAGCAGCGCCGCCGAGTGCTGCGAGGTGACCAGGTTCAGCCTGCCGGCGTTGTGCAATGCGCGCAGGATGCGCCAGATGATCGGACGCGCCCACGCCAGGTGGTACGAGCCGGCGTAGGCCGCGATGTCCGTGTGGAAGGACACGACGAGCGGGAGCCCCAGCCGCCGCGCACCGCGCACACCGGCGATGCCGAGCACGAAGGGGCTCACGACGTGCACGATGTCGGGGGTGAACTCGGCGAGCAGGCGCCGCACCCGGGGCAGCGGCCAGCCCCAGGGCTGTCCGCCGTAGACCCAGCTGATGTGGAACGCGGGGATGCGATGCAGCGTCACACCTGCCTGCCGAGGCACGGCGGCGTCGGCCGCGCCGAGCGACGGCGCGATGATGAGCACTTCATGGCCGGCGGCCACGAGCTCGTCGATGCTCGACGCGATGCGCGTCACGACGCCGTTGATCGACGGCTTCCAGGTCTCGGTGACGAAGGCGATGCGCACAGGGTTCCGTTCGGCGGCTCGGGGCTCAGGTCTCGGGGCTCGGGTCTCGGCGGTTCGGCGCGCCTCAGCGCGCCGGGGTCGCCTCGTGCGGGGCGAGCCAGAGCGAGCGCGACGGGATCTTGTCGAGGTCGCAGCGGTCCACGTACTTCTGCGCGATGTCGATGATCTCGCCGAGCAGGTGCTGCTCGAGCGTGAGGGGCGAGAGGCCGAGCGCCAGCAGCCCGTCGTTGGCGACGAGGAGCTCGTTCTCGGGCGCCTCGTTGCGGGGGTTGTCGACGTAGGCGATCTCGGCGCCCGTGAGGTCCGCCACGAGCTTCGCCAGGTCGCGCACCCGGTGCGTCTCGGTCATCTGGTTGAAGATGCGCACGCGGCCGCCCTTCTCGGGCGGGTTCTCGACGGCCATGCGGATGCACTGCACCGTGTTCTGGATGTGGATGAACGCGCGCGTCTGCCCGCCGGTGCCGTGCACCGTGAGCGGGTGGTCGACCGCCGACTCCATGAGGAAGCGGTTCAGGACGGTGCCGTAGTCGCCGTCGTAGTCGAAGCGGTTGATGAGGCGGATGTCTCGCGCCGTGTCCGTCGTCTGGGTGCCCCATACGATGCCCTGGTGCAGGTCGGTGACGCGGATCTTGTCGTTCTTGACGTAGTACGCGAACAGCAGCTGGTCGAGCGTCTTGGTCATGTGGTAGACGCTGCCGGGGTTGGCCGGGTACAGGATCTCCTGCTCCACGATCTCCCCGTCGATGCCCGTCATGCCGACCCGCAGGTAGCCCTCGGGGATGCGCACACCGGCGGTGCCGTAGCCGTAGACGCCCATCGTGCCGAGGTGGACGATGTGCGGGTCGAGACCCGCCTCGACGACCGCGGCGAGCAGGTTGTGCGTCGCGTTGACGTTGTTGTCGACGGTGTAGCGCTTGTGGCGGGAGGACTTCATCGAGTACGGGGCGGCGCGCTGCTCGGCGAAGTGGACGATCGCGTCGGGCTCGTAATGCTCGAGGGTGTCGAGCAGTATGTCGTAGTCCTGCGCCACGTCGAGCTCGACCGTCTCGATCGTGCGGCCGCTCACCTCGTGCCACGCGGCGACCCGGACGTCGAGCGGCGCGATCGGGGTGAGGGACTCGACGCCGAGCTCCTCATCGATGCGTCGGCGCGAGAAGTTGTCCGCGATCACGACCTCGTGGCCGGCATCCGAGAGGTGCAAGGCCGTCGGCCAGCCGCAGAACCCGTCGCCGCCCAGTACCAGTACCCGCATGTCTCTCCTTCTCACCTCTCACGAGGCCGCTCGTTACGATCCAAGCCCTACGATGCACCGAGTGTGACAAATCCCGGTGAACGATCGGTCTCGCCACCGTTCGCAGCGCTCGAGTCCCACCCGTGCGGCAGCGTGACTAACACGGTACGCGGCCGGGCCGGGCTTCGAGGCATCCGTCATCCTCCGGCGTCGTCCTGATGTCATCGACATGGCGAGATCGGATGCCTCTCCGCCAGCATTTGCGCGAGGGAACCATTTCTCCGCACGCCGGAACCAACGTTTCCCTGGGGTGCGAGGGAACCAACAGTTCCCTGGTGCGCGAGGGAACCAACGTTTCCCTGGGGCACGAGGGAACCAACGTTTCCCTGGGGCACGGCGGAGCCGATGGTTCCTCGGGGTGCGGGGGGAACCAATGGTTCCCTGGGGCGAAAAATTTGTTCCTTCGCGCAAGTGCGCGTGGGGAGTGCACTGCGCTGCTTTGCGGGGGAGGGGCGAGCGGGAGCGGAGGGGAGAGCAGGAGGGCCGCGAAGGCACGCCCGGAAGGCCGGAAGGGTGAGACGCGGCGACTACCGCTCCGGCATCCGTTCGGTCAGTAGCAGTGCTAGCGCGGTCACGTCGGCGAGCCGGTCGGGCGGGATCTCGGGCCCGCCGCCGGCGAGCAGGTGCGTGGTGACCGCGGAGCGGAAGATGGTCATCAGCATCCGCGTCGCCTGCTCGGCCTGCACGCGGAAGCGCACGCCGATGCGTGTCAGTGCGCCGTCCAGCAGCGCAGCGAGGTCCTCCGCGACACGCTGCGAGTGCCCCGCGAAGCGCCGGGCGATCTCGGGGTCGCGCAGCGCGAGCGCCTCGAACTCGGACTCGAACAGCGCCCAGCGCATGTCGGTGACGGTCAGGCGCAGCACCCCGGTGACGATCTGCTCGACGACCTCGGCGGTGATCGGATGCCCCGGCGGGAGCGCCGCGGCGAAGATCGGGTCCACCCCCGCCTGCAGCCCGGCGGCGGCCTGCGCGTACTTCGTGTCGGCGATCGCGAAGAACAGCTCGACCTTGCTGTCGAAGTTGGAGTAGAAGGCGCCGCGGGTGAAGCCGGCGCGCTCCGCGATGGCTTCGACCGAAGCGGCGCCCACGCCCACCTCGGCGAAGACGTCGAAGGCGGCGTCGATCAGCCGCTCCCGCGTGTGCTCACGGCCGCGCGACGCTGCGCCTGCCGGTTGCTCGGCGGTCGTCATCGTCCCAACATCCTCTCAGCAAGTACTCCGATACACCAGTGTATCCATGCGCTACGCTCGGCGGTGTCATTCGATACAGGTCTGTATCGAACTCGTCAGTGCACCGCTCCGGCGGATACGGGAGGAAGACGGCGGATGGCATCCGTTCTGTACGCGATGGGCCGATGGATCACCCGGTTCCGCTGGGTCGTGGTCCTGGGCTGGATCCTCCTGCTGGTGCTCGTCGCCGGCGGCGCGGCGCTCTTCAACAAGGGCACGAGCAACGACATCTCGATTCCGGGCACCGAGGCGCAGCAGGCGCTCGACGAGCTCTCGACGACCTTCCCGCAGGTCTCGGGCGCCTCCGCCCAGCTGATCGTCGTCGCCCCCGACGGGTCGCAGATCACGGATGCCTCCTTCAAAAGCGCCGTCGATGACGAGGCGAGCGCGCTCGCGAAGCTGCCCGGCGTCTCCTCCGCGGCCTCGCCGTTCGCAACGGACGGCGGACTCGTCGCGAAGGACGGGCAGGCCGGCATCATCTCGATCCAGATGTCCGAGGGTGAGACGAAGGTCACGCAGGCCGAGAAGGACGCCCTCACGCAGTCCGCCTCCGACTTCCGGAAGTCTCTCCCCTCCGGCAGCCAGGCCGTGCTCGGCGGCTCCCTCTTCAGCGCGAGCTTCCCCGCCGTCTCGGCCACCGAGGGCATCGGCCTCGTCATCGCGGTCGTTGTGCTGCTCGTCACCTTCGGCTCGTTCCTGGCCGCAGGGCTGCCGCTGCTGTCGGCGCTGTTGGGCGTCGGCCTGTCGACGGCGGCCATCTACCTGCTCACCCTGTTCGGGCCGATCACCTCGACGACACCGCTGCTCGCTCTGATGCTCGGCCTCGCCGTCGGCATCGACTACGCGCTGTTCATCATCAGCAGGCACCTCGACCATCGCCGACACGGCATGGATTTCCGCGAGTCCATCGCGCGTTCCGTCGCGACCGCCGGCTCGGCTGTCGTCTTCGCCGGCGTGACCGTCATCATCGCGCTGCTCGGCCTCGCCGTCGCGAACATCCCGTTCCTCACCACGATGGGCGCCGCCGCCGCGCTGGCGATCGCGATCGCGGTCGTCATGTCGCTGACCTTCGTGCCCGCCATGCTCGCCTTCGCGGGCAACCGCCTGGGCCGGCCGAGCCGGCGGGCCCGCAAACGGGCGGAGCAGGCGCGAGCGCAGGCCGTCGCCGACGGCGCGGCGCCGGAGGAGGCGGCATCCGTCGTCGTCGAACACGAGGCCCCCAAGCCCAACCGCTTCTTCCTCGGCTGGGTGCGCGCCGCGACCAGGTGGCCCGTCGTGACGATCATCGTCGTGGCCGGCGTCCTCTCGCTCGCGGCGATCCCGGCGAGCCAGCTGCGGCTGGACCTGACGGATGCCGGGCAGCTGCCAAAGTCGGAGCCGGCCCGCCAGGCCTACGACCTGATCAGCGACCACTTCGGCCCCGGCTACAACGGCCCGCTCATCGTCACCGGCACGATCGTCACGAGTGACGACCCCGTCGGGCTCATGAACGACATGGCCGCCGAGATCCGCAAGCTGCCCGACGTCGCCGCCGTGCCGCTCTCCACCCCGAACCCGGCCGCCGACACCGGCATCATGCAGGTCATCCCGAAGAGCGCCCCGAGCAGCCAGGCGACCGCGGACCTCGTGAACCACATTCGTGACCTCCGTCCGCACTTCCAGGACAAGTACGGCGTCACCCTCAAGGTCACGGGCTTCACGGCGCTCGGCATCGACGTCTCGGCGCGGCTCGGCGGCGCCCTGGTGCCCTTCGGCGCGCTCGTCGTCGGCCTCTCGCTCATCCTGCTCGCAATGGTGTTCCGCTCCATCGCCGTGCCCATCAAGGCGACGATCGGCTACCTGTTCAGCGTCATCGCCTCCCTCGGCCTCGTCTCGGGCGTGTTCGTGCTCGGCTGGGGCGACAAGATCCTCGGCGTGCAGCAGACCGGGCCCGTGATCTCCTTCCTGCCGATCATCCTGATGGGCGTGCTGTTCGGCCTCGCGATGGACTACGAGGTCTTCCTCGTCAGCCGCATGCGCGAGGACTATGTGCACAAGGGCGGCGCCAAAGCCGCCGTCACCTCGGGCTTCCTCGGCTCGGCGAAGGTCGTCACGGCCGCCGCGATCATCATGTTCGGCGTCTTCGCGGCGTTCTTCCCCGAGGGCGACACGACCATCAAGCCCATGGCGCTCGGCCTCGCGGTCGGCGTCTTCGTGGACGCGTTCCTGGTGCGCATGACCCTCGTCCCCGCCGTGCTCGCCCTGCTCGGCGAGTGGGCGTGGCGCCTGCCGAAGTGGCTCGACCGCGCCCTGCCGAAGTTCGACATCGAGGGCGAGGGCCTGGAGCGGGAGTTCGCGCTCGCCGACTGGCCGGAGCCCGGCAACGAGCTCGCGGTCGCGGCCGACGGCGTCGGGCTGAGCGGGCCCCGCGGGCCGGTGTTCGAGAACTTCTCCGCGCGGATTCCCCGCGGGGTGGCATCCGTCATCACCGGCCCCGACCCCGCCGCCGTGCGCGCCATCATGCTCGTCGTCTCCGGGCGGGCGCGCTCCGACTCGGGCACGCTCAAAGTGCTCGACCACGTGCTGCCCGAGCGGGCGGCCGCGATCCGGCGCCGCTCGGCCTACCTCGACTTCGGCTCGGATGACACGGCCGCCGCTGCGCTCAGCGGCGTGCTACGCCCCGGTGTCGAACTCGTCGCGCTCGACGGCGTCGACCGGCTCACCGACCCGACCACGCTCGAGGCCCTGCGCAACGCGATCTCCGGACTGGTGCGCGACGGCGACGGCGACGGCGGGGGCGGCGGTCGAGGCGGCCACCGGAAACCCGTGACCGTGCTCATCGGCACGACCCAGCCCGGCCGCGCGCGTGCGCTGCTGCCGGTCGCAACGACCATCCCCGATCCGCTGGAATCCGATTACTCAGAGGTGACCCCGTGAGCTTCCTCACCCACTACGCCGAGCGCGCCGGCTCGCGTCGACGGCTCTCGATCGTCTCGGTCGTCGGGCTCGTGCTCGTCCCCTTCGTCATCGCGGGCGTGCTCGTGTGGGCGCTGTGGAACCCCCAGGAGCGGCTCGACACGCTCTCCGCCGCGGTCGTCAACAACGACAAGCCGGTCACCCTGAACGGTCAGACCGTGCCGCTCGGGCGCGAGCTGGCGGCCGGTCTCGTCGGCACCGCCAAGCCCGGGTCGAAGAAGGCGGGCGAGAACTTCGCCTGGGCCATCACCGATGCGAAGGACGCCTCCAGTGGGCTCCACAGCGGCAAGTACACCGCCGTGATCACGATTCCGAAGGACTTCTCGGCGAACGCCACCTCGACCGCCGACGCCGCGAAGGCGCAGAAGGCGACGATCGGGGTGAAGACCTCCGACTCCTCCAAGGTGCTCGACCAGACGATCAGCCAGACGATCGCGCAGACGGCCGCCGCGACGATCGGCAGCTCGCTCACGAAGGCCTACCTCGATAACGTCTATGTCGGCTTCAACACCCTCGGCGACAAGCTCGGCGAGGCGTCCTCGGGCGCCGACCAGCTCGCCCAATCCGGACCGGATCTCACCTCGGGGCTGCAGGCGGAGGCATCCGGCCAGCAGCAGCTCGCCGATGGGCTGACGCCGCTCGCCTCCGGGGCGAGCACCCTCGCCAGCGGCGTCGGCGGGCTCGCCTCGGGCGTGCAGCAGCTCTCGGACGGCGCGCAGCCGCTCGCCACCGGGGCGCAGCAGACGGCCACGGGCGCCAAGCAGCTCTCCGACGGCACGGCCCAGCTCAGCCAGGGCGCGCAGCAGCTCGCGACCGGGCTCAAGCAGCTCGACGACCAGACGGCGCCGATCGCCCAACTCGGCGCGGCGCTTCCCGGCGCCTCCGGCGTGGTCGGTGCGGTCAGCGCGCTCCAGCCGGCGATCCAGCAGTGCGCGGCGAACGCGAGCTCGCCCGCCTGCACGACCGTGATCCAGACCCTGGCCGGTGTGACCGGGCAGTTCACGGGCGACCAGCTCGCGCAGCTCGCCGCGGGGCTCAAGTCCGCAGCGTCGCAGTCGGGCCAGCTCAGCCAGCTGCCTGCCGCCGTCTCGAAGCTGTCCGACGGCGCCGGCACGCTCGCGAGCGGGGTGCAGCAGAGCGCATCCGGAGCCTCCGGGGTCGCGAGCGGCACCGCGCAGCTCGCCAGCGGAACCGGCTCGCTCGCCTCGGGCCTCAGCCAGACCGCCGCCGGTGCGCAGCAGCTCAGCGACGGCGCGAGCTCGCTCGCCACGGGCACGCAGCAGACGGCCTCCGCCGCCGGCTCGCTCGCCTCGGCCGGCTCGCAGCTCGCCTCGGCGGGCGCCCACTACGCGGACGGCACCACGAAGCTCGCCTCGGGCCTCGACGAGGCCGTGAAGTCGATCCCGAGCTACTCGGAGGCCGACCGGAAGAAGCTCGCGAGCGTCGTCGCCACGCCCGTCACGATCACGGGCGCCGCGACCGCCAGCTTCGGCACCCTCGCCGCGCCGATCTTCGGCGTCCTCGCGCTGTGGCTCGGCGCGATCGCCTGCTTCGTGGTGCTGCGGCCGGTGACCGTCCTCGCGCTGGGCTCGCCGCGCTCCTCGCTGACGGTCGCGCTGCGCGGCCTGGTCGTTCCCGGCGTCGTCGGCATCGTGCAGGGCGCGGCGGTCGCGGGGGCGCTGCAGCCGCTGCTGCAGCTCGCGGTCGGGCCCTGGTTCGGGCTCGCGGGCATCGGTGCGCTCGCCGGAGTCGCCTTCGCCGCCGTGAACCAGGCGCTCGTCGCGCTCTTCGGCGGCACCGGGCGCTTCATCTCGATGTTCGTGATCCTGCTCGGGCTCGCCACGGGGCTCGTCGGCACGGCTCCGAAGTTCATGACGACGATCACCGACTTCACCCCGATCGCCCCCGCGCAGCACCTGGTGAGCGCCGTCGTGCAGGGCACGGCCCTGCCGGTGGGATCGATCGTGGAGCTCGCGCTGTGGCTGCTCGGCGCGATCCTCGTCACCACGCTCGCCGTCGCCCGTGGCCGGATGCTTCCGGCGGCGAAACTCGCGCCCCGGGCGCTTCCGGCCGGACCGTCCGCCTCGGCCGTGGCCTCCCGCCCGGCGTAGCGGCGGCGGGGGCAGGCATCCGCCCGCTGCCCTGCCGCGCCGATCTCGCGGAGATGGGTCGATTCTGCGGACCGCTCCCGCGCTCCGGTCCGTCAGATCGCCCCATCTCCGCTGAATCGGCACGCGCCGAAACAGCCAGGCCGCCGTGGGCTCGTGGGCTCCCGGACGGCCCAGCGGCCCGGCCTAGCTGTTCAGCAGGTCCCGGACCATGGGGATGACCTTCGCGCCGTAGAGCTCCACGGCGTGCGCCGCTGCCGAGGCCGGCAGGGAGCCCGAGGTGTAGAGCAGGTCGAAGCGGCCGACGCCGAGCTCCGCCACGGTGGCCGCGATGCGCCGGGCCACCGTCTCGGGCGCGCCGACGTAGAGCGAGCCCGACTCGGCCTCCGCCTCGAAATCCTCTCGCGTCACGACGTGGTTCCAGCCCCGCTCGGCGCCGATCTTGTCGCGCACCTTCTTGAAGCGGGGGAAGAGCAGCTCCTTCGCCTCCTCGTCCGTGTCGGCGACGAATCCGGGGGAGTGCACGCCGATCGGGTGCGCGGGGGTGCCCAGCTGCTCGACGGCGCGGTGGTACAGGTCGACGTACGGCTTGAAGCGGGACGGGGCGCCGCCGATGACCGCGAGCATCAGGCGGAATCCGTACCGCGCGGTGCGCACCACGGACTCGGGCGAGCCGCCCACCCCGACGTAGGTCGTGAGGCCGTGCTCGGTCTTGGGGTACACGTCGGCGTCGGTCAGCGCCGGGCGCGTCGTCCCGCGCCACGTCACGGGCTGCTCATCGAGCAGCTTCGCCCACAGGCCGAGCTTCTCCTCGAACAGCACCTCGTAGTCGGCCAGGTCGTAGCCGAAGAGGGGGAAGGACTCGATGAACGAGCCGCGGCCCATGATCACCTCGGCGCGGCCGTTGGACACGGCGTCGAGGGCGGCGAAGCGCTCGAACACCCGCACCGGGTCGTCGGAGGACAGTACGGTCACCCCGGAGCCGAGCTTGATGCGCTCGGTGCGGCTCGCGATCGCCGACAGCACCATCTCCGGCGAGCTGATCGCGAACTCGGGGCGGTGGTGCTCGCCGAGCGTGATCGCGTCCACGCCGACCTGGTCGGCGAGCACGGCGTGGTCGACGATGCTGCGGATGCTCGCCGCGTAGCTCGTGAGGTTTCCCTGGTCGTCCTCGAGGACATCGCCGAAGGTGTCGAGTCCGAGGACGAGTTCGTCGCTCATGGAAGAAATCCTTTCAATTCCGAAGGCCCCGTGGATAACCT
>DASWPQ010000015.1:0-100767 GCA_036398375.1 Gryllotalpicola sp.
GTCGGCTGGTGGAACAACAAGCACAACCGCCACCACGCCAACCCCAACCGCGTCAGCTACGACCCCGACATCGAGATCCCCGTCGTCCAGACCACCGCGTTCCCGCGACTGCGCCAGCGCAGCCGTCTCGTGCGGTGGACCCTGGACCATCAGAGCGTCGGATTCTTCCCCTTCCTGTTCTTCCAGGGCCTCCTCCTGCACATCTCGAGCTTCCAGCGGGTGTTCGGGCGCAAAGAGGTCCCGCACCGCCACGTTGAGATCGGTCTCATCCTCGTACGCCTCGGCGGTTTCACCGGTCTGACCTTCCTGGTGCTGTCACCAGGCCGGGCCGGGGTGTTCCTCGGGGTGCAGCTCGCAGTCTTCGGCTTCTACCTCGGCGCCGTGTTCGCGATCAACCACATGGGCATGCCCCTCATCCCGAAGGACCTCAAGCTCGACTTCTTCCGCCGCCAGGTCGTCACCGGCCGCAACATCCGCGGCGGGCGCCTGACCGCGTTCACCATGGGCGGCCTGAACTACCAGATCGAGCACCACCTGTTCCCCTCGATGGCCCGACCGCAGCTGCGACGCGCTGCCCCCCTCATCGAGGCGTTCTGCCTCGAGCGTGACGTGCCGTACACGCAGACGGGCGTGCGCGAGGCGTTCCGCAGCGTCACGAACTACATCGACGAGGTCGGGCTCGGGCACCAGGACCCCTTCGAGTGCCCCATGATCGTCCAGCGGCAGCTGGCGATGCCCGTCACCTGAGCCGTTCCGAGCGCGAAGGCCCCGGCCTGCGGCATCCGATGAGGACCGCCGGCCGGGGCTCTTCGCGTCGCATCCCCTTCGCGTTCACGCCACGGTCGCGCACGGGTCACGCTGACTGCCGGTGCGGTGCGGACGAGGGCGCGAAACGCAGGTTTTACTTTCGGGCGCCGAAAACATGCGCCGTCCGCGCTGCGCCTTCGCATAATAGAAGGGACGGCGTAAGCCGCCGTCACCCCACTCGGGACACAAGACCTCGGTGGACATCTCTCTGACCCAGCGCCGGGCCCGCCGAGAAGTCCGCGACGTCCGTTCGGACCATCGGCAGGCGACGCGTCAGCGGAGAAGCCATGGAACACGACGCGTCTTGGAGGAAGCGATGCTCGATGTGACCGTCCTCGTGGGCAATCCGAAGCCCGCCTCACGCACCCTAGTGGTGGCTCGAACCCTCGTTGAGACCCTGCTCGACCCGGAGAGCTACCGGCTCACGGTGATCGACCTGGTCGAACACGCCAGTGCCGTCTTCGACTGGCCGTCGCCCACGATGGCGGAGCTGAGCGAGCGCGTCGCCTCGAGCGGGCTGCTGATCGTGGCATCCCCGACGTACAAGGCGAGCTACACGGGCCTGCTCAAGGCCTTCCTCGACCGCTACCCGAACGCGGGCCTGGCCGGTGTCGTGGCCGTTCCGGTGATGACCGGCGCGGACATGGGGCACGCGATGGGCCCGGATGTGCACCTTCGGCCGCTGCTCGTCGAGCTGGGTGCGTCCGTGCCGACGAAGGGCCTCTATTTCGTCACCGGCGAGATGGACAGGCTGCAGGAGCGCCTGGACGCCTGGGTCGCCACCAACGGACCGCTGCTCACCGCCGTGGGTGCCGTCGCGGCCTCCCTCGAGGCGAAGGCTGCGGTGCTGCGATGAATCCGCTCGAGAACCGCTCTCTGGTCGGGGTCGACGAGGACCCCGCGGGGGTGCGCGTCGCATTCGGCCGATTCCCCTCGGGTGTCGCCGCCCTGTGCGCGGAGGTCGCCGGCGAGCTGTGCGGCATGGTCGCCACCTCGTTCTCGGTGGGCGTCTCGTTCATGCCCGCCATGGTCATGTTCTCGGTGCAGGACAGCTCGACGACCTGGCCGACGCTGCGCGGCTGCGACACCATCGGCGTCTCGGTCCTCAGTCGCAGCCACTCGCAGCTCGCTCGGCAGCTCTCTTCGCGCGACAAGGGCCGACGTTTCGAGGACCTCGACTACGAGGTGACGCGCGACGGCGCCGTCCTCATCGGGGACGCCGCCCTGTGGCTGGAGTGCCGGATCGTCTCGGAGACGCCGGTCGGAGACCATCACATCGTCGTGCTGGAGGTGCTGCGGCTCAACGTGGCGGACGACGCCGAGCCCCTGGTGTACCACGCCCAGCGCTTCCACGGCCTGCAGCTCGCGAGCTGACGGGTCCGCCCGCGGCGGGGCCGAGCTCGCGCGCCCGCGCTCGGGCCGGGTAGCGGAACCCGACCCCCTGAACGGTGCCGGTGATGAGCGCGTGCACCCGTCTCATGGCTCGATTCTGCCGCATGGGCGACGGCCGACGGGCGACGAACGGATGCCCGCCCCACCCCTACCGGCGGTCGAAGGTCACGAGCACCGGGCCCTCGATCGTCGTCTGCGGCAGCGCCACGTGCACACCGTCCTCGGCCGTGCGGACCTCGACCGCCGCGCCGGATGCCGAACGGGCGCCCGCCGCGCCGACCCCTTCGGGCAGCCCGGGGAGGACGATCTCGCCCGCGGCGTCGGCGAAGAGGTGTGCCGCGCCGGGCGTCCCGGTCCAGCGGAGCCACGGCTCCTCGCTCGCCTGCGCGCCGTCGAGCGCGCGGGAGCCGAACACGGCGTGCCCGTTCGCCGCGTTCCACGCGCCGAGGTGCTCCAGGGTGGCGCGCTGCAGCGGGGGCACCGTGCCGGCGGCGGTGAGGCCGATGTTGAGCAGCAGATTCCCGCCGCGTGAGACGACATCGACGAAGTGGCGCACGGCGGCAGGGCCGCTGAGGACGTGCGAGGCGTCCTCGAGCTGGTTGTAGCCGAAGGAGAATCCGATGCCGCGGCAGTTCTCCCATCCGCCGGCCCCCTCCGAGTCGAGTCCGGCCTGGTACTCGCTCGTGCGGAAGTCCCAGTGGGTCTCACCCCAGCGGTCGTTCGCGACGCCGTCGGGGGCCGCGGCGTAGAAGGCGTCGAAGAGTCCCGTCAGGCTGAACGGCCCGTCGGGCTTGCCGGCGTCTGGCCAGTCGATGTCGCCCCACAGCACTTCGGGGCGGTACTTCTCGATGAGGTCCGCGACGTGCTCGTACGCGTACTGCGCGTAGGCGGCGTCCTGGGGCTTGGGGAACTCCTCGTCATCGCCCGTGATGGCTGGCAGCTGCGAGAAGTGCCAGTCGAGGCCGCCGGAGTAGTAGACCCCGAAGCGCAGGCCAGCGGCGCGCGTCGCGGCGGCGAACTCGCCGATCAGGTCGCGGTGCGGCCCGCGGCGCACCGTGTTGCGGTCGCCCGTGCCGGGGGCGTCCCACAGGGTGACGCCGTCGTGGTGCTTGGTGGTCGGGACGAAGTAGCGGGCGCCGGTCGACGCGATCAGCTTCAGCACCGCGTCGGCGTCGAACTCGGCGGCATCCCATCCATCGATGAAGTCGTCGTATGGGGCGCCGCCGTAGACCTCCGCCTGGTGCTGCGCCGCCGGGCTGCCGGGGATCCGGATGGTGTTGTAGTACCACTCGGCGTAGGGGTTGTGCGCGAACCAGTGGTGCGGCTCGATCGTGCCGAGCTCGCCGATGGGCTCAGCCCAGGCCGGCACGGAGTACGGGCCCCAGTGGATGAAGATGCCCAGCTTCGCATCGCTGAACCAGTCGGGGACGGGCCGCTCGAACCGCCGATAGTTCTCGGGTCGCTGCGGTTGGTCCTTGAACATCGCCATTGCTGTTCGCTCCTCGTTGAGTCCGGACGTTCCTGCGCTCGCACGCCCTGTTGCTGTGCTGCGCCGACCCACATATCCTATAGGCAATAGGCAGTCCGCCGACAAGAGCCACTCAAAGGAGAGTCAGTTGCCCACGTCGACCCTAGACACCGTCACGACCTTCGTCCGCCCCCGTCCGACGCTCCCCGGCGGCGAGTGGTTCACCGGAGCCGGCTTCGGCCTGTTCGTGCACTGGGACCACGCGAGCCGTCAGGGCATCGAGATCTCCTGGCCGCTCGTCGGCAGGTCCATCATCCCCGGATCCGACCGCGTCGAGGACACCGTGTCCGTCGCGGAATACCAGTCGAGCGCGGCGGGCTTCGACCCGACGGAATGGGACGCCGAGGCGCTGGCCGAGCTCGCGGCGCACGCCGGCGCCCGCTACGTGGTCTTCACGGCGCGGCACCATGCGGGCTACTCGATGTTCCACACCGCGCACTCCGACTTCGGGATCGCGCAGTCGCCGTTCGGCCGCGATGTGACGCGCGAGCTCGTCGACGCGCTCCATGCGCGAGGCATCCGGGTCGGCATCTACTACAGCCTGCCCGACTGGCACCATCCGGACTACCCGGCCTTCGAGATGGGCGACCGCCCCTACCCGGCCGAGCACTGGCCGGCCGCCGGCAATCCGGACAACGCCGACAAGCCCGTCGCCGCGGACCGCCACCGCCGCCCCTCCCCCGAGCAGTGGGCCCGCTATCAGGACTATCTGCGCGGGCAGCTCACCGAGCTCCTGACGAACTACGGGCGGATCGATCTGCTCTGGTTCGACGGCGAGTGGGAGCGGTCGGAGGCGGAGTGGGACAGCGCCGGCCTGCGTGCGCTCATCAAGTCCCTGCAGCCCGACGTGGTCATCAACGACCGGCTGCTCGGCCAGGGCGACTACCAGACCCCCGAGCAGGGATTCCCCCTCGAGGCGCCCGATGGGCCATGGGAGCTGTGTCTGACGATCGGTCAGATGTGGGCGTGGCGCCCCGGCGACACGCGCAACAAGTCCCCGCGCTCCCTCGTGACGACGCTGATCGAGGTCGCGAGCCGCGGCGGGAACCTGCTGCTCAACATCGGCCCGAAGGGCGACGGCAGTCTGAACGAGTCGCAGGTGGAGACCCTGGAGACGATCGGCTCCTGGCTCGCGCGCCACCAGGAGAGCGTGATCGGCGTCTCGCCCACCGTCGGCGTGGACTTCTACGGCCCGGCCACGGCCCGTGAGAACACCCTGTACCTGCACCTCGTCGCCCAGCCCGTCGAGCAGATCGTCGTGCGGAACATCCCGGTGCGGCGCATCGAACGCGTGCGGCTGCTCGAGACCGGCGCCGAGCTGCCCTTCGAGGTGTCGTTCGAGGTGCACGAGCAGGCGGCGGCCGCCGTGGAGCCCCGCGGCGAGCTGCGCATCGCCGCCCCGCAGCCCAGCTCCGCGCTGCTCGACGTCGTCGCCGTCGACTTCCGCTGACGCGAGATGCGCGAGGCGCGCGAGGTCTTGACCACGCGCGCACCCGGCCCTATAGTCCAATCACTAGATCGTAGATCATATAGGATTCTTCTCTGGAAGATCCGCTGACAACGACGTCAGCCTCGACGAGGTCCACGAACAACGACGAGGCGATCACCTGATGAATCCAATGGAGGAGGCACAACAAGTGAGAGCACGTAAACTGCGACTCGCGGCCCGCGCGGGTCTGGCGATCGCCGCCGTGGGTGCAATGGTCGCGCTCGCCGGCTGCTCTGGGGGGCAGGCCAGCAGCGACGCCAAGGGTCCGCTCGACATGTACACCTGGATCAGCAGCCAGAGCGACCGCGACCAGTGGGAGTCGTTCGTCTCGCTCGGCAAGAAGGGCGACCCGTCGCTCGACATCGCGATCGACGGCCCGAGCTTCAACGACTACTGGACGAAGGTCAAGACGCGGCTCTCGGGCAGCAACCCGCCCTGCCTGCTCACCACGCAGGCGGCCCGGGCGCAGGAGCTGAGCGGGCTCCTGATGCCGCTCGACGACCTGATCAAGAAGAACAACTTCGACACCTCGCAGTTCGACGCCTCGATGCTCAAGGGCATGACCGTCGACGGCACGATCCGGGCGATCCCGTACGACGCCGAGCCGATCGTGCTCTACTACAACGCGGATGCCTTCACGAAGGCCGGCATCCCGCTGCCCGGCGCGAGCTACACCCGGGCGCAGTTCCTCGCGGACGCCAAGAAGCTGACCACGTCCACCCACAAGGCGCTCGCCATCGAGCCCGGGTTCTTCACCCCGAACGCCTGGGCGATCGCTGACAACGCGGAGGCGGTCACGGGCGGGAAGCTCGACCTGACCAATTCGGCGCTCGTCGACCAGATCCAGTCGCTCTTCGACCTCGTCGCCAAGGACGGCATCGCCAAGGCCCCCGAGGCCTCCGACAGCAGCGACGTCGGGCAGGCCGCCTTCACCGGCGGCTCGGTCGACATGCTCATGGAGGGCCCCTGGATGTACGGCACCTTCGCCTCGGCCGCCAAGTTCCAGATGGGCGTCACCATCGTGCCGAGCACCTCGGGTCAGGCACGCGGCATGACAGCCGGCTCGGGCTTCGGCATCGCGAAGACCTGCACGCAGCCCGACAAGGCGTTCAAGGCCATCGAGGCCATGACGACCGCCGACGTGCTCAAGGCGCAGGCGGCCGACCGCGGCATCGTCCCGTCCCGGGCGGAAGCCCAGCCCGCCTGGGCCGACGGCAAGTCCGCCGGCTCCGCCGACGTGATCAACGCCCTGCTCGCCAACGCGCAGGCGCAGATCACGACCCCGACCTGGAACCAGGTCGAGACGCTGTTCACGCAGTACGGGGTGGAGGGCTATCGGGGCGACAAGAGTGCCAAGGACATCCTGAGCACCATCCAGCAGTCGGTGGGGAACTGAGCCCATGTCGGCACAGATCACGACGGGTGCCATCGCGACATCGTCCGCGGTGGCACCCGCCGCCCCGGCGGAGCCGGGGCTTCCGACCAGGGTCGGCGACTCCGCCGCCCCGCCCTCGCCGCCACGCCGCCGGCGCGGCGAGGGCTGGGTGGCCGCAGCGTACCTCGCGCCCGGACTGCTCGGCTTCCTCTGCTTCATCGCGCTGCCGCTGATCGGCTCCGGGGTGATCAGCCTCTTCGAGTGGCCGCTGTTCGGCACCCCGAGCTTCCTCGGCATCGGCAACTACCAGAAGCTCTTCGCCGACCCGACGTTCTACACCGTGCTGCTCAACACCGTGCTGTTCGCGTTCGTGTACACGGCGTTCAACCTCGCGCTGGCGCTCGCGGTGTCGCTCTGGCTGAACACCAACGTGAGGTTCGCGGGCCTGTGGCGCATCGTGTTCTTCCTTCCCGCGATCACGCCGATGGTGGCGAACGCGCTCGTCTGGCGGCTGATGCTCTCCGACGGCGGGATCGTCAACTCGGTGCTCGCCAAGGTGGGCGTCGACGGGCCATCCTGGCTCTCCGACACGCACTTCGCCCTGGCATCCGTCATCGCGATGTCGGTGTGGCAGTCCTTCGGCTACAACGTGATCGTGCTGTCCGCCGGGCTCGGCAGCATCCCGCGCGAGATCCTCGAGGCGGCGCGCGTCGACGGCACCTCGCCGTGGAGCCGGCTGCGGCACATCATCCTGCCGATGATCTCGCCGTCGCTGTTCTTCACCATGACCATGACGCTGATCGGGGCGTTCCAGGTCTTCGTGCAGCCACAGATCCTGACGCAGGGCGGCCCGGGCGAGTCGACGAACACCTTCGTGCTGTACCTGTACCGCAACGGATTCTCCTTCGACAAGCTCGGCTACGCCTCCGCACTCGCCTGGGTGCTGTTCGTCGTCGTGATGCTGATCACCGCCCTGCAGTTCGCGGGGCAGAGGAGGTGGGTGAACTATGACAAGTGACGTGCGCCCCGGGCTGCGGCTGCACCGCCGCCCCGCCCAGCGCCGCGCCGCGGCCCGCTCCTGGGCGAACACCGTCGCGATGGGACTCGTCGCGCTGCTGTTCACCTTCCCCTTCATCTGGATGTTCTTCTCCGCCCTGAAGCCCGAGAACGAGGTGTTCTCGCCGACCCCGTCGTTCATCGGCTCGCAGGTGCGGTGGCACAACTTCGTGGATGCCTGGACGCTCGTGCCGTTCGGCCGGTTCATCTTCAACGGCTTCTTCGTCGCCGTGCTCGGTGCGGCGCTGTCGGTCGTCGTCGCGGTGCTCTCCTCCTACGCGTTCTCACGGCTGCGCTTCCGGTTCCGCGACCGCATCTTCCTGGTCTACGTGCTCACCCTGGTGCTGCCGCAGGAGGTGCTCGTGGTCCCGCTGTTCATCATGATGAACAAGCTCGGCCTCGTGGACACCTACTTCGCGCTGATCGTGCCCTTCGCCTTCACGGCCTTCGGCACCTTCCTTCTGCGGCAGTTCTTCCTCACGATCCCGATCGAGTTCGAGGAGGCGGCGCTCATCGACGGCGCCTCGCGCGTGCGCACGCTCTGGTCGGTGCTGCTGCCGCAGCTGACGGCGCCGATCGCGGTGCTCGGCGTGTTCCAGTTCGTCGGCTACTACAACTCGTACCTCTGGCCGCTCATCGTCATCAACAGTCAGGACCTCGCCACGGTCCCGCTCGGGCTGTCGATGTTCACCGGCGAGCACGGCACCCAGTGGAACCTCATGATGGCCGCCGCGACGCTCGCCGTGCTGCCCTCCCTCATCATCGTCGCGCTGCTGCAGCGCCAGCTGGTCAAGGGTGTGGCGCTCGGCGGCTTCGGCGGGCGCTGATGCAGACCGAGCACCCCCAGACCGACCGGATGACAGGAGACGATGTGACCGCCCTGACCGATGCCCGCTCCTCGATGGCGACCGGGGGCGCCGCCCGCGGCGCCCTCATCGTGACGGCGGAGGCCTGGCTGAGCGATCTGGAGGTCGAGACGCTGCGCACCGACGCCGTGCAGTCCTTCGTGAAGCAGGAGACCGTGTTCGTGCGGATCCGCACGCGCGACGGCGTCGAAGGCGTCGGCTACAGCTACACGATCGGCACGGGCGGCGCCGCCGTGGTCGCCCTGCTGCGCGGCGGGCTGCTCGAACGTCTGATCGGGCTCGACGCCAGTCGGCCGGAGGAGGTCTGGTCGACGCTGTTCTCCCTCACCCGCGCGACGACCGTCGGGCTCATCACCTCCCTGGCGCTCGCCGCGGTCGACACCGCCATATGGGATGCCCGGGGCAAGCTCACGCAGCAGCCGCTGTGGCGCCTCGCCGGCGGCGCCCGCCCTGCCATCCCGCTCTACGACACCGAGGGCGGCTGGCTGCACATCGACGCGGACGAGCTGGTGGCGCAGGCGACGGCATCGGCGGCGCGCGGCTGGAACGGCGTCAAGATCAAGGTCGGCAAGCCGAACGGGCAGGAGGACGCCGAGCGTCTCGCGGCGGTGCGCGCGGCCGTGGGCGACGGCTTCGACATCATGGTCGACGCCAACCAGTCGATGACGGCCGCCGAGGCGATTCGGCGGGCCCGGCTGTTCGAGCCGCTGGACATCTTCTGGTTCGAGGAGCCCCTCCCGGCCGACGATGTCGACGGGCACCGCCGGCTCGCCGAGGCGACGAGCATCCCGATCGCGGTGGGCGAGAGCATGTACTCGCTGGGCCACTTCCGGGAGTACCTGCAGCGCGCGGCGGCGTCCGTCGTCCAGGTCGACGTGGCGCGCATCGGCGGCATCACGCCGTGGCTCAAGGTGGCGCACCTGGCCGAGGCCTTCAACGTCGCGATCGCCCCCCACTTCCTGATGGAACTGCACGTCTCGCTGAGCTGCGCGGTCCCCAACGCCATCTATCTGGAGCACATCCCGCAGCTGCGCGCGGTCACCCGGCGCGAGCTCGAGGTCGTCGACGGCTGCGCGCTCGCCCCGGAGTCGCCCGGCCTCGGCATCGATTGGGACGACGAGGCCGTGGCCGCGAGGAGGGTGCTGTGAGTGCCGGGGCCTCGCCGGCGACGGCGCCGCGCCCGCTCGGTCGCGGCGGTCTGCGCACCGGCCCGATCGGCTACGGGGTGGCCGCCCTCGGCAACCTCTACCAGGCGCTTCCCGACACGGTGTGGCCCGGCTGCGTGCCGGCGGCGTGGGAGGCCGGCATCCGCTACTTCGACGCCGCGCCGCACTACGGGCTGGGTCTGGCCGAGGAGCGCCTCGGCGCCGGGCTCGCCGGCCGGCCGCGGGACGAGTTCGTGGTCTCCACGAAGGTCGGCCGCCTCCTCGAGCCGAATCCGGACTTCCACGGCGAGACCGATCTCGCGAACCTCTTCGACGTCCCGGCGACCCGGCGCCGGGTCCGCGACTACTCCCGCGACGGCGTGCTGCGCTCGGTCGAGGCGAGCCTGGAGCGGCTCGGTCTGGAGCGCATCGACCTGCTGCTCGTGCACGACCCGGACGACTACGAGCGGGAGGCGCTCGACGGCGCCTTCCCGGCGCTGGAGGAGCTGAGGTCGCAGGGAGTGATCCGCTCGTACGGCGCAGGCATGAACCAGTCGGCGATGCTCACCCGTTTCATCGAGCGCACGGACCTCGACGTGGTCATGGTCGCCGGCCGGTACACGCTGCTGGACCACGGCGCGGCATCCGAGCTGCTCCCGGCCGCGGCACAGCGCGGGGTGTCGGTGATCGCGGCCGCGGTCTTCAACTCCGGCATCCTCGCGGTCGACGAGCCGGGCGACGGCGCGACCTTCGACTACGCGGCCGCACCGGACGCGCTCGTCGCGCGGGCACGGCGCATCGCGCGCATCGCGCACGCGTACGACGTGACGCTGCCCGAGCTCGCGGTGTGGTTCCCGCTGCGGCACCCCGCCATCTCGGCCGTTGTACTCGGCGCGGCGTCCGCGATGCAGATCACGCGGAACGCGGGCCTGCTCGACCGGCCGGTTCCGGAGTCGCTGTGGCAGGAGCTCGCCGCCGCCGAGCTGATCCCGGCGGCCGCCCGTGTCTAGAGATCCTCTACGATACTTCCTCTATTCGACGCCTACCATTTCACTATGAGCACCGAACCCGTCTCCGGCCGGCACTTCCTTCCCGCACGACGCGCCCTCGCGGACGACGTCTACGACGCCGTGCTCGGCCTGCTGATGGACCAGGTGCTCGAACCCGGCAGCCGGGTCAGCATCGACGGGCTGGCCCGCGAGCTCAACGTCTCTCCCACGCCCGTGCGCGAAGCGCTGGCGCGCCTCGAATCCGAGGGGCTCGTGCTCAAGCGCCCGCTGAAGGGCTATACCGCCGCGCCGCTCCTCGACGCCGACGGGCTGCAGCAGCTGTTCGAGATGCGTCGTCTGATGGAGCCGTATGCCGCTTCCCGCGCCGCGGGCAGCCTCGATGCCGAGACGCTCGAGGAGCTCGAGGAACTCTGTGCGGCGATGGTGCTGAGCGGCCAGCTCGCCCAGACCGGCGACGACCGCTTCCGGGACTACAAGGACTTCGCCGAGCAGGACGCCGACTTCCACCGCATCATCGCCGAGCACTGCGGCAACACCCTGCTGACGGATGCCATCGAGCGCCTGCGCTCACACCTGCACCAGTACCGCATCTACTTCCGCCACGGCGTCGTCGGCGAGACCTCCGGCGAGCACGAGGCGGTGCTCGCCGCACTGCGCGAGGGGGACGCCAAGAAGGCGGAACGCGCCATGCTGAAGCACCTCACCAGTTCGTACCGCCGCATCTCCTCCAGCCTCGCCGACGGGAGCTGAGCGGGGGAATCGGGCCGCCCGCACGGCCCGACGCTGGATTTGGCCAAGCTATATCCAATAGGATTAGAAACAGCCGGTAGGGAAGCCTACGCGGCCCGACCACAGAGACGTGAGAGGGGAAGCGTGATGTCATCCACGACGACGGGCGGCGCAGCCGGGTCCGGAGGACGCGCATCGTGAGGCTCGCCCTGCACTCGACGCTCCGGCCCGGCCATGAGGATGCCTACGAGCGGGACCACCTGGTCGTTCCGGACGAGCTGGCGGAGACCTTCGCACGCATCGGCATCCACGACTGGCAGATCTGGCGCGAAGGCATCCACCTGTTCCACGTGCTGGAATGCGACGACTTCGACGCCGCCATGACCGCCCTCGACGCGGATGAGGCGAACCGGCGCTGGCAAGCGTTCATCGGGGCGCATGTCGAGGGATTCCTGCCCGATGGCGATCCCCGCCCGATCCGGCCCGTCTGGCACCTGGCCGAGCAGCGGGGTGCGCGATGACGCGCATCACCGGTGTCGAGCTCACCGACCTCAGATTCCCGACCTCCGCCAGCGCGGACGGCTCGGACGCGATGAACAAGGATGCCGACTACTCGGCGGCCTACGTCGAGATCCGCACCGACGACCCCGCCCTGAGCGGCTACGGCTTCACCTTCACGATCGGCCGCGGCAACGACCTCTGCGTCGCGGCGGCACGCCAGCGCGCCGAGCCCTTCATCGGCCAGGTCGCGCCGCTCGACGCCGCCGGCCTCGCCGCCGCCTACCGGAGCATCAAGGCCGACTCGCAGCTGCGCTGGCTCGGCCCGGAGAAGGGGGTCGAGCACCTCGCCACCGCCGCCGTCATGAACGCCCTGTGGGACCTCGCCGCGCGCGCGGCCGGCAAGCCGTTGTGGCGCTTCGTGACCGACATGTCCCCGGAGGAGCTCGTCGCGGTCAGCGACCTGCAGTACCTCAGCGACGTCCTCACCGCGGAGCAGGCGCGTGAGCTGCTCACCGCCGGCCTCGACGGGCGCGAGGCGCGCATCGCCCGGCTCGAGGCGGACGGCTACCCCTGCTACACGACGAGCGCGGGCTGGCTCGGCTACTCGGACGACAAGCTGCGCCGCCTCTGCCAGGAGGCGGTGGACGCCGGGTACACGCACGTCAAGCTCAAGGTGGGCCAGAGCCTCGCGGACGACATCCGCCGCTGCGGGATCGCCCGCGAGGTCATCGGCTGGGACCGTCAGCTCATGATCGACGCCAACCAGGTGTGGGATGTGCCGGAGGCGATCGACTGGATCACCCAGCTCGCCCGGTTCCAGCCGCTGTGGATCGAGGAGCCGACGAGCCCCGATGACGTACTCGGCCACGCCGCCATCCGCGCCGCCGTCGCCCCCGTGCGCGTCGCCACCGGCGAGCACGGCATGAACCGGGTCCTGTTCAAGCAGCTCTTCCAGACGCAGGCGATCGACTTCTGCCAGCTCGACTCGGCCCGGCTCGCCAGCATCAACGAGATCCTCCCCGTCTACCTCATGGCGGCGAAGTTCGGCGTCCCGGTGTGCCCGCACGCCGGCGGGGTCGGCCTGTGCGAGCTGGTGCAGCACCTGTCGATCATCGACTACGTCGCCGTCTCCGGCTCGCTCGACGAGCGGGTCACGGAATACGTCGACCACCTGCACGAGCACTTCGTCGATCCGTGCATCGTCGCGGACGGCGCCTACCGGGTCCCGAGGGCGCCGGGCTACAGCGCCCGGATCAAGTCGGACTCGCTCGCCGAGTTCGCCTACCCCGACGGCCGGTACTGGGCGGAGGCAGCGGCAGAGTCGGCGCAGGCACCGGCCGAGGCGGGGGCACCGACCCGGGCGGCTCGCGTGGCATGAACGTCGTCGACGCCCACGTCCACTTCTGGGATCCCGGCCGGTTCCGCTACCCCTGGCTGGACGGCACGGATGCCCCGGCCGCACTTCCCGCGCAACTGGCGACACCACCCGGTCGCCGCCTGGTCTTCGTGCAGGCGGACTGCCTGCCGGAGGAGGGAGCGGCCGAGGCGGCGTGGGTCGCCGGGCTCGCGACGCAGGATCGACGGATCGCCGCGATCGTCGCTTTCGCGCCGCTCGAGCACGGGGCGCGGGTCGCCGGCGAGCTCGACGCGCTCACGACGATCGCCGCCGTGCGCGGCATCCGTCGCCTGCTGCAGGGCGAGCCCGATGCACTGTTCGACGACCAGGCGCTGCACGCCGGACTGCGCGAGCTCACCGCCCGCGGCCTCGCCTTCGACGCCTGCGTCACGCACGACCAACTGCCGGCCCTGCTGCGGCTGCGGCGCGCCGTCCCCGAGCCGTACTTGGTCCTCGACCACCTCGGCAAACCGCCCGTCGCCGCCGGCCTGGACAGCCCGGCCGGCCGGGCCTGGGCGGCCGCAATCGCGGAGCTCGCGCGCGAGCCGCACAGCTACGTGAAGCTCTCCGGCCTCGCCCCCGAAGCCGACCCGCGGCGCCCGCTCGGCCCGCAGGCGCTGCCGTTCCTGGCCGCCGCGCTCGATGCCTTCGGCCCTGCGCGGTCCATGGCCGGCTCGGACTGGCCGGTCTCGACCGGGACCCCGGGTGGGGATGCTGCCTGGTTCGCCCTGCTCGAGAGCGGGCTCGGCCTCGGGCCCGCCGAGCGCGACCAGGTGCTGCGGACGACCGCGGCGGACTTCTACCGGCTCGACGGCGACGAGTCCGGCGACAGCCCCGACGACGGCCTCGACGACGGCCTCGACGACGGCCTCGACGACGAGGACCCTATGGACGACCCCACAGACGACGACCCCAGAGGAGCACGATGACGAGCACCCCCTTCCGACTGGTCCGGCTCGGCGCCGCCGGCCAGGAGCGCCCCGGCGTCGAGACCGAGCACGGCGTCTTCCGGCTGGACGGCCTGACCGAGCGGCTCGACGGCGGCTTCCTCGCTGCCGACGGGATGGCGCGGGTCGCCGCGGCGCTCGACGCCGGCACGCTCGCGCGCTGGGAGGGCGCGGAGGCCCTGCGCCGCGGCGCCCCCATCGGGCGCCCGGGCAAGATCGTGTGCATCGGCGTGAACTACCGTGACCATGCGGCGGAGAGCGGCCACCCCGTGCCGACGGAGCCGGTCGTGTTCATGAAGGACCCCGCGACGATCGTCGGCCCCGAGGACGAGGTGCTGATCCCCGTCGGCTCGACCAAGACCGACTGGGAGGTCGAGCTCGGCGTGGTGATCGGTCGCACCGCCCGCTACCTCGCGAGCCCGGACGAGGCGCTCGGTGTGATCGCCGGATATGTCGTCTCGCACGACGTGTCCGAGCGCGAGTTCCAGCTCGAACGCGGCGGTCAGTGGGACAAGGGCAAGAGCTGCGAGACGTTCAACCCGCTCGGCCCCTGGCTGGTCCCCGCGGCGCAGGTGCCCGACCCGCAGTCCCTCGGCCTGCGCCTGTGGGTGAACGGCGTCCAGCGGCAGAACGGCAATACCCGGGACATGATCTTCGGCGTCGCGCATCTCATCTGGTACCTCAGCCAGTTCCTGGTGCTGCACCCCGGCGACCTCGTGAACACCGGAACCCCCGACGGCGTCGCCCTCGGACGGCCCGACACCCCCTACCTGCGCGCCGGCGACGTGGTCGAGCTGGAGATCGACGGCCTCGGCCGGGCTCGCAGCGTGTTCCGGCAGGCCACCGCGTCCGGCAGAGCATCCGAGACGGGCGGAGAGCCCGACGCGGGCGCACGCCCCGCAGAGGAAGAGAAGGAGACGGCATGACCGAATTCAGCGGACTGACCGCTGCCGTGACCGGTGGCGCCTCGGGCATCGGCCTCGCCACCGCCACCGAGCTCGCCGCACGCGGTGCGCGGGTGGCGGTGCTCGACGTCAACCCCGAGGTGGCGGAGCCGCTCGTCGGCATCCGCGCCGACGTGACCGACCGCGCCTCGCTCGCCGGCGCGATGGCTCAGATCGAGGAGCGCTTCGGCGGACTCGACGTGCTGATCAGCAACGCGGGCGTCAGCGCCGTGGGCACCGTGGAGGAGAACGACGACGCCGAATGGGCCCGGGTGCTCGACATCAACGTCACGGGCATGGCGCGCATCGCGGCGGCGGCGCTGCCCCTGCTGCGCCGCTCGGAGCACGCGGCCATCGTCAACACCTGCTCGGTCGCGGCGTTGAACGGGCTCCCGCAGCGCGCGCTCTACGCGGCATCCAAGGGCGCCGTTCTCGCGCTGACCCTGTCGATGGCGACCGACCACGTGCACGAGGGCATCCGGGTCAACTGCGTGAGCCCCGGTACCGTCAGCACCCCCTTCGTCGAGCGGATGCTGCAGCGCTTCCCCGACCCGGTGGCCGAGCGCGCGGCGCTGGACCGCCGTCAGGCGATCGGTCGCATGGTCACGCCGCAGGAGGTCGCCGACGCGATCGCCTACCTCGCGAGCCCCCGCTCGGGCTCGACGACGGGAACGGCGCTCGAAGTGGACGGCGGCATGCACAACCTGCGCGTGCGCCCCCGCGACTGAGCGGGCGCGGTCGTCAGCTGCGGCTGAAGGCGTGCATGGGAAGAGCGAAGGACAGCGCGATCGAGACGATACCGCCGAAGAAGATCGGCGCCTCCCAGCTGGTGAGCGTCGGCGCGAGGGCGAACAGCGCGAAGCCGCCGAAGAAGAAGATCCCGGCGATGACGAGCTTGATGACGTTCATTTGTCCTCCTGTGCACCAGCCTATCGGTTGCAGACTGGGATGGTGGACGGGACGACGGCCTACCTCGCGGCCTGGCGGCTGACGGCGGATGCCTCCCCCGTCGTCACACCGACGAGCGAGGTGACTTTCGTGCGCACCCGCGACGGCTCCCCCGCGGTGCTCAAGATCGCCCGCCTGCCGGAGGAGCAGCGCGGCAACGCCCTGATGGCGTGGTGGCCGGGTGAGGCATCCGCCCACGTTCTCGCCCACATCGGGCCCGCCGTGCTGCTCGAACGGGCCGCCGGGCCGCGGTCCCTCAGCGAGCTCGCCGCCCGCGACGACGACGCGGCGACCCGCGTGCTGGCCGAGACCGCACGGCGTCTGCACGCCCGGCCGGACGGGAAGGTGCGCGCCATGCCGCTGCGGCGCTGGTTCCGGGACCTGATCGACACGCCCGACAAGCGATTCACGGATGCCCGTGCCACGGCCCTGCGGCTGTTCGACGACCCCCGCGACGAGGTCGTGCTGCACGGGGACATCCACCACGACAACGTGCTCGACTTCGGGGACGATGACGCCCCGCTGTGGAAGGCGATCGACCCGAAGGGGCTCGTCGGCGAGAGCGGGTTCGACTACGCGAACCTCCTGTGCAACCCGCCCGGGACGTTCGCGGCCAACCACGAGCCGGCCCGTCTCGAGCGTCGCGCCGCGGTCGTGGCATCCGTCACCGGCCTGCCGGCCGCGCGGGTGCGCGACTGGCACCGCGCCTGGCACGCCCTCAGCGCGCTCTGGGCCGCCCAGTCCTGACGGCCCCGCCCCGCTTCTGCCCTCGCCCCTCCTCCCTCACCCCTCCCCCGCGGCAACTAGTTCCCATTCCGGACAGATGCGCCCGCGGCGACGGGCGGAAGTGTCCGGAATGGGAACTAGTTGCCGGGGGGCGACCCTGGGCGGGCGGGGCGGGGCGGGGGCGGGCGGGGCGGCAGACACCGCTCAGTGCCCGATGTCGGGCACCGTCTTCGGCCGCACGACGAACCAGAGCGCGGCGACCGAAGCCGCCGAGGTCACGGCCATCACGGCGCCCATCGGCAGGCCGCTCGTTACGCCCAGCACGCCGACGACCGGGGCGACGACACCCGCGAGCACGAACTGAAAGGCGCCGAGCAACGACGCGGCCGTGCCGGCCTCCCGCGGATGGGAGTTCATGGACAGGACGCCGACGGTGGGGAATCCGAAGCCGCAGGCGCAGATGAAGAACCACAGCGGAACCATCACGCCCCACTCGCCGAGCCCCAGCATGCTGTCCAGCACGATCACGAGCGAGGCGAGCAGCATGCCGGCGGTCGACCAGGCGAGGATCCACTGCGGGCCGACCCGGTGCGTGACCCGCCCCGCGGTCTGCACGCCGATGATGATGCCGACGGAGTTCACGGCGAAGAGCAGCCCGTACTGCTGGGCGGAGAAGCGGTACACGTCCTGGAACAGGAAGGTGCTCGCCGAGAGATAGGCGAACAGGCCCGCGAAGTTCATCGCGCCGACGATCACGATGCCGACGTAGACCCGGTCGGTGAGCACCGCGCGGTACCGCTGACGCACGGTCGTCTGGCCGAGGTCCTGGCGGGCCTTCCGGGGCAGGGTCTCGGTGATCCACAGCGCCACGCAGACCGCTACGAGGGCGCCGTAGACCGCGATCACCCAGAAGATGCCGCGCCAGGGCATGATCAGCAGCAGCTGCGAGCCGGCCACGGGCGCGATGACCGGCGCGAGGCCGTTGACGAGCGCGAGGTTCGAGAGCATCTTGACCATGGGGCGCCCGCTGAACAGGTCGCGCACCATCGCCTGGGCGACCACGCCGCCCGCGGCGGCGCCGAAGCCCTGCAGGAAGCGGAAGACGCTGAGCACCTCGACATTGGGCGCGAGCGCCGCGCCGACGCAGGCGGCGATGTGCAGGGCCGTCGAGACGATGAGCGGCATCCAGCGGCCGACGCGGTCGCTCCACGGGCCGACGAGCAGCTGCCCGATGCCGAAGCCGATCGTCGTCGCGGTCAGGGTGAGCTGCACGGCCGCCGTACTCGTGTTGAAGTCCGACTGCAGCTGCGGCAACGAGGGCAGATAGGTGTCCATCGTGAACGGCCCGAGCGCCGTGAGCGCGCCCAGGATCAGCACATAAGTGAGGCGTTGGCGGCGGCTGAGCGCGTCGCCGGGGTGGATGCCGAGCGGGGTCGGCGTCGTGATGATGGGGATCGAAGCGGTCGTCAACGAAGGGTCCTGGGTGCGAAGAGGGTGTGCGAATGGGGATGGTGCGACGCCCCCGCACGTTCTCCTTCGAATCGATTCGACGGCGTGATTAAAATGCTACGCGATCGACTTCCGAATGGAAGACCTAAAGGACGAGGGATGCCGGGTCGGCGAGGATCGGCTCGAAGGCCAGCTCGGCTGCGCCGATGAGCAGGATGTCGCTGCCGAGGCGCGTACCCGTGATCTGCACGCCCTCCAGGATCTCGGGCAGGGTGCCCTGCGCCACGGCCCGGTCGAGCGCGGGGCCGTCCGCCTGATACAGGGTCGCCAGGAATCCGCCCAGCACCACGAGCCGCGGGTTGAACAGCGTGAGCGCCGTCGACAGGGCGACGGCGAGCCGGCCCAGCTGACGCCGCACCTCGGCGTGCACAGCCGGGTCGCTCGAGCCGAGGACGGCGGCGGCCAGACTGTCTGCGTCGGCGGCGTCGAGCCCCAGCATGGCCAGCAGCCGGGCGCGGCTGACCTCGGCCTCGAGCGTGCCGGCGAGGCCGCCGGAGTCGGTTCCGGCCTCGGCCGAGACCCGGATGTGCCCGAGCTCGCCCGCATGCCCGGCCGCACCGGTGAAGGCCGCGCCGCCGGAGATGACCCCGCCGCCGATACCGCTCGAGCCGCCGTTGACGTAGATGAGCTCCGAGACGCCGACGCCCGCGCCGAAGACGTGCTCGGCGTAGGCGCCGAGCTGCGCGTCGTTCGCCGCGCGCACGGGCATCCCCACGGCATCCGCCAGCAGCCGCGCGAAATCGACGTCGACCCAGCCGAGATGTGGCGCACGGCGCACGAGCCCGTCCGTCTGCCTGACCAGGCCGGGCATGGCGACGCCGATGCCGACGATGCGGTCGACGGATGCCGTCGCGACGAGCTCCGCGATCGCGGAGGCGGCCGACGCCACGGCTTCCTCGGGGGTCGGCACCCGCGGCAGCGCCACGCGACGCCGCTGCTGCACCCGCCCGTCCAGGCCGACGAGGCCGACGGTCACCGCGTCGATCTCCGGGTTCACGGCGAGCGCCGCGACCCGTGGGCTCGGCGAGACGACGGAGCTCGGGCGGCCGACGCGCAGCCGCGCGTCGGGGCCGGACTCCGACACGAGACCCAGCTCGACGAGCTCGGCGACGAGCGCGCCGATCGTCGAGCGGTTCAATCCGGTCTCGCGCGTGATGTCCGAGCGGGAGACGGGCCCGACGTGGTGGGCGATCGTGAGCACGGTCGACAGGTTGTGCATCCGCACGGTGTCGAGGTTGTTACCGCGCCGGCCGCTCACCGTGCGCCGGTCCCCGCCCGGCGTACCCGGTGCGCCCGGCGCACCCGATGCACCCTGCGAAGCGCCGCGCATGCCGCCGCTTCGCCCGACCGCCGCCACCGCGCTCCTCCCGTGCGCCCGGCCGGCCGCCAGGCATCCGTCTTACTCGGGGATCACCCCGGTAGTGGCGAGTTTGGCATACCAGAGGGCGCTGTCCTTCTTCGTGCGCTCCTGCGTCGCGTAGTCGACGTGCACGATGCCGAAGCGCTTGGCGTAGCCGAAGGCCCACTCGAAGTTGTCCATCAGCGACCACACGAAGTAGCCCGTGAGCGGCACGCCCGCCTCGATCGCGCGGTGTGCGGCGACGAAGTGGCGCTTCAGGAAGTCGGTGCGCTCGGGGTCGTGCACGCGGCGCTCGCCGTCATCGTCCACGACGACGGCGTCGTCGAACGCGGCGCCGTTCTCGGTGATGACGAGCTCGTACTCCGGGTAGAGCTCGTGGGTCGACACGAGCAGGTCGTACAGGCCCTGCGGGGCGATGTTCCAGCCCATCTCGGTGTACGGACCCGGCTGCTCGGCCCACTCGACGCGCGTCGCGCCCGGGAACGGCGTGCCCTCGGTCGAGTGCTCCGCTCCGCGCCGCACGGTGTCGGTGTTGTAGTAGTTGATGCCCACGAGGTCGATCGGCTGGTGGATGATCTCCAGATCGCCCGGCAGCACGAAGGACCAGTCGGTGATGTGCGCGGTGTCGTCGAGCAGGTCCTGTGGGTAGCGGCCGCGCAGCTGCGGGTCGGTGAAGGCGCGGTTGCGCAGCGCCTCGATCTGGCGCTTGGCGTCGACGTCCTCCGGGTTGCTCGGGTCGGCGGCGTAGACGGATGCCAGGTTATTGGTGACCGAGTACCGGGCATCCGGCTTCGTGACGACCTCGCGAAGCGCCTGGAGCGCCAGCCCGTGGCCGAGGTTGAGGTGGTGCACGGCCTGCAGCGCCTCGAGCTCGTTCCGGTGGCCCGGCGCGTGGTCGCCGGCGGCGTACCCCAGGTAGGCCGCGCACCATGGCTCGTTGAGGGTCGTCCAGACGGACACGCGGTCGCCGAGGCGGGCGCCCACGGCCTTCGCGTAGGCGGCGAAGGCATAGCTCGTCTCACGGTTGGTCCAACCGCCGCGGTCCTGGAGCGACTGCGGCAGGTCCCAGTGATAGAGGGTCACGACGGGCTCGATGCCGCGGGCGAGCAGGCCGTCGATGACCTTCTCGTAGAAGGCGAGGCCCGCCTCGTTGACCTCGCCCGTGCCCTCGGGCACGACGCGCGGCCAGGCGATCGAGAGGCGGTAGGCCGAGAGGCCGAGGCTCGTGATGAGGTCGAGGTCCTCGTCGACGCGGTGGTAGAAGTCGACAGCGACGTCGCCCGTGTCACCGTTCAGCACCTTGCCCGGCGTATGGCTGAAGGTGTCCCAGATGCTCGGCTTCCGGCCGTCCTCGGCCACGGCGCCCTCGATCTGGTACGAGGCGGTGGCGGAGCCGAAGGTGAAGCCTTCGGGGAACTTCAGTCCGCTGACGCGGAAGTCGTCGGGCATGCTCATGACGTCGTGGACCTCTCCGTTGATGCTGGCGTCGGATCGATTCGGCGCGCCGTCCGAGAGACACCCGGGTGGGGACCGGGGGTCTGGGACAGGGGACTGAATCGGTTAAGTTCATCTTAGTACGCCTCCGGCGCGCGCGTCCGCGCCGGCTTCCGCGCTGCTCTCCGCGCCGCCCTCCGGCGGTTGCGCTGCTCGGAACACGCGCGCGCCGCTCGCTTACGAAGCGCGCGGGCGTGTTCCGAGCAGCGCAACCAGCCCCGGCCCCAGGGCGCGCGGCTAGGGTCGGGAGCATGCCGTTCACCGACCAGCCGCTGGAGCGGCTCCGTACCTTCACCCCGGCCGTGCGCGAGCCGGCGGACTTCAACGGATTCTGGGCCGAAACGATCGCGGAGGCACGTGCGGCCGCCGAGCTCTCCGGCGCCACGGCGACCCGCGTGGCCGCCGCCACCCCGATCACCGAGCTCCTCATCGAGGACCTGACCTTCCCCGGCTTCGACGCCGACCCGATCCGGGCCTGGGTCGCACGTCCGAGAGGCCGCGAGGGCGAGAGGCTGCCCGTCGTCGTGGAGTACAACGGCTACAACGGCGGGCGCGGCCTCCCCGGCGAGCACGTGCTGTGGGCGCTCTCCGGCTACGTTCACGTGTTCATGGACACCCGGGGCCAGGGCTCCGGCTGGGGCACGGGCGGTGAGACCCCCGACCCGCACGGCGCGAACGCCTCCGTCGCCGGGTGGATGACGCGCGGCATCCTCGACCCCCGCACGCACTACTACCGCAGGGTCTTCACCGACGCCGCACGCCTCATCGACGAGGTGCGCGGCTGGGACTTCATCGACCAGAGCCGCATCGCGGTCACCGGCGGCAGCCAGGGCGGCGGCATCGCGATCGCGGCCGCGGGGCTCAATCCGGATGTCTGGGCCCTGCTGCCCGACGTCGCGTTCCTGTGCGCCTGGGAGCACGGCACGACGGTCGCGCTGTCCGACCCGTATCTGGAGCTCGTCCGCTACCTGTCGGTGCACCGCGACCACGCCGAGACGGTGTGGGACACCGCGGCCCACTTCGACGGCGTGAACTTCGCGAAGCGCATCACCGCGCCCGCGCTGTTCTCCGTCGCGCTCATGGACGAGGTCGTGCCGCCGTCGACGACGTTCGCGGCCTTCAACGCCCTCGCCTCCGCGGACAAGACGATCGAGGTCTACCCCTACAACAACCACGAGGGTGGCCAGACCTTCCACTGGCAGAAGCAGGCCGCCTTCCTCGCTGAGCGTCGGTAACGCCGGCAGCGCCGGTAACTCCGGTAACGCCGAGGCGCGCTACTCTCCCGGACGCGCGCGCCCGTCAGGGCAGGCGCGCCGGTGAGGGAGAGTGGCGCGGCCTCACGCCTCGGTGACGGCGAGCTCCACCACGGCCCAGGAGAGCGCCGGCAGGGTGAGCTTCAGCTCGCCGTCCGCGACCACGGCGCCGGTGAGAGGCGTCAGGCCGACGGCATCCTGCGCGTCCTGGGTGTTGACGCTGAAGCGGTCGCCGCCCTCCGGGGCGGTCAGGACCTCGGCGCGGGTGACCTGCCCGGCCACGAAGCCGCGCGGTGCGAAGCTGACCTCCGCGCTCTCGTCCAGGCCGCGGTTCGCGAGGAACAGGACGAGGCGCCCGCGCTCGGCGTCGTAGGTGGCGGAGGCGTCGACGATGGCGGCGTCGCCGTACTGCGCCGACTCGAAGCGGTCGCCCACGCTGACCGTGTGGAGGATCTGCCCCGTGGCAAGCTCGGCCACACGGGCGAACGGCCAGTAGATCGTCTGGCGCCAGGCCGGCCCGTTCTCCTCGCTGCGGATCGGGGCGATGACGTTGACGAGCTGCGCCTGGTTGGCGATCGCGACGCGGTCGCCGTGCCGCAGCAGCGAGTTGAGGTAGGTGCCGACGACGATCGCGTCGGTCACGTTGTAGGTGTCCTCGATGAGGCGCGGATGCTCGCGCCACACGCCCTTCTCGAGGACGTGCAGCTGGTCCGCGGCATCCCCCCGCTGCTGGTACCAGACGTTCCACTCGTCGAAGGAGAGCTGGATCGACTTCGTCGAATGGCGCTTCGCCTTGACGGCATCCACCGTCGCGATGACCGACTCGATGAAGTAGTCCATGTCGTTCGCGCTGGCGAGGAAGGAGAGCGCGTCACCGTCGTGCTCCTGGTAGTAGGCGTGCAGCGAGACGTAGTCGACCTCGTCGTAGGCGTGCGAGAGCACCGTGTGCTCCCACTGGCCGAAGGTGGGCATGTGCGCGCTCGACGAGCCCACCGCGACGAGCTCGATGCTCGGGTCGACGAGCTTCATGGCCTTGCCCGCCTCCTGCGCGAGGCGGCCATACTCGTCGGCGGTCTTGTGCCCGATCTGCCACGGACCGTCGAGCTCGTTGCCGAGGTTCCAGACCTTGATGCCGAACGGGTCCTTCGCGCCGTTGGCGATGCGCAGATCGGACCAGGCCGTGCCACCGGGGTGGTTCGCGTACTCGACGATCGCGCGGGCCTCCTCGACGCCGCGGGTGCCGAGGTTGATGGCCTCCATGACCTCGACTCCGGCCTCCTTCGCCCAGCCCGCGAACTCGTGCAGGCCGAAGGCGTTCGTCTCGACCGTGTGCCAGGCGCCGTCGAGGCGGCGGGGGCGGCTCTCGGCCGGCCCGATGCCGTCCTCCCAGTGGTAACCGGAGACGAAGTTGCCGCCCGGGTAGCGCACGATGGACACACCCATCTCACGGGTGAGCTCGAGCACGTCGCCGCGGTACCCGCGCTCATCGGCCGTCGGATGGCCCGGCTCGAAGATTCCCGTGTAGACGCAGCGCCCCATGTGCTCGACGAAGGAGCCGAAGAGGCGGCGCGGGACGGGACCGACGACGAAGTCGCGGTCGACGATGATGCGCGCGGTGGTCATGTTCTCTCCTTTGGGATGATGGCCTCCTGCGATCTTTACATCGTTGTAACCCGCGCGCAAGCAGCGGGGTGCGGGGTGGCTCGGGGTGATGTGCGGGCGGATGCCGCGCGCACGCGCCCTCATCGGCGGCGCCGTGTCAGCGGTGCGACGCCACGCTGGCCCGGTGCACGAGCCGGTACGGCACCACGGTGACCGACTCCGGGGCGGAGCGATCGGCGATCCTCCGCTCCAGCGCGGTCAGCGCGGCATCCGCGATCGCCCGCTTGTCGAAGCCGACCGTGGTCAGCGCCGGGACCACGTACGCCGCCTCGGTGATGTCGTCGAAGCCGACCACCGAGACCTCGTCGGGCACCCGGATGCCGCGCGAGGCCAGCACGTGGAGAACGCCCAGCGCCATGGAGTCCGTGAAGCAGAACACCGCGTCGGGGCGGGGGATGCCGCGATCGAGCAGCCGGCCGAACTCCGCCGCCGCCGCCGCGGGCGTCCATTCGAGGGTGACGATGTGCAGCGCGGGGTCCGCGGCGATGCCCGCAGCCGTGAGGGCGTCGACGTAGCCCTGCTCGCGCAGCAGGCTCGTGGCCGAGCGGAAGCGATCGTCCGAAGCACCGACGATCGCGATGCGCCGGTGTCCCGTCTGCAGCAGGTGCTCGGTCATGTCGCGGGCGGCGCCGCGGCTGTCCACGTGCACCTGGTCGACGCCACGGGGCTCCACCTCGCCGATGACGACGGTCGGCGGCAGCTCCGTCATGCCGGCGACGACGCTGCTCAGCAGCAGCGTCGGGTTGAGCACGAGCCCGTCGATGAGGTGGGTGCGCGCCCGCGAGACCAGCTCGACCTCGCGGTGCGGGCTGTTGCCGCTCTGCTCGAGCTGCACCGCCCAGCCGCGCTCGTGCGCGAGCTCGACGAACCAGCGCGCGAGCTCGGCGGAGTAGGCCGTGCTGAGGTCCGGCAGCGCGAGCGCGATGTTGCCCGAGCGGCCGTTGCGCAGCCCGCGGGCGGAGAGGTTCGGCACGTAGTCGAGCTCGACCAGGGCGGCCTCCACCCGACTGCGCGTCTCCGGACGCACGCCGACCCCGCCGTTGACCACGTTCGAGACCGTCTTCGGTGATACTCCGGCGAGGTTGGCCACGTCCCGCACCGTTGCTCGCATCGTGTGCCGAGCTTAGCGCCGGCCTCCGGAGCGGCCCGCGCGACGCGGGTCGAAAAAGGGTGTTGCGCCGGCATTCCAACGATGTAAAGTTCCGCAGCAAGGGGCACACGTCGCCCCGGCGGGCGAGGACGAGCTGCCGGGCGCGTGACCCTCGGAAGCACTGCAACGTGGCGGAGCACCGTGGCACCGCCGAACGACGAGGAGGTCGACGATGGCGACGAGGACGGGGCTCACCAGACGCGGATTCCTGACCGCGGGGCTCGCCGGCCTGACACTTCCGGTGCTGGCGGCGTGCAGCAGCCCCGTGGGCGCCGGGCTCGCGGGCTCGCAGCTGAATCCGAAGACCCTGGTCTTCTGGAATCTCTTCGGGGGCGGCGACGGCTCCCGCATGCAGGCCATGGAGGCCGGCTACCGGAAGACGAACGGCGGGGCGTCGTCACTGCAGGCGACGACCTTCGCCTGGGGCAACCCCTACTACTCCAAGGTCACGCTCGCGACCGTCGGGCACAAGCCGCCCGACGTCGCGATCTCCCACCTCACCCGCGCCAAGCCGTTGTGGGACGGCGGCATCCTCGACCCCATCACCGACGACGATCTCGCCTCGGTCGGGCTGCAGGCATCCGATTTCAACTCGGCGCCCTGGAAGGCGCAGCGCACGGACGGCCACAACATCGCGATCCCGCTCGACACGCATCCGATCGTCATGTTCTACAACGTCGCGGTGCTCACGAAGGCCGGCCTGATCGGGGCGAACGGCCAGATCGTCGACCTCGACTCCATGGACCGTTTCGAGTCGGCGCTCGCCGAGATCAGCAAGGTCACGAAGGGACCGGCGATCACGAGCGCGAACGTCGCCGGCGAGACCGCGACGCCGTGGCGCGTGTTCTGGACGCTCTACAACCAGCACAGCGCGGCGACGCCGTTCCTCTCCGACAACGGCGCCAAGCTCACCGTGGACTGGGACATCTGGAACGACGTCACCTCGCGCCTGCAGCGCTGGGTCAAGCAGGGCTGGCTCAACAGCGGCCTCGACTACGCGACCGCCCAGTCGTACATGTTCACGGGCAAGGCCGGCATGTACCTCGAGGGCGAGTGGGAGCTCACCACCGGCCAGCTGGTGAAGGGCCTCGATTTCGACATGGCGCCGATCCCGACGCTCTACGACCGCGCGGCGTACCAGGCCGACTCGCACACCTTCGTCCTGCCCAAGAAGGACCGGACCCCCGAGCAGCGCACGCAGGCGATGGGCTTCATCAAGTCGATGCTCGAGCAGAGCATGACCTGGGCGGAGGGCGGTCACATCCCCGCCTATCTGCCGATCGCCGAGAGCGCAGCCTACGCGAAGCTCGTGCCGCAGGCGCACTACGCGTCGACCGCGCAGCACGCGGTCTACGACGACCCCGCCTGGTACGGCGGATCGGGCTCGACCTTCGAGGGCATCGTCGGCGCCCAGCTCGGCCTCGTGCAGCAGGGAGTGAGCACCCCGCAGCAGGCCCGTGCCTCCGTCGAGGACCAGCTCAAGATCTACCTCGACACCCCCAGCCCGCTCTGAACCGGCACCACCCCAGCCCCACTCTGGCCCACCCCTGGCCCCATCGAATCGGAGGGACAACGACGTGACCACCGCAGCACCACCCGTCATCACCAGAGCACAACCCCGGCGAGCGCGGCCGGTCTCCTCGCGTTCGCCACTGCGCCGAGGGGACACCGGGCCCGCCTGGCTCTTCCTCGGGCCGTTCGGCGTCTTCTACCTGGCGTTCCTCATCGGCCCGACGATCTTCATGATCGTCGCGAGCTTCTTCAACACCTCGCTCGTGCACACCGGGCTCGGCTCCTTCGCGGGCGTCGCGAACTACGCCGAGATGCTGACGCGGTCCGACTTCTGGAGCTCGCTGTGGCACACGCTCCAGTTCACTATCTATACGACCCCGCCCCTCGTGATCCTCGCCTTCGTGTTCGCGGTGCTCACCAACCGCGTGCACCGCGGGCAGTGGTTCTTCCGGCTCGCGTTCTTCCTGCCCTACGTGCTGCCGAGCGCGACGATCTCCCTCATCTGGGTCTTCGTCTTCACACCCTCGACCGGTCTGTGGGCGCTGGTCGAGTCGTGGTTCGGCATCACGCCGGGCAACGGCGTCCTCGCCGGCCCGAACACCGCCATGATCGGCATCGCGATCGCGACCGTGTGGTGGACGCTCGGCTTCAACTTCGTGCTCTATCTCGCGGGGCTGCAGGAGATCCCGCGCGAGCTGTACGAGGCGGCCGCCGTGGACGGGGCATCCAACTGGGCGCAGATCCGCTACATCACGCTGCCGCTCCTGACCAGGACCACCACGCTCGTGATCCTGCTGCAGATCATCGCGAGCCTGAAGATCTTCGACCAGGTGTACCTGATGACCAGCGGCGGCCCGGGCATCTCGACACAAGTCTCCCTGCAGCTCATCACCGGGACGGCGTTCACCGACGACCGCGTCGGCGCGGCCTCAGCCGCCTCCGTCCTGCTGTTCATCGTCATCGTCGCCGTCGCGGTCGTCCGCCAGCTGCTGGACCGCTCGGCCGCACGCAGGGAGGCCTGACATGAGCACGACCACAACGGATCCGACGAACACGCTGCGGACCGGGGGCACCAGCTACGTGTCCGCGGCCGCCCCGGCGCCGACCGCCGCGCGGATCGGCACGAGCAACCGGACCTTCCAGATCGTCTCGGCGATCGTGCTGATCGTCTTCGCGATCATCTGGCTGATCCCGAGCCTGTTCGCGCTGAAGACGTCGCTCACCTCGAACGGGACGGCCGCCATCGGCGCGGCCTCGATCCTGAAGGACTGGAACCCGACGCTGCACTCCTACGCGTCGTTCTTCCAGGCCGGCGACATCTGGAACTGGTACATCGCGAGCGGGATCACGAGCGTGGTCACCGCGCTCCTCACGGTGCTCTTCGGCTCGATGGCGGCGTTCGCGCTGTCGCGGCTGCGCTTCCGCGGGCGGAACGCCACCTACCTGCTGATCATCCTCGGCATCATGATCCCGACCCAGGTGCTCATCGTGCCGATCTTCCAGGAGCTCAACGCGGTCTCGCTGCTGAACACCTACTGGTCGGTGATCTTCCCGCAGGTCCCCGCGGTGATCGCGGTGTTCATCTTCAAGCAGTTCTTCGACGGCATCCCCGTCGACCTCGAAGAGGCGGCGCGCATCGACGGCGCGTCGCGCTGGCGGGTCTACTGGAACGTCATCATGCCGCTGTCGCGCCCGGTGCTCGCCGCCGTCACGATCCTGACCTTCGTCGGGGTCTGGAACAACCTGCTGCTGCCGCTGTTCGTGCTGTCGAACCCGAACCTCATGACCATCCCGGTCGGGCTCGCGACCGTGCAGAGCAGCTTCGGCCAGCGCTACGCGGACATCCAGTCCGGTGCGATCCTCGCCGCCCTGCCGCTCGTCATCCTGTACCTGATCTTCCAGCGGCAGATCGTCGAGGGCGTGACGGGCAGCGGTCTGAAGGGCTGAGCCCCTCTCCCATCTCCCCTCCCCTCCCCCTCTCCCTCCCCCTCTCCCATCGCGCTACTCTCCCGGACGGCCGCGCCCCGCATAGCGGTGGCGCGTGTCCGGGAGAGTAGCGCGATCTGGTGGGACGGGGGGGGTGGGGGTGGGGGCTAGAGGCCGGGGGCCAGGCGCCAGTAGGCCTGGCTCCAGCGGGTCTCGTCCTCGAGGTCGCGGGCGCGGGTGTTCTCGTCGATGACGAACAGCTCGACGCCGACCATGCGCGCGAGGTCCTCGAAGGCCTCGAGCCCCACCGCGGTTGACATGACCGTGTGATGGGCGGCGCCCGCGGTCAGCCACGCGGTCGCCGAGGTCTCGAAGTCGGGGCGCGGATGCCACATCGCCCGCCCCACCGGCAGCTTGGGCAGCGGCGCCCGCGGCTCGACCACGTCGACGACGTTCGCCGTGAGCCGGAAGCGATCGCGCAGGTCCGCCAGCGCGACCACGACGGCGGGGCCGGGGTCGGCCGTGAACACGAGCCGCACGGGGTCGTCCTTGCCGCCGATGCCGAGCGGGTGGATCTCCAGGCTCGGCCGCGCCGAGGTGAGCGAGGGGCTGACCTCGAGCATGTGCGCGCCGAGGATCGCCTCGCGGCCGTCGACGAGGTCGTAGGTGTAGTCCTCCATGAGGCTCGCACCGCCGGGCAGGCCCGCCCCCATCACATTGGCCGCCCGCACGAGCACGGCGGTCTTCCAGTCGCCCTCGGCGCCGAAGCCGTACCCGTCCGCCATGAGGCGCTGCACGGCGAGGCCGGGCAGCTGCTTCAGCGCGCCGAGATCCTCGAAGGTGTCGGTGAAGGCGCCGAAGCCGCCCTCCGTGAGGAAGGCGCGCAGGCCCAGCTCGATCGCGGCGCCGTCGCGCAGCGACGCGTGGCGCTCGCCGCCGCGACGCAGCTCGGGGACCACGTCGTACCGCTCCTCGTACTCCGACGTCAGCGCCGTGATCTCGGCATCCGTCGCCTGATCGACCGCCGCGACGAGCTCGTTCACGGCCCAGGTGTTCACCTCGACGCCGAGCGTGACCTGCGCCTCGGTCTTGTCGCCCTCGGTGACGGCGACCTGGCGCATGTTGTCGCCGAAGCGGGCGACCTTGAGGGTCGCGAGGGCGTGCCGGCCGGCGGCGGCGCGCATCCAGGTGCCGACGCGGGCCTGCACACGCGGGTTGCTCACGTGGCCGACGACCGTCTTGCGGCGGATGCCGAGCCGCGTCAGCGCGTAGCCGAACTCGCGGTCCCCGTGGGCCGCCTGGTTGAGGTTCATGAAGTCGAAGTCGATCTCGCCGTACGGCAGCTCGACGTTCGCCTGCGTGTGCAGGTGCAACAGCGGCTTCGACAGCTCCTGCAGCCCGGCGATCCACATCTTGGCGGGGCTGAAGGTGTGCATCCAGGTCACGACGCCGATGACGCGGTCGTCGGCGTTCGCGTCCAGCATCGCGCGGCGGATCGCCGCGGCGTCGGTGAGCACGGGCTTCCAGACGAGCTTCACGGGCACGGCGGATGCCTCGTCGAGCGTCGCGACGAGCGCCTGGGACTGCGCGGCGACCTGCCGCAGCGTCTCCTCGCCGTAGAGGCCCTGGCTGCCGGTGAGGAACCAGACCTCGAAGCCGTCGAAGTCGGTGAACGGGGCGTTGGTGGACGGGGCGGGCATCAGAGGGCTCCTTGGGGCTTCTGTCCATAGACGTTCTGGTAGCGGTTGAAGAGGGCGTCGACGGATTCCTGCGGGATCGCGATCGGCTCGCCGAGCTGGCGCGCGAGGTGCACGGTGCGGGCGACGTCCTCGGTCATCACCGCGGCCTTCACTGCGTCGCGGGCATCCTTCCCGATCGTGAATACGCCGTGGTTCTGCATCAGCACGGCGCGCGAGCGATGGCCGTCGAGTGTGGCGACGATGCCGCGGCCGATCGAGTCGTCGCCGATGATCGCGAACGGGCCGACGGGGATCTCACCGCCGAACTCGTCGGCCATCGCCGTGATCACGCACGGGATCGGCTCGCCGCGGGCGGCCCAGGCGGTCGCGTAGTCGGAGTGGGTGTGCACGACCCCGCCGACATGCGGCAGGTTCCGGTAGACGTAGGCGTGCGCCGCGGTGTCGCTCGACGGCGCGTGCTCGCTTCCGGCCGAGCCGGGCACGACATTGCCGTCGAGGTCGCACAGGATCATGTTGTCGGGCGCGAGCTCGTCGTAGGAGACACCGCTCGGCTTGATGACGAACAGCTCCTCGCCCGGCACGCGGCCGGAGATGTTGCCGCCCGTCCACACGACGAGCCCGTAGCGCACGAGCTCCGCGTGCAGCGCGGCGACCTGTTCGCGAACGGCCTGGACGGCGTCGGCCCGCTGGTCTGGGGCATTCGTCTCGGTCATGCCGTCTCCTCCTCTTCTTCGTCTGCGGGGTTTGCGGGATCGGTCGGGCTCGCGGCCGGGGCGGGCAGCGCGGTGACGGATGCCTGCTCGAGGGCGAGCCCGGTGCGGAAGCGCTCGAGGAACACGGCGAAGCCCGCGGCGTCGTGCGGCTCGGGGGCGACGACGCTGCGTGCGCCGCCGGCGAAGACCTCCTCGGCCAGGAAGTCGGCGAGGCTGCGTGCGGGCGCGGCGTCGAGGTAGGCCGCGAGCAGCGCCGCCCCCCATGGGCCGCCCTCGCCCGCGGTGCTCTCGACGGCGACGGGCACGTCCACCGCCGCGGCGAGCAGCCGCTGCGCGGCGCCCGGGGTGCGGAACAGGCCGCCGTGGGCGAGCAGCGTGTCCACACGCACCTGCTCCCCCGCGAGCACCTCCATGCCCAGGCTGAGTGTGGCGAAGACCGCGTACACCTGGGTGCGCGCGAAGTTCGCGAGGCTGAAGCGGCTGTCGGGAAGGCGGGCGAACAGCGGCCGGCCGTCCTCCAGACCTGTGATGGGCTCGCCGGACAGGTAGTTGTAGGCCAGCAGGCCGCCGCCGTCGGCTTCGCCGGCGAGCGCCTCGCCGAGCAGGGCCGCGAAGACGGCATCCGAGTCTGCCGGGGCGCCGAGCACGGCGGCGAAGCGCCCGAACACGCCGGCCCACGCGGCCAGCTCGCTCGCGCCGTTGTTGCAGTGCACCATTGCGACCAGGTCGCCGGACGGCGTCGTCACGACGTCGATCTCCGGGTGTACGGCCGCGAGCGGCCCTTCGAGCACAACCATCGCGAAGACGCTCGTGCCGACGCTCACGTTCCCCGTGCGCGGGGCGACCGAGTTCGTGGCGACCATGCCGGTGCCCGCGTCGCCCTCGGGCGGGCAGAACCGGATGCCGGGCCGCAGGGCCCCGCTCGGGTCGAGCAGCGCCGCGCCCTCCGCCGTGAGCGCTCCGGCGTCCATCCCGGCGGGGAGGACCTCGGGCAGCAGCCGGCTGAGCTCCAGGCCCGGCACACGCCCGGCGACGAGCTCGTCGACTCGCGCGAGCATGCCCGCGTCGTAGTCGCCCGTCGCCGCGTCGATCGGGAACATCCCGGAGGCGTCGCCGACGCCCACCACGAAGCGCCCGGTCAGTCGGTGATGGACGTAGCCGGCGAGGGTGTTCAGCGCGGCGAGCCGCGACACATGCTCCTCGCCGTCGAGGACGGCCTGGTAGAGGTGCGCGACGGACCAGCGCAGCGGCACGTTGAAGCCGAGCAGCTCGGTCAGCTCCGCCGCCGCCGGGCCGGTCGAGGTGTTCCGCCAGGTGCGGAAGGGGACCAGCAGCTCACCGGCCGCGTCGAAGGCGAGGTAGCCGTGCATCATCGCGGAGACCCCGATGGCGCGGTAGTCCGCTGGACGGACGCCGTAGCGTTCCGCGACGTTCGCCACGAGGTCGGCGTAGGCGGCCTGCAGACCGGCCCAGACCGCGTCGAGGGAGTAGGTCCACCGGCCGTCGACGAGCTCGTTCTCCCACTCGTGGCCGCCCGTGGCGATCGGGGCGAGGTCGGGGCCGATCAGACACGCCTTGATGCGCGTCGAGCCCAGCTCGATGCCGAGGGTCGTGCGGCCGTTCGCGATGGCGTCCGCGATCGCGGAGACGCCGGCGGGCGCCTCGGGGTGTTCCTCAGTCGGCACTGACTGTCTCTCCTTATGGCGTGAGCGCCGCGTATGATCACGGCGCACGTTGTTACCGGTAACAACGCTGACCAAAGCTTAGCGGGATGTCACCCCCGCGCCAAGGGCCGCCCGGTCAGCCCATGGCGCGCGTCGAGTCGCGCACGATGAGCCCGGGCGCCGGGGCCGGGCCGGGCTCCGGCGCGTCGCCGAGCTGCGCGAGCAGCGTCGCGATGGCCCGGCGGCCCAGCTCGGGGAAGTCCTGCCGCACCGTCGTCAGGGCGGGGGCGTAGTGGGCCGCCTCCGGCGTGTCATCGAAGCCCACGACGCTGAGCTCCCCCGGCACCTCGACCCCCGCCTCGCGCGCCGCGTGCAGCAGCCCCAGCGCCATCTGGTCGTTCGCACAGAACACTGCGGTGGCCTTGCCCGCCGCGAGCAGGACGCGGCCGGCCGCGTAGCCGGAGTCGGCCGTCCAGTCCCCCTCCCACACGCCGGCGGGCTCGAGACCCGCCGCCGCGAGCTCCGCGAGGAAGCCGCGCGACCGCGACTCCGCCTCCAGCCAGCCGGACGGGCCGGCCAGGTGCGCGATCGCGACGTGACCGAGCCCGAGCAGATGCCGCGTGGCGGCCCGGCCCCCGGCCACCTGGTCCGCCGAGACGGCGTCCGCCCCCTCGGCGGCGTGCACCGCGACGAAGGGCACGCCGGCCGCGGCATCCGCCACCGCCCTGCTCACCCCCGGCCCGACGAGGATGAGGCCGACCGCGCCCTGGTCGAGCAGGTGTTCGACCGCGGGCCCGGCGGACTCCGCACCGGCCGCGTCGACGACGGCGATCATGACCGAGTAGCCCTCCGAGCGGGCGGCGTCCTCGATCGCCGCGACGGTGGACGCGGGGCCATAGAGCCGGCCGCCGCTCGCCTCGAGCACCCCGATGACGCGTGAGCCGCCCACAGCCAGGGCGCGCGCGGTGCGGCTGGGGCGGAAGTCGAGCTCCGCGATCGCCGCCTCAACGCGCTCGCGCGTCCCCGCGCTCACATTGGGATGCCGGTTGAGCACCCGCGACACCGTCATGTGCGACACCCCGGCGAGCCGCGCCACGTCGCGGATGCTGGACGCGGCGCGCGGCGTCGCTGGCTGGTGCTCGGCTGCTGGCATCCCCTCATTGTTCCGCGCCCGGCCCCGCGGCAGGGCCATCGCGCGGTGCGGACCCGACTAGTTCGTGGGAATCCAGACGCGCATCGCCCCCGGGGTTCCGTTGGCCCACGTCGCATAGGGGCGGAGCCGCACCGGGACGGGATCACCCTGCGGCCCAAGCTGGCCGCCCCGCTCGTCCCGCCACGGCACGTACAAGCGCTCCTCCATGGCGCGCACCGCGCCCGCCGCCTCCAGCAGCGGCCCCAGCGCCGTCGTCGTGCCGACGCCACCGCCCCCATCGGCAGCACCGGCAGCGCCAACCGCACCAACCGCACCAACCGCACCAACCGCGACGATCGGCCGGGATGGGTTCACGATGATCCGCTCGACGTCGACGTCGTTGTCCGCCTGTTCGAGGCAGTACATGATCGGGCCGCGCCGCACGGCCACGGATCCGCGGATGGCATCGATGTCCGGGTGGCCGGCCAGCACCTCGGCGGGCATGTCGAGCTCGAGCCGCACGACGGTCCCCGCGGCGAGCGCCCCAGGGAGGCGCAGCAGGCCGTCCCGGACCGGCGCGTCACTCGCGCGCCCGTCCACCGTGACCCGGCTGCTCGTGCACCACGCGGGCACGCGCAGTGCCAGGTCGCCTCCGTCGAAGCCCTCGATCACCTCGATGCGGATGGCGCCGTCCAGCGGGTACGCGGTGTCGATCTCCAGCACCGCACGACCGCCGTCGAGCAGGGCGTCGATGCGCGAGGCCGTGTACTGCACCAGCTGCAGTTCGTCACCGCGCACGGCCGCCAGGTAGCCCTCGATGCTCGCGAAGGTGCGCATCAGGTTCGGCGGGCAGCAAGCGCAGTAGTACCAGTCGAGGCGCCGGGCCGCCGCCTCCTGCTGCACCGAGACATGGTCGGGTCGTAGCTGCAGCGGATTGCTGTAGAAGAAGGACGCGCCGTCCTCCGAGATCCCGTCGGCGACCACGTTGTACAGCGCGGTCTCGAAGAAGTCGCCGTAGCGCACGTCGCCGGTCGCCGTGTACATGCGCCACGCCCAGTGCATCGCGGCGATGCCCGCGCAGGTCTCGGCGTAGGCGCGGTCGCTCGGCAGCTCGTAGGCGTCGCCGAACGCCTCGTCCTTGTGGCGGGAGCCGGTGCCGCCCGTCAGGTAGCTGCGCCGGGTGACCAGGTCCTCCCACTGCGCGCCCAGCGCGGCCAGGAGGGTCTCGTCACCGGTCTCCAGGTAGACATCCGCCACCCCGCTGTTCAGATACAGCGCCCGCACCGCGTGGCCGCGCATGATCGCGGTCTCGCGCACCGGGGTGTCGTCCTGGTAGTAGGCGGAGCCGAAGCCGCCGCTCCCCAGCCAGCCCGAGCCGCGCCTGTCGATGAACGTCTTCGCCAGCTCGAGGTACTCGGAGCGGCCCGTGAGTCGGGAGAGCTCGACGAGCGCGTACTCCACCTCGGGGTGGCCGCAGTACCCCGCGGCATCCGGACCGCCGAAGGTGCGGACGATCAGATCGGCCGTGCGCGTCGCGATCGCCAGCAGCCGCTCGTCACCGAGCGCACGCACCGAGGCGACCGCCGCCTGGATCAGGTGGCCCGCGCAGTACAGCTCGTGGCCGGTCGTGAGGTCGGTCCACCGCTCCCGCTGCCGATCGGCGCGCTGGAACGCCGAATCGAGGTAGCCGTCGTCGTCCTGCGCGGCGGCGAGCAGCGCGACCGCCTCCTCGTAGAACGCGCGCAGCACGGGGTCCTCGCCGTGGCCGAGCTCCCAGGCGACGGCCTCGAGCGTCTTGTGCACATCGCTGTCCGCGAAGACGAGCCCGCGGAAGGGCACGTCGGACGTACCGATCAGCCGGCGGAGGTTGTCGAGGGCACCGTCCGTCTCGAGCCGCTCGATCCCGTGCGGGATCGTCGTCTCGCGATTGCGGCGCTGCCAGCGCCCCAGCGTTCCCTCGGTGAGGACGATCTCGCCCTCGACGGGGGCGACGGCGCCCGCGCGGGATGCCGCCATCGGCCGTGCCATCGTGGTCACGGGTCCTCCTTCCCCGGCCGGCATCCCTCACCGGCCGCATGCGTGGTGCCGTTCCCGACCGTCTCGACGTGCTCGACACGCACGCCGATCATCCCCTCGTCTGGCTCTCGGCCGCCAGCCCCGCGGCGGCCGAGCCCCATGCCTCGAGGGCGGCCTTCACGTCGTCGTGCCGTTCGCCCGCCACGGCGGTGCGGTAGGCATCCTCCAGCACCTCCTCGAGCGTGACGGTGCGCGCGCTCTCGGCCGAGCGCACCGCCCCCTCGACCATCGCCAGGCTGAACACGTTCGAGTGCACCTCGCCCGACGGGGTGCGGCCGGTGCGCAGCGCGTCGACGAAGTCGTCGAGGGCGCCGGCGATCTCGGATCGCCTCGTCGCCGCACGCGGCTCGCGCGGCATCCGCCCGTCGAGGCACTCGACCTCGGGGCGCCCCTCACCGTCCCAGATCGCACTGCCGCCGGCGCCGCTGATCCGCCACCGACCGTTCCACGAGGTCTCCAGCCCCGGACTGCACCAGCTGCCCGTGAAGGTGTAACGCGTGCCGCCCACGAACTCGAACGTCGCGGTCGCGGCGGCGTCGCCGCGGTACCAGCTCCAGCTCGGGTTGAAGGTGCGGCAGTCGACCGACACCGGGTCCGCGCCCAGCAGGTAGCGCGCCACGTCGAAGGCATGGATCGCCATGTCCACCAGGAGCGGGTGGTCCATCTCGTCGCGGAAGCCGCCGAAGTGCGGTGCCTTGAAGAACTCCGTCGTCACCAGGCCGATGGAGCCGAGCCCGGCGACGGCATCCCTCAGCTCGTCCAGCACCGGGTAGTACCGCCGCGACTGGCTCGTCATCAGCAGCTGGCCGGAGATCTCCTCGATCGCGATGAGCGAGAGGGTCTCGGCGACCGTCGGCGCGATCGGCTTCTCGCAGAGCACGGGCAGCCCGGCGAAGAGCGCCTCGCGGTTCACGGCGTGGTGCGCGGGGGGCACCGTCACATCGATCACGGCCTGGGCGCCCGCCTCGGCGGCGACCGCGGTGACGGAGTCGCCGACCACGATCGACAGGCCGCGCTCGGCGACCGCGCGACGGGCCGCGTCGAGGTCGAGGTCTACCAGTCCGACGATCTCGACCGCGGGCGTCTCGGTGATGACCTGCAGCCAGTGCCGCCCCATGCTGCCGGCGCCCACGAGCACAACGCGCAGCGGCGCATCCGTCCGCACGGCGGCGAATCGGCTCATTCGCCGTCCTCACGGTTGTGCAGGGCGCCCTGATAGCCGCGGCCGGTGAAGAAGTCGCCGGTCTCGTAGCGCAGCAGGGTGGGCAGCGCGCGGCCCGGGCGGTCGGATGCCGCCCAGGCGACGCCGTTCGCGATGACCCGGCGTACGTCCCTGTGGTGGTACACGGGGAAGTCCTGGTCGCCGGGGCTGAAGTAGAAGATCTTGCCGTTGCCGCGCCGGTAGGTGATGCCGCTGCGGAACACCTCGCCGCCGGTGAACGAGCTGATGAAGACGATCTCGTCGGGGCGCGGGATGTCGAACTGCTCGCCGTACATCTCCTGCTGCGGGATCTCGATCGGGTGCGGCACGCCCTGCGCGATCGGATGCGTCGGGTCGACGGTCCACACGAGCTCGCGGTCGTTCTCGCTGCGCCAGCGCAGCGTGCACGTCGTGCCCATCAGCTTGGTGAAGATCTTCGACCAGTGGCCGGAGTGCAGCACCACGAGGCCCATGCCCTCCAGCACGTGGCGGTGCACCCGCTCGACCACCTCGTCGGAGACCTCGGCGTGCGCCGCGTGCCCCCACCAGGTCAGCACGTCCGTCTCGGCGAGCCGCTCTTCGCTGAGGCCGTGCTCCGGGTCGTCGAGCAGCGCCGTCGAGACGGACACGCGGTCCCCGAGGTTCTCCTCGATGCCCGCCTTGATGGCATTGTGCATGCCGTCGGGGTAGAGCTCGGCGACGTGCGGCTCGAGCTGCTCGTGCCGGTTCTCCCCCCAGACGATGACGCGAAGCGGACGGTCGGCGGTGGCGTTCATGGGTTCTCCTTCGTGGTTCTGCGCGGCGCCGAGATCGGGCGTCACTTGATCGCTCCGCCGAGCGCGCCGGCGGCGATGTACTTCTGGGCGATGATGAGCAGGACGCCGGCCGGGATGGAGGCGATCACGGCCGTCGCCATGACCGGCCCCCACTGCGTCACGTTGGCGCCGATGTAGTTGTAGATGCCGAGGGTGATCGGGCGGACGGCGGGGGTGCTCGTCAGCGTCAGCGCGAGCAGGAAGTCGCCCCAGGCGCCGAGGAAGGTGAACAGCGCGGCCGTGATGATCGCGTTCTTGCTGATCGGCACCACGATCGCGAGGAACGCCCTGAAGTTGTTCGCCCCGTCGACCAGCGCCGCCTCCACGAGGCTCTGCGGAATGGACGCCATGAAGGCGCGCATCAGGATGATCGCGAACGGGATCTGGAGCGCGCTGTCGGCCAGGATCAGGCCGAGGTAGGAGTTCAGCAGCCCCCAGTCGTTGAACAGGGCGTACAGCGCGTTGGAGATCACGATCGTGGGGATCATCTGCGTGATGAGCAGCACGAGGACGAACACCGTCATCCCCCGCATCCGGAAGCGGGCGAGCCCGTACGCGGCCGGGGTGGCGACCACGAGGGTGAGCACCACGGCGCTGAGCGCGATGATCAGGCTCGTGACCAGGTTGCCGCCCTGCTGCCGGAGGGCGGCAGCGTAGCCGGAGAGGGTCGGGTGGATCGGGAACCAGGCGGTGCTCGCGGCCCCCGAGTTCGCCTGCAGACTGCTGTTGATCATCCAGTAGATGGGGAACACCATGATGGCGAGGAAGACGACGCCGAGCACCGTCATCGGCCACTTGCGGGCGGGCGCGCGGTTCGGCTGCCCGGCCAGCAACAGGGCGCGTGTCTCGGTCATTCGTCGACCCCCTTGCGGTTGATGTACAGATAGACGAGCGCGAAGAGCAGCGACACGACGATCAGCACGTTGCTGATGGCGGCGCCCTGACCGAACGCGAACTTCACGAAGGAGTTCTGGTAGGCCCAGGTGGCGAGCGTCTGCGTCGAGTTCGCCGGCCCTCCGCCGGTGAGCCCCAGGATGATGTCGACGACCTTGAGCGTGTAGACCACGCCGAGCACGATCACGACGCTGACCACCGAACGGATGCTCGGCCAGGTGATGTAGCGGAACGCCCGCCAACCGACGGCGCCGTCGAGCGAGGCCGCCTCGTACAGCTCCTCCGGCACGGCCTGGAGGCCGGTGTACAGGATGGTCGTGTTGAACGGAATGCCGAGCCAGATGTTCACCCCGATCACAGCGATGAGCGCGAGGCTCGGGCTCACCAGCCACGGCACCGGCTGGACGCCGAAGATGCTCAGGAACCCGTTCAGCGCGCCGCTGCCCTGGTCGAGGATCCACTTCCACACCGCGGCCGAGGCGATGAGCGGCAGCAGCCAGGGCAGCAGGAGGAGGGACCGCAGGAATCCGCTGAGCGGGAAGTTCCGCTTGAAGAACAGCGCCAGGCCGAGCCCGATGCCGAACTGCAGCACGATCGACCCGATCGTGAACAGCGCGGTGTTGATGACGGCGGTCACGAAGACCGGGTCGCTGAACACCGTGGCGTAGTTCGCGAACCCCACCCACGGCGCCTCGCCCGTGTAGAAGGTCGTGGTGGTGTAGTCCTGCAGCGACATCAGCACGTTCTGCACGATGGGGTAGCCGAAGAACACGAGCACGAAGAGGATCGCCGGGGCGACGAACAGCCAGCGGGCGAGGTAGCGGCCGAGGTGCGCCCTGCGGCGCGGCGCGGCGGTCGGGTGGGTCGGCGGGGCGGACCTCTGCGCGAGGCCGGCATCCACTGAGGTTGTGGTCATATCACGCTCCTTTGCGCGGTGCGGACGGGTGGGCGGGGACGGCCCGCCCACCCGAGGCCGGCCTACTTGTTCTGCGCCTGTCCCTGCTTGAGCGCGTCCTGCGGGTCGGCCTTGCCGGTGAGCGCGAGCTGCACCGCGGTGTAGATCGCCGTCGCGGCGGTGGGCCACTTGTCGCCCAGCTCGCCGGTGCGCGCCCGGGCCGTCTTCACCGTGTCGGTGAAGGCCTGGACCTGCGGGTGCGACTTCGCCCAGTCGGCGGCGGAGGCCTGGTCGGAGGGCACGTTGCCGGAGATCTCGGCGATCTTGAGCTGCGTGGCCGGCTTGTTCAGGCATGCCACGAACTTGCCGGCGAGGCCCATCTTCTTCTTGTCGCCCGTGTTGGGGACGTTGAAGGTCTCGCCGCCGAGCGGCGAGACGACCGTCTGCGCGGTGGTGCGCGTGGGGATCGGGACGCTGGAGAAGTTGAGCCCCTTCGTCGCGTTGAGGACCGGCAGCTGCCACGGGCCGTTGATCATCATGGCCGCCTTGCCCGCGACGAACTGGTTGTTGACGTCCTGCTGAGACCAGTTCACGGAGCTCTTCGACATCGAGCCGTCGTTCTGCAGATCGACGTCGAGCTGGAGCGCCTGCGCCGCCTCCGGCGTGTTGATGTCCTTCTCGTCGCCGCCGTTGGTCCACAGGAAGGGCAGGAACTGCCAGGTGCCCTCGTAGGTGTTGATGTTGCTCATCGCGAAGCCGTAGACGCCCTTGGACTTGTCGGTGAGCTTGAGGGCGGCCGCCTTGAGCTCGTCCCAGCTCGTCGGCGGCGTGACGCCGGCCGCCTTGAGCATGTCGGCGTTGTAGTAGAGCGCGATCGAGTTGATCACGGGGGCCAGGCCGTAGAGCTCGCCCTTGTAGGTGCCGGCCTTCAGCACACCGGGGACGTCGCCCGCGGGGGCGCTGACCCCGAAGTCCGTGAGCGGAGCCAGCGCGCCGGTCGCGGCGATCTGCTGGACGTCCGGGTTGTCGAGCATCAGCACGTCGGGCAGCGTCTTCGAGGATGCCTGCTGCAGCACCTTCTGGATCAGTGAGGCCCCCGCGATGTGCACAGGGTTGATCGCGGCGCCGACCTCGGCGCCGCACGACGTGTAGATCGAGTTGTAGCCGCTCATGCTCGGGTCCGAGGAGTAGTAGTCCTCGACGGTCAGCGTCTGCTTGCCGCCCGCGCTGGCGGACGACCCCGATGAGCACGCGGCGAGTGACAGCGATATCGCCGACGCTGCGGCGATCGCCACGATGGTGCGCGATTTCTTCACGAGTGAGCTCCTTTGCATCATCCTCAAGAAGGGTTCCGCCGTTGAAAGACACAGCGGTCAAGCGCTTGACCTTGGGTCCAAAAATAAAGACCAGGAGATCTTCGCTGAAACTCCGGCAAGTGCTTCACGGCATTCTGAACACGATCGCACCGCTCAGTCAAGCGCTTTACCGAATAGTGACCGGCCGGGTGGCATACTTGCCACATCCCGAGCGAGAGGGGTGTCACGTGGCCACCATGCAGCAGGTCGCGGACCGCGCCGGGGTGTCGATCTCGACCGTTTCCTTCGTCGTCAACGACACCAAGCCGGTGACGCCCGAGACCCGCGAACGCGTGCTCCAGGCCATCTCCGAGCTCGGCTATCGCCGCAACACCATGGCGCGCGCGCTCGCGAGCCGCCGGTCGCGCATCCTCGCGCTGATCTACCCGATGCTCGACCATCGCAACCACCATGCCTTCATCGAAGCCGCCGCCACCGCCGCCAAGGAGCACGGCTACAACCTGGTGCTGTGGCCGTTGCACAGCGACGACGTCGGCACCGAGATCACCTCGCTGATCCAGGCCGGATTCGCCGACGGGGTGCTCCTGATGGAGGTGCAGTTCGACGACGAGCGGGTCACCCGCCTGCAGGAGGCGAACGCGCCGTTCGCGCTCATCGGACGGACGCGCGAGCTCGAGGGCATCGACTACGTCGACATCGACTTCGAGCGCTCCACCGAGCTGGCCATCGACGAGCTGGCCCGACTCGGGCACCGCGACTTCGGCCTCGTGATCGAGGACCTCAGCGGAACGCCGCTGGCCGGCTACGCCCCGCCGTTCCGCACCGAGGAGACGTTCCGCACCGTCCTCGCCGGACGCGGGCTGAACGGCGTGGTGTTCCGGATCCCCCATCGCGCCCAGGCAATCTCCTCCCTGGCCGACGTCATGCTGCGCGACGCCCCCCGCACAACCGCGATCATCTCCATGCATGACGAGGCGAGCCTCTCCCTCGTCACCACGCTCCCGCACCGCGGCATCCAGATTCCGCGGGACGTCTCGATCATCGCGATCGCGACCTCGACCGCGATGGCCGAACTCATGGACCCCGTGCTCAGCGCCTACGACGGCCCCGGCTGGCAGCTGGGCCGGGAGGCCGCCGAGGCGCTGATCGCCCGCCTCGAAGGCCGCGACGGACCGTCGGTGCAGGTGCTCATCGCGTGCTCGCCGAACCCGGGCGGAACCGTGGGCCCTGCGCCGCTCCGGCCCGCCGGGCTCAGCGTCCCCGCACCGCTTGACACCGCGCGCAGCCAATCCCTAGCCTGAACTCGATAGCGAAAGTTCTCAGTATCTTCTGAAAACTTTTCGTGGATTCCCGAGATGACAGCGAGGTCATGACGATGGTCACCGTACAACTCCGTGGGCAGGCCTAGCCCCGTGCGCGCCGTCGTACTGCGCTCCCCCGGAACCCCTCCGGCCGTGGAGCAGGTGGAGCTCTCCGCGCCGCGGACCGGCGAGATCCTCGTGCGCATCGAGGCCGCGGGCGTCTGCCACAGCGATTACCACTACATGACGGGCGATCTCACGGCGCCGCTGCCGCTCGTGCTGGGGCACGAAGGGGCCGGCATCGTCGAGGAGCTCGGGGCCGGGGCATCCGGCCGCATCAGGGTCGGCGACCGCGTCGCTCTGCTCTGGCGCCCGCGCTGCGGGGTGTGCGATGCGTGCATCGCCGGCAACCCCGTGCTGTGCGAGCTGGGGCGGGTGCAGGCCGCGAGCGGCGGGCTGCCCGACGGCACCTCCCGTCTCTCCCTGCCGGACGGCGGCGAGCTGCACCATCTGATGGGCGTCTCCTGCTTCGCCGAACGCGTGGTCGTGAACGAGAACGCGGCGGTGGTGGTGCCCGACGGCGTGTCGCCGGAGATCGCCGCGATCTCGGCGTGCGCCGTCATCACGGGCGTCGGCGCGGTGCTCAACGTGGCCGCGGAGAGCGCCGCCGGCCGCCCGCTGCTCGTCCTCGGTGCGGGCGGGGTCGGCCTGTCCAGCGTTATGGGCGCGGCGCTGGTCGGCGCAGAGCCCGTCATCGTCGTCGACGTGGACGAGCAGAAGCTCGAGCTCGCGCGCGAGTTCGGCGCGACGGTCACGATCAACGGGCGTGAGACGGATGCCGTGGCGGCGGTGCTCGCTGCGACCGGCGGCCGCGGCGTGCCGTGGGCGATCGAGGCGATCGGGCGTCCGCAGACGCTCCGCCAGGCACTCGACTGCGTCGCCCCCGGCGGCACGCTCGTCGCCGTCGGCCTGGGCGCCGCGGACACCGAGTTCCCCGTGCCGCTCAACCAGCTCGTGCAGCGGCAGAAGCGCGTCGTCGGCTCCCTCTACGGCTCGAGCAACCCGCTCATCGATCTGCCGCGCCTGTTCGCGCTGTACCTGGCCGGGCGGTTGCCGCTCGACCGGCTGCTGGGCGAGCGGATGCCGCTGGCCGAGGTCGCCACGGCGTACGAGCACCTCGTCGCCGGCGCCACCGGGCGCGGGATCCTCGTGCCGTGAGGGCGATCGACGCCGTGCCCGCGGTGGCGGCCTCGCGGAAGGGATTCTGCGCGACGCCCCGCGCAGCGGGGCCGGCGCGCCGGACCCGGCGAGAGATCCCTTCCCGTGCGGTAAGGATGAGACCACCGACGGAAGGGGCGCGATGATGCGCAGTCAGGACTGGTACGGCGGCGAGGGCCGGGATCCGTTCATCCACCGGGCGTGGATGCGCCGCGGCGTGCCCGACCACGCCTTCGACGGCCGCCCGCAGATCGCGATCGCCAACACCGCGAGCGACCTCACCCCGTGCAACATGCACCTGAACGAGGTGGCCGAGTACGTCAAGCAGGGCGTGTGGGAGGCGGGCGGCGTGCCCGTGAACCTGCCGGTCCCCTCGCTCGGCGAGACCCTCGTGCGGCCGACCGCGATGCTGTGGCGGAACATGGCCGCGATGTCGATCGAGGAGATGCTGCGCGCGAACCCGATCGACGCGGCCGTGCTGCTCGGCGGCTGCGACAAGACCATCCCCGCGCTGCTGATGGGCGCGGCATCCGTCGACCTGCCCGCCGTGGTCGTGCCGGGCGGCCCCATGCTGAACGGCTACTTCCGCGGCGAACGGGCCGGATGCGGCACCGGCGTGTGGCAGCTGTCGGAGGAGGTGCGCGCCGGCACCCTGTCGGAGGCCGAGTTCGAGCGGTTCGACAAGCAGATGGTCCGCAGCAAGGGACATTGCAACACCATGGGAACCGCCTCCACCATGGGGATCATGGCCGAGGCGCTCGGCATGACGATCCCGGGTGTCGCGGGCACTCCGGCCGCCGACAGCCGGCTGCTCGAGGCGGCGCACGCCTCCGGACGCCTCGCCGTCGAGCTCGCGCAGGAGGACCGCCGCATCTCGCAGGTGATCACCGCGGAGTCCTTCCACAACGCGATCGTGGCGCTGGCCGCGATCGGCGGCTCGACCAACGCCGTCGTGCACCTGCTCGCGATCGCCGGGCGACTCGGCATCGAGCTCTCGCTCGACGACTTCGACCGCATCGGCGGCGCGGTGCCGCTGCTCGTCAACCTGCAGCCCGCGGGCAGCTATCTGATGGAGGACCTGTTCCGAGCGGGCGGATTCCTCGCCGTGCTCGACGAAGTGGCCGATCTGCTCGATCCGGCGGCGCAGACGGTGCTCGGGCGGCCTCTCACCGAGTTCCTCGGCGAGCACCCCGTGTGGGACCGCGACGTCATCTCGCTGCGCGAGGACCCCCTGCAGGACGAGGCGGGCATCGCCGTGCTGCGCGGCAACCTCGCGCCGCGCGGCGCGATCATCAAGCCGGCCGCGGCCTCGCCCGAGCTCCTCGTCCACACGGGCCGCGCCGTCGTCTTCGACTCGATCGAGGACTTCCACGCCCGCATCGACGACCCCGGGCTCGAGGTGGATGCCGACTCGGTACTGGTGCTCCGCGGGTGCGGGCCGAAGGGCTACCCGGGCATGCCGGAGGTCGCGAACACGCCGCTGCCACCGAAGCTCCTGAGGCAGGGCGTGCGCGACATGGTGCGCCTCAGCGACGGACGCATGTCCGGAACGGCATACGGCACCGTGGTGCTGCACATCGCCCCCGAAGCCGCCGAGCCCGGCAGTCTCCTCGCGCTCGTCGAGGACGGCGATCTCATCGCGCTGGACGTGCCGAACCGGCGGCTCGAGCTGCTCGTCGACGCGGCGGTGCTCGCCGCCCGCACGGCCGCGCCGCGCGAGCTCGATGGTTTCGCCGCAGCCGAGCGCGGCTGGCAGAAGCTCTACATCGAACACGTGCAGGGGGCAGACACCGGAGCCGACCTCGACTTTCTGGTCGGATCGAGCGGCCCGACCGTCACGAGGGAGTCGCACTGATGACAGACGAGAACACGAGTACGGGGCCGGATGCCGCAGCCGGGCGCTCCCCGCTGGCATTGACGCGCGTGGAGGTCGACGGGGATGCCATCTGGGCGGTGCGCCGAGGGGAAGAGTATGCCCCGCTCGGCATGAGCCTGTCCGAGCTGTTGCGGCTGCCCGGCGCGGAGGCGCGCTCCGCGGTCGAGGCCGCGGGCAGAGTCGAGGGCGACACCACGGAGGCGGCGCCCTCCGTGGCCGAGACCCCAGCCGCGCGGGTGCGGCCCGCCCTGGCGCCGGCGCACGAGGGTCCGCTGGGCTCTCGCCCCCGGGTGCTGGCCCCGATCGACCCGCAGCAGGAGGTCTGGGCGGCCGGTGTGACCTACCTGCGCAGTCGCGACGGCCGCATCGAGGAGGCGAGCGACGGCACCCCGTACGACCGGGTCTACGCCGCCGAGCGGCCGGAGCTGTTCTTCAAGTCGACGGGCGCGCGCGTCGTCGGCCCGGGGCAGGCCGTGGGGCGCCGCGCCGACTCGACCTGGGACGTGCCGGAGTCCGAGCTCGGCATCGTGCTCGACTCCGCCGGCGGGCTGTTCGGCTATGTGCCAGGCAACGACTCGTCGAGCCGCTCGATCGAGGGCGAGAACCTGCTGTACCTGCCGCAGGCGAAGGTCTTCACCGCGGCCTGTGCGCTCGGGCCGGAGATCGTCCCCGCCTGGGTCGCCGCTCCCCCGTTCGGCATCCGGCTCACGATCGCGCGCGACGGCGCGACCGTCTTCGACGCCGCCACCTCGACATCCGCCATGGCGCGCGGGCTCGATGAGATCGCCGACTGGCTCTTCCGCGGGCTCGACTTCCCCGACGGCGTGATCGTGCTGACCGGCACGGGCGTGGTGCCCGAGGCGGACTTCACACTCCGGGACGGCGACGAGGTCACCGTCGACGTCGCCGGCGTCGGCCGCCTCGTCAACCCGGTCGCGACCGTGGGTCGCAGCGTCACCCCCGTCAACTAGTTCCCGTTCCGGACAGCTGCGCCCGGGGCGACGGACGGAAGTGTCCGGAATGGGAACGAGTTGCCGCGCCGGAATCAGGCGGCGAACGACGGGAGCGGCGTGCCGCGCACGCCGGGGCGCACGGCGAAGACGGCGCCGGCCTGGGGCTCGGCGTCCTCGGGCAGGTGCTGGCGGGAGGAGGTGACGTAGAGCGTGTCGAGCGCCTCGCCGCCGAAGGCCGCCGCGCTCGTGTGCGTCACCCCCGGCACCTCGACCACCTCGGTGAGGATGCCGTCCGGATCGAAGCGCCGGATCTCCCCCGCGCCCCAGAGCGCGACCCACAGACCGCCCTCGGCGTCGATCGTCATGCCGTCGGGGTTCCCGGGCACGTCCGCGTCCAGCGTCACGAGCGGCCGCCGGCCGTGGAAGGAGCCGTTGGAGCCGTCATAGTCGAACACGTCGACGCGGCGGGTCGGGGTGTCCACGTAATACGCGAGGGTGCCGTCGGCACTCCACTGCAGGCCATTCGAGATCGTGACCCCGTCGAGGACGACCGCCGTTGAGCCGTCCGGCTCCAGCCGGTAGACGGCGCCCGCGCCCGGCGTCTCGTCGTACGCCATCGAGCCGCAGAAGAACCGCCCACTCGGGTCGCAGCCGCCCTCGTTGAGGCGGATAGCGGGATCATCGAGCACCTCGCCCAGGCGCCGTTCGAGGCCGAAGCCCTCGTCGAAGAGCGCGAAGCCGTGCTCGGTGGCGACGATGAAGCCGCCGCCCGTGCGACGCCGGATGACGGCCGCGACCGGGCTGCCGACGTCATAGCGCGCCGGATGCTCGAGCGAGGAGAGGTCGACCACGGCTCCCGCGAGCATGTCCACCACGAGCATCTGCCGCCCCACCGGGTCCCAGCTCGGCCCCTCGCCGTGCCACGTGACCGGTGCCGTGATCTGTTCAGCCCTCATTGCCAGCCCCCGTCCACGGCCCAACTCTGAGCGGTCGCCAGCCGCGAGTCGTCCGCGGCGAGCCATAGGAGCAGTCGGGCCACGTCAGCAGGATAGAGCAGTTCGGGCAGGCACTGCGCGGTGAGGATCTTCGCCCGCTCGGCCTCGCCGACCCAGTTCTCGAGCTGGCGCGGGGTCATGATCCAGCCCGGGACGATGCAGTTGACCCGGATGCCGTCCGGCCCGAACTCGCGCGCGAGCGTCCGGGTGAGCCCTTCGACGCCCGCTTTGGCGGTGATGTAGACGGGCAGCTCGACGAGGTCGATGTGCGCGCTGATCGAGCCGAGGTTGATGATCGAGCCGCCGCCCGCCGCGCGCATCATGGGCCGCACCGCCTGAGCCGCGAAGAAGTGGTGGCGCACGTTGACCGCGATGCCGGCGTCCCAGGCGGCGGGGTCGATGTCGTCGACGGCACGTCGGGTGTCGTTCGCGGCGTTGTTGACCAGCACCGTGACGGGCCCGAGGCGATCGGATGCCTGTGCGACGGCGCTCTGGAGCGCGGGCACGTCACGCACGTCCACGGTCTGGAAGAACGGCGCGGGGTCGCCCCGCGCCTCGATCTCCGCGGCGAGCGTTGCACCGGCATCCGCATCGAGGTCGACGAACGCGACCCGCGCGCCCTGCCCCGCGAGCTGCGAGACGAACTCGCGGCCCAGCCCCGTCGCGCCGCCGCTGACGAAGGCCGTGCGGCCCGAGAGCGACGGGTAGCGGGCGAACTCGGACATTCCGACTCCTTCGTCGACGACTTCCTCCGCAGCGGCGCACCGCTTTCCTGCCTTTCGCAGGCTAGCAGCCCCCTCCCCGCCTCAGAAAGAAATATTTTCAGGAGTCCCAGAAAATCTGCGCCGTGACTTTGCCGTCCAAGGGGAACTCATTGACACCTAAGCCCGAGGAAACCTAGTGTGAATCTCGCCGACACAAAGACAAAAACTCTTTTGGTCGGGAAGAAATATTTCTTGACGAAGGAGTCAATCGATGCCCCAGGTGCCGGCCCGTCCCCTGACAACGCGGGGTGCCGCGTTCGTCGACGGCTTCGATGTGGAGCGACGCCTCCGCGGGGTCTGCATCGGCGGCTGGCTGAACATGGAGAACTTCATCACGGGGTACTCGGGCAACGAATCCCTGATGCGCACCACGGTGCGCGCCGTTCTCGGTGACGCGCGTTACGAGCGCTTCTTCGAACGCCTGCTGACCGTCTTCTACGCGGATGCCGATGCGAAGTTCCTGGCCGACAACGGCTTCGACCTCGTGCGCATCCCCGTCAACTACCACCACCTCGAGAGCGACGACCGCCCCTTCGAGATCATCGAGGACGGCTTCCGCCACCTCGACCGCGCGATCGAGATCGGCGGTCGCCACGGCATCTACTCGATCATCGATCTGCACGCCCTGCCCGGCTCCCAGAACCAGCACTGGCACTCCGACAACCCCACGCACATCGCCGCGTTCTGGCAGCACCGCCACTTCCAGGAGCGGGTGCTCGGCATCTGGCGCGCCATCGCCGAACGCTACAAGGGCAACCCCTGGGTGGCCGGCTACAACCTGATGAACGAGCCGGCGGACGAGACCGGCGCCAAGGTCGGGCCGGTCTACCGGGAGCTCTTCGAGACGGTCCGTGCGATCGACCCCGATCACATCGTCTACCTCGACGGCAACACCTACTCCACCGACTTCAGCATGTTCGACGACGAGCCCTGGCCGAACGTCGTCTACTCACTGCACGACTACATCGCGGCGAGTCTCGGCCGCGGCGGGCCCTATGCGGGGCGGCAGGCTGCGCTCGACAAGTTCCTCGAGCGCTCCGAGTACGCCCGGCGCACCGGCACGCCGATCCTCGTCGGCGAGTTCGCCCCGGTCTACGCCAACGACGAGGCCGTGGACGTCGAACGCCGGCGGATGCTCGCCGATCAGCTCGACATCTATCGGGAGCACGGCGCCAGCTGGACCTCGTGGGTGTACAAGGACCTCGGCAGACAGGGCCTCGTGAGCGTTCGACCGGACTCCCCGTATCGCCGGCGCTTCGGCTCCTTCGTCGCCGCGAAGGAGCGCCTCGGCGTCGACCAGTGGGGCAGCGACGGCCGCGGCGTCCGCGAGGTCGCCGATCCGGTGCAGCAGCTCGTCGAGCAGGAGGCGCCCCACTTCGACCCATACCCCTGGGGTCGCTTCGACTGGGTGCGCACCCTGCTGCTGAACCTCACGTTCGCCCAGCCGCTCGCAGACGAGTACGCCGAGCTGTTCCGTGGTCTGAGCGACGAGGAGCTCGACGCTCTGGCCGACTCCTTCGCATTCGAGAACTGCACGGTGCGCGAGTCACTGCGTGCTCAGCTCGCCGAGGGCTGAGATGCGCGTCTTCGTGACTGGCGGGACCGGCTTCGTCGGCAGCCACGTCGTCCCGCGCCTGATCGCCGACGGACACGAGGTGACGATCCTCGCCCGCGACCCGGCCAAGGTTCCCGGGTACGCCGCGCTCCGCGGCGTCTCCTTCGTGCAGGGCGATCTCGCGAGCGATCGGATCGTGCACGATGCACTCGCGGGCCACGACGCGCTCGTCCACATCGCGCTCGGCTCGGGCGACACCGCCCGCGAGCGTGTCATCAACGACACCGTCACCGCCGTGCGCCTGTTCGAGTCGGCGGCGGAGCAGCGGGTCCAGCACCTCGTGCACACCTCGACGGTCGGCGTCTACGAGGCGCGACCCGGACGCTACGGGGATGCGGACCCGACCCGGCCGACGCACATCTACGGGGCGACCAAGGCGGCCGGCGAGAGCTACGCCTTCGCGATCGCCGACGCCTACGGCATCCGCGCCAACGTGATCCGCCCCGGCTACACCTTCGGCGAGCCCGAGCTCGCGGGGGCGCCGATGCAGCGGATGCCGGAGCTTCCGGCGATCGCCCGCGCCGTCGCCGCCGGCGAGCCCGTGACGGTGACCCGCAATGCCGGGCTCCAGTTCATCGCCGCCCGCGACCTCGCGAGCGTGTACGCGGCCGTCCTCGCCTCCCCCGGGCTCAACCGCCGGAGCCTCACGGCTCTGAGCCCGCGGTTCCTCACCTGGGAGACGATCGCGGGCTGGGCGAAGGAGGAGCTCGGCTCGGCGAGCGAGATCGTCGTTCGCGACGAGGGCGTCGAGCTCGCCGCCCTGACCTTCGACGTCACCGGGATCGAGCGGGAGTTCGGCTTCCGCTTCGACCCCGAGCCCGCGCTGCGCGCGCATCTGCGCCACCGCGCGCTGGGTTGAACCACACGCTGCGAACGAACGCCGCGCGCAGGAAGGGGCCGGGGGATGCTCTCCCCCGGCCCCTTCCGCAGTGCGAGATTCAGCCCTGCGGCGCGAGCCCCTCGAAGATCTTCCTGGCTTCGTGGTAGCCGGTGACGACGCGGTCCATGATCGCATCGGCGTCCGGTTCGCCCACCGCGGCATCGCGATGGGCCTCACGCCAGGCTGCGAGGTCGCGGACCGTTCGCACGAAGGTCTTCTTCGGGTTGAAGGCCGGCACGAAGCGGCGGATCTTCGAGTTGTCGAAGATCGCGCTGTGCGCGAGGTCGCCCAGGAACAGCTCCGACCAGCCCCACTCCGGTGCGGCCGCATGGATCAGCTCGCTCGGCACGTGCACGAGCTTCGGCTCGACCCCGAGGGCAGCGCCGATGAGCCGGAAGATCTGGTCCCAGCTGTAGACGTCGTCCGAGGTGATGTGGAAGTCCTCGCCGATCGCGAGCGGGTTGCCGAACAATCCGACCAGCCCGACCGCGAAGTCGCTCGAGTGGGTGACGGTCCAGAGCGAGGTCCCGTCGCCGTGGACGAGGATCTCCTTGCCCTGCTCCATCCGATCGAAGACGACCCACGACCCGGCGAGCGGCGGGTTCGCGTCGTCGTAGGTGTGCGAGGGCCGCACGATCGTGACGGGGAATCCCTGCTCCAGGTGGGCCGTCATGAGCACGGTCTCGCCCGCGATCTTGTCGCGCGCATACTGCAGGAACTCGTTCTTCTTCAGATTCGACTCCACCACGGGCACGAGGGCGACGGGCTTGTGATAGACCGAGGCCGACGAGATGTAGATGTACTGCTTCGTCACGCCCGTGAAGAGCTCGACGGCCTGCTGCGCGTGCTCGGCGGTGAAGCTCAGGAAGTTGATCACCGTGTCGAAGGTCAGCCCCTCGATCGCGGTGGCGACGGATGCCGGCTGCCCGACGTCTCCCGTGAGCCACTTCACCGCATCGGGAAGATCCCGCTGGCGCTGGTTGATGCCGCGGTTGAGGACGTAGACCTCCATGCCCTGCGCCACGGCCTCCCGCACGGCACCGGCGCTGATGATGCCGGTGCCGCCGAGGAACAGGACCCGCAGGGGTGCGACGCTGTTCATAGGGCCCCGGCGTACCAATCCTCGTAGCCGTTCTCGACGACCGCGATCTGGATGTCCGCGGGGCGGATGCCGAGGGCAGCGAGCCGCTCCACGATCGCCCTGTACAGCTCCTTCTTCGTCGCCACGGGATAGCGGTGCACCATCGTGATCCGGATGACCATCAGATTCTGGCGATCGACCCCGCCGTACGTCGGGTCGAACGTGAGCTCGCCCGGCTCGTGCGGGCGGAACACCTGGAACAGGTCATCCGCCGGGATCTCGAGCGCCTCGATCTGCGCCTGGTGGATCTCTCGGCTCAGCTGCTCGTGCAGCTCCTCGTAGACGGTGCGGTCCAGGTCGACCTGTATCAGGGGCATCTTCACTCCTTCTCTTCGTGGGGTTGGGCGGCCTCGCGGGCGGCGATCACTTGATCGCCCCTGCCGAGAGGCCGCGCTCGAACAGGCGCTGCAGACCGAGATAGGCCGCGATCTCGGGGATCGCGGTGAGCACCGCGGACGCCAGCACCTTCGTCTCGTCATCGCTGAACTGGCCGATGAAGAACTGCGGGATCTGGGTGATGGTCTGGGTGGACTGGTCCTGCAGGAACACCAGCGGCAGGAGGTAGTCGTTCCACGCGCTGATGAGGGTGAAGATGAGCACGGCCGCCGCGATCGGGCGCGTCAGCGGGATCACCAGGTACAGGAATCCGCGGATCGATCCGGCGCCGTCGACGCGCGCCGCCTCGAACAGCTCGTTGGGGATCCCATCGATGAAGTTCCTCGTCAGCAGCACCGCGAAGGGCAGCTGCAGCGCGGACAGCGGCAGGATGACCGCCCAGTAGGTGTTGTAGAACCCCAGCGTCGTCGAGGTGACGAAGAGCGGCGTCAGCAGCACCACCTCGGGCAAAGTGAGGCAGGCCAGCAGCATCCAGAAGTAGACCTCGCGGGCGCGGATGTGCAGTTTCGAGAAGCCGTACCCCGCCAGCATGGTGAGGACGTAGACGATCACGATGGTGGATGCCGCGATGATCGCGCTGTTCAGGAAGAAGCGATAGAAGCCGGGGACCTCCGTCACGGCGACGTAGTTCTGCCAGCCCTGCCCGGCGAAGGAGCCCTGCACCATCGCGATGAGCGGGAACAGGAACGGCAGGACCAGGAGGCTCAGGACGATCTGGAGCACGGTCTTGCCCCAGACGGTGCGGATCTCGAACATCAGCCCTCCGCCTTCTTCGTGCGGCGCTCGCTGCCCCGCGTCTGCAGAACGATCGCCATGACGAGCGCCAGCACGAGCAGGACGATCGACGCCGCCGCCCCGTAGCCCACTTGCGCCAGCGGGATGCTCACGCGATAGATGAATGTGCCGAGGAACTCCGTGGCGAAGTTCGGGCCCGCGAGCGTCACGAGATAGGGCACGTCGAATGTCTTCAGGGCACCGATCGCGCTCAGCATCGCAAGCGCGACAGTCGTTCCCCGCACCATCGGCCAGATGATGCTCGTCAGGGTGCGGAGGTTGCCCGCCCCGTCGAGTCGGGCGGCCTCGAGTACCTCCGGCTCGATCTGGCTCATCGCGGCGAAGTAGAGCACGAAGGTGACGCCGGTCTGACCCCAGATCTGGATCACGATGATCACCCAGAGCGCGGTGGAGGACTGCGCGAGCCACGGCTGGGCGAGCGCACTGAGCCCGATGTGCTCCAGCAGCCAGTTGAACTCGCCGTCGGCGGCGAAGAGCTGCCGGAAGACGGGGGCCATGATGGCGGGCGCGAGGACCACGGGAACGAAGATGATGACCTTGTAGATCACTCCGAGCTTGGGGCGCGAGTGCAGCAGCACCGCGAAGACGACCCCGAGGAAGGTCTGCACGGCGAAGGTCACGATGTAGAAGACGACGGTGTGCCACAGCGCTCCCCAGAAGACGGGGTCGGTGAACAGGGTCGAGTAGTTCTGGCCCCCGACGTGTGCGGGATCAGGCGTTGTGCCGTTCCAGTCGAGCGTCGAGATGTAGCCGGTGTAGCCGATGCAGTAATACAGCAGGCCCACCGACAGGATCAGCGCCGGGAGGATCCATGGCAGGCCTCCGGGCACCAGCCGCCGGCGTCGGCGGCTCTGCCGGGCATCCCCGACGCGGGCGCCGCGGGTCGCGACAGCCGTTCCCGTCATAGCCGATCCCCGCTCCGGCGCGGAGTCGTTTCAGCTCTCATCAACGATGATCTCCCATTCTTCGCGTGGCGCCGCCCTGGTCTCGGGTCCCGCGCTTCGATGAACCGAACGGCCCTCCCCCCGGCGCAGTCCTCGGGCCGCGGATGCGCCGCGGCCCGAGGGCGTGGCGCCCGGAGGGACCTGTTCCGTTGCTTGCGAGGGGAAGCTAGTTCCCGCTCGCCATGGTGTTCTGGAGGGTCTGCGCGGCCTTCTGCGGTGTCGCGCTGCCTTGCGCCACCGAGGTGGCCGCGACGCCGATCGCCTGCTGCAGCTTCGATGACACGAGGCTCAGCCGCGGCTCGGTCACGGTCGTCGTCGTCTTGATCAACTGCTGCAGATTGGGCGTCTGGGCGGACTGGTTCACGAGCTTCACGCTGCTCCAGTCCGGCTGAACGCTGTTGAGGGCCGGGATGTCGTTCAGAACGTTCGCGACGGACTGCTGGCCCGCCTTCGACGCGGTGAGCCATGTCACGAAGGTCGTGGCGGCGGCCTGATGGGACGACTTCACGTTGACCGACAGTCCGTAGTCGGAGTCGCCGTACATCTGCGGCGGGTTGCCGTTGCCTGCGACATCCGGGAACGGGATGGAGATCATGTTGAACGGCTTCGCGTTCGCGACACCGGCCGCCTGCACGGCCGCGGTGGCTCCCGACTGGGTGGCGTACTGCATGTACCAGGTGCCCATCATCACCATGGCGTACTTGCCGGAGAGGAAGTCGTTGTTCGCGTCCGGGTACTGCTGGAGGCCGAGCGCGCCCTTGTTCATGATCCCGTCGGAGAACAGCTGCTTCCAGATGGTCAGCGCCTGGACGATCGACGGATCGGTCCACTTGGTCTGTCCTTTGGAGGCGGAGGTCCACACCCCGGGCTTCACGCTGTCCGTGATGGACTGGAGCGTGTCCTGGTCGAAGGCGACCTGCCCGGCACCCTGGACGAAGCATCCCTGGTCGTGCGAGGCGAGCGACTTGCAGACGCTCTCCCACTCGGCGAGCGTCGTCGGCGCCTTCAACTGGTACTTGTCGAAGATGTCCTGGTTGATCCAGAGGTTGCCGCCGAAGGTGGAGCCGATGGACAGGCCCGCGAGCTTGCCCTTGACCGTGAGGCTGTTGACGCCGATCGGCGCGACCTGCGATTTCCAGTCGCTGCCGAGAGCCTTCGACACCGCCGGCGTCAGGTCGATCGCATTCTGGTAATACTGAGCGACCGAGCCGATGCCGCCGCCCGGAGCGACGTCGAACACATCCGGACCGACCTTCGACGCGAGCGCGGGGCGGATGGCGGCGTCATAGCCGGAGATCTGCACCTGTTTGAAGGTCACGTGGATGTTCGGGTAGACCGTGTTGAAGTCTTTGATGTACTGGGTCGCGGACTCCGGCTGCGGCGTCCACCCCCACCAGGTGATGTCGCCGGAGGTCGCCGAGCCTGCGCTGGCGGACGAACCGCCTGAGCCGCTGCAGCCCACGAGCCCGATCGCTGCGAGTGCTGCGACGGCGGCCGCGGTGACCGCTCGGACCCTCGCTTTCGATGCATAGGACCTAAACGTCATTGTTTTCTCCCATTTTTTACTGTGATTGCCGGCCACTCTGAGGTGGGTATCCGGCCGAACGCGATGTCGTCGGGATCACCCGCTGTCGTCGCCCGCGAGGCCAAGGAAAACTTTCTGGCCGTGAGCGCGCCGTCCGGGTCCGCAGAGCGGGGCGGGCGGCGCTGAATCACTTCTTCGGGCCGTCGGTCGTTCTCCTTTGTCTCCAAGGCAACTTCGCCTTCGAGCCCGTTCGGATCCTGCGCAGGGGATCCGATCGGCCACGCTGACGATCACGGTATCCCGAGGCATCGGAGGCGTCAATATTTCTGTAGAGCTTGGAAACTATTTCGTTATCTGACCTTCCAGTTACCGCCGCGGCTCGGGGGAGTTTCCCTCTCCTGCCGAGCCATCACAGGGATCGGCGGCAGAATCAGCCGGGAAAGACTTTCGCGGCGATGCGACATTCGAGGCTCTTCCGCCCCCATAAGCTGTCTGCTATGTCCGAGGGATCCAGCCAGAGGCGACGCAGTTCGAGGGCGACCCTCGCACTCATCGCGAGCGACGCCGATGTCTCGATGTCGACCGTGTCCAAGGTGCTGAACGGACGCCCCGGCGTCGCGCTCGAGACCCGGGGCCGTGTCGAGCGGCTGCTTCAGACGCACGGGTATTCGCGCCGGACCACCGATCAGGGGGTCGCGCCGCTCATCGAGGTCGTCTTCAACGAGCTCCAGGGCGGCTGGACGCTCGAGCTGCTGCGCGGCGTCGAGAAGGTCGCGCGCGAGAACGGGATGAGCGTCATCGTCACCCAGAGCGGCGATCGCCACGCTCCGGACCCGGGTTGGATCAACGAGGTCGTACGACGCAACCCGGTCGGCGTCGTCCTCGTGCTGTCCGATCTGCCCGCAGCCCAGAAGCACCAGCTGCGCAGCAGGAACATCCCGTTCGTGCTCGTCGACCCCGCGGGAGAGCCCGCCTCCGACGTGCCGTCCATCGGCTCGGCGAACTGGGCGGGCGGCCTGCTGGCCGCGCAGCACCTGATCTCGCTCGGCCATCGCGACATCGGGGTCATCGCCGGCCCGCAGGACATCATGTGCGCGCGAGCGCGTGTCTCGGGCTTCCGCGCCGCGATGGACGCCGCGGGCATTCGCGTGCGCGAGGAGCTCATCGTCCCGGGGAACTTCCACGTCGACAGCGGTCTCGAGGGCGGGCTGCAGATCCTCTCCGACGCGCACCGGCCGACCGCGGTGTTCGCGACCAACGATCTGCAGGCCCTCGGCGTCTACGAGGCGGCCCGCACCCTGGGGCTCGATGTGCCCGGCGATCTCTCCGTGATCGGATTCGACGACGTCGACTTCTCCTCGTGGGCGGGTCCGCCGCTGACGACGATCCACAACCCCCTGTCGGATATGGCGGAGGAGGCGACCCGCCTCGTCATCCGTCTGCACAACACGAAGCGCTTCGACAACATCCGCCACGACCTCGCGACCTCGCTCGTCGTGCGCAAGAGCACGGCGCCGCTTGCGACCGCCTAGGCGACCTGGCACTAGAAACTTCTCTATTCGGTTCCGAAACATTGCGCACCGCCGCGCGGGAGCGTTAGCGTGTCCTCGCCCGGCGGGATGACCTATGCGCCGGAATCCCGACAACGCCGTCGCCGAAGGAGAACCGCAATGCCGCTCATCACCGTCGATCTGCCCCGTGCCCTCTATGACGAGAAGCACGAGGAGATCAGCGCAGGAATCCATCAGGCCCAGATCGATGCGCTGAAGATCCCCGCGGACGACAAGTTCCAGATCTTCACCCCGTACGACTCCGAGCACGCCCCGACGCGCTTCGGCACCGATCGCCCCGGGCAGATCATCGTCGGGGTCACGATGGTCCACCACCACACCATCGAGGAGAAGCAGGAGCTGTACACGCAGGTCATGGTGCAGCTCGGCCGCCTGGGCATCGACCCGGGGGACGTGCACATCCCGCTCGCCGAGAACAACTATCACGACTGGTATGCCGGCTCGCTCTGAGCGCCCGTGTGGGGCGGCGCGTCCCGTCGGGACGCGCCGCCCCACACGTCATTCCAGCGGAAGTCCCGTCGCCCAGCGTGCACCGCGCTCGACGATCAGCCGGTGCTCGGGCGAGTCGAAGGACCTCCCGTCGTGCCCGAGGGTGTCCACGACGACCCGCGCCGCCCCTCGGCCGTGGGCCCAGACGAGCGGGTGGGTCACCCCGTCGAGCTCATGGGTCACGAACGGCGTGACGTCATCCGCCAGGCGCAGCCTGCTGTAGCGCTCGTCCCACAGCTCGAAGTCGGTGAGCGCCGCGGCGATCGGATGTACCTCGGCGTGCACGTTCACGCGAGACGGCCCCGCCGGCGGATGGCCGGAGCCCTCGACCCAGGCCATCCCCGTGACGCCCTCCCACTCCGGGATGCCGACGAGCCCGGACGTCCCGGTGTGGAGGGCGAACACCCCGCCACCACGGGCGAGGAAGGCGAGCACCCCGGCGCGCGCGGGTGCGCGCTTGTCCGATTCCGGGCCGGCGGCGGCGTTCGGCACGATCAGATCGATCCCGTCGAGATCGACGAGGGCATCCTCGACGTCCTCGCGGATCTCCGTCTCGAATCCGATTCCGGCAAGGATCCCGGCGATCCCCTCCGAGGTCTCCGCGAAGGGATGCCAGGGGTCCGAGTACAGCCCGCCGCCCGAGAGGATGAGCGCAGAAGTCACGATGTCTTTCTCCCCGTTGAGTAGTGCGCGGCCCCGCCGACCGCTCACTATCGGAGCGGCGAAGAATTCCCGGCCCGTGAAAGCTGTCAGCTGTTTTCAAAGAACTTTCCTGCTGGAAGATCCGCCATGAGACCGCTGCTTTGCCTGATGACCTTGGCATCTTGACACGAAAGCCGCGCTCTCTCTAGGCTTCTCCGTATTCGTCGCAGAGGAAATCTTTGCTATCAGATTAGAAACTTTTCTGACAAGGGAGTCGGAGTGCCGTACATCCAGATCGAGCTCGACGAAGAGCTCTACGCACGCAAGGGCGACGAGATCGGAGCGGCGATCCACGCGGCTCAGTGGGAGCTGCCGGAACTCGGCATCCCGCGCAGCGACCTGTTCCAGATCTTCCGACCGCGCGCCGCGGGCGAGATCGTCTTCGACCCCACGTACAACGGCGTCGACCGACGCAGCCTCATCGTGATCCAGGTGCTGCTCGTCTACCGCCACCCCATCACGCAGAAGCGCGCGCTGTACGAGAACATCGTGAAGAAGCTGGGCGAGCTCGGCATCCGCTCGGAGGACATCCTGATCTCCTTGGTCGAAAACGGCTTCGAGGACTGGAAGCTCTCCGAGGAGACCGACGCGGCCAAGGCGATCCTCGCCGCGGAGCGCTAGGACATGTCCTCGCTCGGGGGCGACGTCACCCGCAGCCTGGAACCGTGGAACGACCCGGAGCGCGCCGCCGACGAACGCGTCGCTGCGCTCATCGCCGCCATGACCCTGCGCGAGAAGGTGGCCCAGCTGTACGGCACCTGGATCGACGCGACGACCGAGGACGGGCACGGGGTCGCACCGCACCAGGACGACATGGATGCGGCCGTCGACCTCGACGCCGTGCTGCCGTTCGGGCTCGGGCAGCTGACCCGCCCCTTCGGCACCAAGCCCGTCGATGCCGGCGTCGGCGCCGCCCAGCTCGCGGCCCTCCAGCGCAGGGTCGTCGCGGCGAACCGCTTCGGCATCCCCGCGCTCGTCCACGAGGAGTGCCTCACGGGCTTCACGACCTGGGGGGCGACCGCCTACCCCACGCCGCTGGCCTGGGGAGCGAGCTTCGACCCTGAGCTCATCCGCGCCATGGCGACCCGCATCGGCGCGGGCATGCACTCCGTCGGCGTGCACCAGGGCCTCGCTCCGGTGCTCGACGTCACGCGCGACTCCCGCTGGGGCCGTACGGAGGAGACCATCGGGGAGGACCCCTACCTCGTTGGCACCATCGCGACCGCCTACGTCCGCGGGCTCGAGGGGGCGGGAGTCGTCGCCACGCTCAAGCACTTCGCCGGCTACTCGGCGTCGAAGGCCGCGCGGAACCTGGCCCCCGTGACCATCGGCCCGCGCGAGCTCGCCGACGTGATCCTGCCGCCCTTCGAGATGGCCGTCCGCGAGAGCGGCGTGCGCTCGGTCATGCACTCCTACGCGGCGATCGACGGGGTTCCCGCCGCCGCCAACGCCCAGTTGCTGACCACGATCCTCCGCGACGGCTGGGGCTTCGACGGCACGGTGGTCGCGGACTACTTCGGCATCGGATTCCTGAAGCTGCTGCACGGCGTCGCGGACACGTGGGGCGACGCCGCCGCTCTCGCGCTGCGGGCGGGCGTCGACGTGGAGCTGCCGACCATCAACGCCTACGCCGACCCGCTCGTCGGCGAGGTCGAGAGCGGCCGGCTCGATGAGCGTTTCGTCGATCGGGCGCTGGAGCGCGTCCTGCGCCAGAAGCTCGAGCTGGGCCTGCTGGACCCGGACTGGAACCCGCTGCCCGCGGGCTACGACGACGCGGACCTCGTCGAGCCCGAGCGGGCGCGCGGTCGAATCGAGCTGGACGACGCGGAGGGACGCGAGCTGGCGCGGCGCATCGCCGAGGAGTCCGTCGTGCTGCTTTCCGACGACGGTGTGCTGCCACTCGCCGTGCCCGCCTCGATCGCCGTGATCGGCCCGGTCGCCGACGACCCCATGACCATGCTCGGCTGCTACGCCTTCCCGAACCACGTGCTCGACCGCTTCCCCGAGCTGGGCACCGGCATCGCGATCCCCACCATTGCGCAGGCGCTCCGCGCGGAGTTCCCCGGCAGCGCGTGCACCGTCACGACGGGCGTCCCCGTGGACGCTCCCGACCGCAGCGGGATCCCCGCGGCCGTCGCCGCCGCGCGGGAGGCGGAGCTCGCCGTCGTTGTGCTGGGCGATCGATCCGGCCTGTTCGGGCGCGGCACCTCGGGCGAGGGATGCGACGCCGAATCGCTCCGGCTCCCCGGAGCGCAGCAGGAACTGCTGGACGCCGTGCTGGAGACCGGTACGCCGGTTGTGCTCGTCGTCGTCTCCGGGCGCCCCTATGCGCTCGGCTCGGCGGTCGGGAGCGCAGGCGCGATCGTGCAGGCCTTCTTCCCGGGCGAGGAGGGCGGTGCGGCGATCGCCGGCGTGCTGAGCGGCCGGGTGAATCCCTCCGGACGGCTCCCCGTCAGCGTCCCCGTCCATCCGGGCGCACAGCCGTCGAGCTACCTCGCGCCGCAGCTGGCGCGCCGCAGCGAGGTGTCCAACATCGACCCGAGCCCCGCCTTCGGCTTCGGCCATGGGCTCGCGTACACGAGCTTCGCCTGGGAGGACCTCGAGGTCCTCGCCGCGGGCGAGCTCGACACGAACGGAGAGATCCAGGCCGCCTTCACGGTGCGAAACACCGGGAACCGGGCCGGCACCGAGGTGGTGCAGGCGTATCTGCACGACCCGGTCGCCTCCACCGTGCAGCCGGAGATCCGCCTCGTCGGCTACCTCCGTGTCGAGCTGGAGCCGGGCGAGTCCGCACGTGTCGACGTCACGGCGCCGGTCGAGCTGTCCGCCTTCACGGGAGTCGACGGGCGCCGCATCGTCGAGCCCGGGGCGCTCGAGCTCCGGCTCGCCCGCTCCTCGGACGCATCCGTGTTCTCCGTCCGGGCGATCGTCACCGGCGAGACCCGCGAGGTCGACCACACCCGCCGACTGCACGCTGAGCTGACGGCCGATCACGGCTGATCGGTCCACCGCCCACCGACGGCGCACGGTGCCGAGGACCGTTACGCGGGCACGTGAGAGGCCGACTCCACCCGGCCAGAAGCGAAATGAGAATAAGGAGACAGCGATGTCCGAAACCATGCCCGCCAGCGTCCTGGTCGAGAAGGGGGCCGTCGAGCTGCGCGACGTCGAGGTGCCGGCGGTCGACGACGACCAGGTCCTCATCGAGATCGCCGCGGTGGGGGTGTGCGGCTCCGACGTGCACTACTACCGGGAAGGGCGCATCGGCGATTTCGTCCTGAACGCGCCGCTGATCCTCGGGCACGAGGCGGCGGGGGTCATCCGCGGCGTCGGCGCGGCGGTCTCCCCCGAGCGGATCGGCCAGCGGGTCGCCATCGAGCCGCAGCGAGCATGCCGCGTCTGCGAGCAGTGCAAGCACGGCCGATACAACCTGTGCCCCTCTATCCGCTTCTACGCCACACCGCCCGTCGACGGGGCGTTCGCGCGGTTCCAGGTCATCCAGGCGGACTACGCCTTCCCCATCCCCGACTCGATGTCCCTGGAGGCCGCCGCCCTGTGCGAGCCGCTCTCGGTGGGCATCTGGGCCAACCAGAAGGCCCATACCGGGCCGGGCAGCCGGGTCCTCATCGCCGGGGCCGGCCCGATCGGCGTCGTCGCCGCGCAGGTCGCGCGCGCGTTCGGCGCCGCGGAGGTCATCGTGAGCGACCCGGTGGCCGAGCGCCGCACGGTGGTCGAGCGGTTCGGCGCCACCCGGACGATCAACCCGATCGAGGAGGACATCGCGGGACTGGGCCTGGAGGTCGACGCGTTCATCGACGCCAGCGGGGCTGCCGTCGCGGTCAACGCCGGGATCTTCGCGGTCAAGCCCGCGGGAACCATCGTCCTGGTCGGAATGGGGCAGTCGAGCTACGCGCTGCCCGTCGAACGGATCCAGAACCGCGAGCTCCAGCTGACGGGCGTGTTCCGCTACGCGAACACGTGGCCGCTGGCGATCCAGCTGGCCTCCAGCGGCGCGGTCGACCTCGACGCGCTGGTCACCAGCCGCTGGGACCTCGCCTCGGTCGTGGACGCGCTCGAAGCCGCCGGCCGCCCAGAGACGATCAAGGCGATCGTCTCTCCCGTCCAGCTCGGCTGACGGGGCCACAACGCTCTGAAGACACTGCGCGGGCGCCGGCAGAAGGCGCCCGTGCGGACCCCGAAACAAGGAGAAGATCGAATGCTGGAGTACGATTCCGCAGCGCTGCGGGTCCTGTTCGTCGGCGGCACGGGGACGATCAGCGCATCGTCCGTCCGCCTCGCGGCGGCGAGCGGCATGGCCGTGTCGGTGCTGAACCGCGGCACGAGCCCCGTCGGCCGGGCGCTGCCCGCCGAGGTGGAATGGCTGACGGGCGATGTGACGGATGACGCCTCCGTCCGCTCCGCGCTCGGCGACCGCTCCTTCGACGCAGTGGTCAACTTCCTCTCCTACGACGAGGACGACGTGGCGCGGATGGTCGCGCTGTTCGGCGAGCGCACGCGGCAGTACGTGCACATCAGCTCGGGCTCGATCTACGCCAAGCCGGTGCTGTCGACCCCGATCACGGAATCGACGCCGACGGGGCCGAACCCGCCGCTGCCCTACGCCACCGCGAAGTGGCGGGCGGAGCAGGCGCTCCTCCGCGCACACCATGAGCAGGGCTTCCCCGTCACGATCATCCGCCCCTCGCACACCTACGACGACGCGAACCCGCCGCTGCCCGGCGGGTGGACCGTCATCGACCGGATCGCGCGCGGTGTTGAGATCCCCGTGCACGGCGACGGCACCTCGCTGTGGACCCTCACCCACGCCGAGGACTTCGCCCAGGGCCTCGTCGGCCTGCTCGGCAGCGACCGCGCGATCGGCGAGACCTTCCATATCACCGGCGACGACGTACTCGCCTGGGACCAGATCTACACCCTCTTCGCGACCGCGCTCGGGGTCGAGCCGAAGCTCGTGCACGTGGCGAGCGAGCTCTACCCCGTGGTGGCGCCCGAGTGGTTCTGGTCGGGCGAGTTCGTCGGCGACCTCGGCCACTCGGCCGTGTTCGACAACTCGAAGATCCGCCGCTTCGTGCCCGGCTTCGCGCCGCGACTCACCTTCGAGCGAGCGGTGCGGCGGATGCTCGACTGGCGCGCCGCGCATCCGGACACGGCGCGCGGCGACGCCGAGACCGAGGAGGTCCTCGACCGGGTGGTGGACGCCTACCACGCGGCCAGGCAGGCCTTCGCCGACCGGGCCCCTGTCCTGGCGCACGCCGAGGCGGGCTCATGAGCGAAGCCGTGCTCGCCACGCATCCGCTCGGCTCGACCGGGCTGACGGTCACGGCGCTCTGCGTCGGCACGAGCCCGCTCGCGAGCATGAAACGGCTGTACGGCTACGAGGTGCCCGATGAGCGGGCCGTCGCGACGATCGACGCGGCGTTCGGAAGTCCCATCCGCTTCATCGACACCTCGAACGGCTATGGCGACGACGGCTCGGCCGAGAAGCGCATCGGGGCGGCGATCCGGGCACGCGGGGGGCTGCCGTCCGACGTCGTGCTCGCCACGAAGGCGGACCCCGACCCGGTCACGGGGGCGTTCGACGGCGCGCGCGTGCGCGCCTCGTACCGGGAGAGCCTCGAACGGCTCGGCGTGGACCGCGTGCCTCTGCTGTACCTGCACGACCCGGAACGAATCGACTTCGCCGACGGCGTCGCGCCGGGCGGCCCGGTCGAGGCGATGGTCGCGCTGCGCGACGCCGGCCTCGTCGACCACCTCGGCGTGGCCGGCGGCCCGGTCGGCCTGCTCGGGCAGTACCTCGACACCGGTGAGTTCGAGGTCGTGCTGAGCCACAACCGTTACACCCTGCTCGACCGCTCGGCGCAGTTGCTCTTCGAAGGGGCGCGGGCGCGCGGCATCGGCGTCGTCAACGCGGCGCCCTACGGCGGCGGCATGCTCGCCAAGGGGCCGGAGGCGCAGTCGAAGTACGGCTACGGCGAGCGCGACGACCGCATCGCCGCGGCCGCACGCGCGATGCGCGAGCTCTGCGAGCGCCACGGGGTGCCCCTGCCCGCGGCGGCGCTGCAGTTCTCGCTGCGCGCCCCCTTCGTCGACAGCACCGTCGTCGGGGTCTCCTCGCCCGAGCGGGTGGCCCAGACCGTCGAGTACGCGACGCGCGAGATCTCCGAGGAGCTCTGGGCCGAGCTCGACGCGCTCGTCCCGCCCTCCGAGCTCTGGCTCGCCTGACCTCGGTCGCGCTACTCACCCGGATCGGCGCGCCCGCCGCAGCGGTGGCGCCGATCCGGGTGAGTAGCGCACCTGGGCTCCGCGGCAGCGCGGCAGCAGCATGGCAGGGGCACGGCAGAGGCTCGGCCGTCAGCCGCGCGGCGGCGCCGTGCTCTCGCGCACGATGAGCTGCGTCGCGAGGTCGATCCGCAGGTGGTTCTGCTCGGCGCGCTCGCGCAGGTGCAGCACGAGCCGCGTCGCCTGCTCGGCCATCTCGGCGGTGGGCTGCCTGACCGTGGTCAGCGGCGGCCCCACCCAGGCGGCGACCGGAAGGTCGTCGAATCCGATCACCGACAGATCGCGCGGGATCACGAGCCCCTTCGACCGCGCCGCCTCGTAGACGCCGAGTGCCTGCAGGTCGCTCTCGGCGAAGATCGCCGTCGGCGGCTCGGGCAGCGAGAGCAGCTCGAGCCCGGCCTCGAGCCCGCTCGCGCGGTGGAAGTCGCCCGTCTTGATGTACTGGCGCGGCACGGGCAGGCCCGCAGCATCCATCGCCGAGCGGAAGCCCGAGAGCCGCGCCCGTGACATGAGCATGTCGTCGGGGCCGGCGATCACGGCGACGCGGCTGTGCCCGAGCTCCAGCAGATGCCGGGCCGCCTGCATCCCACCCGACCAGTTCGCGGCGCCCACCGCGGGGACGTCCGGAGCCGGATCGCCCGCGGGATCGATGATGACGAAGGGGATGTTGCGCACCCGCAGCTGCCGGCGCGCCTCCTTCGGCAGGTCGGCGAGCACGAGGACCACGCCGACGGGCCGCCGCTCCAGCGCGCCGTCGATCCAGTCCTTGGCCGGGGCGTGCCGGTCGCCGCTCTCGGTCACGACGACCGAGAGCCCGCGCTCCTTCGCCACCCGCTCCACACCGCGGATGACCTGGATCGTCCACTCCGTGCCGAGCTCGTCGAACACGACCTCGATCAGGTTGTTCGACCGCGCCGAGCCTCGGCGGTTGTAGCCGTGGTCGTGCAGCAGCGTCTCGATGCGCGCCCGGGTCTCGTCCGAGACGCCGCTGCGCCCGTTGAGCACCTTCGAGACGGTCGACATCGAGACCGCGGCCTCGGCGGCGATGCGCGACAGGGTGGCGCGTTCTCCGCCTGCGGCAGCCATCCCCCCGGTCATGGGCGAAATCCTACGGGTCGCGCTACTCTCCCGGACACGCGCCGCCCCCGTGCGAGCCGCGGCAGTCGGCGAGAGTAGCGCGCACGAGATGTCACGGCGCGTCCGACAGCGGCACCGGGGCGGGTCGGTCGACCGTGCTCATCAGCTCGACGACGCTGCGCTCAGCCGAGGCCCGCAGCACCGCCTCCATGATGTCGAGCACGTGGAAGGCGAGCTCCCCCGACGCCCGGTGTGGCGTCCCTGCGGCGATCGCGGCCGCCATGTCGGCGAGTCCGTAGCCGCGACCGGCGTCACGGTAGCCGGCTGACGCGGGCACGCCCTCCCACGCCCCGGCGTCCGCCGTGAACACCTCGACGAGGTCCGAGAAGCGGTTCGGGTCGGGCACGGCGAGCGTGCCGAGCGCGCCGTAGACCTCGAACAGCGGTGCGCGCGTCGCCCACACCTCGAAGCTCACGGTGACCGTCGAGGCGACGCCCGAGTCGTGCTCGAGCAGCGCCGTGACGTGCGTGTCGACGTCGACCGGCAGCGCCGTGCCGGCGTTCGGCCCCGTCGCGATGACACGCGCACGCCCCGAGCGCGTAGCGAGCCCCGAGACCCGCGCGACCGGGCCGAGCAGTTGCACGAGGCTCGTCAGGTAGTACGGTCCCATGTCGAACAGCGGGCCGCCGCCGGGCTGGTAGTAGAAGCCGGGGGCCGGATGCCAGCGCTCGTGCCCCGGCGCGGACCAGTGCACGGCGGCGCTCAGCACCTCGCCGATCCCACCGTCGTCGATGACGCGGCGCGCGGTCTGGATGCCCGTGCCGAGCACGGTGTCCGGCGCGCTGCCCACGCGCAGCCCGGCGTCCGCGGCCGCCGCGAGCAGAGGCCGTGCCTCCGTGGTCGAGAGCCCGAGCGGCTTCTCGGCGAAGACGTGCTTGCCGGCGGCGAGCGCCCGCAGCCCGACCTCGACATGGGCGGCCGGAATGGTCAGGTTGATGACGGCGTCGATGTCGTCCGAGTCGAGCAGCCCGTCGACCGAGCGGGCGGCGACGCCCTGCTCGGCGGCGACGGATGCCGCACGCGCCTCGTCGATGTCCGCGACGGCAACGAGGCGGAGGTTCGGAAGCCGGGTCAGGCTGTCGAAGTACTGCGCGCTGATGGTGCCCACGCCGATCATGCCGACGCGCAGCGCACCGTCCGCGCTCATGCCTCGACCCCCTGCGCGAGCTCGGCGCCCCGGGCGGCCCAGAGCAGGCCGCGCTCGATGATGGTGCGCACGTGCGGTTCCCGCACGATCTCCAGCTTGTGGCCCGGGGCGGAGACGAAGATGCGGCCCCGGCCCCACTGCCGCGTCCAGATCGCGGGAGCGGTGACCGGGCGGTTCCAGGCATCCCACGGCCGCACGGCCTGCGTCGTCGTCGCCAGCACGTCGTTGTACTCGTCCGACAGCACCCAGTACTGCTCGGTCGTGAGCTCGAAGTCCTCGATGCCGGCGGTGATCGGATGCGTCTTCCCGAGCTCCGTGATGTGCACGGTGTAGGGAAGATAGTTGTCGGACTGCTCGCCCTTCCGCAGCGCGGGGTCGATGCCGGCATGGTGGGCGAACTGGCCGCCGATCATGTGCAGGTAGTCCACGTTGTCCCGGTAGGAGTCGGCGATGCCGCCGTGCCAGCCGGCCAGTCCGGTGCCGTTGAGCACGGCGCGCTGGAGGCCCGCGAACTCCTCCTTCCCGATGGTGGTCATGGTGTTGACCTGCACGATCAGGTCGACGGTGTCCAGGAACGCCTCGTCGGCGTAGACGGCGGTGCCCTCCTCGACCCGCACCGCGAAGCCGCGCTCGCGCAGGAACGGCAGGAAGGAGTCGGTCGTCTCCACGGGCTCGTGGCCGTCCCAGCCGCCGCGGACGACGAGCGCGGTGCGCTCGGCCTGCTCAGGCATCCGCTCCCCGGGCATCCGATCTTCAGGAATCCGGCCCGCAGGCATCCCGTTCTCAGTCATCGGGCTGCGCCTTGGTACCGAACGCGGCGTCGAAGGCCGTGTCGGATGCCTCGATGGCGTGCTCGCGCACGAACTGCAGCGCCTCGGGCGCTCCGAGGAGGCGGTTCATGCCGGCGTCCTCCCACTCGACGGAGAGGGGGCCCTCGTAGCCGATGGCGTTGAGCATCCGGAAGGCGTCCTCCCACGGCACGTCGCCGTGGCCGGTGTTGATGAAGTCCCAGCCCCGGCGCGGGTCGGCCCAGGCGAGGTGCGACGACAGCCGGCCGTTGCGTCCGTTCAGCCGCCGCTTCGTGTCCTTGCAGTGCACATGGTAGATGCGGTCCTGGAAGTCCCAGAGGAAGCCGACGGCGTCGAGGTCCTGCCACACCATGTGCGAGGGGTCCCAGTTCAGGCCGAAGGACTCGCGGTGCCCGATCGCCTCGAGCGTCGCCTTGGTCGTCCAGTAGTCGTAGGCGATCTCGCTCGGGTGCGGTTCGAGCGCGAACTTGACCCCGACCTCGTCGAACACGTCGATGATGGGGTTCCAGCGGTCGGCGAAGTCCTGGTAGCCGGCGTCGACGAGCTGCTGCGAGACGGGCGGGAACATCGCGACGTACTTCCAGATCGAGGAGCCGGTGAAGCCCGTGACGACCTTCGCTCCGAGGCGCGCCGCGGCCCGCGCGGTGTTCTTGATCTCCTCGGCGGCGCGCTGCCGGATGCCCTCCGGGTCGCCGTCGCCCCAGATCGAGTCGGGCAGGATGTCGCGGTGCCGCTGGTCGATGGGGTCGTCGCAGACGGCCTGGCCCTTGAGGTGGTTGGAGACGGCGTAGACCGTGAGCCCGTTCCGCTCCAGGATCGCGAGCCGGTCGGCGACGTAGTCGTCGTCGACGGCGGCGCGGTTCGGGTCGAGGTGGTCGCCCCAGGAGGCGATCTCGAGGCCGTCATAGCCCCACTCGCCGGCGAGGCGCGCCACCTCATCGAAGGGCAGGTCGGCCCACTGGCCGGTGAACAGGGTGACGGGTCTCGTCATGTCATGCGCTCCTTAGGCGGTGGGGGTCTCGGCGACCGGGGTCCAGATCGCATTGCCGGCCGCGGAGCGCTCGACGGCGTCGAGCACCCGCTGCACCTGCAGTCCGTCGGCGAACGACGGCACGGGGTCGCGGTCTTCCGCGATGTCGAACAGCAGGTCCCTGACCTGGTGCGAGAACGGATGCTCGTAGCCGAGCCCGTGGCCGGTGGGCCACCACGCCGCGGCGTATGGGTGCTCCGGCTCGGTCACGAGGATGCGGCGGAAGCCCTGCTCGCCGGCGGCGTCCGCGCCGTCGTAGAACTGCAGCTCGTTCATCCGCTCGAGCTCGAAGACGATCGCGCCCCGCGAGCCGAAGATCTCGATCACGAGCCCGTTCTTCCGGCCCGTCGCGTAGCGGCTCGCCTCGAAGCTCGCGACCGCTCCGCCGGAGAGCTGCCCCGTGAACCAGGCGGCGTCATCGACCGTGACGGTGCCGCGCTCGCTCGAGGCGGTGCCCGACAGCCCGACGCCCTCGGCGAGCAGCGGCCGCTCTGTGACGAAGGTGCGGAGGTGGCCGGAGACCTGTTCGACCGTCTGACCGGTGATGAACTGCACGGAGTCGACGGCGTGCGCGCCGATGTCGCCGAGCGAGCCCGAGCCGGCGAGCTTCTTGTCGAGACGCCATGTCATGGGGCCGTTCTCGTCGACGAGCCAGTCCTGGAGATAGGCGGCGCGGGCCTGCCGCACCTCGCCGATGCGGCCGGCCTGCACGAGCTGCCGGGCGTAGCTGAGCGCGGGCACCCGGCGATACGAGAACCCGACCATCGAACGGATGCCGCGCGCCGCGGCGCGCCGGGCGGCATCCGCCATGGCGCTCGCCTCGGCGACGGTGTTCGCGAGCGGCTTCTCGCACAGCACGTGCTTCCCCGCGGCGAGCGCGGCCAGCGCGATCTCGGCGTGGCTGTCGCCCGGCGAGCAGATGTCGACGAGGTCGATGTCGGCGCGCTCGACGACGGCCCGCCAGTCGGTCGCGGCCTCCTCCCAGCCGAGCCGCTCGGCGGCGGCCTGCGTCTTCGCGGCGTCCCGGCCCACGATCACGGCCATGACGGGCGCGAGCGGCAGCTCGAAGAAGCGCGGGGCGACGCGCCAGGCCTGACTATGGGCGGCGCCCATGAAGCCGGTGCCGACCATGGCCACGCGCAGGGGGTGTGCTGTTGTCACGTTCTGACTCCTTCGTCGACTCAAAACATATCGCAACGGCGAATGACATGTTTCGCTTCGCGGATGCGGGAGGACTTCGCCTCCGGGGGAGGACAGATCCCGGGAAAACGGCCTCCCCCGCCGCAGAAGTCCTCCGGTGCCCGCACGCCGAGGGTCACGACGAGACCGGCGCGGGCGGCGCGGTGCTCTCGCGCACCACGAGGCTCGTCGCGAGGTCGACGCGGGCGGCGCGGATCGCGCGCTCCTCGTGGGCCTCGAGCGCGAGCAGCGCCGCCTGCTCCCCCATCTCGGCGAGCGGCTGCCGCACCGTCGTGAGGGGCGGACCCGCCCAGCGGGCGATGTCCAGATCGTCGTAGCCGACGATGGAGAGGTCCTGCGGCACCCGGAGACCGAGGGTGCGCGCCGCCTCGACGACCCCGAGCGCCATGAGGTCGTTGCTCGCGAAGATCGCCGTCGGGCGCTCCGGCAGCCGCAGCAGTTCGACGCCGAGCCGAACGCCGTCCTCGCGGTGGAAGTCGCCCCAGCGGATCGCGTCCTCCCGGATCGGCACGCCGGCGTCCTCGAGCGCGGTGCGGTAGCCCGACATCCTGGCCCGCGAGCACATCATGTCCGGCGGGCCGCCGATCACGCCGATCGAGCGGTGCCCGAGCTCCAGCAGGTGCCGGGCGGCGAGCACCCCGCCCGACCAGTTCGCGCTGCCGACCGAGGCCACGTCGGGTGCGGGGTCGCCGGCCGGGTCGAGCACGACGAAGGGGATGCCGCGCAGGGCGAGGCGCCCCTTCGACTCGGGCGGCAGGTCGCTGAAGACGAGCACGACCCCGGCGGGGCGGCGCTGCACGACCTGGTCTGTCCACTCGAGGCCCGGGGTGTGCCGGTCGCCCGTCTCGCTCAGCACCACGCTCAGGCCGCGAGCGCGCGCCGCCTTCTGCACCCCCCGGATGATCTCGATCGCGAAGGCCGAATCGACCCGCTCGAAGACGAGCTCGATGAGGGGCTGGCTGCGGCGCTCGCTCGGCGGGCTGTAGCCGTGGCTGCGCAGCTCCTGCTCGACGCGCCGGCGGGTGCCGGCCGAGACGCCGGAGCGGCCGTTGAGCACCTTCGACACGGTCGAGAGCGACACCGCCGCCGAGTGGGCGACGCTCGAGAGCGTGGCCGCGGACCTGCTCATCGGGGCCAGTCCGCGACGAGCTGTGTGGCGATCCGGAACGCGTTCGCGACGATCGTGAGCGTCGGGTTGACGCTGCCGTTGGTCGGGTGCAGGGAGGAGTCGCAGACGACGACGCGATGCGCGCCCCAGAGCCGGCCGAAGCGGTCGGTCGCGCTCGTCGCGGGGTCGTCGCCCATCCGCGCGGTCCCGCAGCTGTGCTCCCCCGCGGCGGAGGCGGTGGCCGGGCCGAGCAGCCGGCGCACCTCGCGGGCGCCCGCGGCGTCGAGCCAGCTCGCCCCCTCGCGGGCGAGCCCCGCCTCGACCTCCCGCGAGGCCCGGTGGACGTCCTTGCGCAGCCGGGCGACGGGCTTGCCCCAGCGATCGGTGACGCCGGCGGCGAGCTCGACGTGCGAGCTCGGCAGCGGGATCTCCTGCCCCATCGCGAACACGCCGAAGGAGTACGCCCGGCCCTCGCGCATCCACTCCTTGTGCGCGGCGCCCCAGGCCGGCACGCCCGGCGCCGGCTGCAGGGCGCTCGTGAGCGGCAGCAGGCTCATCAGGTCGACGAGCACCCCGCCGCCCCAGGGCACGCTCGCCGCGTGCACGTGGTCGAGCGTCGCGATCGAGTGGCCGGGGCCGACGAAGTTCTTCACCTTCTCATCGACCGTGCCGAGCACCGTGACGGCGCGGTGGTCGTGGATGTTGCGCCCGAGCTCCGCGTTCCCGAGCCCGCTGGCCTTGAGCAGCCGCGGCGTCTCGACCGCGCCGGCGGAGACCACCACGACGTCGGCATGCACGGTGAGCTCGACCGGCTCGCCCGTCGCGTCGGCCATGATGACGACGGACGCTCCGGTCGGGGCATCCCGCACCTCGATCGCCTCGGCGTCGTAGAGCACCCGGCAGTTCCCGGTCGCGACGGCGCGGGGGATGAAGGTGTTGTGCGCGCCGTTCTTCGCGTTCACGGGGCAGGCGTGCCCGACGCACTGGGCGCAGCGCACGCATGCGGGCCGCCCCGCGTGGGGCACGCTGTTGAGAGCGAGCGGGATCGGGCCCCAGCCCCAGCCGAGTCGTTCGGCCGCCGCCGCGAGCAGCTCGCGCGCCGGCTCGCTGCCGAAGGCCGGCATCGGGTAGCCCGCCGAACGCGGCATCCGCCTGGTCAGCGCCCCCTCTTCGCCCGCGACGCCCAGCTCCCATTCGGCGCGCGTGTAGAAGGGCTCCATCTCCTCGTACGAGACCGGCCAGTCGGCGAGGCTCGCGCCCTCGGGGTTGCCGTAGCTCTCGCGCATGCGGAAGTCCTCCGGCATAAAGCGCCAGGCCATGCCCTGCCAGATGCGGGTGCCGCCGCCGACGGCGTCGGCGTTGAGGCCGTAGCGTCCGGCATCCCCCGTGCCGTCGATCACCTCGGTGCCGGCGTCCGTCTCGAGCACGCGCGGATGCCCGGGTCCCGGCCCCACCCGCACGGAGTAGACCGCGTTGCGCTTGTCGTGGAGATGGTCATTGCGCAGCAGCCGGTTGGGAACGGCCGGCATCCGCTCGACGAGCAGCACCGAGCGCCCGGCCTGCGCGAGCACCTGTGCGGCGACCCCGCCGCCCGGGCCGCTGCCGATCACCACGGCGTCGTAGTGGCCGGCGACCCCGCCGGGCGTGAGGCCGACCGGCAGCTCCGGCTCGACGATGCGCGTGTCCGGCGGCACGTGCCGGAAGCCGATCATGCCGAGGCCGACCGGGTCGGGGCGGCGCGCGTCGGCCGCGTAGTACCCCTCGTAGGCGATGCGGCGCAGCTCGGCGAAGTCGTCGGCGCCCGCACCCGCCTCGATCTCGGCGAGGATCGTGTCCTGATCAGCGGCCGGCAACGCGGCGAAGGACGTCCCCCCGCGGGCCGCCGCCGCCTCGAGCCGCTCGGCGAGGGCCGCGAGGGACGGAGCCGCCCGCATCAGCTCCGTCCCCGCGGCCGTCAGATAGCGGCCGACCCCGCCCGCCCAGCCGGCGGGCCAGCCGTCGGCCGGGATGACCCGGTCCACCGCCGCGCGGAGGGCCGCAGAGTCCGCGAACGCCGTCCCGTCCTCGTCTGCCACCGGGGTCAGCGCCCCGCGAGGGAGCCGCCGATGCCCCCGACGCTGAAGTACTTGTTCAGAACGGCGAAGAGCACGACCGGCGGCAGCATCATGATGACGGCGACGGCCATCACAAGACCCCAGTTGGTCTGGTTCTGCTGGAAGAAGGTCTCCAGGCCGACCGGCAGGGTGTAGTTCACGTCCGAGCGCAGGAAGACCACCGAGATGAGGTAGTCGTTCCAGGCCAGCAGGAAGGTGAAGATCGCGGTCGAGAGGATGCCGGGCAGGGAGTTGCGCAGCACGACCCGCACGAAGCCGCCGGCGACCGAGCAGCCGTCCATCCACGCCGCCTCTTCGAGCGTGATCGGGATCGAGTCGTAATACGCCGACAGCATCCAGATGGCCACCGACATCGACGAGCCGACGAAGATGATCGTGACCCCCGCGAGGTTGTCCACCAGATTCAGCTTCGCGAACAGGATGAACAGCGGGATGACCGCGCTGACCACCGGCAGCGCCTGCACGATGAACAGCACCAGCGCGTAGCCGGACACGAAGCGGTTGCGCACCCGGGAGAGCACGTACCCGGCCGGCGCGGCCACCACGACCGAGATGATCACCGTCGCCAGCGCCACCCCCAGGCTGTTCTCGAGCCAGAACAGCAGGTTCGTCTGCGAGAACACGGATCCGTAGTTCTCCAGCGTGATCGCCGCACTCGTTGTGCTGCCCAGCGCAGGCAGCAGGGAGAGGTAGACGACCGAGGCGATCGGGATCAGGATGACCGCCGTCACGACGACGACCAGGACGAAGCGCCACCATTGGCCGCGCGCACCCGTCACGTCGAGTTTGCCGCCGCGGTACAGCACCATGGCGCGGGTGCTGTCGGGCTCGATGGCTACGCCGGTGGTGGTCATTCGATATTCACCTTCCTGATCTGCCGGTACAGCAGCACGGAGACGATCACCAGCACGAGCGTCATCAGCAGCGCGATCGCGACGCCGGGGCCCGTCTGGAAGTTCTGGAACACGGTGCGGTAGGCCATGACGACCAGGGAGGAGGTCGCGTTCACCGGGCCGCCGCCGGTCAGCAGGAAGATCGTCGGGAAGTCGTTGACGCAGAAGATCGTCATGAGGATCCAGCTCACATACGTCGATCGCGACACGAGCGGCATCGTGATGTGCCGGAACGACTGCCAGCTCGTCGCCCCGTCGACCTTGGCCGCCTCGTACACGTTCGTGTCCACCGATGCGAGCGCCGAGGACATCATCATCATCATGAACGGGAAGCTGATCCATACCTTGAACACGCACACGGTGACCTTCGCGAGCACCGGGTCCGCGAGGAACAGCACGTTCCCGAGGCCGAGTGCATGCGCCAGGATCGGCAACGGGCTCTGCGGCGTGGCCACCAGCCAGTTCCACGAGGTGGCCGAGACCACCACCGGCACCACCCAGGGCAGCAGCAGCAGCACCTTGAAGAGCCCGCCCGCAGGAATCCGCGTGCGCAGCAGCAGCGCGAAGGCGAGACCCACCAGCCAGCTGCCGAACACGCCGGTGATCGTGAAGACCAGCGTGAACAGCGCGCCCTGCCAGAAGGAGCTCTCGGTGAGCACCCGCAGGTAGTTGCTGAACCCGACCCACGGCCCCAGGTTCAACAGATTCCCGTTGCGCAGCGACTGCATCACCGCGTAGAGCAGCGGGTACAGATTGATCAGCAGCAGCAGGATCATCGACGGCCCCGCGAAGAGGATCAGCGTGATCGTGCGCGCCGACAGCCGCCTGCGCCCCGGTCGTGGCTCACGCCGGGGCCGGGGGCCGGCGCCCGCGACGCCGACCCCCCTGCGTGCCTGCTGCAGACGCTCTGCGACAGTGTGTGTCGTCATTGAAGGCTTCCGATTCCGACGGGGCGGGAGGGGCGACGGGCCGGTCTGCGACCGGCGGTCACGACTTGAGCTGCTTGATCGCGTCGGTCAGGGCGCCCTGCAGAGTGGTCAGGGCCTCCTTCGACGTGACCTTGCCGCCGAGGATCGACTGCGCGAAGGTGTCCATCGCCGGCGTGCCGTCGGCGGTGGTGACCCCGAGGAACAGCGAGTTCGAACCGGGCGCCGCCCAGGTCTTCGAGATCGGCTGCCACTCGTTGATGATGCGGACGTTGTTCGGGTCCTTCTGGAACTCCGGCGTCGCCGCGATCGACTTGAGCGGGGGCAGGCCGATGCCGGTGGCCTTCGTCCACAGCGGGGCCATGTTCTTGTAGTAGTAGGTGAGGAACGCCTCCGAGCCCTTCTGGCTCGGGGTGTTCTTGTACATCATGATGTTGTTCGGGAAGTAGAGCATTCCCTGCTTCCCGGACGGGCTCTTCAGCGGTGTGCCCACCTTGAGCTTGGGGCCGACGGCGCCGCCGACGTTGCTGGCGAGGCCGCCCGTGTCGAAGCCCTGGCCGAAGCTCAGCGCCTTCCACTGGCTCTGCGCGTTGTCGCTCGTGTAGGTGGAACTGCGCGGGTCGACGTACCCCTTCTTCACGCACTCGAGCACGAAGTCCATCGCCTCGGTGTTCTCGGGCGTGACGCAGTTGGGCTGCTGGTTCTCGTCGAACAGTCCGCCGCCGTTGCCGATCATCCAGCTGACCAGGATGTGGCTGCCGGTGTATGAGCCGGCGCCCGCGCTCGTCCCGTAGCCGTAGACGTTGATCTTCTTCAGCGCCGCGCAGTTGTCGAGGAAGGACTGCCAGTCCGTCGGCTCCTGCACCCCTGCCTTCGCCAGCAGGTCGGTGTTGTACCAGAGCACGCGCATGTCGAGGTTGTACGGGACCGCCGCGTAGCCCTTGTCGACCTTCATGGTGTCGACCAGACCGGGCAGGAAGTCGTCGTAGAGCCCGTTGCTCTTCCAGCCGTCGAGCAGATCGTCGGCGTAGGCGATCTTGCCCTGGGCCTCGAACTGGAAGGCCTGCGTGCCGCCGCCCGAGCTCACCGCCGGCCCGGTGTTCGACGCGATCGCGGAGGAGAAGGTCTGGGTGAAGTTCGCCCACTGGATGGTCTGGTAGCTCGTCTTCGGCAAGCCGCTGGCCGGCTTGTAGTCGAGGGTGATCTGCTTGTCGAGCGGGTTGAACGCGGTGCCGCCCCACGGCATGTTCCAGAACTTGATCACCCCGCCGCCGCCGCTTCCGCTTCCACCGCCTCCGCCCGTGCGACTGCAGGCTGCGAGGAGGGTGCTCGCTGCGACCCCGCCCGCGATTCCGATGAACGCGCGTCGCGTGAACGCGGCGCCCGACTGCTGTGTCATCAGTCGTTCCTTCCGCCCCGCTTGGTGCGGGACTTTTGCTCTCCGTTGAACAAAATTTTTCCGAGCAGGTCTCGGTGTCACGTAGGACTGCGCCCTTCCTACCCCGCCGCCGGAGTGATGTCAATGGATGAATCCGGCGCGCCTCGAGGAGTCGTCGTTGCGGCGAGCGATTACTTCGTAGATGTAAATCTTCAATATTTTTGCTGATCAAGCGGAAATAATTGGACTCCGGCACGAACCGGTTCAGCGCGCGGACCCCCTCCGCGGCGCCGAAAACCGACCACGCAGGCATCCGCTCGAGGGCCGATTTGAAGGCACGAAAGTTTCGCTGCTTCAAACGCAATTGACCGCTGTGAGTCAAGGCCATAGCATCCGTGACTGCCGGGCCGTCGATGCGGACGACCCGCGCAGACCATCTCGGAGGGCATCATGAGCAGCCATGCTGCGACCGCAAGCGACACGGATGCCGCGAGCACGGCCCCCTGGCACGACACCTCCCGTGCGCTCGCCGAGCGCGTGGACGCGCTCATCGCCGAGCTCACCCCGCGCGAGAAGCTCGCGCAGCTCTACGGCGTGTGGGTCGGCGCCTCCCCCGTCGGCGGGGATGTCGCCCCCTTCCAGCACGAGATGGGCGGCGACGTCGAGCTCGACGAGCTGCTGCCGTACGGGCTCGGGCAGCTCACCCGCCCCTTCGGCTCGGCGCCGGTCGACCCCGCGGTCGGGCTCGTCTCGCTCGCGCGCACCCAGCAGCGCATCATGTCCCTCGGGCGCTTCGGCGTCCCCGCCATCGCCCACGAGGAATGCCTGGCCGGCTTCACCGCATGGCGGGCGACCGCCTACCCGATCCCGCTGTCCTGGGGCGCGACCTTCGACCCCGCCCTCGTCGAGCGGATGACACGGCGCATCGGCGCCGGCATGCGTGCGCTCGGCATCCACCAGGGGCTCGCCCCCGTGCTCGACGTCGCCCGCGACCTGCGCTGGGGGCGCGTGGAGGAGACGATCGGCGAGGACCCGTACCTCGTCGGCACGATCGCGACGGCCTACATCCGCGGCCTGGAGTCCGCGGGCGTCATCGCGACGCTCAAGCACTTCCTGGGCTACTCGGCGTCGAAGGCCGGGCGCAACCACGCCCCGGTCGAGATGGGCCCGCGCGAGTTCAACGACGTCGTGGTGCCCCCCTTCGAGATGGCCGTGCGCGAGTCGGGCGTGCGCAGCGTCATGGCGGCGTACACCGACGTCGATGGCATCCCCACGCACGGCGACCCAGCCCTGCTCACCGGGCTGCTGCGCGAGGACTGGGGGTTCTCAGGCACGGTCGTCGCCGACTACTTCGGCGTGGCCTTCCTGCACACCATGCACCACGTGGCACGCGACCTCGGCGACGCCGCCGCGCAGGCGCTCACGGCCGGGGTCGACGTCGAGCTGCCGAGCGTCAACGGCTACGCCGAACCGCTGCTCGCCGAACTCGCGGCGGGCCGGCTCGACGAGGCCGTCATCGACCGCGCACTGCGCCGCGTGCTGACCCAGAAGGCCGAGCTCGGCATGCTCGACGCCGACTGGTCGCCCCTGCCCGCGGGCTGGAGCGAGGCGGACCTCGCCGACCCCGATGCGGCGCGCGGCCGCATCGAGCTCGACACGGCGGAGGACCGGACGCTCGCCCGCGAGATCGCCGAGCGAGCTGTCGTGCTGCTCGCCAACGACGGCACGCTGCCCCTCGGCGCGGCATCCGGCCGCCGCATCCTGGTCGTCGGCCCGAACGCCGACGACGCGCTCAACCTGCTCGGCTGCTACTCCTTTCCCGGCCACGTCGGCACGCTGCACCCCGAGGTGCCGCTCGGCATCGAGCTGCCGACGGTGCTCGAGGCGCTGCGGGCCGAGTTCCCTGCGGCGACGATCGAGCATCTGCCGGGGGTGACGGTCGACGGGCCGGATGCCGGCGGCATCCCCCCAGCCGTCGCGGCGGCCCGCGCCGCCGACCTCGTGATCGCGGTGCTCGGCGACCGGCCCGGCCTGTTCGGGCGGGGCACCTCGGGCGAGGGCTGCGACGCCGCGGAGCTGCGACTGCCCGGGCGGCAGCAGGAGCTGCTCGACGCCCTGCTCGACACGGGCACGCCCGTCGTCGCGGCGCTCGTCCTCGGGCGCCCGTACGCGCTCGGCACGGCGCCAGAGCGCGCGGCGGCGATCGTCGCCGCCTTCTTCCCGGGCGAGGAGGGCGGCTCCGCGATCGCGGGGGTGCTGAGCGGGCGGGTCAACCCCTCCGGCCGGCTGCCCGTGAGCATCCCCCGGCATCCGGGCAGCCAGCCGACCACCTACCTGGGCGCGACGCTCGCGCTCGAGCCGGGCGCCTCGAACCTCGACCAGCAACCCCGCTACCCCTTCGGGCACGGCCTGAGCTACAGCGCCTTCGAGTGGTCGACGCTCACGGTGGACGGCCGGCCGGCTCCGCCGCCGTCCATCGCCGACGCCGACGGCAGTGCCGGTGCCGGTGCCCCCGCGCCGATCATGGCGACGGCACCGACCGACGGGCGGCTGTCCGTCGGCCTCACGGTGCGGAACGTCTCGGAGCGCGCCGGGCGCGAGCTCGTGCAGCTGTACCTGCACGATCCCGTCGCCTCGGTCGTGCGGCCCATGAACCGACTGATCGGCTACGCGCACGTGATGCTCGCGCCCGGCGCGGCGAAGACCGTGGGCTTCGAGGTGCCCGCCGACGTGACCGCATTCACGGGGCGGGACGGCGCCCGGATCGTGGAGCCGGGCGAGCTGGAGCTGCGCCTCGGCCCCTCCAGCGGAGAGCTGCGGCTCGCGGCATCCGTCGCCCTCACCGGCCCGGTCCGCGTCGTCGACCATACCCGCGAACTGCACTGTACGACCACGGTCTCCGACTGATATGTTTTTAGAGACAACAAATCATCACCGTCACCTCTTCACCGTCGAAGGACACGCAAAATGACTGTCACCCCCACCCGTGAGGACAAGTTCTCGTTCGGGCTCTGGACCATCGGCTACAACGGCTCCGACCCGTTCGGCGGCCCCACGCGCCCCCCACTCGACGTCGTGCACGCCGTCGAGAAGCTCGCCGAGCTCGGCGCCTACGGCCTCACCTTCCACGACGACGACCTGTTCGCCTTCGGCTCCACCGACGCCGAGCGGCAGACGCAGATCGACCGGCTCAAGGGAGCGCTGGCCGACACCGGGCTCGTCGTCCCCATGGTCACGACCAACCTCTTCTCGGCCCCCGTATTCAAGGACGGCGGCTTCACCTCCAACGACCGCCAGGTGCGCCGCTACGCGATCCGCAAGGTGCTGCGCCAGCTCGAGCTCGGCGTCGAGCTCGGCGCCACGACCTTCGTCATGTGGGGCGGCCGCGAGGGCGCCGAATACGACGCGGCGAAGAACATCCAGGCCGCGCTCGCCCGCTACAAGGAGGCCGTCGACTTCCTCGCCGACCACGCGCTGTCGCAGGGCTGGGACATCCGCTTCGCGATCGAGCCCAAGCCGAACGAGCCCCGCGGCGACATCCTGCTGCCGACGGTCGGCCACGCGCTCGCCTTCATCGACTCGCTCGAGCACTCCGAGCTCTTCGGCGTCAACCCCGAGGTCGGCCACGAGACCATGGCGGGACTCAACTTCGCCGCCGGGATCGCCCAGGCGCTCTACCACGGCAAGCTGTTCCACATCGACCTGAACGGGCAGCGCTCGATCAAGTACGACCAGGACCTCGCCTTCGGCCACGGCGACCTGCATAATGCCTTCGCGCTCGTCGACCTGCTCGAGAACGGCGGCCCGAACGGCGGCCCGGCTTACGACGGCCCCCGCCACTTCGACTTCAAGCCGAGCCGCACCGAGGACGAGACCGGGGTGTGGGAGGCGGCCGCCGCGAACATGAGGACCTACCTGCTGCTCAAGGAGCGCGCCGCGGCCTTCCGCGCCGATCCCGAGGTGCAGGAGGCGCTCGCGGCGGCCAAGGTCGCCGAGCTCGAGCAGCCGACGCTGGACCCGGGCGAAACCGTCGCGTCGATCACGGGCGACGCCTCGGCATGGGAGGGCCTCGACACCGACGCCTACTTCGGCGGCAAGGGCTTCGGCTTCGTCCGGCTGCAGCAGCTGGCCACCGAGCATCTCCTCGGCGCACGCTAGGGGCGGCTCCTCCCGCCTTTCGCCGTTCGCCCGTTCAAAACTCCGGTGATTTTCGCCCTCACCGCCGCCGATCCGCGGCCTCGCGCGGGTCGGCGTCTGGTTGAGTAAGAAACTCCGGAGTTTTGAACGCGAAAAGAAAGAACAGGAACCACCCATGACCCTCGTCGCCGGTGTCGACTCCTCCACGCAGTCCTGCAAGATCGTCGTCCGCGATCTCGAGACCGGGGCCCTCGTGCGCTCCGGGCGCGCACCGCACCCCGACGGCACGGAGGTCGACCCCGCCGCCTGGTGGTCCGCGCTGCAGCAGGCCATCGCGGAGGCGGGTGGGCTCGAGGACGTGGCGGCGGTCTCGATCGCGGGCCAGCAGCACGGCATGGTCGTGCTCGACGCCGAAGGGCGGGTCATCCGCCCGGCCCTGCTCTGGAACGACACCCGCTCCGCCGCCGCCGCGACCGCGCTGACCGAGGAGGTCGGGGCCGAGGCGTACGCGCAGCGCGCCGGGCTCGTCCCGGTCGCCTCCTTCACCGCGACCAAGCTGCGCTGGCTCGCCGACAACGAGCCGGAGAACGCCGCACGGGTCGCGGCTGTCGCACTGCCCCACGACTGGCTGACCTGGCGCCTGCTCGGCTACGGCCCCGCAGACGAGTCGCCGCTCGGCCCCGTGCTCTCGGCTCTCACGACCGACCGTTCGGATGCCTCGGGCACCGCCTACTGGTCGCCGCAGAGCGACGACTACGACCTCGACCTCTTCGAGCGGGCGCTCGGCCGGAGCGCCGGACCCGCGGGGGTCACCCTGCCCCGCCTGCTCGGCCCGGGCGAGGCCGCGGGGACGACTCCGTCCGGCGTCCTCGTCGGCCCGGGCGCCGGTGACAACGCGGGCGCCGCACTCGGCCTGGGGCTCACCCCCGGCGACGTGGGCGTCTCCCTCGGCACGAGCGGCACCGTCTTCGCCGTCGCCGACACCCCCATCGCGGATGCCTCCGGCACGGTCGCCGGATTCGCGGACGCCTCCGGCCGCTTCCTGCCGATCGTCACGACGCTCAACGCGGCGCGTGTGCTCGCCTCGACGGCGGGGCTGCTCGGTGTCGACTTCGACGAGCTGGCGCGGTTAGCGCTCGAGGCCGAGCCCGGCTCGGGCGGCGTTGTGCTCGTGCCGTACTTCGAGGGCGAGCGCACCCCGAACCTGCCGGACGCCAAGGCCAGCTTGCACGGACTCTCGATCGCGTCGACGACGCGCGAGAACGTCGCGCGCGCCGCGATCGAGGGCATGCTCTCGGGGCTCGGGGCGGGGCTGGATGCCGTGCGAGACCTCGGCGTGCAGGTGAACCGCCTGCTGCTCATCGGCGGCGCCGCGCAGAACCCGGCCGTGCAGGCTGTCGCCGCACAGGTCTTCGACGCGCCCGTCTTCGTGCCCGAGCCCGGCGAGTACGTCGCCGATGGCGGCGCGGTGCAGGCGGCGTGGGCGCTGACCGGGGAGCGCCCATCGTGGCCCGTCTCGCTGTCCGCCTCCCCGGCCCCTGACTTCCGGCCGGAGATCGCAGAGCAGTACCGCCACTATGCTGACGCGCTGGTGAACTGAAGGTTTCCAATGCGAACTATCCTCAGGTTCTCCACACTGGGGATAAATCGCAGGTGAGCACATAGATCGACGGTTCTACCCCCGCCCGGGTCACATGCTCAGGGCGACGGTGGAGCGGCAGGGGCGGGGCGGCGGGGTCAGCGGGCGACGACGGCCGCGAGGCGGGCGCCCGCCTCACGGGCCCAGCGCTCCGGCTCGGCGAGCGCCGCCGCGGTGGAGCCCGCGAGCTCGGTGAGGGAGGCCGCGGCCGCGAACGCCTCGACGGGGGCGTCGATCGCACCCGCGGCGAGCGCCACCGGCACGCCGGCGGCCTCGGCGAGCTCCGCCACGTGCGTCGGGGCCTTGCCCGCGGCCGACTGGCCGTCGTAGCGCCCCTCCCCCGTGATGACGAGGCCGGCGCCGGCAATGGTCCCCGCGAGCCCGATCGCCTCTGCGACGGCGGGCGCCCCGGGCGAGAGCGTCGCACCCCAGGCGAGCAGCCCGAACGCGACGCCGCCCGCCGCTCCCGCACCGGGCGTCTCGGCGAGCGCGGCGCCGCCGGGGACGGCACCCGCGAAGTGCTCCAGGTTCGCCTCGAGTGAGCACACCGCCGCCTCCGAGCTCGCACCCTTCTGCGGCCCGAACACTGCGGCGGCCCCACGCGGCCCGAGCAGCGGGTTGTCGACATCGGTCAGCACGACGGCACCGGCCGGCGGCACGGGCACGGCCGCATCGAAGGACACCCGCACGACCCGTCCCGCGCCGAGGTTCCCGTACGCGACGGGCGTGCCACCGGCATCCGTCAGCCGGGCGCCCATCGCGGCCAGCGCGCCCACGCCTCCGTCTGTCGAGGCGCTGCCGCCGACCGCGACGAGCAGGCGCGAGACCCCGAGCCCGACGGCGGCCGCGATCGCCTGCCCGAGTCCGAAGGTGTGCGCGTCGAACGGCCGCAGCCCGTCGCGCACGAGCGGAAGGCCACTCGTGGCGGCGAGCTCGACGACCCCGGTGCCGCCCGGCAGGCCGGGCCGCGGCGGCAGCAGCAGCCAGTGCGCGAACACGGGCTGGTCGTCGGGGCCGACCGCCATGACCGGCTCACGCCGCGCACCGGGCACGGCCGTCGCGAAGGCGTCGAGCGTGCCCTCGCCGCCGTCGGCCATCGGCGCGAGCACGAACTCGTCCCCCGGCCGTACGGACGACCACCCGTCCCGCAGCGCCTCGGCGGCGGCGCGCGCCGTGAGCGAGCCCTTGAACGAATCCGGAGCGACAACGATCCTCATAAGACGAGTCTGCCCGCTCGAAACCCGCGATGTCTCGCTCTAGGCTCAGTCGACCGCGTCAAGCCCGCGCGCCACCGTGCTCGCGAACGCCGTCACGACCCGCGCGGCGACCTCCCGCGGGGGGGCGTCCCAGACGTCCTGATTGAAGATCTCGACCTCGACATCCCCGTCGTAGCCCGCGTGCCTCACCTGACGCGTGATGTGCGCGAAGTCGATGTGGCCGTCACCCGGGTAGCCGCGGGCAAGCAGGGTGTCGGTGGGAAGCGGGGTGATCCAGTCGCACACCTGATAGCTGGCGATGCGGCCGGATTCCCCGGCGCGGCGGATCTGCGCGTCGAGCTGCGGGTCCCACCAGACGTGGAAGGTGTCGATGACGACACCGACCCGCTGATCGATCGCCTCGGCGATGTCAAGTGCCTGCCCGAGGGTCGAGACGACACCCCGATCGGCTGCGTAGATCGGATTCATGGGCTCGATCGCGAGGGTCACGCCGGCTTCCCCCGCTTCGGGCGCGAGTTCGGCCACGGCCTCGGCGGCGCGCGTGCGGGCGCCGGCCAGGTCGCGCGAGCCGGCGGGCAGCCCACCTGCCACGAGCACCAGGACGGCGCGCGACCCCGGAGCTCCGGCTGCGGCGAGTGCTGCCGCCTCTGCGACGGCACGGCGATTGTCGTCGAGAGCCGCCTGCCGAGCCGATCCGGGCTCCGCGGTGAAGAACCCTCCCCGGCACAGGGACGAGACACGCAGGCCCGAGGCACGCACGAGCTCGACCGCTCGCTTCAGACCGACCTCGGCGACGGGCTCGCGCCAGGCGCCGAACGACCGGTATCCAGCTGCCGCGGCGACGTCGAGCGCTTCGGTGAGCGAGGCGTGTTTCACCGTCGCCTGGTTGAGGCTCAGTCGGGGGTGAGCGCTCATACCGTCACCCGCCCGGGCACATGCACGCCGTTCAACTCGAGCAGACCGCCCCAGCGCGCCGCCGCGAGCTCCGGATCCTCGAGCGCACCCGCGGCGTCGGCCAGCCGGACGATCTCGGACAGGTGCGGCAGGCTGCGCGCCGCATGCAGGCCACCGACCATCGCGAAAGCGGGCTGGTGACCGTTCAGCCAGGACAGGAACGCGACACCGGTCTTGTAGTAGAAGGTCGGCGCGGCGAAGATCCGGCGGGCGAGCGCCTCGGTGGGGCCGAGCACGTCGAAATAGCCCGCCCGGTCGCCGCGGTCGAGCGCCTGCACCGACGCCGAGGCGAGCGTCGGGAAGGCGGCGAAGGCGCCCAGCAGCGCGTCCGAGTAGCTCCCCGGCTGTTCTGCGCCCATGCCCGACCCGTTGCCGGCGATGAGTCCGACGTAGTTGAAGTCGTCGCCGGTGAACATGCGTGCGGTGCGCGGCAGACGGCCCCGCACTGCGACCTCGGCTTCGGCATCCAGCAGGCTCATCTTGACGCCTGAGACCTTGTCGGAGTGCTCGCCGATGATGTCGATGAGCACGGATGCCGCGGCCTCGGCATCCGCCGACCCGAAGTAGCCGCGCAGCGCGGGATCGAATGCCTCGCCGAGCCAGTGCAGCACCACCGGCGCCTGAGCGCGCTCGAGCACGCGGCCGTAGACACGCCGGTAGTCGTCGGGTCCTGCGGCGGCACGCGCAAGATGGCGGCTTGCCATCAGCACAACGCCTGCGCCATGGTCCTCCGCGAAGGCGAGTTGCTCGAGGTAAGCCGCGACAATCGTGTCGAGGCCGATCGCCTCGTCCTTGACGTGGTCGGTGTTGACCCCGACGATGAGGGCACCGCCGACGGATGCCGCTTCGGCGGCGCTGCGGGCGATCAGCTCGCGGGTCGCAATCGCGTCGAGGCCCATATTGCGCTGGGCCGTATCCATGGCGTCGGCGACGCCGAGGCCCCAGCTCCAGACATGATGACGAAAGGCGAGGGTGGTGTCCCAGTCGAGCTCGGCCGGGCGGCCCGGCGTGTTGTCGCCCCAGGCATTCGGCACGACGTGGGCGGCCGCATAGACGACGCGCGAGCTCAGCGGCCCTGCCGGTCGGGTGACGGCGCGCGGCGCACCGAGGTCGAGACGGGTGACCGCGCCATCGGCGCCCAGCATGGAGGCAACGGTCATCACTCCACCTCCGGCAGTTCGACACGCGAACCGGTCCGGGCGCTCTCGAGCGCCTTTTCCGCCAGCAGCACGCCGCGCGCCCCGGCGAGGAAGTCGTAGCGGTTCGGGCCGTCCTCCACGACGTGACGGATGAACTCCTCCCACTGCACCTTGAAGCCGTTCTCGTAGGCCTCGTTCGCGGGCAGCTCGTGCCAATCGCCCACGTAGTCATGGCCGTCGGGGACGTCGGGGTTCCAGCTCGGCCGCGGCGTCGTCGAGCGATGCTGCACCTTGCAGCCCCATAGGCCCGCCACGGCGCTGCCCTCGGTGCCGTCGACCTGCAACTCGAGCAGTTCGTCGCGATTGACGCGCACGTCCCAACTCGAGTTGAACTCGGCGACGATGCCGCCGGCGAGGCCGAAGATCGCGTACGCCGCGTCATCGGCGGTGGCGGGGTACGGATGCCCCTGCTCGTCATACCGGGTGGGGATGTGCGTTGCGGTCTGGGCGTAGACCGACTCGACGCGGCCGAACAGGTTCTCGAGCACGTAGTTCCAGTGCGGGAACATGTCCACGACGATGCCGCCGCCGTCCTCGCTGCGATAGTTCCAGCTCGGTCGTTGTGCCGGGAAACCGTCGCCCTCGAAGACCCAGTAGCCGAACTCGCCGCGCACGGAAAAGATGCGCCCGAAGAAGCCGGAGTCGATCAGCCGCTTGAGCTTGCGGAGGCCGGGAAGGTAGAGCTTGTCGTGCACGACGCCGTTCTTGATGCCGGACTGGCCGGCCGCGTGTGCGAGGGCGAGGGCGTCGGCGAAGCTCTCAGCCGTGGGCTTCTCCGTGTAGATCGCCTTGCCGGCCGCGATCGCCTTGGTGATCGCCGGAACCCGCGCCTTGGTGATCAGGAAGTCGGAGTAGATCGGAAAGTCGGCGTCGGCGAGCGCCCGATCGAGTTCGGTGGTGTAGCGATCGAGCCCGTGCCGAAGCGCGATCGATCGGAGCTTCTCGGGGTCGCGCCCGACGAGATACGGCTCGGGCATCACGCGGCTGCCGTCGGAGAGCAGCACACCGCCTTCCTCTCGGATGGCGAGGATCGACCGTACGAGGTGCTGCCGGTAGCCCATGCGCCCCGAGACGCCGTTCATGATGATGCCGATGGTCTTCGTTGACATTCGCTCTCGCTCGATGTGATGGATGATACGGAAAACGCTTTCCAACTGTGGATGCTATGGTCCCCGAGCCGAGCCGCGCAAGTCCTTACGCGGCCGGAGCCATCCGGCGGGCGAGGGCGAGAGCCCCCAGAGCGGGCGGCTGGTCGAGCAAATGGACCTCGAGCCCGGAACGAAGCCCGCTCAGCCGCGAACGGAACGCGGCGAAGAATCCGGGCTGATGGGCGACCACGCCCCCGGCGCAGACGACGTGGCGCCCGAGGGCGCCTCGCGCACTGGCAAGGACGACGGCGGCAGCCAGCTCGTCGATCGCAGTGGAGATGACAGACTCCGCGACCGCACTGCCCTGGGCCGCGGCACGGAAGACCTCCGGAGCCGCGGCGGCCCAGAATGTCAGTCCGGTGTCGTTCGTCAGGATCTCCGCCACCTCGACGATCGAGCGCGCCGTGAAGTGCGCGCACAGCATCGCTGCGAGGGCGTCATCCGGAGCACCGCCGTCTCGTCCGGCCAGCAGCGCTGCGACCGACTCTCGAACCAGAGCGGGGCCGCTCCCGGGATCACCGAGAATATGCCCGTGGCCGCCCACCTCGACCAGCCGGCCGGCCGCATCCCGCCCGACCACTTTCGATCCGGTCCCGATGACGACGGCGATCGCAGGCTCGAAGCCGGTCGCCGGCCCGAGAAGCTCGGCATCGTTGACCAGGCGGAATCCGCTCAACCCCGCCAACCGGAGACGGTCGGAGAAGAGTGCGTGCTGACGGGGTTCGTCGACCCCGCGCGCCCCGATGACGAGGGCGTCGCCTGCGCCGACACCATGCGCACGCAGGCTCTCTGCGAGCCGAGCCGCGTTGCCTTCGTCGCTGAGCAGCTCACCCCGCTGCCAGCGCGACGAGGGGAAGACGGTGTCAATTACCTGACCGTCCTGCGTAGCTGCGATGATGTGAGTCTTGGTGCCCCCGACATCAACCCCGACATGCATCGCATCTCCTGATGCAGAACTCGCCCTAGTGGAATTACGATCAGTAAGCGCTTTCCAATTCGGCTTGCGTAAATAGAAGGACGCTTGTACACATGTTAACACATTCACACACGTAACTCGACCTTCTGCCTCAGCGAAGGCGCCGTCAGGCAGGCAAGAACACGCAATGACGCGATCCATAAGGCGCAGGGGTCGGATTCCCAACTTCACCAGGAGAACCTCAATGACGAAACACTCCCCGGTCGTCCGGCCTCACGGCCGGACGACCGGACGACCCACGGTCCGCCACCGGGCGCGCGTCCTCCTCTCCGTGATCGGGCTGGGCGCCGCCGCGTCGCTCGCCCTCTCGGGCTGCGCCAGCGGCAGCGGCTCCTCTGGCGGCGGGAACGCCAAGAAGCTCACCATGTGGATCTCGACGAGCGCCGAGCAGGAGAAGGGCTTCGACCAGCTCGCGACCGAGTACAAGAAGGACAGCGGCGTCTCGGTCTCCATCGTCAACATCCCCAACTCCGGCATGCAGACCAAGCTCCGCAACGCCGCTCAGGCCAACGCCCTGCCCGACATCGCCCGGGCGACCTCGGTCGACCCGATCTGGATCAACAAGACGGAGGACCTGTCCTCCATCGCCACGGACCCGGCGAACAAGATCCAGCAGTCCCTGATCGTGAAGGGCTCAGACGGCAAGGTCAACAGCATCCCCTCCGACTCGACGGCCGCCGGGCTCTTCGTCAACAAGACGCTGTTCGACAAGGCGGGCGTCAGCTTCCCGACCGACCCGTCAAAGACCTGGACCTGGCAGCAGTTCATCGAGGCCGCGACCCAGGTGAAGAAGGCGACCGGAGCGAAGTACGACCTCGTCTTCGACGCCTCCCCCGGCCGCCTGCGCGCGATGACCTATGAGTTCGGCGGCGACTACATGCAGCTGGGCTCCAACGGGACCTTCTCGACGAACGACAAGACCAAGACGGCCCTGGAGTTCTTCAAGAGCCTCAACGACGACTCGATCATGCCGAAGTCCGTCTGGACCAGCGGTGCCGACCCGAACGCGCTCTTCAAGAGCGGCCAGGTCGTCGCGTACTTCTCCGGGATCTGGCAGGTCGCCGACTTCTCCGCGAACATCACGGACTTCGATTGGGCCTCAGCGGCGTCCCCGGCGAGCCCGATTCACGCCACCGACCTCAACGTCGGCGGTGACATGGTTGCCTTCGACAACGGCGGCGGCCGCGGCGACGCCGCCAAGGAGTTCCTGGCCTGGCTGTACCAGCCGGCGCACTACTCCGAACTGGTCGGCTCCAACGAGTTCCTGCCGGTCGAGTCCGGACTCACGATCGACTACCCCTTCACGGACCAGGCCTCGAAGGACAGCTTCGCTCTCTACAACAAGGAGATCGAACTCGCCGCCCCGATCTCGAGCTACTTCACCACGGCTCAGATGAAGTGGGTGCTGAAGGGGAAGACCCTGACGACCGACCCGACTCTGACCGAGGTGGGCAAGTACATCAATGGCCAGCAGAACGTCGACGCGACGATCAAGAACATCATCGCGGGCTACGACCAGCAGGCCGGCGGAAAGTAGCACCCCCACCGTCGGACGGTGTGCGAACGGTCTCGTCCGCCCGCACACCGTCCGGTCACTCGACGGAAGAGCGAAGAGCGTGACAACAACAAGATCAACGGGGATCTCCCTGCAGACCGCAACCGGACGCGCCCGACGGCGTCGGATACGGCGCCCCTGGCTGGCACCACTGATCCTGATCTCGGCGAACGTGGTCTTCTTCGCCGTCTTCTTCGTCTGGCCCGGCGCCATCGGCGTGGTCTACTCGTTCACGAACTACACGGGGGTGGGCGGGTTCTCCTTCGTGGGGCTGCAGAACTACCAGCAGCTCTTCGCCGATCCGGCGTTCTATCACGCGATCATCCGCACGCTGCTGTTCGCGATCATGGTCGTCCCGTTGACGTACGTGCTGTCGCTCGGTATCGCGGTCCTCCTCACGAGCAACTACACCAGGGGCAAAGCGGTGGGGCGCATCGTCTTCTTCGTCCCGTGGCTGATCTCCCCGATCGTCACCGGCGTGCTCTGGCGCTGGATGTTCGGCGAGAACTTCGGGCTCATCAACTATCTGATCCAGCTGCTCGGCGGCCACGGGCTGCCGTGGCAGTCGAACGCCAACCTCTCGCTCGTGATCGTCGCGTTCGCCGAGTCGTGGGCCGGAACAGCGTTCAACATGCTGCTGTTCATCGCGGCGCTCAAGAACGTGCCCCGCGCCTACTACGAGGCATCCGCCCTCGACGGCGCCGGATCGTGGGCGCAGTTCCGCGCCATCACCCTGCCGAGCATCGGGCCGACCTCGTTCATCGTGATCCTGCTGTCGACGATCAACGCGATCAAGGAGTTCGCCACGATCCAGTCGCTCAACAACGGCGGCCCCGGCACCGAGAACAACCTGATCGTCCAGTACATCTATCAGACCGGATTCCAGAGCGGGCGGATCGGCTACGCGAGTGCCGCGTCCATGATCCTCATGCTGATCCTCATGGCGATCGCCCTGATCCAGCTCGCAGTGAACCATCGTGGGGAGAAGAAGTGACCACCGCAGCCCCGAAGCGCACCGCGCTCGCACCCCGTCCGGCCCGCCGCCGGATCCACCGCAGCTCCGGCGAGCAGGTCAAGCACGTCTCCGCCACGACGGTCCTGTGGATCATGATCGTCATCTACGGCTTCCCCGTGCTGTGGTTCGTGCTCAGCTCGTTCAAACCCGGCGGCGAGCTGTTCTCCTACCCGCTGAGCCTCCTGCCCCAGCACCCGACATTGTCGGGGTACGTGGATGCCTGGAATAGCTACAGCTTCGCGCGCTACTTCGGCAACACGCTGATCGTCGCGCTCATCACCACCGTGCTGACCGTGATCGCGAGCGCTTGCACGGGCTACGCCCTCGCGAAGTACGACAACCGGTGGCTGAAGGTCTTCTTCGTCTGCGTGCTCGCCACGACTATGCTGCCGACCGAGGTCATCCTCTCGCCCACGTTCCTCGTCATCCGGAACCTGGGACTCTTCAATCATCTTGCGGGCATCATCGTGCCGTCGATCATCACCGCGACCGGCATCTTCATGTTCCGGCAGTTCTTCCTGACCGTCCCCGACGACCTGGTCGAAGCCGCACGCCTCGATGGCGCGAGCGAGCTCGGGATCTTCTTCCGCGTGATGCTGCCCATCTCCCGACCGATCATGCTCACGCTCGCGATCTTCTCGTTCCAGTGGCGTTGGAACGACTACATCTGGCCCCTCATCGTCCTGAACGACCCGCAGAAGTTCACCGTGCAGATCGCCCTGCAAAGCATCGTCGGCGCCCAAAACATCAACTGGTCGGTTCTCCTCGGCGCCTCAGTGATCTCCATCATCCCGCTCGTGCTGATCTACCTCGTGTTCCAGCGTTACGTGATGAGCGCCGACATCGGGGCGGGCCTGAAGGACTAGACGGTTCGGCCGGGCCACGCCGTCGCGCCGAGCTCGGCGCGGGTCCGGTCGGCGCGCTCACGCATCCACGCCTCGTCGCGTGCGCCGTCGGCGATGACGACGGCGCACGCGAACACGGACTCGGACGCCGGGTTCAGCAAGAGCTCGTCATGGAAGAACGGAGCGGGCCCGAAGCCCGGATACTCGAGCGACCGGGCGAACCAGGGCTCGTCCCGAGCCTGCTGCGGGGCCTGCACCATCAGGACGGTGGCGGCGGGGCCGGTGCGGGTCACGAAGGCCATCCATCGCCCGGTGGATGCCATGCGCTCCTCTCCCGAGGACGACCCGGACGCTCCGTCGACGTACACCTCCGCGCCGAAGAACGCCGGTGCGCAGCGCAGGAACAGACCGCCGTAGCCGGCGCCGGCTCTGCCGTGGGTCGCCGGGCTGCCGAAGGCGAGCACCTCCGGCCCTTCACCGCGGACGCGCGAGTTCCAGGCGACCGTCCAGTCGTCGTCGGTCAACCGGATGCTCAGCGAGCGGCGTTCCCGGGCACGAAGCGCTCCGTCCTGGTCCAGCCAGCTGAGACGCTCGCTCCAGCCGAGCCGGTTGGGCGTCGCGGGGTCGAGGCTCAGCTCATCGTGACGCATCCGTCCGTTGTTCCCGATGGGGAGGTACTCGGCACGCTCGCGCACCCAGGTCCGGCCGCCCCAGAGGTTGGTCCGCCCGACGTAGGGCAGGGCGAGACCGAGCCCGCAGTGCCAGGGATGGTCGGCCGGGCGGCGGTCGGAGACGGGGATGCCACCCCTCGTGCGCAGGGCGTCCAGGAACGGACGCGGCGATTCGTCGGCGGGCAGCTCCGGGTCCGTGACGTAGCGCGCGAGCGTGCTGCCGTCGGCGGCGATCACGAGGTCGCCGCCGACGCGCTCGATGCTCACTGTGCCCATGCGACCCCGAGTTCGCCGAACAGGCGCCCGTCGACGGCCGCAGCCGCGACGGTGCCGTCGATCCCCGAGACGACGGGATGAGCGTTCTCGCCCTCTCCCGCCCAGCGGACGTACGGCTCGCCGATGCGACGGACCGGAGCCCGCATCACGGCCTCGAGCACAGCCATGAAGGAACCGGTCAGCTCAAAGGGGGCGAGCAGCTCCGCGCCGCCCGCAATGTGTTCGATGAGGTTCTCCAGCAGGTCTGCCCGTCCCAGCCGACGGGTCTCGCCGCCCAGCTCGAGGACGTCCTCGGTGTAGTGCAGGCGCGCCGTCGCCCGGCTGCCCCGCACGGTGATCACGGGGAGATCCTCACGGGGACCGGCCAGCGTGAAGGCGCAGGTGATCGGGATCGCGCCGGCACCGGCGCCCCCGATCCGCACGGTCGCCGTGTCATCTGCCTCGATCCCGCTGGCCTGGAACAGCTCGGCCTCGATGAAGCCGACGGATTCCGGGCGGAAGCGCCGCGCGAGCCAGAGGGAGGACATCACGGCATGCGCGAAGGGATTGGCCACGGCGCCGTCCACAACCGGCCGCCCGTCGAGGCTCCGACGCCCGGCCCACCGAGCCCGATGCCAGTAGGCGAGCGGGCGCATCCACGATCCGGAGGCGCCGATCGCCTCGATCGTGCCGAGCTCGCCGGCGTCCATGCTCGACCGGAGCGCGCGCAGCGCGTGAGAGCCGAGGCTCTGGAAGCCGACTTGGACCGCGCGCCCGCTCGCGCTCTGCGCCTGAAGCAGCGCCGAGAACTCGGCGAGCGAGCTCACCGGAGGCTTCTCGAGGAGCACATGGGCGCCGGCCGCGAGGGCGATCCGTGCCAGTTCGGCGTGGGTGTGGATCGGCGTCGCGATGACGACGATGTCGACTTCGGCATGCGCGAGCAGCTCGGGAAGAGAGGGAAAGGTCTGCGGCAGCTCGTCCGCACCAAGGGTGGCGCCGTCGCGCGTCACCGCCCCAGGAAGGGGATCGACGAGGCCGACCAGGCGCGCCCGCCCCTGTTGCGCGAGTTCGTGGAGGTGAAAGACGTGCGACCCTCCGTAGCCGTGGATGCCGACGACGGCGACTCTGGGCGCGGCCGGACTCATCGCCGTACCGCGGTCAGCCGCAGCACGAACTCGCCGGGTGCGGCTCCGGTGACATACGCCCGCTCCCCGTCCGCGGCGTCGGTTCCGTGCAGGAACTCGTAGTCCTGACCGGGCCGGTAGATCGCGGGACGCGCGGGGTCGGAGCCGTTGCCCGGGCCGAAGACGATGGCGGCGCCGCCGACGCGATACTCGCCGAAGCCGTCCTCGAGCAGCCATCCGCCGCCCGGCAGCGCCTGCACCCCGCTCATCTCTCCGCCTGGGCGGAAGGCCAGCTCGAGAGCCCAGGGGACGACCGGCCCGTCGATCAGGACCCGCACATCCGCGCCGTCCGCCCGAGGCCCGACGTCGATCGTCGTCTCGAGGCGGATGAGGTCCCGCTCGCGGCGGGCGAAGCTCATCGCAGCACTGAAGCGCCCCTCATCCTCAAGGTCATAGGCGCCGTCTGCTCGTCGCTGTGGTGCCGCCAGGGGCTGGTAGTACGCGGCGTCCACGAGTTCCCGGAGCCGATAGGGGCCTCCGGCGGAGGCCCCGCGGAACGGCCCGTGGCCGAAGAAGTCCCGTGACAGCCGCAGCGAGTCGAGCACGGCACCGCCGGCGAAGAGCCGGAGGAAGGTCGGGTTGTTAGCCAGCCCCGAGCGGATCCGGCGCGCATGGGGGTAGTCCGAGCCGCCGTAGACGAGCAAGGTGCAGGTCGGCGTCGCCGTGACCGTCAGGCCGATTGTGGAGAAGTGCCGTTCGCGTGCCGATGCCGGGGCGATCGGGGCGGGCGGTGTCTCGGCGAGTGCGGGTTCGAGCAGGAGCTCGGTCAGCGCCGTTCCGGGGAAATCGATCGGCTGCGCGAGCGCTTGGGCGGCCGCCCAGGCGAAGTCACCGCGACCGCGCTCGATCGCCAGCCGGCGATAGTGCACGAGGTACGGCGCGAGCGGGAAGCGCGCGCCCTGGTCCTGCCGCCGGGAGTGGACGGACTCCACGCTGCCATCCGGGTGGATCAGGTCCAGCGTCGCCGAGAGGTTCCGCTCGACGATGTCGACGAACTCGCGTCGCGAGAGGACCTCGGCGAGGGCGAGGAGCGAGGGGTTCGAGACGTACGCGGCGTAGTTCGGGCTGCGCTCGGAATAGAAGCCGTCGGAGTCGACGTCGATGCCCTCGGCCAGCCATTCGTCGATGCGCGCGAGGATGTGCTCGGACGGCCAGCTCCGCTGGATGCGCGCGAGGGCGGCGCTGAGCTCCCAGCGGTGGTTGGGAGTGTGGATGCCGCCGCGGAGCAGACTCGCGGTCGCATCCCTCGCGATCTCCGCGAGCGCTGTGCGGGCCGGGCCTGTCTCGGCTGTGGCGAAGCGGGACAGCATGGCGAAGGCATCCGCGACATCGTTGATCGTGAACGCGGAGTCGGGCGGCGAGTCCACGTTGTCGCCGCCGAGGAACAGCCCGTCGGCGGACTGCAACGCCCGCACGGCGCCGACGTGGCGCTCGGCGAGGCTCAGGGCGGCACTCGCGCCGTGGAGGCGTGAGTCCGGCGCGAGGTAGCAGGCAAAGAGCAGCTTCGCACGCCGCATCAGCTCACGGTGAGGGTGCGCACCCGCCTCGCTCTCGACCAGCAGCCGCTCTGCAGCCTCGTCGGCCGCCGCCACCACTGCACTGACGAAGTGCTCATCCTTCACGTGTCGCTTCCCGTCCCCGCCTTGCTGCTCCCTCGCCAGCCTAGCGGGCAATCGCCAGCTACGGAAAGCCCTTTCCAAGGGAGATTCGACACGAACTGCGTCCGTCGTGACTCAGCGCGGCGGCGTGCTGTCGCGGATGACGAGGACCCCCGGCAGCGGAACCTTCCGCGTCGCATCCCCGCTCGCATCGCCCGCGCCGAGCAACATGCGCACGGCGGCGGCGCCGGCCTCTTCGAGCGGCAAGCGCACCGTGGTAAGCGCCGGTGAGATGTCCCGCAACGTCGCGATGTCGTCGAAGCCTGCGACCGCGACCTCATGCGGCAGACCGACCCCCGCCTCGCGAAGCCGCGCCATCGCCCCGACAGCCATGACGTCATTGACCGCGAACACGAGCTCGGCCGGAATACCCCGGTCGATGAGTTCGGATGCCGCGAGATACCCCCCGTCGCGCGTGAAGTCGGAGTGGATGACGGCAACGACCTCGACCCCCTCCGCGCGGAGCTCATCGAGGCCGGCGGCGAAGCCGTCCAGGCGTTCTCGCGCCGTCAGCAGATTCTCCGGCCCGGCGAAGACCGCGAAGCGCCGATAGCCGCGACGGACGAGCGCCGCGGCGAGCTCGCGAGCGCCTTCGCGGTTCTCGAAGGAGATCGTGTCGAAGGGCAGGCCCGCCTGGCTCACGAGCGCGATCCGGCCGCCGTCCTCGGCAAAGGCGATCAGCTCACGACGTAGCCGCTCGGTGAGCTCGTCGTCGTTCGAACGAGACCCGACCATGATGATCCCCCGGGGCCGCTGCCCCCGCAACGCCGTCACGAGATCGATCTCACGCGAAACAACGCGCTCCGAGATCGCGATGGTGGTGATCAGGCCGGCGGAGTCGGCCTCGTGCAGTATCCCGGCGGCGATGGCCGAGAAGTAGGGGTCGGCTATGTCGCTCACGACCACACCGATGGCGTTGGAGCGCCCCCGAGCCACGGCCTGCGCCGACACGTTCGGCGCGTAGTTGAGGCGGCCGGCGGCGGCGAGGACGCGTTCGCGGTACTCAGCCCGAACCTGTCGAGCACTGCCGTTGAGCACTCGCGATGCCGTCGCGAGAGAAACGCCCGCCGCGTTCGCGACATCGATCAGCGTCGCCGCAGTGTGGCGGTTCCCCGCATCCGTCAATTCGCTCTCCCCGTCCCAGCTCGTCACAGAGCCGCCCGCCCCGATGCAGAGCCGCTCGACTTCGACGCGGCCACGTCGCGTACGTCGGAAGCGGCGCTAGAAGCGACGCTAACGCACCGCGCCCGTTCGAGCAGGACGGTGTCGTCGGCCACGCATAGGAGCCGCTGTCACCCATTCGTTGGGTGTCGGTGTGCGCACGAGGATGAGAACCTCGTCTGCGAGGGGAAGGGAGTCCGAGAGGACTCCCCGAAAATGTCGAACACCATCGTCGCCGACCGCACCGAGGCGGCATCCGTCACCGCCGAACTCGCGAACACCGAGCTGCTGCTGCGCGTCCTGGGCGAGTCGCAGGCAGCCCGGCTCCAGCTGCTTCTGGCCAAAGGGCTGATCAGCGCGAACGATCTCGTGCGCTTCGGTCTGTCCTGAGCTGCGCCCCGGCTGCGCAGGAATCAGCGATCCTCGCGAGCACAGCCCGCTCAGCGGGCGTCGCACGACGACCCACCGGGTCGTCGCCGCTAAGCGACGCCCGCCCGCTTCGCGACGCCCTTGACGAACCCGGCCTGGCCGGCGTGCTGCAGATCGTCGCCGATCACGGAGACGAGCCGCACGCCGAGCGTCACGGGCGGGTCCCACGAGGTGTCGACGATGAGGTCGAGGTCCTCCGCCCCGAGCGAGCCGACGTAGGCGACCGTCGCGTCGTGCACGGCGTCGTGGTAGCCGAGCAGAAGCTCGGGCGATGCCATGACCGCCGCGACGTCGCTGGCCGAGTGGCCGTACCCCGTCGAGTCGTGCGGCATCGGCAGTGCGAAGCGGTCGGCCCACTCCGCGAGCCACCGCTGCTCGGCGCCCGCGACCTCGGCGACGTGGTCGTCCTGCACCCGCGTGAGGTGCCAGACCAGCCAGGCGATCGTGTTCGCCTCCGGATCGACCCGGTAGGCCAGCAGTTCGGGGCTCGCCCCTTCCACGACCCGGTGCACAATGCCACGGATGCGGTCGAAGGCGTCGATGAGAAGCTCGCGTTGCTCCATGTCGGCCACGTTAGCCGCAGGTGGATGCCTCCGGCCAGGGTCCTCCCGGCCGGGCCGGAATCTCAGGCCGAGGTCCCAGCCCACGGTCCCAGCCCGAGGTCCCGGTCCGAGGTCCCAGGCCAGGGTCTCAGGCCAGCGTTGTGGCGAAGAAGGTGTTCACCTTCTCCCAGGCATCCGTCGCCGCCTCTTCGTTGTAGGCGTGGGAGTTGGTGTCGTTGAAGAAGGCGTGTCCGGCACCCTCGTAGATGGTGGCCGCGAAGTCGACGCCGGCCTCCTGCATCCGCCGCTCGACCTCGGGCAGGCCCTCCATGAGCCGCGGGTCGTTGCGGCCGTAGAAGGCGCGCACGGGGCAGGCGAAGCCCTCGTAGTCGGTGGTCTGCGGCGGGGCGCCGTAGAACGGGGCGGATGCCCGCACCCGATCATCGGCCGCGGCGAGCGCGAAGGAGTAGGTGCCGCCGAAGCAGAACCCGGTGACGGCGAGGCGGCCGGCGACGCCGGGCTGGACCTCGAGCCAGTCGACGACCTGCTTGAGCGCGCTGATCGCCCAGGAGCCGTAGTCGGGCTCGTGGACCGGAGTCATCTTCTCGCGCATGAGCGGCTGCAGGCGGGTGCGCTCCTCCTCGTCGGCGCTCTCCCGGAGGCGCTCGAGCTCGGCGCCCGTCTCGGGTGAGATGCCGCCGCGGCTCAGGATGTCGGGGGCGACCACGAGGTAGCCCTGCGCAGCGAAGCGGTCCGCCACGGCCTTGATGTGGTCGACCAGGCCCCAGATCTCGTGGATGACGATGAGCCCGCCCCTGAGCTCCCCGGTCGGGCGGGACACGTATCCGGTGAAGCCGTCGAATTCGATGCTGTTTCCCTGTAGTTCGCTCATGTGAACGACTCTGGCACGGCGGAGCTTTCCCTGCACTGAGGATGCCGCGGGCAGAGGCGCCTCGGCCGGCCCGCACGGGCCGATGTCGTCGGCCGACGTGCACAGGCCGGGGCGCGTCGGCCGCGTCGAGCGGGCGCTGCCGCGGCGGCACCCACCGCGGCGCCTTCGTAAACTGGGTCCCATGCCTCTGTCCGAGCTCTCGAGCACCGTGCAGGACTACCTCAAGGTGATCTGGTCCGCCACCGAGTGGGCGCCGGGACCCGTGACGGTCACCCTGCTGGCCGAGCGGATGCGTGTGCGCAAGGCGACCGTCAGCGACGCGGTCCGCCGTCTCTCCGAGGCCGGTCTGCTCAGCCACGAGCCCTACGGCGGCGTCGAGCTCACCGCGCAGGGCCGCGAGCACGCGGTCGGCATGGTGCGCCGCCATCGCATCCTCGAGACCTTCCTGGTGGCGTCGCTCGGCTACGGCTGGGACGAGGTGCACGATGAGGCGGAGCGGCTCGAGCACGCGGTGTCCGACACCCTCATCGACCGCATCGACGCCCTGCTCGGGCATCCGGCGCGCGACCCGCACGGCGACCCGATCCCCTCCCCAGCGGGCGAACCGCATCTGCCCGTGGCCGTGGCGCTGCGGGAGGCGGCGAGCGGCATCCCGCTGACCGTCGAGCGCATCTCGGATGCCGACCCCGCGGTGCTGCGCGAGCTGGCCCGACGCGGCATCCGCCCGGGATCCACGCTCACGAAGCCGGTCGAGCTGCCGCCCGCTGAGCTCGCGGCGATCTGGGTCTCGGCGTAGCGGCGGCGACGAAACCGCCGCGAGCGGAGCACGGCGGTGAACGAACGGTAGGGCGCATCTTTTCGCGCGAGACATGCGCCCTTCCCTCCAGTCGCCGCGCTGCACGCCCTACGGGCCCAGCCCTCACAGGGTCAGCACCAGCAGCACGATGTTGAGCACAACGACGGCGGCGGCGACCAACCCGGCGACGATCCGGGTCGGCAGGGCGTCCACCGCCTCGCCCATGACCTGCCGCGAACCGGTGAGCCGGATCAGCGGCACCACGGCGAAGGGGATGCCGACCGACAGCACGACCTGGCTGAGCACGAGCGCCCAGCTGGGGTCGACGCCCAGCGCGAGCACAACGAGGGCGGGGATCAGCGTGACGGCGCGACGCACGAGCAGCGGCACCTTCACCCGCAGCAGCCCGCCCATCACGACCGCTCCGGCGTAGGAGCCGACCGACGACGAGGCGAGTCCCGAGGCGAGCAGCCCGATCGCGAAGACCACGCCGATCGCCGGTCCGAGGGCGTGCACGATCGCGGTGTGCGCTCCAGGAATGGTGTCGGTGCCGGGGATGCCGGCGAGGGAGTCGGCGGCGAGCACGAGCATCGCGATGTTGACGACGCCGGCGATCGCGAGCGCGACGACGACATCGATGCGGTTCGCCGCCAGCAGCGCGCGGCGACGCGAACCGCCGGCGCGCGTGCCCGTGCTGGCGGCGGTGGGGATGCCTCCGCCGGTGCCGTGACGGTCACGGGACAGCGCCGAGTGCAGGTAGATCGCGTGCGGCATCACGGTCGCACCGAGCATCGAGGCCGCCAGCACGACGGTGTCGCCGCCGGCGAAACGCGGGCGCAGTCCGGCCACGAGCCCGCCCCAGTGCGGGGGCGAGACGACGGCGCCGGCCACGAAGCCCACCGCGATGACGGCGAGCAGCCCCATCACCGCGAACTCGAAGCGGCGCTGACCGTGGCTCTGCACGGCGAGCAGAGCGATCGAGGCGACGCCCACCACGAGCCCGCCGACGAGGAGCGGCATCCCGAACAGGAGGTTGAGGGCGATCGCACCACCGAGCACCTCGGCGAGGTCCGTGGCGGCGGCGACGATCTCGGCCTGCGCCCAGAACGCGAGCCGCGCGGGGCGCCCGAGCCGTTCGCCGAGCAGCTCGGGGAGGCTCTTGCCCGTGACGATGCCGAGCTTGGCCGAGAGGTACTGGATCAGCATGGCCATGAGGTTCGCGAGCACGAGCACCCAGAGCAGCAGGAAGCCGTACCGCGCCCCGGCCGTCAGGTTGGCGGCGACGTTGCCGGGGTCGACGTAGGCGATCGACGCGACGAAGGCGGGGCCGAGCAGCGCGAGGCGGCGCCACCGATCGGCGCGGCCGGGCGGGCGGGCGGATGCCTCGTCCACGGCATCCGTCTCAACCGCCATCCCCGCCCCTCCCGAAAAGTTAGACGAGCCTAACACTCCCCTCGCGCCCGCGGTGGGCCGAAGGCCCCGCTCGCGCGCCGGTCCCCGCTCGTCCCGTTCCCGGGCTCGCTCGTCTCCCGTCCCCGGGCCTCGGACCTGAACGCGGCGGACGGCGCGCGAGCAGGGCCGAAGCGGGGCCGGGCGGGAGCAGGGCCGCCGGCGCGGGGGCTGACGGCGGGGCTACTCCGCCGGCGCGGCCAGCTGGAGCTGCTGCTCGTAGAGCCTCGCGTAGACGCCGCCGCGGGCGAGCAGCTCGGTGTGCGTGCCGCTCTCCACGAGGCGTCCGCCGTCGATGACGAAGATGACGTCGGCGCCGACGATCGTCGACAGGCGATGCGCGATCGCGATGGTCGTGCGCCCGCTGGTCGCCGAGTCGAGCGCCTGCTGCACGATCCGCTCCGAGATGGTGTCGAGGGCGCTCGTGGCCTCGTCGAGGATCAGCACCTCGGGGTCCTTGAGCAGCACGCGGGCGATCGCGATGCGCTGCTTCTCACCCCCGGACAGCCGGTAGCCGCGCTCGCCGACGAGGGTCCGATAGCCGTCCGGGAAGGTCGCGATCGTCGCGTGGATGTTCGCGGCGCGGCAGGCGGCCTCGAGCTCGGCATCCGTCGCCCCCGGCTTGGCGTACCTCAGGTTCTCGGCGATCGAGGCGTGGAAGAGGTACGTCTCCTGGCTGACGATGCCGATGTGCGAGACGAGCGACT
>DASWPQ010000016.1:0-65913 GCA_036398375.1 Gryllotalpicola sp.
TGGAGCAGGAACCTCACGCCCGACGAGCGTGCAGAGTTCGCGGAATCGCTGGCCAATCACCCGAGCTCGTTCAGCAATGCGCAGCTCGAGGCACTGATCGTGACGTGGAAGCACCGCGCGCAGATCATCCAGGCCCGCGACAAATCCTCGGCAACGGGAGTGACCCGCGCGGCCTGAGCCCGACGCCGGACTCAGCGCCGGCGGATGAGGGAGAGGACGCCGAGGGTGAGCAGCCCAGCGGCGACGGTGCCTGCGGTGCCGACGGCCGCGAAGAACTTCCTCGGCTCCTGCTCCCGCATCCGCCTGACCTTCTTGGGGACGTTGACCTTGTCCTCCAGCTCGGTCAGCGCGGCGACCAGCTCGGCGCGCGCGCGCTCGACCTCGGTCTCCTTCACGGGCTTCGCAGGCGCGGCGGAATCCCGCCCGGCCCCCGCGGGCGTCCCGGCCTTGGCCGAGCCGGCGCTCGACGACCCGATGTCGGTCGATCCCGTGTTCTCAGAAGTCATAGTCGCCCACTCCCCTCACCGCATCGACGTCGTTCTTGATGCTCGTGATGGTCTTCTCCGGCGTCGCGGAGCCGATGCGTCGGAAGAAGAAGACCCCCGCGATCGCGAGGATCGCGACGATCACGAGCAGGATCGCCGCGACGATGAGCGCCGCGGCCCACGGCGGGACGATCAGGCAGAAGGCGAGGATCGCCGCCGTGATCAGTACCGGGACGAACAGCAGCGCGATGACCGCCGCGCCCGCGAACAGCCCGATGCCGACGGCCGCGACCTTGCCCTTCGCCACCAGCTCGGCCCGGAGCTGGTTGAGCTCGGCCTTGACGAGACCGAGGAACAGCTGCGGCAGCTCGCTGACGAGCTCCGCGAGAGAACGTGAACCCTGCGCCATGTGCTAACCGCCGAGCGGTTCCGACTCGGCGTCCGACACGGTCTCGGCCGGCGGTCGCTGGGACCCGAAGACGTCCGCCCCACCCTTCGGCGCCTTCGTCGGCGTCGACTTCGGCGAGCTGCCGGTCGTCTTGGTCTGCACGAGGTTGATGGCCCCCGTCGCCGCCTTGCGGGCGCCGTCGAATACCGCCCCGGGAATGTCCCCGATGCGCGCGGCCGCGAAGTCCTGCGCGGCGTGCACCTGCTTCTGGATGCCCGGGCTCTGCCACACCTTGTCGGCAGCCGATGCGATCTGGTCGTACCTCTTCCGGCCGGCACGCGCACCAAGCACGTACCCGACCGCCAATCCTGCAGCGAAAAGCAGCTTGCCCTTCATCGGCACCCCCGTGATCTCAACGGATTCGATTACTCGCTCCGCGATTCGGTTTCCGTCAGCTTTCGCCAGCGTAGCCCACGCAGCCGGGCGGATGCCTCCCTCGCGTGCGGAACGACGGATGCGAGCCCGGTACCGGCGATCCAGCCGCCGGTCGCCTCCAGCCCCGGCACCTTCTCGATCGCGGCGCGCAGAGAGGCGAGCCGGTCGCGCTGCCCGACGGCGGCGAGGGGCTGCGCGTTCTGCCACACCACCCGGCCGAAGCCGCGCACCATGGATTCTGAGAGCGGAATATTCGTCAGCGCGGCTGCGTCCGCGATCGCCCGGGCTCGCAGCGCGGCATCCGTCAGCGCCGCCGCCGCGTTCTGGCACCCGGCACGCCCATAGGACAGCCGCAGCACGTGCCGCCCGGCCGGGAGCCCCGCGGCGAGCCAGGCCCATTTGGCGCTCGAGTGGGTCATCGCCTTGGCCGTCACGAAGCCCGGGGCGACCCGGTCGCTCACGAGCATGCCGGTGCCGCGCGGGGCGCTGTCGAGCGCGGGCGCGTCGAGCACGAGCGTGACGAGCTCCACACTCGTGGCCTCGGGCCATTCGGCGTGGGCGAGGGCCTGCAGCTCGGGGCTCAGGTCGGCCAGCAGCGGCAGAGCCTGCGCCGAGGGCGCGTCGATCAGCACGGCGTCGGCCTCGATGGGGTCGTCCTGCCCTGCGACGTGGACGCGGAAGCGGCCGATTCGTTCCCGTTCCGGACCTTCGCGCCCGTCGCCGCTGTGCGCCGCACGCGGAGCGGGAACGAGTTCGAGGGACGTCACGCGCGCGCCGGTGCGCAGTTCGGCACCACGCCGGGCGGCATCCGTCGCGACGGCGTCGGCGAGCCGCCACATGCCGCCCGTGATGCCGCCGACGGCCGAGCCGGCCTGGGACGGACCGCCCGCGCGCAGCTCCGCGACGGCTCCGGAGAGCGAGCCGGTGCGCGTGAGCGCGGGGTTCAGCCCCGGCGCGGCGACGGCGACGTCGAGCTGGTCGGGGGCTGCGGAGTAGACGCCGGTCGTGACCGGGGCGACGAGGTTCTCCAGCACGGCACGGCCCATCCGACGCTCGACGAGTCGGCCGAGGTTGTGCTCCTGCCCGATCCGGAGCGGCGGCAGCACCCGGTCCAGGTACGCGCGCAGCGCCCCGCGCCAGCCGATCGCGGCGATGACGTCCGCGGCGAGCGGCGAGGACGGGATGCCGAGCATGCCGCCCTTCGGCGTCGGCACCGCCCGGTCCGGCAGCTGCAGCCAGGCGCCCGCCGGGTTCGGGGTGACGAGCTGGTCGCTCAGGTGCAGCTCGGCGAGGTAGTCGGCGACGTGCCCGCCACGGGTCGCGAAGCTCTCGGCGCCGGCGTCCACGGTGAGCAGGGAGCCGTCGCCGAGCTCGAGGTCGAGGCGCTGCACGGAGCCGCCCACGTGATCGGATGCCTCCAGCAGGGTCACCTCGAAGCCGGGGCGCGCCAGCTCGCGCGCCGCGACGAGGCCGCCCATGCCGCCGCCGATGACGACGACGCGGGTCGGGTCGTCGTTGATGAGGTGGTCGAGCCGCTCGGTCACCTCCTCCGGTTCCTGCCGGTCCGTCATGCCTCGGCCGCCATCCCGTGCACGAGCTCGACGATGCGGGTGAGCACACCCGGGTCGGTCGTCGGGGGGACGCCGTGGCCGAGGTTCAGCACGTGCGCCGGCGCGGCCTCGCCCCTCCGCAGCACGTCCCGCACGTGCGCCTCGAGCACCGGCCACGGCGCGGCCAGCAGCGCCGGGTCGACGTTGCCCTGCACCGGCACGGCCCCGCCCAGCCGGCGCGCCGCCTCATCCAGCGGGATGCGCCAGTCCACGCCCACGACGTCGGCGCCGACGTCGCGCAGGGCCGGGAGCAGCTCGCCCGTGCCGACACCGAAGTGCACCTTCGGCGCGTCGAGGTCGGCGATGTGCGCGAGCGCGCGGGCGGACGCCGGGGCGACATGCGTCACGTAGTCGGAGAGGGACAGCGACCCGGCCCAGGAGTCGAAGAGCTGCGCGGCCGAGGCGCCGGCGAGCAGCTGGGCGCGCAGGAACAGCCCCGAGATATCCGCCGTCCACGCCATGAGCGCGGCCCAGGCATCCGGATCGGCATGCATCAGCGTGCGTGCGGCGAGGTGGTCCTTCGAGGGGCCGCCCTCCACGAGGTACGCGGCGAGGGTGAAGGGTGCGCCGGCGAAGCCGATGAGCGGGGTCATGCCGTCGCCGATCACGGCGAGGCCGGCGACCGTGCGGCGCACGCCCTCCGCCACCGGGGCGAGGGCGTCCAGGGAGAGAGTGGGAAGGGCTGCGACGTCCGCCGCCGTCCGGACCGGCCGCTCGAAGACCGGGCCGCGCCCCGCGACGATCTCGACGCCGACGCCGGCGAGTTTGAGGGGGATGACGATGTCCGAGAAGAAGATGGCCGCGTCGACGCCGTGCCGGCGAACGGGCTGCAGCGTGATCTCCGCCGCGAGCTCCGGCTCGAGGCAGGCGTCGAGCATCGCGTGCCCGATGCGCAGCTCGCGGTACTCGGGCAGCGAACGGCCCGCCTGGCGCATGAACCACACCGGAGTCCGCTCCGGACGCACACCTCGATACGCGGAGAGCAGGGGGGATGCGGCGACGGACGGGCTCACGGAACTCACGCCGCGATTCTCCCAGAACCGCCCTGGGAGCGGATCCGGGCCCTTCGCGGTTGCGGTTGCGGTACGCAAGCGTTTCATAGGCATCCGGCGTAGACTCCCCGCTCGTGCTCTTCTGCTTCACCTCGAGTCACCGCACCGCGGGATTCGACCTGCTCGACCGCCTGGAGCGCGGCGCCGACGAGGTGACCGCGGCCATCCGTGCACGAGCCGATGTGAAGGGCTCCGTCGTCCTCGCCACCTGCAACCGCTTCGAGGCCTACCTCGACGTGGACCTCACTGCGCCGGACGAGCGCGCCGAGCCGGCAGACCGCGGCGAAGCGGCATCCGATCTCATCACTCTGGTCGGCGCCGCCGCCGGCGTCGACCCCGCCGAGCTGCGCGCGAGCAGCGAGCTGCTGCACGACGACCAGGTCGCCGGCCACCTCTTCGCGGTCTCCAGCGGCCTCGAGTCCGTCGTCGTCGGCGAGGGCGAGATCGCCGGCCAGGTGCGCCGCGCGTACACGAGCGCCCGCAAGGCCGGCGCCGTGACCCGCGACCTCGAACGTCTCTTCCAGGACGCGAGCCGCACGAGCCGCGGCGTCAAGAACTCCACGGGGCTCATGAGCGCCGGCCGCTCGATGGTGCGCCTCGCCCTCGACCTCGCCGAGAGCCGCTTCGCCGACTGGTCGCGGGTCCGGGTGCTGCTCGTCGGCACCGGCCGCTACGCCGCGGCGTCGCTCGCGGCGCTGCGCGACCGCGGTGTGACCGAGGTCGCCGTGTGGAGCCGCACCGGCCGCGCCCAGGCCTTCGCGCTCAAGCACGGCATCACCGCGGTGCCGCCCCACGGATTGACCGAGGCCGTGGCATCCGTCGACCTCGTCATCACCTGCACCGTCTCGCCCGCGCTCGTCGTCACGCGCGAGCTCGTCGCCGAGGCCCGCGAGACGGCCCCCGTCGAGCGCCGCCTGCTCGTGGTCGACCTCGGCCTGCCGCGCAACGTCGAGCCCTCCGTCGCCGAGCTCGAGCGGGTCGAGCTGCTCGACCTGGAGACCATCTCGATCCACGCGCCGCTCGAAGAACTGCAGGCCGCCGAGAACGCCCGCGACCTCGTCGGCGCGGCCGCGGCCGAGTTCGCGGCGAAGTCCGCCGAGCGCGAGGTCGAGCCGGCGCTCGTCGCACTGCGCGGCCACGTCTTCGAGCTGCTCGAGCGCGAGGTCGAGCGTCACGCGGGCCGCGACGCCTCCGGCGACATCGAGCGTGCGCTGCGCCACCTCGCCGGCGTGCTGCTGCACACCCCCAGCGTCAAGGCGCGCGAGCTCGCCCGCGACGGCGACGCCGCGGCATTCGTCGAAGGGGTCGCCGCCGTCTTCGGCGTCGAGGCCGCCGTGGCATCGGATGCCACCGGATCGGACCGTTCCGACGCGGAGCGCACGGTGGCGGAAGCCGGTCGCGAGACCGCCTAGGGTGCGCCCACCCGCCCCGGGAGCCCGCTCACACGGGCCGGAGAGGGCCGTCGCGCGGATGTCCTAGGCTAAGCCCCAGGACGAGGTGCCCGACCTCGGCCCGCACGGGAGGGAGTGCAGCCATGACCGACACCATCGACGGGCCCGCACCGGCCACTGTTCCGTTCGACGCCTGCATCGTGACGACCGACCGGCTTGTGATGCGGCCCCTGACCATGGACGAGGCGACCGCCGCGCACCGCGACTTCGCGCTGGCCAAGACCGTCGTCAAGTACCTGCGCTGGGAGGTACGCGACCATGACGACGAGCTGGACGGACGCGCAGGCAAGCGCCTCACCCAGTCCTCGCGCATCACCAAGCACGGCGACGGCCTCGTGTGGGCCGTCGAGTTCAAGAAGGCGGACGGCTCGCAGGGCGGCGAGATCGGTGACATCGCCCTGTTCGCCAAGAGCATCCGCAACGCACAGTTCGAGATCGGCTGGGTCTTCCACCCCGCCATCCACGGCCGCGGCCTCGCCACCGAGGCGACAAGCTCGGTCATGGACCTCGCCTTCAACAGCATGGGCGCCCATCGCGTGTTCGCCGAGCTGGATGCCCGGAACGAGGCATCCGCGCGGCTCTGCGGCATCCTCGGGATGCGCCAGGAGGGACTCCTGAAGGATCGCGAGATCGTCGACGGCGAATGGCACGACGTCGCGATCTACGCGATCACGGCGTCGGAGTGGGCTGCGCGCTAAGCGCACAGCTCCGGCCCGGCTCTGCCCGGCCCCCTACCTCAGTCGATCTCCTCGAGCGCATCCAGGCCGGCCGGTGCCTCTCGACCGTGCTCACGGCCGTGCTCACGATGGACGCGCCAGTTGATCACGGCGATGGTGGCGAGCCCGAGCAGGATCGCGACGCTCAGGATCATCAGCCACCGTCCAAGCGTGCCATGCACCACGAGCCAGTTCGACGCCGCCGGGATGACGACGAGCGCGAAGCCCGTCGCCGCCAGGACCGTCAACGCGAGCCACTGCCGGCGCGCATGCGCCCACAGCACTCCGCCGGGCGCGCGCAGGGATGCCGGCAGATGCAGCCCCGCGCCCGCAGCCGGGCCCATGCGGCGTTCCAGTGGGCGTAGCGGTGCTTCAGGCTCTCACCGAGCCAGCGCACGACGAACACGAGCGGAGCGTCCAGACCAGGGCGTAGAGCGCGGCGGCGGCGTCGGGATGCCCGTGGGAGCGGGAGGGCGGCAGCGGTCGGGATGGGGCGCGGCGGCGGCGTTGAGGTCGGGAGTGGCGAGGCGGTCGGCGGCGCGACGCTGTACGAGCATCCGCCCTCTCACCAGTTGCCTCCGGCCTCCTGCCTGACGGGGACGCATACGAGACGGGATCGGCCGCCTCTGCGTTGCACACGCGGACAGCCGTGTCCGATCGCTTCACTACGCGCCCGGCCGAGACGGAGGGCAGCACCCCAGAACGGGGCGGCTCAGGCGCCCGCGAGCCGCTCGGCCAGGTAGGCCGCGAGCCCCGCGACCGGCACCCGTTCCTGCGCCATGGTGTCGCGGTCGCGCACCGTCACGGCGTCGTCCTCGAGGCTGTCGAAGTCGACCGTGACGCAGTACGGCGTGCCGATCTCGTCCTGGCGACGGTAGCGGCGGCCGATGGCCTGGGTCTCGTCGTAGTCCACGTTCCACTCGCCGCGCAGCTCGTCGGCGATGCGCTGCGCCAGCGGCGTGAGCGTCTCCTTCTTCGACAGCGGCAGCACCGCGACCTTGAAGGGCGCGAGCCGCGGGTCGAGGCGCAGCACCGTGCGCGTCTCCGTGCCGCCCTTGGCGGTCGTGACCTCCTCCTCGTCATAGGCCGAGACCAGGAAGGCCATGAGCGAGCGGGTGAGGCCGAAGGACGGCTCGATCACGTACGGCGTCCAGCGCTCGTTCGTGGTCGGATCGAAGTAGGAGAGGTCACGACCCGAGACCTCGGAGTGACTGCTCAGGTCGAAGTCCGTGCGATTCGCGATGCCCATCAGCTCGCCCCACGGCTCGCCCTCGAAGCCGAAGTCGTACTCGATGTCGATCGTGCCGTCGCTGTAGTGCGCGCGGTCGTCCTCCGGCACGTCGTACAGGCGGATGTCCTCACGCCGCAGGCCCAGGTCGAGGAACCAGTTCAGGCAGTCGTCGACCCACTTCCGGAACCACTCCGGCGCGTCGGCCGGGGGGACGAAGAACTCGATCTCCATCTGCTCGAACTCACGGGTGCGGAAGATGAAGTTCCCCGGGGTGATCTCGTTGCGGAACGCCTTGCCGATCTGGCCCACGCCGAACGGCGGCTTCTTCCGACTCGTCTGCAGCACGTTCAGGAAGTTGACGAAGATGCCCTGCGCCGTCTCCGGGCGCAGGTAGGCGAGGCCGTTCTCGTCCTCGACGACGCCCAGGTAGGTCTTGAGCATGCCGTTGAACTGGCGGATCGGCGTCCACTGCCCCACGACCTTGGGGTTGTCGGGGTCCGGGATGTCATCGAGGCCGTTCAGCGGCGGATGCCCGTGCTCGCGCTCGTACTGCTCGAAGAGGTGGTCCGCCCGGTAGCGCTTGTGCGTCACGAGCGACTCGGTCAGCGGGTCATTGAAGGTCGCGAGATGGCCGGATGCCTTCCACACCTGCGGCGGCAGGATGACCGAGGAGTCGAGGCCCACCATGTCGCCGCGACCGCGCACGAAGGTCTTCCACCACTGCCGCTTGATGTTCTCCTTCAGCTCGACGCCGAGGGGGCCGTAGTCCCACGCGCTGCGGGTTCCCCCGTAGATCTCGCCCGACTGGAACACGAAGCCCCGATGCTGCGCGAGGGCGATGACGGACTCGAGACGGGACTGATCGGGCATGGGGGATCTCCTGGAGGGGAACGTGAGAGCTATGAATCCGATTCATCCTATCGGCGCGTTCCCTGCGCACTCTTTGGGGGTCAGGGATGCCACATATGATCTATCCATTGAGGTGAGGGGGCTCGGTTGTTCCATCGCTCAGAGGGAGTCCTGCGAACCATGTCCTCCGCCGCCCAGCAGACCTCCGGCCGTCGCGCCCGGCATGCCGCGGCCACGGCGGGCAGGCACCGCGGCGCGGACACCTCGGACAGCTTCCGGCGCGGCTTCGCCGCGCTGGGCGAGCTCGCCCTCTCGGGGGTGCAGGTCTCCGCACGCGCCGTCGACCTCGCCTCTGACCAGGTGCTCTTCTCGGTCGACGACCACATCGTGATGCCGACCGCGTCGATCGGCAAGGTGCTGCTGCTGATCGAGGTCGCCGCCATGCTCGAGCAGCGTGGCACGACCGGCCTCACCCTGCTCGACCGCGAGCCCCGCGACGCCGTGGGCGACTCGGGCGTGTGGCAGCACCTCGCGGTGCCGTCCCTGCCGCTCGCCGATCTGGCCGCCCTCGTCGGCGCCGCCTCGGACAACCTCGCGACCAACGTGCTGCTGCGCCGCATCGGGCTCGACGCCGTGAGCACCCGCACGGAGGAGCTCGGACTCACCCGCACGGCGCTGCTGGACCTCGTACGCGACCACCGCGGGCCCGACGACGCACCCCAGCTCTCGGTCGGCTCCGCCTCCGAGCTGACCTGGCTGTTCTCCTCACTCGCACGCGGCGAGGTCGTCGACCGCGTCACCTCCCAGCGGGTCGTGCAGTGGCTCTCGCTCAACGCAGACCTCACGCTCGTCGCCGGCGCCTTCGGCCTGGACCCCCTCGCCCACCGGAGCGCCGATCACGGCATCCTGCTCGTCAACAAGACCGGCGTCGATGACGGCGTGCGCAGCGAGGTCGGCGTGCTGCGCGGACCACGAGCCGGCGTCGTCTACGCCGTCTCGACGTACTTCGACGACTCCGCGCTGCCCACACGCCTCGGCGTCATCGACGGCATGCGCACCATCGGGCTGGATCTGCTGGAGTACGTGCACTGAGCTTGTTGTCGTGCCGGTCCCCGCCCGGCACGAGTCGCTACGCGACGCGCCGGACGCGACCACCGCGCCGCTATGGCGCAGAACACACGCACGTCACCACCCCACGTGCCGGTCCCCACCCGGCACGAGTCGGTCACGAATCGGCAAGCGGCGGGCGGACCCACACCCGTCGTGCAAGGTCGATCGCTTTGAAGTCCGTCATCGGCTCGACCGTCTTGTCCTGGATGCGCGGGATGCCGCGGCCCGCACGGATAGCGCGCTCGGCGAGAGCTGGCAGCCGCTGCACCTCTGCGTCGGAAAGCTCGACGAGGCCATGGATGCGGGCATAGGCTGCCGCATACTCGGCGAAGTCATCGGTCATCAGGACTCCCATTCTCAGGCGTCGGTGAGGGTCGGGCGCGGGATCGGCTCGCTGAGCTCGGTCTCGTAGGCATAGGCGGCGCGCAGGATCGTCGCCTCATCGAAGAAGCGGCCAGCGAGCTGGATGGCCGTCGGCAGGCCGTTCGGGGCGAGCCCGGCGCGCACCGACATCGCCGGGTGCCCGGTGAGGTTGTAGGGCGATGTCGCATTCACCGTGGTGAAGGCCACAACGGCCTCCGGCTCGTCGAAGCGCGGCGCTGTCCGATAGGTGGTGGGCGACAGCAGGAGGTCGACCTCGTCGAAGAGCGCGTCGGTGGCCGCGGTGAGCTCCCTGCGGCGGCGCTGCGCGGCGAGGTAGTCCGCGGCCCGCACCATAAAGCCGGTCGTGAGCTTGTCGCGCAGCGCGCTGCCCATCAGCTCGCGCCGATCGAGGAAGTCCAGCTCGTGGATGGAGAACGACTCCGCCCAGTTGATGGTCGTTGTGATCCCCCGGTACTTCGCCGGGGCCATCGGCAGCTCCACCGCCCGCAGCTGCGCGCCCGCCCGGCCGAATGCGGTCGCCGCCCGGTCGAGGTCGGCGAGGATCGCGTCCTCCACCGCCTCGCCGTCGGCGGTGAGGTTCGTGACGACACCGATCCGGAGCCCGGCCACGCCCGCGCCGAGCTCGGCGGTGAAATCCGGCACGGCGACATCGGCGCTGCTCGTGTCGAGCGGGTCGAGCCCGGCGAGCGCCCCGAGCAGGACGGCGCAGTCCTCGACGGTCCAGGCGAGCGGCCCTGCGGTGTCGAAGCTCCAGCAGTTCGGCAGGATGCCGTGTCGACTGATCCGCCCGAAGGTCGGCTTGATCCCCTGCAGCCCGCATCCGGCCGCCGGCAGTCGCACGGATCCGCCCGTGTCGCTGCCGAGCGCGAACGTCGCCATCCCGGCTGCGACGGCGGCGCCCGGGCCCGAGGAGGAGCCGCCGGTGAAGTGCTCCTGGTTCCATGGATTCGCGGCGGGCGGGGCGAAGAGGTCGAAGTCGACCGCGCCGGTCCCCGTCCCGTACTCCCAGGTGTTCAGCTTGCCGAGCAGGATCGCACCGGACTGCTGCAGCCGCACGATCGCGGTCGCCGAATAGTCCGGGACGAAGTCCGCCATGAGCCGCGAGGCCGCGGTCGTCCGCAGCCCCTCCGTGAAGTAGTTGTCCTTCACCGCGAAGGGGATGCCGTGCAGCGGCCCGCGCCAGCGACCCGCCGCGATCTCCTCCTCCGCAGTCTTCGCCGCGGCCCTCGCTCGCGCAGCGTCGACGGTCAGGAAGGCGTGGATCTCGTCGTCGAACCGTGCGATGCGGTCGAGGAACGCCCCAACGAGATCGACGGGCGAGATCTCCCGGGCACGGATCTTCGTGCTCGCCTCGGTGATCGAGAGTTCGTGGAGCGGGGTGGTCATGGCAATCGGGCTCCCTCGTGGAAGTTGAACGGACGGAATGGGGTCATCGCGCGACAGCGCCGTCCCGCCGGTAGGCCCGGTGGTACTGCGGCTGCTGCGGCACCGGCGCGCCGAGCTCGATCGCCGCATGGCGGGCCCAGTACGGGTCGCGGAGCATCGCCCGGCCGATCATCACGGCATCCGCCTGCCCCGTGGCGACGATCGTCTCGGCCTGGTGCGACGAGGTGATCTCGCCGACGGCGGCGACCGGCACCCCTGCCGCACGGACCAGGGCGGCCGGGGCGACCTGGTAGCCGGGGCCCGGCGCGTACTCCGCGCCGGCGACGAGTCCGCCGGCTGAGCAGTCGACGAGGTCGACTCCGCGCCGCAGCAGTCGCGCCGCGAGCTCGGCAGTATCGTCCGGCGTTCGGCCGGCGGGCGTGACGTCCGAGCTGGAGACCCGCAGAAGCAGCGGCTTCTCCTCCGGCCACGCGGCGCGGACCGCGTCGACGACCTCGAGGAGTAGCCGTTCCCGCCCCTCGGCGTCGCGACCCCACTCGTCTTCGCGCGTGTTGGTCACCGGGGAGAGCAGTTCGTGGAGCAGATAGCCGTGCGCGCCGTGCAGCTCGATGACGTCGAATCCGGCAGCATCCGCACGTCGCGCCGCGGCCGCGAACGCCGCCGGGAGCACAGCGAGGTACTCCGCCGTCGCCGGGCGGGGCGGGTCGTAGTGCCCGAACGGCGCGTCGGTCGCCCCGGTCGTGACCCAGCCGCCGGCGTCGAGCGGCACGGAGCGCGCGACGAACTCGTCGCCGGGCAGTCCCCGATACTTGCCGCCCTTGCGGCCGGCGTGGGCGAGCTGCACGCCGATGCGGCCGCCCGTCAGATGCACCGACTCGGTGACCCGGCGCCACGCCGCCGCCTGCGCGTCCGACCAGATGCCGGCGTCCTGCGGGGTGACCCGGCCCTCAGGAAGGACGGCGGTCGCCTCGGTGAGGATGAGACCGGCGCCCCCGAGCGCGTACTGCCCATAGTGCATAACGTGCCAGTCGCCGACGACACCGTCGTGGTCCTCACAGGCGTACATGCACATCGGCGAGACCCAGGCCCGGTTCGGGAGCTCGATCCCGCGCAACCGCAGCGGGGCAAAGAGCGCGCTCACCGCTCGGCCCCCAGCAGATCGGCCACGGCCTTCCGGCCCGCCGAACGGAACTGGAGCGGATTCAACAGGAGCAGCGCCGCTCCGATGCCGCCGACGCAGGCGCCGATGATCGTGATGCCGCCGTTGAGCGACTCCGGCCGGAGGGCGAAGGCGCAGATCACTGCGGCGAGCGTCGCGCCGATGTACTGCGAGGTCCGATACAGCCCGCTCGCGATGCCGGCGACTGCCCCCGGCACGTTGTCATGGAGGATCATCTGGTTCCCGAGATTGTTGAAGCCGTTGGGGATGCCCATCATCGCCCCGGCGATGATGAGCAGCCAGATCGGCGCGTCGGTGCGGATGGTGAGCACGATGAGCGCGCCGGCGGCGACCATCGCGGCGTTGCCGATGAGAAGGAGGACGCGCGGGGCGAGCCGGTGGCCGAGTCTGGTGGCCAGGACCGTGCTGACCACACCGATCCCGAAGGTCGGAAAGACAAGCAGGCCGGCCTGCCCCGGATTCAGACCCCGGGACTCCTCGAGCCACTGAGGAAAGCCGTAGAAGATGCAGTAGAAGGAGACGAAGGTCGCAACGCCGCGGAGGCAGGTCATCGCCACCCCCGGATATTGCGCGAAGAGCCGCACATCGATGAAAGGGCTCGCGCTGCGCCGCTCCCAGAGAACGAGCACGGCGACGATAGGGATCACCCCGAGGAGGTACGGCCACTGCGGGTGGCTCTCCAGCGAGAGGAGTCCGAGCATGAGCAGCACGAGCGCCGCGATGAGCAGGGCGATGCCGAGGGGGTCGATCTTCGCGAGCATGCTGCGCGCCCCGCCCGCCCGTCGACCCCGTGGGTCCTTCGGCACGGCAAGAAGCACCCAGACCAGCGAGTTGACCACGAAGGGCACATTCACCCAGAAGATCCCCTGCCAGCCCCAGAGCAATGTCACGAGCCCGCCTATCGTCGGACCGAGCGCCGCGGTGGTCTGCCCGCATACGGCCACGATGCCGAGCGCACGCACAGCGCTCGCCTTTCGGGCTGCAGCCTGCTGGCGGATGATCGCCATCGCCGCGGGGAACTGCAGCGAGGTGCCGAGCCCGAGCACGATGCGATCGAGGATGAGCCAGCCCACACTCGGCAGGAACGGGCCGGCCGCAGAGGCCGCGATGATGACCGCCAACCCGATGAGATAGACGCGCCGTGGGCCGAACAGATCCGCGAAGCGACCCCCGAGCGGCGAGCCGACCGCGGCCGCGATGTAGAGGCCGCTGACGAGCCACGGAATGCCGCCGCGGTCGTGGTAGTAGTTCGCGATCGGGATGAGCGCGACGGCGATGATCGCCGAGTTGAGGCCCATCAGGATCGTGCCGGATCCGAGGGCCCAGCTCATCGAAAGGGGAAGCTGCATGAGCGGGGCCCCGTCGCGTGACGGGGCCCCGACGGTGTTGCCGCGAGACAATCAGCTACCAGCCATCGGTTCTTCGTGGTGCGTGCGGGGTCGGCTCATGCGGCGGCGCTCGCGAGCCGTACGGCGTCCGCGGGGGTGACGAACGCGATCTCGGGGCGGGCTATGAGATCCGCGAGCACCCGTTCGGCGACATCCGCATAGCAGGCCTGTCCGAGCACCCAGCCGAACCAGCTGAGCCCGAGGAAGCGCCCGCCGAGCAGATCCGCGTCGGCGATGAGCTGATCGACCGTCTGGAGCAGCTGCCGTTCATAGTCGCGGAACGCGAGCCCGCGGCCGTAGAGCGCGAACATGTCCTCCGAGTCGAGGTGGAACGGCAGCGCGGTGAGCCCGGCCGCGGGGCCGACGAGCGGCACCGGACGCTCATCCACCGGCCAGCTGCCGTTCCAGACGAAGCCCTGCTCCGCGAGCAGCTCCGGCGTGATCGTCGTCTCGCCGCGCTCGGGGCTGAACCAGCCGACGGCGGAGGCACCGACAGCACCCTCGACCGCCGCGCGAGCGCCCGAGATGTAGGCGATCTGCTCCTCACGGCTCATCGACTCGCCGAGCAGAACGTTCGCGGCCCGGCCGCGCACGACGAGCTCGGCGCCGGAGGCGGCGACGTGCTTCGCGAGCGCCGGGTAGGCGGTGACCCCGGCCTCATCGAGCGCGACCGCATAGGGCACGCCCGCGGCATCCGCGATCTTCATGAGGCGGAAGATGCCGACACCCAGGCCGAAGTCCCACTGCGAGAGGCGCGCAACCTGGCCGTGCCGCGGCTCACCGGTCTCCCGGCCGACGCCGCCCTGCATCGCGATCGGCTTGATCGTCCCGGGTGGGACGTCGTCCTGGTAGCTCGGCGCGTGGAGCAGCAGGCTCACGACGAGCTTCTTGCCCTCCGGCAATCGCCACGGCGCGACGTTCGGCTCATAGCTGCGCTCAAGCGTCTCGGGATAGAGCTGGACGTCAGCAGGGTTCTCGATGATCGTCATTCGTCGCCTCCCGCGCGTGTCGCGGCGGCGAGCTGCGCGTCGTAGTGGTGCTCGAGGTAGTGGTCGGTGATCTCCGCCGCGGTGGTGACCCACAGTCGCTCGTCGCTGCGGACGAAGTCGAAGATCCGCTCCAGATAGGACTGGAATCCCGGCTGCCCGGAGAGGAAGGGGTGCGTCGCGATGCACGCGACCCGCCCTTGCCCGTCCTCTTCCGCGTCACGCAGGAGCCGCTGGATCTGGGTCAGGGCGAGGTCGACGAAGAAGTCCCAGGAGTAGTGCTTCGCGTAGATGAGCGGGACGTCGTTGACCATGAAGCTGTACGGGATGGAGACGAGCTTGGCGCCGCTCTCGGTCCGCAGCGGTCGCGGCTGCTCGTCGTGGATCCAGTCGGCGTGATAGCTCATGCCGTGCTTGACCATGAGGTCGCAGGTGACATCGGTGCCGGAGATCTTCGGGCCGAGCATCCCCTTGATCCGCTCGCCGTAGTAGGTCTCGGCGACGAGCTGCGACTCCTCGTAGAAGGCGTTCTCCTCCTCCTCGCTCACCCCGTAGATCGGACGGAGGTTCGAGATGCCGTGGCTCATGACCTCCCAGTTCCGCTCCCGCATCGCGTCACGGATGTCCGGCATCTCCTCGAGCACCTGGAGGCTCAGAGAGACAGTGGACGGGATCGCGTACTTGTCGACGGCGCGCAGCATGCGCCAGAAGCCGACCCGGTTGCCGTAGTCGCGCTGGAAGTAGTGCTCGACGTCCGGGGCGCCGACACGGCCCTGAGGGCTGCCGTGCCCCGGCGGCATGAAGTCGTAGTGCTCCACGTTCGGAGCGTGCCAGACGGCGACGAGCTTGTCGTCCGGCCAGGTCACCTGGGGACGGTCCGGCATCGGCTGGTAGACGAGCCGCTGGTTGTTGAGGATCACCATCAGGCGCCGACCTCCGCCCCCGTCTTCGCAGCCTTGTAGGAGGCGATCCGGCCGAGGGCCCAGTCGAGGTCGACGACGTCGCCGAAGCGGTCCTGAATGTCCCAAAGGGATGCCTCGCCCGACAGCGCCCGGAAGTCGTCGACGCAGTCCTCGACGACCTCGATGTGGTAGTCGCGGAACGCCGCGTCGACGACCGTCGCACGGACGCAGCCGCTCGTCGAGGTCCCCGCGAAGAGGAGCTCGTCGACGCCGAGCTCCGCGAGCAGCTCGTCGAGCCGGGTCTGGTAGAAGGCGGAGGCCCGGGTCTTGTCGACGATCTCGTCGCCCGGCTTGCTCGCCACGATCGGGTCGAGCTCGGACCAGGGGTCGTCGCGCAGGCAGCGTGCCGTCAGGGTCGAGCGGACTCGCTGGGCCAGCATCCGGTCATCGAGCGCGTCGATGATGTTCTTCGCATAGATCACCGGGATGCCGGCATCTCGAGCGGCATCGAGCAGAACAGCGGTGTTCTCGAGGTGAGCCTTCGTCGTCTCGCCGATCGCACCGTGCTGGGTGAACGCGACCTGGTAGTCGATGACCATGACCGCAGGATGCTCGCCTGGGCCGATCTTCGTTCGGTTCGCACGCAGCTCGCGCATCTCGCGCATCTTCGCGTTCCAGTCGACAGCCTCGGTGTCGCTCATGAAGGGTTCCTCCTTGATGGTGGGGTGGATTCGAATTCGTGGTCAATCGATCCCGGCGCCCGCCGCGGCGAGCCCGAGGAGCGCCACATGCGCGGCGCCCGGCTCGCTGCGCTCGAGCCCGGCGACCGCGTGATGCGCCGCGACGGCGCCGAGACCCGCAGGCGCCAGCGCCTCGGCGAGGATCGTCTCGAAGTGCTCCCGGCTGAACGGCGTGTCCAGCGCGTCGCCCTTCGGGTGTGCGACCGTCGTGACGAGCGTGCTGCCGTCGGAGAGGCGGAGCGTCAGGCGAGCCGGGCGGGCGTTGGGGATCGGGGAGGGGATCGTCCCGTCCGCGGCGATGACGGTGACGCGCTGCGCCAACGCCGTGAGCGCCGGCTCGGCCGGCACCGCGGCGCGGTCGATGCGGACGTCCCCGTACAGCAACGCGGATGCGACCGCGAACGGCACCGAGAAGTACGCCGCGGGACGGCTGTCCCAGGTGCGGTCGTCGAGCGCCGCTGCGAGGCCTGTCACCTCGGCCTCAATGCCGAGCACATCGTCCGCACCGAGACCGCGCTCCGCGAGCTCCGCACGCAGGAGGATCGCGGCGTCGGCCGAGCTGTGCGTATAGGCGCAGCTCGAATACTGCTTCAGGTAGCTGCGGGTGACGAGCCCTTCGCCGCCGAGGTCGTCGACGAGGACCGCGGGGGCGATCTCGCCGAGCCGGCCGCCGAATCGGATCGTGCCGCCGTCGCGTCCGACCGGAAGCCCGGCGATGCCGTAGCGCGCCGCCGCGAGGCCGGCGACCAGTCCCGCACCGACCCACTGGTCCCGCAGCGCCGAGCCGTCGAGGACGGTGGCCCAGTCCGTGGCCGGCGGCAACGCGACCGCCGCCTCGATCGCACGCGCCACCGCATCGCGGTCGCCGCCGAGCAGCAGAGCACAGCCCGCGGCTGCGCCGGGGACGCCGAAGGTGCCGTGGGTGTGCACATCCGGGTGGAACGCGGTGGCACGACCGAAGCGGGTCGCCAGCTCGTAGCCGACATAGAGCGCGTTCCACAGCGGCTCACCGGAGATGCCGAGCCGCTCTGCGACAGCCAGAATCGCCGGTGCCGTCTGCACCGCCGGGTGTCCCTTCGCATAGCGATTGCCCTCATCACGCTCGAAGAAGACCGCATTGACGCCGTTGATCCAGGCGGCTGCCTCGACGGGGACGGACCGCCCCGTGCCGATGACGACTGCAGCGCCAGGTTCCGGGTCCCAGGCGTCCAGGAACGCCTGCTGCTCCGGCATCGCCGCGGCACCCGCGGTTACCGCGAGCAGATTGGTGATCGCGTTCCGCAAGGCGCCCCGTGCGTTCTCCGAGGCACACGACCAGGGGTCGGAACTCGCCCAGTCCGCAAGCGCGGTCACCGCCGCGCCGAGCCGCGGCCCGTCGCGCAGCGATTGCGCCCACGCGCGCAGATCCGCCGCCGTCTCAGCCACCGAGATACGCCTCCTGGACGCGCGCGTCTTTCGCGAGCGCGGCGGCCTCCCCCTCGAGTGCGACCGAGCCGCTCTCCAGCACGTACGCACGGTCCGCGAGCTCGAGCACCTGACTCGCGTTCTGCTCGACGATCAGCACGCTGACCCCGCGCTCACGCACCCGGTGGACCGCGTCGAAGACGTCCCAGGTGAGCTTCGGCGAGAGTCCCGTGGACGGCTCGTCCAGCATCAGCAGCTTCGGCGCGCCCATCAGGGCGCGGGCGATCGCGAGCATCTGCTGCTGGCCACCAGACATCGTCTGCGCGAGCTGGTGCCGGCGCTCGACGAGGATCGGGAAGAGCGCGAGGATCTCCTCCTCGCTGAAGCCGTGCCGGGAGCCACGCGCCCAGCGCCCCATCTTGAGGTTGTCCTCGACGGTGAGCGCACCGAAGAGCGCACGGTTCTCGGGTACGAGCATGAGGCCGTTGCGGGAGAGCAGATGGCTCTTCCCGACCGGGGCGTCCTTGCCGTCGAAGCGGATCCGGCCGCCAGAGCGCCGCACCTCGCCGACGATGGTCTTCAGCGTCGTCGACTTGCCGGCGCCGTTCGCGCCGACGACGGCGACGACCTCGCCCGCGCCGACGGTGAGGCTGATGTCGTGGAGGATCTCGAGGCCGTGATAGCCACTGCGGACCCCATCCAGCTCAAGAAGCACGGGCGTACTCCTCTCCGAGATAGGCCTCGATGACCTTTGGGTCACCCAGTACCTCGTCAACGTCCCCCGCAGCGAGCACCGCCCCCTGATCCATCATCACGACGCTGTCGCTGAGCCGACGGACCGCCGCCATGATGTGCTCGATGAAGACCATCGTCACGCCCTCGTTCGTCCGGAGATCCTCGAGGAGCTCCATGACCGGGATGCGCTCCGATGGCACGAGGCCGGCGAGCACCTCGTCGAGCAGGAGCACACGGGGCTCCAGCGCGAGCGCCCGGGCGAGCTCGAGCCGCTTCTGGATCGCCGCAGGCAGCGAGCCCGAGTTCGTGGTCTCCCACTGCTCGAGCCCGGTGCGTGCGACGATCGCGTCGGCCTTCGCATAGGCCTTCCGCTTGTGCCGCACGCCGCTGGACATGACCGCGATCGCGACGTTCTCGAGGACGTTCATGGTGTGGAACGGACGCATCAGCTGGAAGGTTCGCGCCATGCCGAGCGCGGCGAGCCGGTGCGACGGCGTGCCGGTGATGTCCCGACCGGCAAGCGTCACCGTGCCGGCATCCGGCTTGAACGCACCGGTGATGCAGTTGAACAGCGTCGTCTTGCCGGCGCCGTTCGCGCCGATGACACCGAGGATCTGGCCCTCCTCGACGTCAAGGGTGACGCCGCGGAGCGCGCGGATCCCGCCGAACGACTTGGTGATCCCTCGGACTTCGAGCAGGCTCACTTCCGCCTCTTTCTCTGGATCCAGTGTGTGATCGAGCCATAGATGCCGCGGGGCAGAAACAGCACGAAGACGATCAGGATGGCGGCATAGACCACGAGGTCGAGGCCGCTGTGCCCGTGCAGGAACTCGAGCCCCGCCGGCGGGTTCCGCAGGAATCCATTGATCAGATCGGTCAGTGGTGCGGTGACGATCGCGCCGATGAGCGGGCCCCAGATCGTGCCGACCCCGCCCACCACCGCGGTGATGATCGCGTTGTTCGACACCGAGGAGTTGAAGGCGGTCGTCGGGTCGACGAAGCCGTAGTACTCCATGTAGAGCATGCCGGCGGCCGCGGTGATCGCCGCCGAGACGGCGACCGCCGTGAGCTTGTATCGCAGCGGGTTGATGCCAGCCGCCGCCGCCGCGGCCTCGTCGTCCCGGACCGAGACCACGAAGCGGCCGGTGCGGGCCCGGGTGAAGGAGATGCTGACGGCGAGCGCCACACCGACGAAGGCCACGGCGATCCAGTAGTAGTTCGGCGAGTTGAGCTTGAAGTTGAACATCCACCACGACTCGCCGGGAGCCACCGGGAGCCCGATGCCGTCGGTGCGATGCAGCCAATCGTTGCCCTCCGCAACGAGCATCAGCACCTCGGCGAAGGCGAATGTCGACAGCGCGTAGTACGCCCCGGCGAGCCGGTAGCGGAAGGCGAGCCAGCTGATGACGAGCGCTGCGACCACCGCGAGCGCCATCCCGATGACGAGCGCGATCCACGGGCTGATGCCGAAGTGGACGACACAGGCCGCAGTGGTGTAGGCGCCGATGCCGAAGTAGGCCGCATGGCCGAAGCTGAACATGCCGCCGAAACCGCTCATCACGTTCCAGCCGATGCCGAGCAGCGCGAAGATCAGCACCCGGGTGGCGATCGCCATCGTCGCGGTGTCGATCATGAAGGGCAACGCGGCGAGCAGAACCACGACGACGAAGAGGACGCCGTAGGTGACCAGACCGCGCGTGGTGCTCTGCGCGCCCAGCAGACGCGACGGCAGCATGCGCGACTGCCAGTCGAAGTCGGCCGCTCGGGAACGGAGGGCCCTCTCGTCCGTGGCCGCACTCATGATGCCCTCCCGAAGACGCCGCGCGGCCGGATGAACAGCACGATGAGGAACACGACGAAGACCGACAGCAGCGGGGACTGCTCGGGGAAGATGATGCCGGCGAGCTGCTCGGTGAGGCCCACCACGAATCCACCGACGAGCGCGCCGGCGACGTTTCCCATCCCGCCGAGCACGACGACCACGAACGCGGTGAGGTTGAACACGTCGCCCGTGGTCGGCGTGATGCTCTGGAACGGCGCGATGAGCGTCGCCGCCGCACCGATCGCCGCACCGCCGATCGCGAAGGTGAGGACGTAGATGTTCTTGATGTTGACGCCGACGAGGCTCGCACCGACGGGGTTCGCCGCGACCGCGCGGACGGCGGTGCCGACCGGGGTCTTCTGCAGGATCAGCGAGAGCAGGACGACCATAGCGATCGCCCCGACGAAGGCATAGAGCCGGCCCAGGTCGACCGTCGCCCCGAAGAGGCTGAAGGACCCGCCGTGAGGAAGGGTGACCGACACGGGGTTCGGCCCGGCGATGAGCAGGATCAGGTTCTCCAGGCCGACGGCGAGGCCGATGGTGACGAGCAGCTGGTTGTGCGAGGCGCCGTTCATCACCGGGTTGAGGAGGAACTTCTGAGTGAGCGCGCCGAAGGCCATCATCGCGGGAATGACGAAGAGCAGCGCGACATACGGCTGCATGCCCCAGTCGTGCACCGCGACATAGGCCAGGTACAGGCCGAGGGTCAGCATCGAGCCGTTCGCGAAGTTGATGATGTGGAGCACGCCGTAGGCAAGGGTGAGGCCCATCGCGATGAGGCTGTAGACACCGCCGTTGAGCAGACCTGTGATGATCGCCTGCCAGACGACGTCCGGACTGTGCGAGACCAGGCCCGCGATGATCGCCACGACGGCGATGACGATGACCGTCACGCCGATGGTCCGGACGAATCGCTGACCCAGGAGCTCGTGGAGGCGCCGGCGAGCGGCCGGGAGGACCGAAGTCTCCCCCAGCCGCTCGTCGAGTTGCGTCATAGTCATAGTGAGTTCTCTTCGAGGTGTCGCACGGCTCAGAACGCGGGGAACTTCGCCGTGCCAGTGGCCTGGTCATCGGGGTAGACCACGGTGACCTTGCCGCCCAGGATCTGCGTCGCGACGGTGCGCGCGCTCGTGTTCTCACCGGTGGAGGAGAACGCGATCGGGCCGCTGCCGAAGGCGATGCCGGTGTAGGATTTCTCGGCGGCGATCGCGTCGCGGAGCTTGACGGGGTCGGCTGAGCCGGAGTCCTCGAGGCCCGCCGCGATCACCTGGACCGCGTCGTACGCGAGGGCTGCGCCGGTGCGGACGGGGGTGTTGAACTTCGCCTGATAGTCAGTCGCGAACTGCTGGCCTTCAGCACTCTTCGCGATCGCGTAGTTCGTGTTGTAGTAGCCCTCGCCGCCGTTCGGCGCATCGGTGAGGAAGGTCTGCTGGTCGTACGCTCCGTCGCCGACGCCGAAGACGGCGTCCAGCTTGATGCCGCTCGCCGCGATCGACTTCGCGATCGCGAGGCTGTCGGCGTAGTAGCCGGAGACGATGAGCGTGGTGTCACCGGCCGCCTTGATCTGGGCGATCTGCGTCGTGGCGTCGGTGAGCGACATCGAGTCGTACTTGATCGCCGTGTCGACGGTGAAGCCCTTGGCCTTCGCCTCCTTGGCGAAGGCGACCTCGAGCGAGGTCTCGCCGGCGCCCTGATCGTAGAGGTAGCCCACCTTCGAGAGCTTGACGCCGTTCTTGGCGGCGATCGCCGCGACGGCATCCGCCCCCTGCGTGCCGATCGCCGTCGCACTCGGCTGGACGCGGAAGCTGTACTTGTATCCCTGCTGCAGGATCGAGTCGGCGGCGCTGATGTCCATGACGAAGGGAACCTGCGCCTTCTCCGCAAGCGCCGAGATGGTCGTGCTGACGCCCGAGGCATAGGTGCCGATCAGGGCGACAGCGCCGTCCGAGATCTCCCGGTTCGCCTCGGTGGATGCGACGTCCGGGGTGCCCTTCGTGTCGCCCTTGTCGAGCTCGAGCTTCGCGCCGCCGAGCGACTTGATGCCACCCGCCTTGTTGATCGCGTCAACCGCCATCTGCGCGCCGTTGTCCATCGCCTGTCCGTCCGCGGCGCTGCTGCCGGTCTCCGGATGGAGCGACCCGATGACGACCTTGTCGACCTTGGTGCCGCTCTTCGCGGCGGTGCCGCCGCCTGCCGCTGCTGCGCCCGAGCATCCGGCAAGGGCGATCGTGGCGATCACCGCAGTACCGAGCGCGAGGGCCGTGACGCTCTTCTTCACACTTTCTCCTTTATGGAATGCGTTCCGCCAAACGGAACATCTCCGTACGACGTCTTGATGCAACGACACTCACGATAGGCATTGATTTATTGGGGTTTATTTCTCTCACGTAAACGAGCTGTTACATAACTCGCGAAGCTCACAATTTATGTTCCGATAAATGGAACACTTTGGTAGGCGTTCTGGTAGCGTTTGACCATGGAGACGCCGCCGCCCAGAGCACGCGATTCCGCGTCACTCGACGACACCCCCACCTCCACCACGGAACGAGTGGCGCGGGTGCTGCTCGCCTTCGCGGGAGCGAGCTCACCACTCGGCGTGACCGAGATCGCCCGTCGCGTCGGCCTCAGCAAGGCGGTGGTCCACCGGCTTCTGCAGACCCTGGTCTCCACCGAGTTCGTCAGCTATTCGGCCGCCACCCGCCGCTACACCATCGGCCCGGCGGCGTTGTCGCTCGGCCAGCGGGCCTCGGCGCAGTCCGAGCTGCGCACGGTGGGGCTCCCGATCATCGCCCGGCTCGCCGACGACAGCGGCGAATCGACCACGCTCTCCGCCCGAGTCGGCCACCGCCGCGTCTACATCGGCCAGGTCGAGAGTTCTCAGCCCATCCGGATCACCATCGTCCCCGGCCAGCAGGTCTCGCTCGCCGTCGGCTCCAGCAGCATGTGCATCCTCGCCCACCTCACCGAGCGCGACGTGGACATCGTCCTCTCCCGCCCCATCCCACCCGCCACCGAGCGCACGGCCGTCGATCCCGCCCTCATCCGTCGCCGCCTGGCGCAGGTCCGCGAGCAGGGCTTCGCCGTCACCGAGGGCGAACGGGTGCCGGAGTCCATCGGCATCGCGGCCCCGATCTTCGACGCGTTCGACGAGGTCGCCGGAGCGCTGTCGATCGCGTGCCTCGCCTCGCGGACCGACGAGCGGCGGCTCGCCGAACTCATCCCGCTGGTGACCCAGGCGGCCGCGGACATCAGCCGCGACCTGCGGCAGCTGCAGGCCGGCCGTCCGCATCTCGGCTAAGGCGCGCGGGGAACTCCCGCAGCCAGTGCTCGGCGATGTCGACGCGCCGGGTGACCCACACGTCATCGAGCGACAGGGCGTGCTCGAGGAACTCCTCGATCGCCGAGGTCCGGGCCGCCTGGCCGGAGAGTCGCGCGTGGAGGCCGACCGACATCATCCGAGGCACCCCGTCGCCTTCACGGCGGAGATAGTCGAGTCCGCGCATGCAATAGTCGACGAAGTCGCTCGGCGACGCGATGTGTCCGTACGAGTAGAAGCTGTCGTTGTAGGTCTGCGAATACGGGAGGACGAGGTGCGACCGGCCCGCGGCGGGGGCGTAGTACGGGATGTCGTCGTTGTACGCGTCCGAGTCGTAGACGAAGCCGCCCTCGGCGGCAAGCAGCTCGCGGGTCCGAGAGCTCGCCATCCACCGGCTGTACCAGCCCAGCGGTCGGCTGCCGGTGGTCTCGGTGATCGACGCCACGGCGAGGTCGATCAGCTCCTGCTCCTCCCCGGGCGCCATCGTCCACTGCTCGGCCCATCGGTAGCCATGGCAGCAGACGTCGTGGCCGGCATCCGCGATCCACGAGGCGGCCTCGCGGTTGCGCTCCAGCGCCTGCGCCGCGGCGAACATCGTCGCCTTCACTCCGAGCCGGTCGAACAGGCGCAGCAGCCGGAAGACTCCGGCTCGCGAGCCGTATTCGTAGACCGACTCGGTGGCGAGGTCGCGGTAGGCGGCGTCGACGGTGCGCGGCACCTCACCGAGCCCCTCGTTGCGGCGATCGCCGAACGCCCAGGAGCGCTCGGATCCTTCCTCGATGTTCAGAGCGATGTTCAGAGCGACCTTCGCTCCGTTCGGCCAGGTGCCGTGCGGCGGACGGCGGCCATAGCCGACGAGGTCGCGGGCCGGCCCGTCGACGCCCGCCTCCTTCACCGGCTCGGTCATCGCGTGGCCTCGAGCGCCGCGATGATCTCCTCCGACCACATCACGTCGCCGTACTGGCGATCGAGGTCGAAGAGCGCCGTGCGATGCGAGATGTCGAAGCGGTCCATGACGCAGTCGGCCGCGACGACGACCCGGTAGTTGAGCGAGACGGCATCGACGCTGGTGGCCCGGACGCAGTTGCTCGTCGACCCGCCGGTGACGATGACGGTGTCGATGCCGCGATCGATCAGGTAGCCGGTCAGCGGAGTCCCGAGGAATGCGGAGGGCTTCTTCTTCACGAAGACCAGGTCGCCGGGCAGCGGCGCGACCGCGTCCGCGATCTGCGCGCCGAAGGTGCCCTCGATCGCCCAGCCTTCGGTGTCGATGAGATCGCGCTTGCGCCGATAGGCGCCCATGTCGGCGCCGTCGCGGGCGACCTCCCAGCGGGTGTAGAAGATCGGGATGCCGAGCCGACGACCGGCTTCCAGCAGCGTCGAGGCCGCGGCGAGGGCCTGTCGCCCGGCCTCGCCGCAGGACGAGGGGTAGGCGATGTCCTCGCCGCCGACCGGGCCGACCATGTAGTTCTGCGGGTCGATGACGAGGATCGCCGCGCGTTCGCCGATGCCCACACGTCGCCCGAACCGGGCACCAGAGACACGAGCGCGGTCGTCGTCGCTGAGCAGGTCCTGCCAGAGCGCGGAGACGCGGGCCGGGTGGGTCATAGGCGTTGCATCCTTTACATTCTCATCTGTTGAGAGTTAACATCATAGATTGAGAATAGTTTTTCCCGACCTCGGGGCGGTGTCAAGCAGATCCCGGCCCCGTTCCCCGATGAATGAGAATGTTCGGATGTCCCGTACCGCGACCCGCGCGCTCGATCTGTTCGACTGTGTCGTCACCGCACCGCATCCCCTTGGGCTGATGGAGATCGCCGAGGCGACCGGGCTCGACAAGAGCACGACGCAGCGTCTGCTGACGTTGCTCGTCGACCGTCGGATGCTTTCGCGGGATCCGCTCACGAAGCAATACAGCCTCGGGACACACGCCTACGGCCTCGCCGCGGCGATCAACACCCGCAGCGATCTGGTCGCTCTCGCCGCACCGCACTTCGTCCGGCTGCGCGATGAGAGCGGCGAGAGCGTCAGCCTGCACGTCCCCGATGGCACCCATCGTGTCTGCGTCGACGGGCTCGAGAGTCGGCAGGAGATCCGGCAGGTCGTCTCGCTCGGCGAATCGCTCCCCATTCACCAGGGCCCCTCCGGGAAGGCGATCCTCGCGTTTCTGCCCCAGCCGGAGGCCGACGCCATCGTCACGGCCGCGAAGCCGACCGCCGTCGAGCGACAGCGCATCGCCGAGGGCGTCGCGTCCCTCCGCAGGAACGGCTACCTCCACACGGAGGGGGACCGCTCACCGGGCGTCCGTGCCCTCTCCGCGCCGATCTTCGACGCTCGCGGGGTGTGCGCGTCGCTCAGCATCGCCGGCCCCGCCGATCGCTGGAGTGAGGAGCGGGCGCTGATGTCCGTCGACGCCCTCATCAGCGTGACGGGCGAGATCTCACGCGGCCTCGGAGGGTCGCGGCCCAGCCTCGCTCGCGACGAGCCGAACCCGGCCCATCGCTGAGCTGACCGAGATCGGCTGATCCGGCGTCGGCTCCGGCCGGTCCGTTACCAGATCGCGACGCGCGCCTCCTGGGGGAGATAGAGGCCATCGGAGGGCTGCACCTCGAAGGCGGCGTAGAACGCGTCGATGTTGCGCACGATCTGGTTGCAGCGGAACTCGTTCGGGGAGTGCGGGTCGATCGTCAGCAGGCGGATGACCTCCGCATCGCGGCTCTTCTGCTGCCAGGCCTGCGCCCAGGAGAGGAAGAAGCGCTGCGCGCCGGTGAGCCCGTCGATCACGGGCGGCTCCGCGTCGCCGAGGGAGCGCAGGTAGGCCTTCCACGCGATGCCGAGGCCGCCGAGGTCCCCGATGTTCTCGCCGATCGTGAGGGCGCCGTTGACGTGCGGCGAGCCCTCCGGCAGCTGCGCCGGGGTGAGCGCGTCGTACTGGGCGATCAGTGCACCGGTGAGCTTCTCGAAGGCGGCGCGATCGGCATCCGTCCACCAGTCCCGCAGCCGGCCGTCGCCGTCGAACTTGGAGCCCTGGTCGTCGAATCCGTGCCCGATCTCATGCCCGATCACGGCACCGATCGCCCCGTAGTTCGCCGCCGCGTCGCGGTCGGGGGTGAAGAAGGGGTACTGCAGGATCGCCGCGGGGAACACGATCTCGTTGAATCCCGGGTTGTAGTAGGCGTTGATCGTCTGCGGCGTCATGAACCACTCGTCGCGGTCGAGGGGCCTGCCGATCTTGCCGAGCTCGCGGTCGAACTCGAAGGCGGCGATCGCGTGCACGTTGCCGAGCAGGTCGCCAGGGTCGACGGCGAGAGCCGAGTAATCGCGCCACTTCGCGGGGTAGCCGATCTTGGGCGTGAACTTGTCGAGCTTCTCGAGCGCGCGCTGCCGGGTCTCCTCCCCCATCCAGCCGAGCGAGCGGATGCTGTCGCGATAGGCGCCGATGAGGTTGGCGACCAGCTCGTCCATCTGCGTCTTCGACTCCTCGGGGAAGTGCCGGGCGACGTACTCGCGGCCGACCGCCTCGCCCATGCCGCTCTCGACGAAGGACACCCCGCGCTTCCATCGCTCGCGCAGCTGCGGCGTGCCGGTCAGCGTGCGGCTGTAGAAGTCAAAGTTCGCCTGCACGAAGTCGCTGGACAGGTAGGCCGCGCGCGCGTGCAGCGCGTGCCAGGCGAGCCAGTCCTTCCAGGCGTCCAGGTGCTCGGAGGTGAGCAGGCTCGCGAGGCCGGAGGTGAAGGACGGCTGACGGAGCACGAGCTCGCTCAGCGCGCCCGCCGGGGCACCGAGCGCGTCGAGCCAGAGCTGCAGATCGACGCCGTCCGTGCCGATCAGGGACTTCACGTCCTCCCAGGCGTAGAGGTTGTAGGTCTTCTCGCTGTCGCGGGTCGCCACGTTGTCCCAGTGGTGCTTCGCGAGCTCGGTCTCGAGCGCGAAGACGTTCTCGGCCTTGCGCGCGGCATCCGGGATGCCGGCCAGCTCGAACATCGTCTGAACGTGGGCGACGAAGGCCTGGCGGATCTGCGCGAAGGTCTCCTCGCGGTAGTAGCTCTCGTCGGGCAGCGAGAGGCCGCCCTGCTCGACGAAGACGAGGTAGCGCTCGGGGTCGCCGGGGTCGTTGTCGACGAAGAGCTGGTAGAAGCCGCCGACGCCGATCTTCTCGAAGTGCGCGATCGTCTCGAGCAGCTGCGGGATCGAGTGGACCTCGTCGATGGACGCGAAGGAGCTCGCGAGCGGCTCGGCGCCCAGCGCCTCGATGCGCTCGGTGTCCATGAAGCTCGTGAACAGCGCGCCGAACTTGTGCGCCTCCGAGCCCTCCGGCGCCCCCTGCGCCTGCTCGATGATCTCGCGCACGGCCTTCTCGGACTCCTCCGCGAGGATGTAGAAGCTGCCCCAGCGCGCCTTGTCGTCCGGGATCTCCGTGCGCGCCAGCCATTTCCCGTTGACGTGCCGGAACAGATCGTCCTGCGGACGCGTCGCGGGGTCGAGTTCGTCGGTGCGGATGCCGGAGGCTGCGGTCTCGCTCATGCGACCAACCCTAGTGAGGAGGGCCGACCGTCCGGGGCAAAGGCGAGGGAGGACGAATAGGGTGGAGGGGTGCCTTTCGAGCTCGTGGCCAATGTGTCGACGCTGTTCACCGAGCTGCCCCTGCTCGAGCGTCCGCGTGCCGCTGCGGACGCCGGGTTCCAGGGCATCGAGGTGTGGTGGCCGTTCTCGGGGCCGCAGCCGGAACCGGGCGAGGTCGACGCACTGGTGACCGCGGTCGAGCAGGGAGGCATCCCGTTGCGCGGCCTGAACCTCTGGGCGGGCGACCAGCCGGGGGGCGAGCGCGGCGTTCTCTCCCACCCCGAGCGACGCGAGGATTTCGAGGCCAGCCTGCAGATCGTCCACGACGTCGCCGAGCGCACCGGCTGCCGGCACTTCAACGCCCTCTACGGGCAGCGCGTGCCCGGCCTCGACCCCGCGGTGCAGGCGAGCACGGCCCTCGGCGGCCTCTCCCGCGCGGTGGAGCTGCTCGGCCCGCTCGACGGCACCCTGCTGATCGAACCGCTCGCCCACGGCCTCAACGGCGACTACCCGCTCGAGACCGCGGCCGACGCCCGGGCCGTCGTCGACGCCGCGCGTACGGTGAGCGGTTCCGACCGCGTGGCGCTGCTCTTCGACACCTTCCACCTCGCCCACAACGGCGACGCGCTGCTCGAGGTCGTCGCGCGCCATAGCGCCGTGATCGGCCACGTGCAGCTGGCCGACGACCCGGGCCGCGGCGAGCCGGGCAGCGGCGGAATCGATTTCGCGGCGGTGCTGGACAGCCTCGCCGCCGCCGGCTATGCGGGCCGGGTCGCAGCCGAGTACTTCCCGACGACGCCGACGACCGCAACATCCCTCGGCTGGGTCGGGCGGATGCCGGGTCTCGGGCTCGGCGGCGTCTGAGACTGCTCAGGCGCTCTCTGCGAGATACGCCGCGATGACGTCGTCGAAGGACGTCTCCGGGCTCAGCCCGAAGGCCGCGGCGCGCGGAGTCGCGAAGCGCGCAGGCCAACTGGTGACGATGGCGGCGACCGACTCGTCGTGCGTCCAGTCGACCAGGGCCGCAGCGTCCGGTCCCGCCATCCGTTCGAGCGCGGCCACCATCTCGGCCGGCGTTGTGGTGAGAGCGGGCAGGTTCATGGCCGTTCGGCTTCCCCACTCGGCGTCGGAGGCCGCCGCGGCCGTCAGCAGCCCGTCCACGGTCCTCCGCGGCGAGGACAGCGCGACGGGCGTGTCCGGCGGCACCGGACAGCTCGCGCGCTCGCCCGCGAGCGGTTCGCGGATGATGCCGGAGAGGAAGCTCGAGGCCGCCGCGTTGGGCCGCCCCGGACGCACCGAGACGGTCATGAGTCGCACACTGCGACCGCGTACGAAACCACGCCGCGTGTACTCGGCGACGTACTGCTCGGCGATGAACTTCTCCGCGCCGTAGCTGCTCTGCGGGCGCGGCAGCGTGTCATCGTCGACCTCGCCGATGGGCCCGACCGCGGGGTCGCTGCCGAAGACGGCAAGCGAGCTGGAGAAGACGAGCACGGGCGCACGCCCGGCATGACGGAACAGCTCCAGGAGCGCCCGGGTGGCGTCGACGTTGGTGGCCAGGCCGAGGTCCAGGTCGGCCTCGGCGGCCGAGCTCACCACACCGGCGAGGTGGAACACGGCATCCGCCGCGCGCAGCTCCTCAAGGCCGTCCCGCAGCTCGCCGACGACCGCGCGGACACGGGGGTCGGCGGTCAGCTCCGGCCGGGGGGCGACGAGGTCGCACAGAATGAGCTCGTCGAGGTGCGCGGCTCCGGCCCCGCCGAGCCGCACATCCTCCAGGGCGAGCAGCCGCTGGGCGAGCCGGGTGCCGAGGAACCCGGCCCCGCCCGTGATCGCGATCCTCATGCGGCGACCTCGGTGAGCGACGCGCGCACCGCGGCGACGGTGCGACGCAGCGGTTCGAGCCGCGCATCCAGGCCTTCGGCACGCGCCGGGTCCTGCACTTTGACGCCGAGGTGGTGTGAGGTGGCCACGACTTCCGGGGTGAGGGAACGGGCGATCTCGGCCTCGCTGAGCAGCGAGGACGGGTCGACGGATGCGACCGGGTTGTGCGCATCGGCCCACGCCTCGCCCAGCCCTCCTCCGCTTGCCGAGGCGCCGGAGAGCATGAGGCCGCGCAGCGTCCCCGCCCCGAGCAGGACATCGAGGTGCGCCCGCGCACCGTCGACCGAGCGCTCGTCGATGACCGAGCGGCCCCAGTTGACGACCTGGCCCAGATCGGCACCCGTGCGCTCACGTGCCGCGAGAACCGCGGCGATCTCCTGGTCGATGGGCAGGAATCCCTTCTGCACCGGCCGATCCTCTCGCCAGGAGTCGCAGTGCTCGAGGTACAGGCCGATGCCCCCGGCATCCGCGCCCAGCTCGACGAGTGCGGCAGCGAGCTGCTCCTCGTCCCCGCCACCGCGCGGCGCGGAGGTGAGGTGGAGCGCCGTGACGACCTGCCGGCCGAGCTCCTGGGCGAGGGCGTCCGCCTCGGCGAAGGCGCGGCGGACGTCGGCGATCGCGGCCGCGCGGCCCTCGGCGTCCGTCGACGCGAGTCCGTAGCCGGCGGATGCCCGCAGCCCCGCCATCGCCGAGGGGAGCATGGTCACGACGACGTTCCAGCCCTCCGGCAGCAACGGCGCGAGCCGCCCCGCCCCGCCGGGGTGCAGGGCGCCGCCGCGCAGCGGGATCTCCAGCCCGCTCGCACCCTCGATGTCGCCCAGCAGCCCGTACCAGTCCTCGCCGGCGTCCGCCGCCGGCTCGAGCGCATAGGCGCCGAGGATCAGCCCGTCTGTCATCTGTGTCCTTCTTCCGTTTCGGTGTCGGAGGGCCCGGTTCCCATGCGCCCGGTGAGCAGAGTGACCACGGTGGAGTCGTCGCGGGCGCCGAGGCCGGCGCGCTCGGCCAGCAGATAGAGCTGGCCGGCGGCGGCGGCCACCGGAGTCGGCACGTGCGCGGCAGCGGCGAGCTCAGCCACGATCCCCATGTCTTTCACGAAGATGTCGACGCGCGAGCGCACCTCGGGGTCGCCGTCAAGCGCCTCGAGCATGCGCGGACCACGGTCCTGCAGCATGAACGAGCCGGCCGCGCCCGCCGTGAGCACCTCGACCACAACGCGCGGGTCGAGGCCTGCGCCGCGCGCGAGAGCGACCGCTTCGGCCGCGGCCGCGATGTGAACGCCCGCGAGCAGCTGGTTGATCGTCTTGAGCAGCTGACCGTCGCCGGGCCGGGGGCCGACGATCGTGAGCGTCGAGGCAAGGCGGTCGAGCACGGGGTGCGCGGCGGCCAGGGCGTCGTCCGCTCCCCCGGCCACGATCAACAGCTCCCCCTCGCCGGCGCGGCGCGGGCCGCCGCTGACCGGAGCGTCGACGAGCAGGGCACCACGCTCCGCGAGCGGCGGTGCGAGCGCGGCGACGGCCTGCGCACCGATCGTGCTCGTCACGATCACCACCGCGCCCGGCGCGAGCGCCGTGCTCGCACCGCCGGGGCCGAACAGCGCGTGCTCGGCTTGGGCGCCATCGCGCACCGACAGCAGGACACAGCCGGCGCCGGCGGCAGCAGCCGTGACGGACGTCGCCGGCGTGATGCCGTCGGCCGCGGCCAGCTCCACGCGCTCAGGGACGGGATCGAAGCCGCGCACCTCGAAGCCGCCTGAGGCCAGATGCCGGGCCATCGGCAGGCCCATGGCACCGAGCCCGACCACCGCGACGGTCGCGGCTCGGACGGGAAGAGTGGATCCGGCGTTCATCGGCCCTCCAGCCTTTCGATCACGTCGGCGAGCGCCTCGTCGTCGCCGACGTTGCCGGCGAACACGACGTAGGGCAGACCGCGCGCAGGCCCCGCTTCGGCCTGCCAGAGCGAGACGATGCCGGGCAGCAGTGCGCCCCGAACGACGGCGCGGTCGATGCCGAGCGCGTGCGTCGCGATGTCGGAGGAGGTGATGCCGCCCTTTGCCACGACGTAGGCGGGGCGCCTCTCGGCGACGATACGGCCCACGGCCTCCGTGAGCGCAGCGCTCACCTGACGCGAGATCTCGAGGCTCTCATCGGGGGTCGTACCGACGCGCAACCGCCTGCTGGTGCTGACGACGACCGGCCGCCCGGCGAGCAGCGCGGTCGCCTCGGCGACCACCTCGTCGAGATGCGACGCCGCGTCCCCCGCGACGATCCGCTCGACGTCGAGCTCGACCCGGGCCGGCGCGATGCGCGCCTTGAGCCGTTCGAGCTGCCTGCTGGTGAGCCCGACGTGGGAGCCGACGGCGATGAGGCCGTGACCCTGACCGGTGAGGCCGTGCAGCTCGGCATCCGTCAGCGGCGGGTGGGTGCCCTGGCCGAGCCGGGCGCGCACGAACGACGGGCCGACACGGTAGACGAGACGGATGCCCTCGGCCTCCGCCCCCAGCACGGCGAGCGCGGTGGCCCGCAGATCGTCGTCGGTCACGGCGTCGACCACAACGACGGCGCCGTCCCGCACCTGGCCCAGCGCCTCCTCGAGCGCGGCGCCCGCGCCGCGCAGCTCGGGCAGCGTCACAACGCGCACTGCCTCGCGGGGGGTCCGGCCGGCCGTCTTCTCCTCCACCCACTCGGGGAGGTACGAGGCGCGATAGCCGAAGGTCGCGTCGCGGGCGAACTCGCTCTCGCCCGCGGGGACGAGCCCCTGCGGCGAGCGCAGCCAGTGCACGCCATCGAGCGTGAGACGGCCGGCGTCGATGTAGGCGGGCGAGAGCACGATGCCGTCGACCCGATCGCCGTGCCCGGCGGCGACGTCGGCGAGCACGTCGGTCTCGAGGGGGAAGTGGCCGCGTAGGGTCGAGTCGCTTCGACTCGCGAAGGCCAGGCGGATGCCGAGCCGTTCGGCTGCGGCGAAGCTCGCCTCGGCGGCCTCGCGGTTGCGCCGCGCCGCCGCATCGGGGCTCAGACTGCGCGTGTTGGTGAGGATGAAGAAGCCGGGGCCACCCTGCTCGATCGCCCAGGCGATGTCCTCGACGCCCCAGCGCGTGAGCACGGGCACGTCGCGGACGGTCTGGGTTCCGGTGGGGTCGTCGTCGAGCACAACGACCCGGCGAGCGCCGTCGAGCGCGGCGGCGACGCGCTCGGGCGGGGTGGGAAGGCCGACCGGCAGCGCGGTGTCCCAGTCGCTCCCACGGGCGACGGCGCGAGCGTCGCCGCCGTCCGTGCGGTCGAGCCGTGCGGTCATGAGGGCAGCCCCGGAGCAGTCCCGAGCTCGGCGCGCAGTGCGCTGAGCTTCGCGTAGGCGCGATCCCGGTACTCGAGCAGCGCGGGCACGGCATCCGCGTCGATGTCGAGGAAGCCCCCGCCGCCCGACTTGATGCCGAGTCGGCCTGCGGCGACCGCTTCCACGAGCGAACGCGGCGCGGCGAGCCGCGCGCCGTACTCGGCCTCGAGGCTCAGATAGGACGAGTTGTAGACGTCGAGCCCGGCCATGTCTCCGATGGCGAAGGGGCCGAAGAGCGCAAGCCGGAAGCCGAAGGCGTTGGAGACGACGGTGTCGATCTGCTCCGGCGTGGCGAGGCCCTCCTCGATCATGAGCACCGCCTCGCGATAGAGCGCGAACTGCAGCCGGTTGGCGACGAAACCCGGCGAGTCGGAGACCTGCGCCGGCCGCTTTCCCGCCTGTCGCATGAGCTCTTCCACCTCGTCGATCGCCTCGGGACGGGTGGTCGGCCCGGGGATCAGCTCGATGGCGGGGACGAACGGGGCGGGGTTCATCCAGTGCACGCCGAGGAAGCGCTCGGGATTCTCGACGAACGCCGCGAGCTCCGTGATCGGGATGGCCGAGGTGTTCGTGCCGATGATCGCGCCCGCCGTCCCGGCCGAGATGCGCCCGAGCACGGCGGCCTTGATCTCACGCACCTCGGGCACGGCCTCGGTGACGTACTCGGCGTCGCTCACGGCGTCCTCGATCGACGCGGCCGGCGCGAGCCGCTCCCGCATCGCGTCCTCCGCCCCCGCGGGGAAGAGCCCATCGCGTTCGAAGGCTGCGGCCTGGGCCACGAGGCGCTCATAGGCGGCGCGCGCCGTCTGCGCGTCGAGGTCGCCGAGTCGCACGGTGCAGCCGGCCAGCGCGAGCGTCTGCGCGATGCCACCGCCCATGTACCCGGACCCGACGACGGCGACCCTGCTCAGACCCATCGTGACGTCCCTCCGTCTCGTCTGAAGATGTTCGGCTCGGCGAGGTGGGCCCGCAGCAGCGCGAGCTCCGCCTCGTCGAAGCGGTGCGAGGTCGTGGTGGCGACCTCGCGCACCGCCTGCGTGGTGTCGGCGAGCAGGCAGAGCTCGCCGTTGTCATCCGTCACGCGGAAGCTGAGGTCGACGCTACTCGCGCCGACGCGCGAGACCCAGCCCTCGACGAGCACCTCCTGGCCACCGCGATAGGGAAGCTCGCGGACGTACTCGAGGCGCTGGGCCGCGGTGACGGTGTAGCAGCCGGGTCGCAGTCCGGAGAACACGGGCGGACGCCCCGCCGCGAACTCCTGCGGGCGATCCGGCAGCCCGAACAGGCGAACACGCGCCTCTTCGAGGTAGCGCACCCAGGTGACGTTGTTCACGTGCCCGTAGGCGTCGGTGTCCGCCCAGCGCAGTTGCAGGCGGACACCGAGCGCCCCGGACGAATCGGACGACCCGGTGAGCGTCTCAGGGGAGCCGGACATCTCGCCCGGAATCCGCCGCCGCCTGCGCGGCAGACCAGAACAGCGTCGCGTCGTTGCTCATCACGCAGAAGGTGTAGCCCTGATCGACCGCGGACTGGACGGCCGCCGTCGTGGTGCCCGCGGGATTGCCGACCGGCTTCCCCGCTTCCTTCGCCGCGGCGATGACCGCGGCGACGTTCTGCACCATCTCGGGGTCGCTCTGCGGCTTGCCGACGTTGGCCGACATGTCGTTCGTCCCGATGAAGATCGCGTCGACCCCGTCGAGCGCGGCGATGGCGGCGGAGTTGCGCGCGCCCTCGCCGCTCTCGATCTGCGGCATGAAGACGACCTCCTCCTGCCCGAAGCGGACGTACTCCTCCATCGGGAAGGACGCCCACCCCCCGGCTCGGCTGGTCGCCCCGACGCCACGGAGGCCCCAGGGCTCGAAGCGGATTGCACGGAGCCCTTCCTCCGCCTGCTCGAGCGTGTCGACATGCGGAAGCATGATGCCCTCCGCGCCGGCGTCGAGGATCCGCCCGATCCAACCGCCCGCCACCCCGGGTACGCGCACCACCGCGGCGACGCCGAGGTGCTGCGCCGTGCCGATGTGCCGGAAGGCGGTCTCCAGGCTCAGCGGCGAATGCTCGAGGTCGATGACGATGAAGTCGAAGCCCGCGATGGCGAGCAGCTCGATGGTCTCGGTCGACGGCAGCTTGACGAAGGTTCCGAGAGCGGGGCGGTCGGTACGGGCGAGTGCGGCCTTGAGCAGCCCTGTGCGGGGCTCACTCATTCCTCCACGCCCTCCGGCGCCGGGTAGTCGGCCTTGTTCAGCACCCAGCCCTGCTTCGAGAAGTCGACGCGCGGCGGGCCGAAGATGTCGAGCAGCTGCTGGTGCGGGCCGACGCCCTGCGTGGTGTGGATGGTGGGCGGCGGGATGATCGTGATCGACGGCGTCTCGACCTCGTCGTGCTGATCCTCCTGCCACTGGGTGGAGTCAGGGCCCCAGGGGTAGCGGATGTGGTGGATGAAGGCGCCCTTGACCGCCATCGAGACCTGCTCGAAGTCGTCGTGGTAGTGCGGTGACAGCTTGTACTTGTCGCGGGGCTGTGGCTCCTCGGCGAGGAAGTTGATCATCATCGTCGTCGTGCGGTAGATGCGCCCGAAGCGCCCGGGGGTGATCGGCGTGAGGCGCAGCGGGTAGACGCGCAGCGTGAAACCGCCCACCGGGTCGGGCCACGGGATGAGCGGCTGGTGACGGGCGTCGGGGACCTCGTAGGCCTGCTTGTTGAGCGAGATGTCGACCAGGTCCTCATTGAGGGTCGAGAAGATGCGGATGATCGGGCCGTCGGCGAGCACCTCGATGCTGCTGTCGCCCGGCGGGATGACCACGAACGCCTCTTCGCCGACCTCGGCGCTCTCCGAGCCGGCGGTGACCCTGATGGGTGCGCTCTCGGAGTACATGATCACCGTGTACTCGTCCTGCTGGTCGGTGCGGGTGAACACGTCGCCCGCCTTCGCGTCGGTCCAGATGATGACCATCGTGGAGGTGCGGCTGACCCAGACCCTGCTGCCCGCCGCGGTCGTCTCGGTCGGCGGCAGCTTGTGGTACTCGATCCACTGCGCGGGCTTGACCGGGGTCGAGGGATCGACCTCGGCGGTCACGGGCGCCGCTTGTTGCGTCGCCAGCTGCGACCGGATGTCGTCTTTGGCGTACATTGCCATTTTCTTCATTCGCCTTTCGTGGGTGTTGGCTGAGTGATGGTGGGGCCGGGGATGCCTGTCGGCGGTTCGGCTCGGGCATCCGGTCAGAGGGTGATCTTGTCCGCGCCCTTGAGCTGGAGGATCTGACGCGCCTCGTCCGGCGTCGCGATCTCACGGCCCAGGTCCGTGACGGCGGCCGTGATCTTCTCGACCTGCTGCGCGTTGCTCTCGGCGAGCCGGCCCTTGCCGATCCAGAGGCTGTCCTCCAGGCCGACGCGCACGTTGCCGCCCAGCCAGGCGCTGTGCGTAGCGAACTGGAACTGGTTGCGCCCCGCGGCGAAGGCCGAGAAGTAGTAGTCGTCGCCGAACAGGTGGTCGGCGATCGCGACCATGTGCGTCAGGTTCTGGTGATCGGCTCCGATGCCGCCGAGGATGCCGAAGACGCCCTGGATGAAGAACGGCGGCTTCGCGAGTCCTTTGTCCACGAAATAAGCCAGGTTGTAGAGGTGGCCGATGTCGTAGCACTCGTACTCGAAGCGGGTGCCGCCCTCCTCGCCGAGTTCGCGGAGCGTGTACTCGATCTTGTCGAAAGAGTTGATGAACGGATGACTGTAGGTGTTGAGGACGTAGTCCTTCTCCCAGTCGTGCTTCCAGTCCGTGACCTTGTCGGCGATGCCGGAGTACACGAAGTTCATCGAGCCCATGTTGAGCGAGGCGAGCTCAGGGCTGAACCGCCGCGGACCGGCCAGGCGCTCGTCCATGGTCATCGCGGAGGACCCGCCGGTCGTGATGTTGATGACGGGCTGCACCTCGGCGAGGATCGGCGGGATGATCTGCTCGAACACCTCCGGCTGCCAGGCGGGGAAGCCATTCGGGTGGCGGGCGTGCAGGTGGATGATCGCCGAGCCGGCGTTGGCCGCCCCGATCGCCGCCTGCACGATCTGCTCGGGGGTCTCCGGCAGGTAGTCGCTCTGCGAGGGGATGTTCACCGAGCCCGTGACAGCCGTGCTGATGATGACCTTGGGTGACCTCTTCATCAGTGCTTCTCCTCCAGGCCGAGCAGGTATGCCGTGTTGTCGCAGATCATGGTGCGGATGTCCGTCTCCGAGATTCCGTGCTCGAGCAGCTGCCCGATGACGAGGAGGTAGCCGTCCACGGGCAGCGGGTTGCCGCGCTGGCCGAGATCGGAGTCGATGATCGTGTGCTCCGGACCGACCTTCTCGATCCAGCCGATGAGACGCTCGATCGGCCACCTGGGGGCTTCGACGTCCGGATGGTACATCGCGATCTCGTGCTCGATGAACGCACCGTGGTCGACCGCGAAGCGGATGTCGTCGTCGGAGTCGTCGACGATGAAGTCGGGGTGCTGCACCATCAGCCGCGTCACGCCGTTCGCCGTCGCGGTATCGAAGAGCGCGCGCATCGACTCGCCGTCGAGGTGGCCGCTGGTCAGCAGCGCTCTCGCGTCCGCGACCTGCTTCACGACCTCGACGACCTCGGGGGCGACATCGCCGTCGTGACCGAAGACCGAGACCTCTTTCTCGCGCAGGTCGAGCGCCGCGCTGGGGAATCCGTCGTCGTGGTTGTGCGCCGTGAGGTGCTGGCGGGATGAGACGGTGGGGGCCCAGACGCAACGACCGCCCAGGCCGAGGCTGAGGGCGACCTGCGAGGGGTTGAAGCCGCCGACCTCGGTGTTGAGAGCGACACCGCCGTACACCGGGGTGGGCGCGTCCTTCAGCTGATCGGACATGGCGAGCAGGTCCATCACGGTGTTGTGGTGGTGCGATTTCACGAGGATCGCGCGCATGTTGATGCGCGCACCCTCATACGAGGCCGCGACGTGGTTGAGCCGTCGCGGGAACGGGCTCGGCGCCGAATGGCAGTGAAGATCGACCGTGCCGTCGAGGACCTTCAGCAGTGCCGGACTCGGCGAGGCGTCAGGAGTTGGCATCCGAGTACCTCCTTGTGTTCGGATTGTGTGGCGCGAATTCATAATATGGATACACCCGTCGAAGCGATAGCGCGAGTGGCACGGCGGCCGATTCCGCCGGAAACGCCACTTTCGCCTCACCTCCCGGAAGGCACTAATCCGCTGAATCACGCGGATATCTGGCGGGTTGTCCCGCTCTGCGCCACGAGGGGCTCCGATCGCGGTCGGATTGTTGCAGCATCCGGATTGTGAAATTCATGATTGAGAAATGAACACTTACGCGGTTTACTAGCGCCGGACAGACGAGTTGCGAGACCTCAACGAGGAGGTGAGACGGTGACCGCCCAGACCGCAGTGGTGTTACAGCCCGCGCACGGCATGGTCGCGAGTGACATGGACAAGGACTCCATCCAGTCGATCGACCGCGCCGCACAGGTGCTGGCCCTGTTCGACCAGGACACGGTGACGCTCTCGCCGGCGCTGGTCTCGGACCGGCTCGGCCTCAACCGGACGACGGCGCACCGCTACCTGCTCTCGCTGCAGAGCACCGGGTTCCTGACGCCGGCCAACGCGCCAGGGCCGCTGCTCGACCAGCTGGCCACCTTCCTGTCCGGCCGCCGCAGGGTGCTCACCCTCGCACCGAGGATCATGCGTCAGTTGTCGGACGAGACCGGCGTCACCGCCGTGCTCACCCTGCTCGGCCAGAGCGGACCGGTGGTCAGCCTGGTGGAGGAGTCCGCCGTCGGCACGATCGTGCTGACGGTGCGGGTCGGAACCGTGCTCGAGCTGTGGACCGCCCAGGGGCGCGTGCTGCTCGCCTACCAGACGGACCAGGAGGTCATCGACCGGCACTACTCCCCCCTGCCCGAGCCCGAACGTGCCCGAGAGCTCGCTCAGCTCGCCCGCGTGCGCCGCGAGCGCATCGGTTGGGCGGATCTAGGCCACCTCGGCCTGGCCGCCGTGGCCGCCCCCGTGTTCGGCGGCGGCGACATCCAAGCGGCGATCGCTCTGCTCGGCACCGACAAGATGCTTCCCACCTCAGAACGGTCGGACGGGGTGGTGAAGGCACTCCGTGAGGCAGCGGCCGAACTCAGTCGGCTCGTGGGCGCCTGACCCGCGAGCAGGCCGGCCGCACCACCATTCCCCCGCGGGGCCAGAGATACACAGCTCGACCGATGACAAGCCGATCGCCCGATCGGCGGAAAGTGACAATGATGTCCTTGCGAACACGAAGGTGGATCGGCGCCGCCGCCCTGGTAGCCGCCACCGCCCTGCTCGCCGCCTGTTCATCAGGCGGAGGGTCGGGAAACAGCTCCTCGAGCTCGTCCGGCTCGAAATCGACCTTCGACCCGACCGCGCCGGTCAAGATGACCTACGTGTCCTACGGCGGCACCGGGCAGCAGGCGCAGATCGACGCCTGGCAGAAGCCCTACAGCGAGAAGTACCCCAACGTCACCTTCGCGAACAGCTCGCCGCCCGACCCCGCCCAGGTGAAGGCGCAGGTCACGAGCGGGCAGGTCCAGTGGAACGCCGTCACGACGGCCCCCTACCTGGCCTCGCAGAACTGCGGAACGCTCTACCAGAAGCTCACCATCCCGAACCTCACCGCGAGCGACTACGACAACGGGATCATCGGCGACTGCTATATCGCCGACTTCAGGTACTCGCTGGTGTTCACGTACAGCACCGATGCCTTCCCCGACCCGGCGAAGGCCCCCAAGACCATCGCCGACTTCTTCGACACCAAGAAGTTCCCGGGCAAGCGCGGCATCGTTCCGACGATCCAGGACGGATTCCTGGAGACCGCGCTCCTCGCCGACGGCGTGAAGGCGAAGGACCTGTACCCGGTGGATGTCGACCGAGCGCTCACGAAGTGGGACACGATCAAGTCCGACACGATCTTCGCGGCCAATCCCGGTGCCCTTCTGCAAGACGTCACCTCGCACCAGGTCGTGATGGAGATGCTCGTGCAGGCGAGGACGCAGGCCGCACTCGACGCAGGCGCACACATCAAGCCGGTCTGGGATCAGACGATCACCAGCATCGACGGCCTGGCGATCCCGAAGGGCTCGCCGAACACGGCCGCGATCGAGAACTTCTACAGCTTCCTGCTCCAGCCGGAACAGCAGGCGAAGATGGCCTCGCTCGCGGGGGTGGCGCCCGTGAACAAGCAGTCCAAACCCTCGTACACGGCCAACGGCAACCTCGTCAATGCCTTCGGCCCGGCGAATACCGGGACGACCGTGCCCATCGATGCCGACTACTGGGGCAAGAACATCAATCAGGCGACGTCCAAGGTGACGACGTGGCTGGCGGGCTGAGCGCACCCGCGTAAGACCCCGCGGTGCCGCCGATCCCCCGTCCGGACCAGCGGCACCGCGGCAGCACCCCGGCGCCCCCGGCATCCCCGAATCCAAGCTCCACATCCGCTTAGCGACACCGACACGTGAGGAGTGTCATGACAGTGACTACAGCGCCCGCACAGAAGCAGAAGGCAGCAGCGCAGCAGCCGCAGCAGGGAACCCGCATCGGGATCGAGAACGTCACGAAGACGTTCGGAAACGACGTCCCCGCCGTTGACCGCGTCTCGCTCACCATTGAACCGGGTGAGTTCATGACCTTCCTCGGGCCGAGCGGCTCGGGCAAGACGACGACGCTCAACCTGATCGCGGGCTTCGAAACGCTCACCGACGGCACGATCACCCTCAACGGCCAAGACGTCTCCTGGCTGCCGCCGCACAAACGCAACCTCGGCATGCTCTTCCAGAGCTATGCGCTCTTCCCCCACATGACGGTCGCGCAGAACATCGCGTATCCGCTGCGCGAGCGCAAGCGTCCCAAGGACGAGATCACCAAGCGCGTCAAGGACGTGCTCGAGCTCGTGCAACTGACCGGACGCGACGGATCGCTGCCGACGCAGCTCTCCGGCGGCCAGCAGCAGCGCGTCGCCCTGGCCCGCGCCATCGTGTTCGAGCCGCGCGCCCTGCTGCTCGACGAACCGCTCGGAGCGCTCGATCGCAACCTGCGCGCCGCGCTGCAGGGCGAGATCCGGCGCATCCACAAGGAGGTGGGCGCCACCTTCGTGTTCGTCACGCACGACCAGGAGGAGGCGATGAACCTCTCCGACCGGATTGCGCTGTTCAACAACGGCCACATCGAGCAGATCGGCACGCCGGAGGATCTCTACGTGCGCCCCGAGACCCTGTTCGCCGCGCGCTTCCTCGGCGACTCGAACGTCTTCGAGCTCGGTGACGGCCCCGTCGGCGACACGGTGAAGTGGGGCTCGCACAGCTGGGGCGTCGACCGCGCCACCGTCTCCTCACGCGCGACCGGCCTCGACGCGCGTACGGCGCTCGTCGTACGGCCCGAGGCGATCGACGTCGTCGGCGCTCCCGCAGATGTGCCGCTCGGTGCGAACTTCGCCACGGCCCGCGTGCGCGACATCGAGTACATGGGCTCGTATCGCACGCTCCTGTTGGACTACGACGCCGGCGTGCAGGGCAAGGTCCGCGTGGCCTCCGTCACCGCCGAGCACTCCATCGGCGACGAGGTCGTCGCATGGTGGCGTCCGCAGTCGCAGCGGGTGGTGTCCGCGTGATCGGCACCGCCCTCGACAAGTCGGTGCCGACGGCGGCCGACGCCGTGGCCGACATCCCCTCGGGCGCCTCGATCGCCGTCGGCGGGTTCGGCCTGTCCGGCATCCCCAACGTGCTCCTCCGCGCCTTGCTCGAGCAGGGGGCGGATCGGCTCGAGGTCGTGTCGAACAACGCGGGCGTCGATGACGTCGGGCTGGGGATGCTGCTCAAGCAGCACCGCCTGCGCCGCATCATCGCCTCCTACGTCGGCGAGAACAAGGAGTTCGAGCGGCAGTTCCTCGCCGGCGAGCTCGAGGTCGAGCTCACCCCCCAGGGCACGCTCGCCGAGAAGCTCCGCGCGGGCGGCTCCGGCATCGCCGCGTTCTACACGCGCGCGGGGGCCGGCACCTGGGTCGCCGACGGCGGCATCCCCTGGCGCTACGCGGCCGACGGCAGTGTCGCCGCCTACTCGCCCCGCAAGCCGCGCGAGTCATTCGCTCTCGGCGGCATCGAGGCGGAGTACGTGCTCGAGCAATCGATCGTGACCGACTTCGCGCTCGTGCGCGCGGCGGTCGGCGACCGCCACGGCAACCTCGTCTTCCACGAGAGCGCACGCAACTTCAACCCGGTCGCCGCGATGGCCGGGCGCATCACGCTCGCCGAGGTCGAACGGCTTGTCGAGCCGGGCGAGATCCCGCCGGACTCCGTGCACCTGGCCGGGGTATTCGTGCACCGCGTCGTCGCCCTGAGCGCCGCTGAGGCGGCCGACAAAGCCATCGAGAAGCGCACCGTGCGTGCGGGAGGTGCACGATGACCGGCACTCGGCTCACCCGCGACCAACTCGCCGCGCGCGCCGCGCTCGAGTTGCGCGACGACGTCTACGTCAACCTCGGAATCGGTCTGCCGACCCTGATCCCCAACCATGTCCCCGAGGACGTCACGCTCGTGCTGCACTCCGAGAACGGCCTGCTCGGCGTCGGCCCCTACCCGAGCGAGGAGGCGGTCGACCCTGATCTCATCAACGCGGGCAAGGAGACGGTGACGGTGCTGCCCGGCGCCTCCTTCTTCGACTCCGCGATGAGCTTCGGCATGATCCGCGGCAGCAAGATCGACGCGGCCGTGCTCGGTGCGATGCAGGTCTCCGAACACGGCGATCTCGCCAACTGGATCATCCCCGGAAAGATGGTGAAGGGCATGGGCGGGGCCATGGACCTCGTCCACGGCGCACGCCGCGTCATCGTGCTGATGGAGCACACGACCCGCGACGGCTCGCCCAAGATCCTGCGCGAGTGCACGCTGCCGCTCACCGGTGCGCGCGTGGTCGACCGCATCATCACGGATGTTGCTGTCATCGACGTCACGGATGACGGCCTCCTCCTCGTCGAGCTCGCCCCCGGCTTCACCGTCGAGGAGGTGCGCGCCCTCACCGACGCGCCGCTCGCCGTCGCCCCCGATCTCGTCGAGTCGGTGGTGGCACCGTGACCAGCGTCATCGTCGCCGGGGCCCGCACCCCGATGGGCCGCTACCAGGGAGCGCTCTCCGGCCTCACCGCCGTGCAGCTCGGCGGCCATGCGATCGCCGCGGCGCTCGCCCGCGCGGGCGTGGCGGCCGACGAGGTCGACCACGTCGTGATGGGCAACGTCGTGCAGGCCGGCAACGGCCAGGCGCCCGCGCGACAGGCGGCCGCCCTCGGCGGCCTCGGTCCGTCGGTTCCGGCGACAACGATCAACACCGTGTGCCTCTCCGGCATCGACGCCGTCATGGCCGCCGACCGCTTGATCCGCCTCGACGAGGCCGACATCGTGGTCGCGGGCGGCATGGAATCGATGTCGCGCGCACCCCATCTGCTGGCCGGCTCGCGCGGAGGCATGCCCTTCGGCCCGGTCACCATGATGGACGCGCTCGAGTACGACGGGCTGTGGGACATCCGCACCGGCCAGAGCATGGGCAGCCTCACCGATCACGCGAACGACGAGGGCGAGCGGATCTCGCGCGAGGAGCAGGACGCCTTCTCCGCCCGCTCGCACCGGCTCGCCGCCGCCGCGCGCGACGCCGGGGTCTTCGCGGACGAGATCGCGCCGATCGACGTCTCCTCACGGCGCCAGAGCGTGACGGTCTCCGCGGACGAGGGCATCCGCGACGACACCTCGACCGAGACGCTCGCGAAGCTGCGGTCCGCGTTCTTCCCGGGCGGCACCATCACGGCCGGCTCCTCCTCCCCGCTGTCCGACGGGGGCGCCGCCCTCGTCATCGTCCGCCGCGAGCTCGCGGAGGAGCGCGGTCTGCCGTGGATCGCGGAGATCGGGGCATCCGGCCAGGTCGCCGGCCCCGACTCGACGCTGCAGCACCAGCCGGCCAACGCGATCCGCCGCGCGCTCGGACGCGACGGCACCGAGCTCGACGAGGTGGATCTGATCGAGATCAACGAGGCCTTCGCCGTGGTGGGCCTGTCCTCCGTCGCGAAGCTCGGGGTCGACCCCGACCGCGTCAATGTGCACGGCGGGGCGATCGCCCTGGGCCATCCGCTCGGCATGTCCGGCGCCCGCCTCGTGCTGACGCTCGCGCTCTCGCTCGAACGCGACGGGCTCGCCACCGGCGTCGCCGCGCTGTGCGGCGGCAGCGGCCAGGGCTCGGCGCTCGTGCTGCACGGTCGGAGCCGGTCGTGAACGGAGCCGTCATCGATGCGGTCGACGTCCGCCTGCTCGCCGTTCCGCTGCCCGCGTACATGCACGGCTCCGGCTACCGCAGCATCAACGTGCCGTTCGTGACGCTCCGCGACTCCGATGGACGCGCGGCGACGGGGTTCTGCTACAGCCTGGACATCGGCACACAGCTCGTCTGCGACATGGTCGAGAAGGTGATCGGGCCGGCGATCGTCGGCCGGACCGCCGCAGAGTGGGATGCCGTCGCCGATGAGGTCGCGGCGGGCACCAGGCGCCTCGGCGCCACCGTCTTCACCGCCGCGCTCTCAGCGGTCGACATCGCGGTCTGGGATCTCCGCGGTCTGACCGCTGCGACGCCGATCGCCACCCTGCTCGGTCATGCCGGCGGCCCCGTGCCGTTCTACGGCTCCGGGCGCGGCGGTCACAACTTCGACGTGGAGGAGCTGGTCCTCCAGAGCCTCTCCTACGTCGCGGACGGTTTCGCCGCCGTCAAGCTGTCCGTCGGCGCGCTGCCGCCGGATGCCGACACGGCACGGGTCCGGGCCGTTCGGGAGGCGCTGGGACCGGCCGTGCCGATGATGGTCGACGCGAGCGAGCGACTCACGCTGCCCGAGGCGCTCGCGCTCGGCCGGCGCCTCGACGAATTCGGCCTGGTCTGGTTCGAGGAGCCGCTGCTCGCCGAGGACCTCGATGGCTACCGCATCCTCTCGACCTCGCTTGCCACACCGATCGCGACCGGCGAGCACATCCAGCAGCTCGAGGTCTTCGCACGCTATCTGCGCGAGACCGCGGTCGGATTCCTGCAGCCGGATGCCGCTCTCGGCGGCGGCATCACACGGATGGTGCGCGTCGCCGCGCTTGCGGAGGCCCATCATCGACCGCTCGCCTGGCACTCCCTCGCCGATCTGCACGTGCACCTGGCGGCCGCCTTCGGCGGGACCGCATATATAGAGGACTTCCCCATCCTGGACGGCATCATCGCCGAGCCGCTCCGACCGGAGGGCGGGCTGGCCCGCCCTCCGCGGCGGCCGGGCCACGGCATCCGCTGGGACCACGAAGCGATCGAGCGCCACACGGCCCGCCGGATCACGGTGACCAGGAGCGCGACGGAGCGACATGACGGGCACGAGCTGCAGAGCGAAGGAGCGAGGCGATGAGGTGGTGCGTCTACGGCGCGGGAGCGATCGGCGGGGTCGTCGGCGCCCGGCTGAGTCTGAGCGGGGCGGAGGTGAGCCTCGTCGCACGCGGCGCGCACCTGGAGGCGATCCGTGCGCACGGGCTCCGGCTGCGCGAGCCCGACGGCGAGCGCGTGGTGCGCCTGCCCGCCGCCGACTCCATCGCCGGGCTGCCGCTTGCGGACGGCGACGTGGTGGTGCTGGCGGTCAAGACTCAGCAGACCGCCGCCGCGCTCGACGACCTGGCACTGAATGCGCCGGCCGGCGTGCGCGTGCTCTGCCTGCAGAACGGCATCGACAACGAACGTCAGGCGCTGCGGTTCTTCGACGACGTCTACGGGGCGTCGGTCACGCTGCTGGGAAGCCATCTCGAGCCCGGCATCGTCGTCGCGCACTCCGCGCCGACGGTCGGCATCCTGCAACTCGGCCGTGCGCCAGCCGGCCTCGACCAGCCGGTTCGCGACATGGCGGCCACGCTGCGGACCGCAGGCATCCGCGTCGATCTCAGCGACGACGTGCTGCGCTACAAACGACTCAAGCTGCTGCGCAACCTCGGCAACGCGATCGAGATCGTCTGCGCAGGTCCGGCACCCGCCGTCCTCGAACGGGTGAGCGCCGAGGCCGACGCCGTGTTCGCGGCGGCCGGTCTGACGCTGCCGGATGCCGCGGAGAACATCCCCGGCCCGGAACCCGTGCAGCCCTCTGTCCCCCGCGAGGGCGGCTCGACGCTGCAGAGCGTGCTGCGCGGCGCGGGGAGCGTGGAGACCGACTACCTCAACGGTGAGATCGCGCTGCTCGGCCGACTCGCCGGGATGCCCGCAGCTGTGAACGCGCTGCTGCAGCGTCTCGCCCGTGAGGTCGGGGCGGGCCGCCGCCCGCTGCACGGGCTGACCGAACCCGAGCTGCTGCAGCTCATCCCCCACCCCGATGCGAACGAGCGCACCGCCGAACCAGGAGCTGAACGACGATGACGACGACCGAAACGACCACCGCCGGGCAGCCCCGGCCGAACCACACGACCCTGGGCCGCACAGGCCTCGACGTGAGCGTCGCGTGCCTCGGCACGGGCGGACACAGCCGCCTCGGTCAGGAGTACGGGACGAGCTTCGCGTCGTCCGTCGGAGTGGTCGCCGCGGCGATCGACGCGGGCATCACCTTCATCGACACGGCAGCCGGCTATGACACGGAGGAGATCGTGGGCGCCGCGATCGCTGGACGCCGCGACCAACTCGTCATCTCCACGAAGAACCACATCGTGAAGAAGGGCAGCGACTTCCTCGGCGACGACTTCATCACCGGCGCCGAGTACAAGGAGCTCGTCGATGCGAGCCTGCGGCGACTCGGCACCGACCACATCGACATCCTGCATCTGCACGGCATCGTCGCGAGCCAGTACGACTACTGCGTCTCCGAGATGGTGCCGGCGCTGGACGAGCTGAGGCAGGCGGGCAAGATCCGCTTCACCGCGATCTCCGAGCGGTTCTATGTCGAACCAGAGCACGACCTCCTCCTGCGCGCCCTCGAGGACGACTACTTCGACGTCATGATGGTGGGCTTCAACCTCGTCAACCACACGGCCTTGCGCACGGTGGTCCCGAAGGCGAAGGCGAAGGGGGTCGGCCTGCAGGGGATCTACGCGGTGCGCGGCAAGCTGACCGACGCCGCGCACGCGCAGGGGCTGATCGATGAGTCGGTGCGGCTGGGCGAGATCGACCCTGCCGAGCTGGATGCCGACCCGCTCGGCTTCCTCACCGCCCCGGGCGTCGCCTCGAGCCTCGTCGAGGCGTGCTACCGCTACAACCGCTGGGCCGATGGCGTCGACACGACCCTGACCGGCACCGGCAGCATCGAGCACCTGCGCGACAACCTCGCCGCGCTCAGTCTGCCGCCCCTGCCCGACGCGACGCTCGCACAGATCGAACGGCTCTTCGGCCGCGTCCGCACCGTGACCGGCGAGTGACGAACGGCTGACGGAGAGAACCATGCGCATCACCGAGATCCGCGGCCGCCTGCTCGAGGGACGGATGCCTGCGCCCATCCGCAACAGCGTGGGCGTCATCGCCGTCCGCCGCGCGCTCGTGGTCGAGCTGGTCTCGGAGTCGGGGGTATCGGGCTGGGGCGAGACACAGGAGGACCCGGAAGGCGCCTGGTGGCTGATCGAGAAGCGGCTCGGCGCCGAGCTCGCCGACGTCGATGCGGAGGAGGAGGTCGGCCCCGTGAGGGAGCCCACAACGCGCACCGAGGCGCTGGCGCGCAGCGCGCTCGATCTCGCGCGGTGGGACCTACGCGGGCGACTGCTCGGCGCCTCGATCGCCGAACTGCTGGGCGGTGCGCGCCGCGACGCCGTCCCCGCTTACGCGAGCGGACCGTTCCTGGCGCCCGAGGGCGCGCCGTACCGCCGCATGGAATCCGACGCCGCCGAGATCGTGGCGAGCGGATTTCGCGCCATCAAGCTCCGCATCGGCGTGACGCCGCAGCGCGACGTCGAGCTGCTGCGGCGGCTGCGCGCGACGCTCGGCGACGGCGTGGGCATCGCGGTCGACGCGAACGCAGGCTACGGACGCGACGCCGCCGCCGCCTTGCTCCGCAAGACCCAGGGCCTCGGCCTCGTCTGGATCGAGGAGCCGATCGACGCCGCCGACCACAACGGGTACCGCGCACTCGCCGGGCTCGCCGAGACCCCGCTGGCCGCCGGGGAGACCCTTTGGCGCCTCGCCGACGCCGTGGCGCTGCTGGCGACCGGGGCGATCGGCATCCTGCAGCCTGATCTCTACCTGTGCGGCGGAATCAGCGGTATGCGCCGCCTCGCCGTGCTCGCGGCCCGGCACGGCGTCGCCGTGCTGCCGCACGTCTTCGGCACCGGGGTGAATCTGCTCGCCTCACTGCAGTTCGCTGCCGCGATGACGGAGGCTCCGGCGCCCACCGGGCCGACCTTCCCCTGGCTCGAGGTCGACCGCAGCGCGAACCCGCTGCGGCAACTGCCGATCGAGCCCGCGCTCGACGCCGACGGCCGGATTCCCGTGCCAGCCGGCCCCGGGATCGGCGCCGCGGTCGACCCGACCGCCTTCGCCCCCTACCTACTGCGCGCCGCCCGGGTCGCCCTGGACGCGCGCACGCCCGCGTGATCCCCGAGATCACGGAACAGACCCAATCGGAACTCAGAGAGGAACACACCCGTGTCGGAAGAAGCGCTCACATCTCAAGCCGAGAAGAAGACGTTCGAGGACATCATCATCGCGATCTGGTACGACATCGACGTCGGTGACTCCGCGCACGTGCAGTACTTCTACACGGAGGACGCGGTGCTCTCCTTCGGGGGTCGTGAGGTCATCGGACGGCCGGCGATCCATGCGGGGTATCTCGAGCGCGGCTCGGGCGACCGGCTCTCCCGCCACATCGTGAGCAACGTGCACGTGGTGCGACAGGATGAGAACTCGGCGGACGTCATCAACACGCTGCGCCTCTACGCGGGCAATGGCGAGCCGGTGCTGCCGGTCGAGGGGCCGCTGTCGGTCTCCGACTGCTTCGACCACTTCGTCCGGGAGGCCGACGGACAGTGGCGCATCCAGCGCCGCCTGCTGCAGAACCTGTTCGTCAAGCCGGGCGCGACCTTCACGGAGCCGAAGAGCAAGTGATCGCCTCGGGCACGGTCGTGCAGTACACGCGCTACGGCGGAGCGGATGTCTTGGAACTCGCTCCGCTCTCGGTCGACGCCCCGGGCGCCGGCGAGGTGGCCGTGGCGATCCGTGCCGCCGGCGTCAATCCCGTCGACTGGAAGGTGCGCAGCGGATGGCGCTCCAGCGGCCGTCCGTTGGAGGGCGTCGCGCGCCTCGGACTGGATGCCGCGGGGACGGTCATCGCCTCGGGCGAGGGCGTCACGGCGTTCGCGCCGGGCGACGACGTCATCGGCTTCGACCTCCCCTGGTCGTATGCCACGCACGTCGTCGCCTCGGCGGCGCTGTTCACGGCGAAGCCCGCCGGCGTCGGCTTCGAGGAGGGCGCGGCGATCGGCGTTCCGGTCGGGACGGCGTACCAGGTGCTCTCCTCGCTCGGGCTCAGGAACGGCGAGACCGCGCTCGTCCACGCCGGCGCGGGCGCCGTGGGGCAGGCGGTCATCCAGCTGGCCGTGCTGCGCGGCGCGCGCGTGATCGCGACCGCGGGGCCGAGCAATCAGTCCCTGCTCGCCGAGCTGGGCGCCGAGCCCGTCACCTACGGTGACGGGCTGCTCGACCGCCTCCGAGCGCTCGCCCCCCGCGGCGTCGACCTCGTCGTCGAGGGTGCCGGAACGCAGGAGGCGCTCGAGGCCTCCCTCGCGCTCGTGCACGATCGACGCCGGATCGGGGAGATCGTCAACCGCCGATGGCGGGAGGAATACGGCATCCGCGCCTGGAGCGCCAGCGCGCCCGGGTATCTCAGCGACGAGGAGATCCGGGTCAGACACGAGGCGATGCCGCTCGCCGCCGCACTCGCATCCGAGGGGCGCCTGCGTCTGACGATCGCACGGCGGATGCCGCTCGCCTCCGCCGCCGAGGCGCACCGGCTGAGCGAGACCGGGCACGCGCAGGGAAAGACCGCGCTGGTGCCGTCGCACGCGCCTTCGGATGAGCCATCCGAGACCGACATACGAGAAAGTAGAGGAGAGCCATGACCGTGGCAGTTGAGAACGCCAGGCTCCGCGCCGCCCAGCGGCGCAGAGCGATGCGAGCGGCAGCGAAGCCGCATGCACGTATTGCGAACATGAATTCCGCATTTCGCACTTTCCCTCATCCGTCGCTTTCCACCGCCTTCTCTTTGCCCGTATCGCGGCCAGACGCTAGTGTCCACATAGCGGAATTTCAGGCTGAAGAGCGAACACGGATGCGGATCGCTCGCACGGGGGAGGGAGTGCTCATGGGCACGGCGGAATCGACAGAGGAGACAGGCTCCACCACGGGCAGCACCGCGGAGGCGTCGTCGCCGGCAACAGCGTTGCGCGGCCCGGGCGAGGCCGACAAGGGGGCGATCCAGTCGATCGACCGCGCGGGGCAGATCCTGTCCCTGTTCGACCAGGACACGCTGAATCTCTCGGTCGCGATCGTGTCGGACCGCCTCGGGTTGAACCGCACGACGGCCCACCGCTACCTGCAGTCGCTGCAGGCATCCGGATTCCTCGACAAGACGAACGCGCCCGGCCCGATCCTCGACCAGCTCGCCGCCTTCATCTCGGGGCGACGGAAGATCCTCAGCATGGCGCCGCCGATCATGCGCGAGCTCTCCGACCGCACCGGCATCACCGTTGTGATGAGCCTGCTGGGTCGCACCGGCCCGGTCGTCGCGCTGGTGGAAGAGGCCGCCACCGGCACCATCGTGGTGACGGTGCGCGTCGGCACCGTGCTGGCGCCCAAGTCGGCTCAGTCCCGCGCCCTCATCGCGTTCCAGACCGATCCGAGCGCCGTCGCGCGCCATCTCGCCGGCATGCCCGACGTCGAGGCGCGCGCAGAGCAGGCGGCCCTCGCCAAGGTGCGCCGCGAGCGCATCGCCTGGGGCGACCTCGGGCACCTGGGGCTCGCCGCCGTCGCCGCGCCGGTCTTCGGAAGCCGCGACGTTCAGGCCGCACTGGCACTGATCGGGACGAGCAAGATGCTGCCGGGCGGCGAGCGCTCCGCCGAGCTCGTGAAGAGCCTCCACGACGCCGCGGACAGCCTGAGCAAGCTGGTGGGGGCATGATGACGACGGCGACGGCCACCCCGGCCTCGAGCGCCGCCCGACGCACCAGGCAACGGCGCGCCCTCGGCACGGCCGGCAACTGGCTGCTGCTGCTTCCCGCGCTCGCCCTGCTCGTGATCGTGCTCGGCATTCCGCTCGTGCAGAGCGTCATCCGCAGCCTCGGCTCGCCGACGAGCTTCACCTTCGACTACTACACGTCGATCTTCACGCAGCCTGCGATCCTGCGGATCATGCTGAGGACGCTCATCGCCGCGCTCATCGTCACCGCCGTGACGCTCGTTCTCGGATATCCGTACGCCTACCTGATGACACGGGTGGGCTCGACGGGGCGGGGCATCATGCTCACCGTCGTGCTGATCCCGTTCTGGACCTCGGCCCTGGCGAGGAACTTCGCCTGGATCATCCTGCTCGGCAACCATGCGCCGGTGCAGCAGCTATTCGCCTTCTTCGGGCTGAAGGACGTCGTGCTGTACGGCACCGCGAGCGGCGTGACGCTGGCGATGAGCCAGGTGATGCTGCCGTTCATGGTGCTGCCGCTGTATGCCTCGCTCGGCTCGATCGACCGCCGTCTGCTGCTCGCGGCACGCGGTCTCGGATCCTCGCCGACCAGGGCGTTCTGGAAGATCTTCTTCCCGCTGTCGCGCACGGGCGTCATCTCGGGCATGATCCTGGTGTTCACGCTCAGCCTCGGCTTCTACGTGACGCCCGCCCTCGTCGGCTCGCCGCAGCAGTCGCTGATCGCCCAGTACCTGAGCGTCGAGACCACGCAGCTGCTCGACTTCGCTTCGGCGGGCGCGCTCGGCACCTTCATCCTCATCGTCACCCTCCTGCTCGTGGCATGGGCGAATCGCCTCGGCGGTTCGGTCGCCGCGATCGGGGCCGTGGCCAACACGAACAGCAACCAGGGAGGCCGCTGATGTCCTTCGTCCAACCCGCCGCGACGGCCGTCGAGCTCGAGGTCGACCGGCGCACCATGCGCCGTCGACCGGCCAGGTCGGTCGATCGCGTCCCGTGGTGGCTGTGGGTCATCGGCTGGATCGCCGGCCTGTACCTGGTGCTGCCGACCCTCGTAGTGATCCCGATGAGCTTCAGCACCTCGTCGACGTTCGCGTTCCCACCCGTCGGCTTCACGTGGAAGCTCTACAAGAACTTCTTCACCACGCACGGCTGGCTCGACGCCCTCGGCAACTCGCTTCTCGTGGGGGTGCTCACCGCCGTGGTCGCCACGGTGCTGGGCACGGCGGCCGCCGTCGCCTTGAACAGCTTGCGCGGGCGCTTCGCCGGCCTCGTCCGCACCCTGCTGATGATCCCGCTCGTCGCCCCGTCGATCGTCATCGCGACCGCCGTGTACATCACCTTCCTGACGTGGCACCTGACCGGCTCGCTGCAGGGCTTCGTGCTGGCGCACTCGGCGATCTCGCTGCCCTTCGTACTCGTGAGCGTGACGGCCGCGTTGAGCGGATTCGACCCCCTCCTGCTGCGGGCATCCGCCTCGCTCGGCGCCTCTCCGGGCCGGACGTTCCTCCGGGTCACCGCGCCGCTCATCAGCCGCGGGATCGCCACCGGCGCGATCTTCGCCTTCGTGACCTCCTTCGACGAGGTCGTGATCGCGGTGTTCCTGCACTCGCCCACCTTCCAGACGCTCCCCGTGCAGATGTACAACAGCGTCACGAGCGAGATCGACCCGACCATCTCGGCCGCGTCGAGCCTCATCACCGTGGCGGTGGCCCTCGTGTTCCTGACGCCGCTCATCTTCCGCAGGAAGAAGAAGGGCGATCGGGCCGCCGCGGCCTCGACGGCCACAGAGGCCCTCGCGCTGACCACCCCCGCATAAGCCGGCGGGCCCGGATGCTCGGCCGAGGGATCGGCCGAGCATCCGTTCGTTCCGGCGGGATCTCAGGCCGAGGAGCCGCCGTCGACCGGCAGGACGGCACCGGTGATCGGCTGGGAGAGGTCGGAGAGCAGCCAGGCGGCGGCCCGTGCCACCTCCAGCGCGGTGTTGGGGCGGCCCATAGGGATCTGAGCGACGCGAGCGAGCACGGCCTCGGGGTCGCGCTCCCGCCAATCGGCGATGATCGGGGTCTCGGTCGTACCCGGGGCGACCGTGTTGACACGGATGCCCGAGGGACCGGAGTCCCGCGCCATCACCTTCGTCATGCCGATCACGGCATGCTTGCTGGCCGGGTAGACGCCGATGCCCGCGCTGCCGCGGTAGCCCGCGACGCTCGTGGTGTTGACGATCGAGCCGGCTTCCGAGGTGGCGACCATGGCGTGGAACTCGGCTCGCATCGACAGCCAGACGCCCTTGACGTTGACGGCCATGACGCGATCGAACTCCTCCTCGCTCACCTCGATGAGCTTCCCGTAGTGGGTCGTACCCGCATTGTTGAACGCGCCGTCCAGCCGGCCGAACTCGTCCACGGCGCCGTTGATGAGCCTCGTCGCGCCGTCGGCGGTGGAGATGTCGACGGCACGCCAGCCGACCTGCGCCCCGCCCGCGGCGAGCTCCTCGGCGAGCGCAGCGAGCGGTTCGCCCGAGCGCGCGCCCAGCATCACCGCGGCGCCCTCCGCCGCGAACAGTCGCGCGGCATCGGCTCCAATGCCGGTGCTTGCGCCCGTGATGACCACGGACTTGCCGCGCAGCATCCCCCGCCCGGGCTCTTCTCTTTCGGTCATCGCGACCTCGCCTTCGAGTCAATCTGTTCATATCATGAGATTTGAGTTTGCGATACGAACTCTTCACTTCAGAACTATGTACTCCTCTGCGCCATTCCCGCGCGTGTATGCTGGCCAATGGATCAAAGATGAATCCAATCGACGGCTGCTGGCTGACGCGACATATATGTTCGCAATATGAACACACTGTCTGATTTATGGACGATTTGGTTACCCTCCCTCAGTGAGGAGGATCGGCGCCGGCCGCGGTGGACGATGCATTACAGCGAGAAAGCCGGTACTCATGCCCTCCCTTCCGACCCCACCGAGCTACGACGAGCTGATGAAGAACGACCCGCCGGGCAACGCGTGGGACTACTTCGGTCGCGACGACCAACTCGGAACGGTCAACTTCATCACCCCCGAGATCCGAGCGCGGGCGGCGGGCCTGGTTCGCGAGGGCCGCACTTTCAACCTCGACTACACGCTGAGCGAGTTCGACCCGTTCCCCTCGGGGACGCGGCCGGGCAACGCGCACCACCTGTTCTCGAACAACCCGTACCACTTCGACGACTGGCTGGACTCCTTCTACCTGCAGGCGACGACCCAGATCGACGCGCTGCGCCACGTGGGCTACCCCGGCTACGGCTGGTTCGGCGGCCACTCCCGCGAGGAGATCGAGCCGGACGGTCCGCTGCTCGGCATCCAGAAGTACGCCGAGGTCGGCATCGTCGGTCGCGGCGTGCTGCTCGACGTGGCGCGCTACCTCGAGTCGGACGGCCGGCCCATCGACCTGACCCAGAACGTCCAGATCACGGTGGAGGATCTCGAAGCCACCGTCGCCGCGCAGCATGTCGAGCTGCAGGACGGCGACGTGCTCCTGTTCCGCACGGGCTGGGCGGAATACTGCCGCCTGCACATGGATGAAGACGCCCGCCGCGCCTTCAAATCCGGCATGCGGACGCCGGGGCTCGCCTCGACGCGTGCGATCGTGGCATGGATCTGGGACCACCACTTCTCGATGGTCGCAGCCGACAACCTCGGCGTGGAGGCGTTCCCGTACACGCCGGACAACGACATCACCCTGCCCGACCAGCCCAAGCCGGAGAAGGGCGTCGATCACAACGGCGGCCTGCACCGACCGCTGCTGCCACTGCTCGGCCTCGCCTTCGGCGAGATGTTCAACCTCGAGGCACTGGCCGAGGACTGCGCCGCAGACGGCCGTTACGACTTCTTCTTCACCGCGAAGCCGCTCAACCTCGTCGGCGGCGTCGGGTCGCCGGCGAACGCGCTGGCGGTCAAATAGGGCGGATGCCTCAGGGCCGGCGCACAGCCGGCTGGGGGCGCGCCGCGCGCACCGAGAGTGCCACAGCGCGCCCCCTTGTCGTCCCAGCAGCAGCGCGCTAGTGTTCGTATAGCGATCTACAGATTCACATTCTGAACCTACCGTGAAACCGACAACGACGTCAGGACGGGACGCACGCTGCGGGATTTTGCCGTGGAATATCAGGGAATCGTGGATCCCCGCGTGAATGCGGAGTCCGCAAGGCGAAACCTCTGACCCCATATACGAACAAAGTGTCCACAATACGCACATTGCCGCGCGAACTCCTCCACCACTGAAACGGCCGGGCGACCGTCCGGCCCAGGAAGGACACCACCACCATGACAACGGCGTCTTCTACCCGGCGGTTGTTCGGCATCGCCAGCCTCATCACCGCGGCGGCGCTCGTGCTCGCCGCGTGCAGCTCGTCCAACTCCACAGCCGCGCCGAAGTCCTCGGGCTCGAGTTCCGACGGCGGCATTCCCGACACCCCGGTCTCGCTCACCTTCGCCGGCTACGGCGGCGCGGGCCAGGACGGACAGATCGAGGCGTGGCAGAAGCCCTACACGGCAGCCCACCCCAACGTCACCTTCAACAACACCTCCCCCGCGGCCGTCTCGACCGTCCAGGCCCAGGTGCTCGCCGGCAACATCCAGTGGGACGTCATGATGGTCGCCCCATTCGCCGCCGAGCAGAACTGCGGCACGGTGTTCGCGCCGCTCAAGGTGAACCTCGATCCGAAGGACTTCATCCCCGGGACGATCGGCAAGTGCTACGTCGGCAACTTCGGCAACGCACCGATCCTCGCCTACAACAAAAAGGACTTCCCGGACCCGGCCACCGCGCCGAAGAGCATCGCCGACTACTTCGACACCAAGAAGTTCCCCGGCAAGCGCGGCGTCGTCTCCGACCTGCAGGACGGCATGCTCGAGTATCCGCTGCTCGCCGACGGCGTGAAGCCGAAGGACCTGTATTCGATCGACAACGTCGGCAAAGCCCTCACGAAGTGGGACACCATCAAGTCCGACACGATCTTCGCGGCGAACGTCGGCGTCCTCCAGCAGGATGTCGCCAGCAACCAGGTCAGCATGTTCATCCTGGTCAGCTCGCGCCTGCTCTCGCTGGAGGACTCCGGCATGCAGCTCCAGCCGATCTGGGACACGACCGTCGTGCCGATGAACGGATTCGCGGTTCCGAAGGGCGACAAGCATCTCGACGTCATCGAGAACTTCATCGAGGCATCCGTTCAGCCCGGCCCTGCCGCGAAGATCGCCGAACTCGATGGCGTGATCCCGATCAACCTCAACGCCAAGCCGGACCTCTCGAAGAGCGCGGCACTGTTCAACCCCTATGACAAGTCGCACGGCGGGACCATCGTGCCCCAGGACAACGACTGGCTCGCCAAGAACAACAACCAGGCCACCCAGCAGATGACCACCTGGCTGCAGGGTTGAGCCACCGGAGCACGTGGCACGGAGCCGAAACGGAAGCGCCCCGGGCCGACCCGGGGCGCTTCCGTGCATGACCGGCAGACCGGCACACCGGTGGACCGGCATCCGATCGCCGGCCCCGCGGTCACGCCGCCGCGAGCTCGACCGCCTGACGCAGCGCCTCGACCATGCTGCGGGTGTCGACTCTGCCGGCCCCGGCGATGTCGAATGCCGTGCCGTGGTCGACGGAGGTGCGGATGACGGGCAGGCCCACCGTGATGTTGACGCCCGCCTCGATGCCGAGCACCTTCACCGGCCCGTGGCCTTGATCGTGGTACATCGCGACGATCAGGTCGTAGTCGCCCCGACCGGCCAGGAAGAAGGCCGTGTCGGCCGGCAGCGGACCGACGGCGTCGATGCCGTCCGCGACCACGGCACGGACCGCCGGAGCGATCTTCGTCTCCTCCTCGCCATACCCGAAGAGGCCGTGCTCGCCCGCGTGCGGGTTGATCGCGCACACCCCGATGTGCGGCCGGGCGACGCCGGCGCGCTTGAGCGCCTCGTCGCCCCGGCGGATCGTCCGCTCCACGAGGCCCGGCTCGATGCGGGCGACCGCGTCGATGAGCCCGATGTGCGTCGTGACGTGGATGACGCGCAGTCTGGGCGTCGAGAGCATCATCGAGACCTCGTCGACGCCCATCAAGGCGGCGAGCAGTTCGGTGTGCCCGGGGTAGTCGTGCCCGCCGAGGTGCAGCGCCTCCTTGTTGAGCGGCGCCGTGCAGATCCCCTGCACCTCTCCGCGCATCGCCGCCTCGCAGGCGACGCGGATGTAGTGATAGGAGGCATCCCCCGCCACGGGCGACAGCTGCCCCCACGGCAGGTCATCGGGCAACAGCCCGAGGTCGATGAGCTGCAGAACATCCGCTCGGGCATCCGGGTCCGCGTCGGCGATCGCCTCGAGCACCGCGAACTCGACCTCCCGCCCCGATACGGCGGCGGCCTTCCGCAGCCGCCCCAGATCGCCGATGACGACGGGGGTGCACACGGCGCGGATTCCGGGGTCGAGCGCCCCGGCAATGCAGATCTCCGGCCCGACCCCTGCGCCGTCGCCCATCGTCACCGCGATGACGGGCTTGCGCCGTCCCTGCTCCGACATGTCTCTCCCTTCGATTCGGATTCCGACGTCCGCCCCGGCGTCCCGCCGGGCTCCGTCCGGCTCGTGCCCTGCAGCGCCGCCACGATGTTGGCGATGCTCTCGGGGCCGCCGTAGCTTCCCGGACGGGTGACGACGCGGCGGCCGCCTACGGTGATGCTGAGCACCGCACCGGGCTCGATCTCGCCGCACACCCGCAGCTGCGTCTCGCCGAGCGCTTCGAGCACGCGGCGAGCCGTCTCACCCCCGGTCAGCACGAGATCGTCCTCCGGCGCGATGACGCCGCACAGCTCGGCGGCCAACGCGGCCAACGCCCGACGGTCCCATTCGTCGCCCCCGTCGGCGCGCACCGCCGCGACGCCGTCTCCCCACGCCTCAGCGATCCGCCCGCGCAGCCCGCCCGAGGTGATGGCGCGGGCGATCACCGGCTCGACCCCGATCGGCCGCAGGGCCGCGAGCTGATCTCGGATGACGCTGGCCAAGGTGCCGGCGACGACGAGGACGCGACGGTCGGCACCCCGCTCCGCCCGGCTCTCGACCGCGCCGCCAGTGTCGGGCGCACGCGGCGGCAGCCACCGCCCGACGGCGCGCGCGAGCGCACTCGTGCCGGCGAGGCCGACGGGCGCTCGGTCGCGCTGGCGCAGCGCAGCGTCCACGATGCGCTGCACGTCGCCCTCGGTCTCGGCATCGCAGACCGCCACCGCGGTCGTCTCGGCGACCCTGCCCAGAACCCGCGCCAGCCCGCCGGCGCGCACCGCGGAGAGCGGCACGTGCTGGACCTCGAGGCCGTCGAGCGCTGCGCGCACGTCCCGCGGCGGGGCCGCGCGCTCCGCGGCCCAGGCATCCGTCTCATGCAGTGGCACACCGCGCAGATGCACGACGCCGCCCAGCGTCGCCCGACCGAGCGCGGGCAGTGCCGCGCAGAAGACCAGAAGACCGGCGGACGCGTGGATGCGCGCGAGCTCCGCGGCGATCGGTCCGCGCAACAACGAGTCGACCTTCTTCACGATCACGGACGCCGCCGGCCGGACTGCCAGCGCCGCCGCGACGCGTCGCGCCGCCTCACCCGGATCCGCGTAGCGGCTGTCCGTGTCGATGACGGGGACGGCAGCCGGGCCGACCGGCTCGAGGGGAACGGGCGACCCGGTGGCGAGCAGCCGCAGCTCGACGCCCGCGCCGCCGCCGGCCATCAGCGCGGCAGCTGCCTCGGCCGCGCCGGAGAGGTCGTCGGCGACGAGCAGCGCCTCGTCCGGCCGCACCGTGGCCGCCCCGACATCACCCGACACCCGATCCTCCTCGATCAGACGCAGTACCCCTCCGGGGCATGAGTTCACCATTCGAACTGCGATTCAGCTTATCCGAACGAATTCGCGGAAACTATAGCTTTGGACTCAACGGCTCGCCTACAGTGTGAACGCAGCGTTCGCAGTTCGGACGGAGAGCGAATGTCAACGATGACAAGCACAGCAGGCGAAGAGGGTGCGTCCTCAGAGATCCAGGCCGTCACACGGGTCGGTCAGATCTTCTCGCTATTCGGCGCACAGTGCACGGAACTGACCGCCACCGAGGTGGCCGAACGGCTCGGCCTCAACCGCACGACGGCCTACCGTTACTGCGCCTCGCTCGCGGCGGTCGGATTCCTGGAGCGCGGCTCACGGCGTGGGAGCTTTATGCTCGGCGGGCTCATGCTCGAGCTCGGGATCCTCGCCATCGGACGGCGTCGCGTGGTCGAGCTCGCGCCCTCCTACCTCGGCCGCCTCAGCTCGGCCACGCGCACGACCGCCGTCATGAGCCTGTGGGGCGCGACCGGGCCGGTCGTGACGCGCGTCGAGGAGGACATGCAGCGCACCGTCGTCGTCACCGTGAGGGTGGGCGCGCGCCTCGACCACCGCACCGCGCAGGCCAAGGTCTTCCTGGCCTGGCACCCGGACCGCTACACGGTCGAGCGGATGATCGGCGACCTCGACCCGGTCGAGCGCGCCGAGCTGGAACTCGAGCTCGATCAGGTCCGCGAGACCGGCATCAGCATCGTCAGCGAGACCGACGGACTCGTCGGCGCCGCCGCACCGGTCTTCGACGAGTACGGCATCTGCGCGACCGTCGCGCTGCTCGGCACCGACCGCATGACCGATTTCACCCCCGACTCGGATGCCATGCGGCTGCTCATCGACGTCGCCGACGCGCTCACCTCCGAGGTGCGCGGCTCCACGCCGCCGCACGCCGCGGCCTCCGTCCCAGCCTGAGCCGTCCCTCCGCCGCCCCACCCACCCGGCTTCGGCCTTCGTTCTGCCAACCCCCGTTTGTCAAAGGAGACACGACGCTCATGACGGATGCGAGCGCACCCGCGGTCCTTGCCACGGCGCTGCCCTGGAAGGTCTCCCGGCGGCGCCTGATCCCCTCGATGCTCATCGGCACCTTCATCGAGTGGTACGACATGTTCATCTACACCCAGGGCGCTGCGCTGATCTTCCCGCACCTGTTCTTCCCGGCGTTCTCGCCCGCGGCCGGCACCCTGGCGGCCTTCGCCACCTTCGGCGTCGGCTACCTCGCCCGTCCCGTCGGCGCGGTGCTGTTCGGCCATGTCGGAGACCGCTTCGGCCGCCGCACCTCGCTGATCTTCACGCTCGTGCTGATGGGCGCCTCGACCGCGCTGGTCGGCCTGCTGCCGACCTTCCAGCAGATCGGCGTGCTCGCTCCCGCGCTGCTCGTCGTGCTCCGGCTGCTGCAGGGGCTCGGCGCCGGCGCCGAGTACTCCGGCTCGTTCGTGCTCGTCGCCGAATCGGCCCCGCGCAGCCGGCGCGGCTTCTGGTCGGCCTTCCCCGGCATCGGCGTCTACCTCGGCCAGGGCACCGCCGCCGTCGCCGGTGCGACGGTGTTCGCGCTGCCGCTGTCGGCGGCGGAGAGCTTCGCCTGGCGCATCCCGTACTTCGTCAGCGCGCTGCTCGTGGTGCTGGGCCTCATCGTGCGGCTCAAGCTGCAGGAATCCCCCGTCTTCCGGCAGCTGGAGTCGATCACGGCCGCACGGAAGACCCCCTTCGTCCAGGTGTTCCTGCATTCGAAGAAGCGGCTGGCGATGGCGCTCGTGCTGACCGCCCCGATCGCCTTCAACGGCTACGTGACGACCACCTACGGCATCACCTACAGCGTGCAGCACGGCACCAGCACCGCCAACGTGCTGATCGGATCGATCATCGGCGCCTACGTCGCGATCATCACCGTGCCGATCGCCGGATGGCTCAGCGACCGTTTCGGACGCCGGCCGGTCTACCTGGTGCTCAGCCTCTGCTCCGGCGCCTCGGCCTTCCCCTACTTCGCGCTGCTCAGCAGCGGGAAGGCGCCGCTGCTCTGGATCGCCATGGTCGCCATCGTCGCCCCGTTCATCTACTCGCTGACCGGCGGACAGGCCGCACTGCTCGCCGAGCTGTTCCCGGCCGAATACCGCTACTCGGGCGTCGCCCTGTCGCGCGAGCTGTCCACGGCGCTGCTGACGGCGTTCTGCCCGATCATCGCCCTGGGCCTGGTCGAGCTGAACGGTGGATCGCCCTGGATCCTCTGCGCGAGCATGGCGCTCATCGGGGTTCTGACCGCGATCGTGGTGTTCCTCCTGCCCGAGACCCGAGCGCGCGAGATGGGCCCGGGCGCGGCCGAGACGGCGCCGCCCGACCTCGTCGCGGAGGCCCAGGCATCCGCCGCCCCGACCATGGCGGTCCTGCGATGAGCGCGCGCAGACTGCCGCGCTACCGCGAGCTGCCCGTCGCCGAGGGCGGCGCCCGCTCGGGCTGGGGCGTCTTCGGCCCCGAAGACTCCGTCGGGCTGATGAACCTGATCGACGCGACGAAGACGGCCGGCGCGGCGCGGCTCGCACGAACGGGTGCCGTCTTCCCGCTCGACGTCGCGGCCGGCACGATCGACCCCCCGCTGTTCGGCCGAGGGGCGACCCGCCACACGATCCTGCAGAAGCGGCCGGGCAAGGCGCTCGACGACGTGCACGACAACTTCTTCCCGCAGTCGGGCAGCCAGTGGGATGCGCTCTCACACATCGCGTACTCACCGGACCGCTTCTACAACGGCGCCACGACGGACGACGTGCTGGGCCGCCGTCGCGACACGGTCGAGCACTGGGCGCGACGCGGGATCGCCACGCGCGGGATCCTGCTCGACGTCGCCGACGCGGTGGCGACGCACGGTGGGCCGGGGGCGTCCGTCCCCGTCACGGTGGCGGACCTGGAGGCGGCTAGGATCGCGGCGGGCGTCGAGTACGAGCCGGGCGACGTGATCCTGGTCCGCACCGGGTTCATCGCCTGGTATCGGGAGCAGGATGCCGCGGTGCGACTCCGCGAGTCGCGCTCGGAGACGCTCACCGCCGCCGGCATCGCGCAGGGCGAGGAGATGGCCGAGTACCTCTGGGACTCCCAGCTCGCCGCGGTGGCGACGGACACGGCCGGTTTCGAATGCTGGCCACCCGATCAGAGCGATGCGGGCTTCCCCTTCGGCTTTATGCACCAGATCCTGCTGGGCCAGTTCGGCATGGCGATCGGCGAGCTCTGGGACTTCGAGGCGCTGGCAGCGGACTGCCGACAGGACGGGATCTACGAGACCTTCCTGGTGAGCAGCCCGATCAACGCCCCCGGGGTGGGCTCCCCGGCGAACGCCCTCGCCATCAAGTAGCCGCTCGCGCACGCCGGCCGGACACCTGCGTGCGCGCCAGACACGTGCGTGCGCGCCGGCGCGGGCACGTGTCCGGCCGGCGTGCGCAAGGGGGCTGCTGGGATACGCGCGGGGTGGGCGCGCACCCCGCTCAGGGCGCGAAGGAGGGCGGATCGCGGTGCTTCAGCGCGCGACTGATGAGCAGCCACGCGACCACGGATGCCACCACGAAGGCGCCCACCGTCAGCAGGGAGACCACGGCGCCCAGGTACCGGTCCGGCAGCGCGTCGGCCGCGCTGGAGCCCAGGTCGTATCCGCTGTGCGCCGCCGCGACGGCGAGGTAGGCGCCGACGACCGGCAGGGTGACGCGGAAACGTCCGTTCCGCGCCGCCCCGAACACGGCCGCGGCGAGCAGCCCCGTCAGAACGGGATGCAGCAGCGGCCCGAGCAGCTGCCGCGAGATCGCCGTGGCGAGCACGGTCTCCACCGCCTGGTGGTGGGCGAGCCCCACCGACCACGCCGTCTCCAGATAGCCGACGTTCTCGATGGCGCTGAAGCCGAAGCCGACCGCGGCGCCGAGGAACAGGCCGACGCGTGCGCTCTTCACCGGCATCCCCCGCGCCAGCAGCATCGTCGCGCCGATCTTCGCGCCCTCCTCGACGACTCCGACGAGCACGAAGGTCAGGGTCGACGGCACCGCCAGGGTGCCGCCGGCGAAGGCGTTGACCGCGCCGTTGACGATCCCCGCCACGATCGCGGCACCGAGGCCCGCGAGCAGCCCGCCGCCGACGAGCCGCACGGGCGACAGGCCCCAGCGCGGCTCGAGGCGGTACGCCATCGTGTAGAGGAACGCCGCCGCGACGCAGCAGCTGCCGATCACGAGCAGCACGGGGTCGAGCACCTGGTACTCGATCGGCGACGGCTTCTGCACCGGGCCGAGCACCCAGGAGACGAGGAACTCGAGCAGCCAGACGGCGACGCAGGCGGCGGCGATCCAGAGGCCGCCCCACGGGCCGAGCCACTTCCGCGGCGGACGCGGCGGAGGGGCGGGCATCCGTTCGATCACGGCCGCGGTGTGGCCCGTCCAGCCCTGACCGCCCCACCAGCGCATGCCGCCGCCGGGGTCCTGGGGGTCGGGGTACCAGCCGGCTGGGGGAAGCGCCGTGTCGGGGGCGTCGGTCATAGGGGCATTCTTCCCGAGTGGGCCGCGCCCGGCAGCGTCCCCACCGAGCCCTTAGAGAATGGATAGGTGCCCTTGCTCCGCGCCACGCCCGTCGACCGCGAGATCCTGTCGCTCGCGGTGCCCGCGCTCGGGGCGCTCATCGCCGAGCCCCTCTTCCTGCTGGCCGACAGCGCGCTCGTCGGGCACCTCGGCCGGGTGCCGCTCGCCGGCCTCGGACTGGCGAGCGCCGTGCTGCAGACGATCGTGGGGCTCATGATCTTCCTCGCCTACGGCACCACACCGGCGGTGGCGCGGCGCCTCGGCGCGGGCGACCGGCCCGGCGCGGTCGCGGTGGGGGTGGACGGAGCCTGGCTCGCGACCGCGCTCGGCCTGCTGCTCGGGGCGATCGGATTCCTGACCGCCCCGTTCCTGGTGGGGGCCTTCGGCGCCGCGACGGAGGTCACGGCACAGGCATCCGCCTATCTGCGCGTGGCGATGATCGGGCTGCCCGCCATGCTCATCGTGTACGCCGCGACGGGGCTCCTGCGCGGGCTGCAGGACACCCGCACGCCCCTCGTCGTCGCGGTCGCGGGCTTCGCGGCGAACGCGGGGCTCAACGCGCTCTTCATCTACGGGCTGCGGCTCGGCATGGTCGGCTCGGCGCTCGGCACCGACGTCGCGCAGTGGGGCATGGTCGCGGCCTACGCGACCGTGATCTGGCGGCGGGCGCGCGCCGAGGGGGCGAGCCTGCGGCCCCACGCGCGCGGAGTGCTCGGCGTCGCGGGGGCCGGGTGGTGGCTGCTGATCCGGACCGCCGCCCTGCGCGCGGCGCTGCTGCTCGCGACCTGGGCGGCCACCCGGCTCGGATCGGCCGAGCTCGCCGGCTGGCAGATCGTGATGACGGTGTTCAACACGATCGCCTTCGCGCTCGACGCGCTCGCGATCGCCGCCCAGGCGCTCATCGGGCACGGCCTCGGCGCGGCCGACACCGGGCGGGTGCGCGCCGTGCTGCGGCGCTGCCTGGAGTGGGGAGTCGGCGCCGGGGTCGTGCTGGGCCTCGTGGTGCTCCTCGTCTCCCCCTGGCTCGGGCGGGTGTTCACGAGCGATGCGCATGTGCTCGCCGTGGTGCCGGCTGCGGCTGCGCTGATCGCGATCGGCGCGCCGCTGGGCGGCTACGTCTTCGTGCTCGACGGCGTGCTGATCGGGGCGGGGGATGCCCGCTATCTCGCCCTCGCCGGGATCGTGAACCTCGCATGCTTCGTGCCCTTCGCGGTGCTCGCCGGCCTGCTGGCGCGGCCGGGCTGGGGCGGACTCGCCCTGCTCACCGGCTGCTTCGCCTTCGTGTACATCGGGGCGCGCGCAGTGACCCTCGGCCTGCGCTCGCGCGGCGCCGCCTGGATGGTCACCGGCGGCTGAGGTGCCCTCCCGTCCGGCGCGCGGGCGCAGTGTCTGAGGAGAACGCTGTGCACTAGTGACGGCCGGAGGGCGCACCGGTAGCGTCGGGGCATGGGGAATGACACCGCCACCGGGGACGACACGACGACGCTGCTGATCCTGGGGGCGAGCGGCGATCTCGCCTCGCGCCTGCTCATGCCGGGCCTCGGGGGCCTGCTGACCATCCAGACCGAGCGGCGGGTGCAGCTCATCGGCGCAGGCGCGGAGACGTACACGGATGAGGAGTGGGCCCAGCGCGTCCGCGACGCGATGGCGGTGGGCGAGGCATCCGGCCCGGCCGTCGATGACCTCATCGCGAACACGCACTACCTCACCGCCGACGTCACGAAGGCCGAGGACCTGACGAAGCTCATCGCCGCGTGCGACAACCCGCCGGCGATGTACTTCGCCCTGCCGCCTGCCGTCACGGCGAAGGCGTGCGCCGCCCTGCCCGGGCTGCTCCCCGACGGCGTCCGGCTGGCGCTGGAGAAGCCCTTCGGCGTCGACGAGGCATCCGCCCACGCCCTCAACCAGCAGCTCGCGGTCCTCGCCCCCGAAGACCACGTGTTCCGCGTCGACCACTTCCTCGGCACG